>CAZUVC010000022.1:244-46431 GCA_964623745.1 uncultured Thiobacillus sp. | reverse complement strand
AGCTGGGTCGACAACAAGGGCGACAAGAACAGCGCCGAAGCCACCATCGGCTAAGTGCTGTTGCTGTCTGCCAGCGTCTGAAAAAGGCCCCTGCCGTTCTGGCAGGGGCCTTTTGATTTGTGGGTGCGCGTGGCGCCCTCATCGTAACGCCGTCTCGGCTCGGTTCAGCGCGGCGCGGCGCAGTTCATCGAGTGCTCACTCAGCCCCCTGCCGCGCGCGCAGCACCTTGATCTGGAACAGGGTATTGCGCTCATCCTCCTCCAGCGCAGCGCGGATGTGCTGCACCGTCGCCCGGTAGCGCGGGATGATGTTGAATTTCAGGGCGTTGACGCGCTTCTGCGTCTTGCGGCTGGCCGCCAGCAGGCGCCACAGCGCGTTTTCCGCTTCGCCCAGCCGCGCCAGCGTCACCGTCAGATCGCGCAGACGCAGACGCGCCTCGTCGAAGCTGACGTCGGTCCACATCAGGCCGACCGGCTGCAGCGGCAACGGCTCGGCGCTCACGCTGGGGTATTCGACGCCGACGCTGGAACGCGCCAGCACCCGGAGCATCACTGCCGGCTTCAGCCCGACCGATGCCTGATGCAGCATCTGCCCCCCCATGCGCATCTGCACGATACCGAGCCAGCGATAGGCCTCGGCGAGTTCGCGCTGGGTCTGCGTGCGCAGTTCGCGGTACTGCGCCAGCCGTTCGTACACCAGGCGGGTCAGCAGGTCGCGCTTTTTCTCCAGCATCTGCCGGCCCTGCTCCAGAAAGCGCGCCTGGCGGCCGACCTGCAGCAACGCGCTTTTGGTGGGCGGGACGGACAGGCGTTTTTTCATGGCATGACAACAGTGAAGGGAGAAGGGTGAAGGGTGAAGGGTGGGCAGTTCTCCACCGCTGCATGCGGAGCATGGCCCCTTCCCCCTTGAGCGCGCAGCGCGGACCCTTCCCCCTTCACGCCGTACCTCCCTTGTGATACTTCGCCAGCTCGTCTTCCGAGAGCCGGATAAGCGATTCCGGCGGCAGCATCGAGAGCAGGTCCCAAGCGAGGTTGAGCGTTTCGTGGATGCTGCGGTCCTCGTCCTCGCCCTGTCCGATGAAGCGGCGCTCGAAGGCCTCGGCAAATTCGAGGGTGCGGCGGTCGGCATCGCTCAATTCCTCGGCGCCGATGATGGCGGCCAGCCCCCTGACTTCCATCGCCTTGGCGTAGCTGGCGAACAGCTGGCTGGCGACGTGGGGATGATCCTCGCGGGTGAAGTTCTTGCCGACGCCGTCCTTCATCAGGCGCGACAGCGAGGGCAGCACCGTCACCGGCGGATACACGCCCTGGTTGGCGAGCTCGCGGCCGAGCACGATCTGGCCTTCGGTGATGTAGCCGGTGAGGTCGGGGATCGGATGGGTGATGTCGTCGGACGGCATCGACAGCACCGGAATCAGGGTGATCGAGCCGCGCCGGTTCTTGATGCGCCCTGCCCGCTCGTAGATTTCGGCGAGGTCGGAATAGAGATAGCCGGGATAACCCTTGCGCGCCGGCACGTCGCCACGCAGCACCGCGACTTCCCTCAAGGCCTCGGCGTAGGCGGTCATGTCGGTCATCACGACCAGGACATGGTAGTCGAGGTCAAACGCCAGGTATTCGGCCGCGGTGAGCGCCGCGCGCGGCGTCAGCAGGCGTTCGATCACCGGCTCGTCGGCGAGGTTCAAGAACATCACCACCTTGTTGAGCACCCCGCTCTCTTCAAAGCTTTCCTGGAAGAAGCGCGCGTCGGCGTGCGAGGCGCCGAAGGCGGCGAACACCACCACGAACTCGGCGGCTTCTTCGCCCAGAAGCTTGGCCTGGCGCACGATCTGCGCCGCCACCCGGTTGTGCGGCAGGCCGCCGCCGGAGAAGATCGGCAGCTTCTGGCCGCGCGTCAGCGAGTTCATGCCGTCGATGGCGGAAACGCCGGTCTGGATGAATTCCCGCGGGTAGGTGCGCGCGGCCGGGTTGAGCGGCTCGCCGTTGACGTCGCGACGGTCGGCTGAAATGATCGGCGGGCGGCCGTCGCGCGGAATGCCGGAGCCGTTGAAGACGCGCCCCATGATGTCGCGCGACAGCGGCAGCTTGAACGGTTCGTCGAGGAAGCGCACCCAGGTGCGTTCGATATCGAGTTCGTCGGTGCCCTCGAACACTTCCACCAGCACCGCATCGTCGGAGGCGCGGATCACCAGACCCGAGCGCAGGCGACCGGCATGGTCGCGCAGTTGTACCCGCGAGCCGGAAGCCACGCCGGGCACGCCGCCCATGACGACGAGTCCGCCCTGGACGGAGGTGGCAGTGCGGAATTCGATGTTTTTCATGGCGTGGCCTCCCTCGGGGCTGAGGAGGCGGGGGTGTATTCCTGCAGCATCGGCTCGAATGCATCCGGTATGGCGGCGATCTTCGCTTTCAATGCGGCGAGATCATCCGAGCTGTGCTGGCTTTTCCAGCGGCGCGCCTGCGCCAGCAGCGGCATCTGGATCAATCGTCTGGCCGGCGCGCCGAGCTTCACCAGTTTCATGCCTTGCCGGTATATCTCCAGCAGCGCGGCCAGCAGCGCGTACTGTTTTTCCGGCGAAGCGAAGCTGTCCATCTCGTCGATGGCCGACTGCTGCAGCAGGCCTTCCTTGATGAGCCCTGCCGCTTCCAGCGTCCAGCGTTGTTCGGAGGACAGCGCCTCGACGCCGACCAGGTTGACGATGCGCTGCAACTCTTCCGATGCAGCAAGCAGGTCCAGCGCCTCGGCGCGCGCGCTTTCCCAATTCGGATCAACGGCTTGCGCCCACCACTTCGCAGCGGAACTCACGTAGCCGGAGAAGCTTTCCAGCCAGTCGACCGCCGGGTAGTGACGGGCGTCGGCAAGCTCCTTCGACAGCGCCCAGAAGGTCTGGATGATTTCTTTCGTGTGGCTGGTGACCGGTTCGGAGAAGTCGCCGCCGGGGGGCGACACCGCGCCGATCAGGGTGACCGAACCGTGGTCGCCGGCGAAGGTTTCGACGCGGCCGGCACGTTCGTAGAACGCAGCGAGGCGCGAGCCGAGATAGGCGGGATACCCCTCCTCCACCGGCATCTGCCCCAGCCGCCCGGCGACTTCGCGCAGCGCTTCGGCCCAGCGGCTGGTCGAGTCGGCCACCATCACCACGTCGTAGCCCTGATCGCGGAAATATTCGGCCAGCGTGATGCCGACGTAGATCGAGGCCTCGCGTGCCACCACCGGCATGTTGGAGGTGTTGGCCACCAGCAGGGTGCGCTCCATCAGCGGGCGGCCGGTGTGCGGGTCCATCAGCAAAGGCATGGATTCGAGCACGTCGGTGAGCTCGTTGCCGCGCTCGCCGCAGCCGACGTAAATCACGATCTCGGCGTTGCACCAGCGCGCAATCTGCTGCTGCAGCATGGTCTTGCCGGCGCCGAACGGGCCGGGAATCGCGGCCTTGCCGCCCTTCAGCAGCGGATAGAAGGTATCGAGAATGCGCTGCCCGGTGATCAGCGGCGCCACCGCGTGGTCGCGCTGTCGGAACGGGCGCGGGGTGCGCACCGGCCAGCGGTGGAACAGGTGCAGCTTCTCGATGCGGCCGTCGGCCAGCTTCACCCGACCGATGGTTTCCTCGAGCGTGTAATCGCCTTCGGGTGCCAGCTCCAGCAACTCACCCTTGATCAGCGGCGGCGTCAGGATGCGATGCAGGATGGACTCGGTTTCCTGCACGCTGCCGAGCACGTCACCGCCCGCCAGCACGCTGCCGGCATGACGCGCGGCGTCGGGCACGAAGTGCCAGCGCGTATCGCGCGGCAGCGATGGCACGGCGACCCCGCGCGCGATGCGGTCGCCGCTCTGTTCCCACACCGCCTGCAGCGGGCGCTGCACGCCGTCGAAGATGGCGCCGAGCAGGCCCGGCCCGAGTTCCACCGACAGCGGCCAGCCCAGTCCGTGTGCCTCCTCGCCGGGACGCAAGCCTGTGGTGTCTTCGTAAAGCTGCGCCAATGCGGTGTCGCCGTCGCGGCCGATCACTTCGCCGACCAGGCCCATGCGCCCCACCCGCACCTGCTCACCGATCACTGTCTGCGGCAGTTCGAGTTTGACCAGGGGGCCGTTGATTTCGAGAATTTTTCCCATGCGTTATCCGTGAATCAGGGTGCCGAGATCGGGCGCGCTGGCGAACAGGCGTTCCATCGCGACCCGCGCCAGTTCGTCGGCGAGACGCAGCTGTCGGGCTTCGAAGGTCTGGTCGAGTTGTGCGCGGTTGTCGGCGAGGCGCACGCGGATGCCGCCTTCGCTTGGCTGGCTGTGGCTGGCGAGCGCCACGCTGCGCTCGGGGGCGGCGCGTGACGCAATTTCAGTCCACCGTGGCGCCAGCCGCTTTTCATCGTCGGGCCGCACTTCCGCAACCAGATTGCCCGGCGGCAGCGCTTGTGCTGCCGTGGCCAGCCAGGCTTCAAGCAGTGCCAGGTAGCGTGTTTCGTCCTGCGCCAAGTGCTGGAACGCGGTCTTGACCCCAGCCAGGGTGGCTTCGGTCAAAGCCCAGCGCAAGCGGTCGAGTTCGGCGGCGAGTCGCGCCTCGGCTGCCTGACTATGGCGCCGCACCAGACGCTCGGCCTCGACCTTGGCGGCCAGCACCTCACGTTCCCCAGCCAGCTTCAGCTTGTCGGTCGACTCGGCAAGGATGCGTGTCCGCGCCGACTCCGCGTTCTGCAATTGCTCGCGCGCCAGGGTCTCGGCCTGCAGCAGCAGCGCCTGTTCGAGTTGGGAGACTTGCGCATCGGCTTCCATGTTCTCTCCGGATCAAAAACTTAAGTGGCAAGTTTCAAGCTGCATGTTTCAAGCGAAATCCATCCAGCATGCGACGTGTAACGTGCATCGTGCGACTATCCCAAGGCCTCGGGTCCCAGCACCGCCCGAACCACTTCGTCGACCGCGGGTGCGTAATCGTGCGGCGCAGGCAGCGGCGGCAGTTCGGTGATGACGATGCGGCCGCCTTCGTTGCGCAACCGGTTGAGCCAGTATCCGCCACTGTGGGCGAGGTGGGTTTCCAGCAGCACCAGCGCTTCGTCGCCGCTGTTCGCCAACTGCTCCAGCACCGTTTCCACCGTGGCGGGATCCGCATCGGCGTGCACCTCGGCCCCGATCAGGCTGAAGCCGCCGGCGAGACCGGCGCTGCCCAGCACCACCAGCCGGGCGCCGCTGTGCGTGAGGTCGGTGTCGGCGGGCATCGGGTCAAATCTTGCCGAGCAGCAGGATGGACATGACCAGACCGTAAATCGCGATCCCTTCGGCCAGCCCCATGTAGATCAGGGTGCGGCCGAACATCTCCGGCTTTTCTGCGATCACCGCGAGCGAGGACGAGCCGATCGGTCCAAGCGCAATGGCGGCGCCGATGGCGGCGAGCCCCGTCGGCAAACCGACACCGAGCAGCGCCAGACCCTGCCCCAGGCTGATTTCCCCTGCCGCGGCCGCCGCCGGCTCCGCCGCCAGCACCTCCTGCACGCCGAGCAGCATGACGCCGGCCAGGCCCAGGCCGAACAGCGCAAGGTTGGCGAGCATGCCGCCCTTGAGCCAGCTGACCGGCACGCGGCGCGGCTTCAGTTCCAGCCAGAGTCCCGCGCCCAGCGTGGCCGCCACCGGCAATACCATCAGTGCAATCAACCCGTTCATGTTCCCTCCCTTTTAGAAATGCCCATCAAAGCTTTGCCTGCTGCGGCGTCAGCTGCAGCGGCGCGAATTCCCTTCCGTCTGCGCTGAAGAAGCGCGAGAAGCCCTCGTAATACATCAGGCGCAGCGCCTGGATGGCGACGATCGCGCCTTCCAGCACGATGATGACGATATTGCCGAGCACAAGGGTGAGCCCGTGACCGGCCGTCCCCAGCCCGCTGGCCAGGGTGAATACCGCCAGCGCCAGCGCGACGTGGTTGAGGCTGAACGCGGCCACGCGCATGAACGACAGTGTGTTGGAAAACAGGTTGATGACGGTTTCCAGCGTCTCGATGAGCGTCACCAGAATGCGTTCGCCCAGTCCGGCTTTGGCTTCATGCCACTTGAATGCGGCAACCACGGCAAGGCCCAGCCCCGCGAGCGTCGCGGCAGGCCGGGCGAGATCGGCGGCGCCAGCCAGGCTGGCCAGCACGCCGGCAGCGCCGAGATAAAACACCAGCCCGGCCAGCCCGCTGGAATCGAACAGGGCTTCGGCGGCGCGGCCGGCCACCGCCTTGTTCCAGGCATTGGCCAGCAGGGTGAAGGTGATGAAGCCGACGCCAAAACCCACGGCCAGGGTCAGCACGCGGATGGGATCGTGCAGCGGCGACAGCCACAGCGGCTCGATGAGGTTTTCGTAGCCGAAGATGCTGCCGTACAACGCGCCGAACAGCATCGACACCGCGCCCGCCGCAATGCCCACCCAGGCCATGCGCCCGAGACGCCGGTGGAACAGAACGGCCAGCAGCAGAATCACCGCGCCGTGCCCGATGTCGCCGAACATGGCGCCGAACAGCAGCAGCCAGGTGAAGGCGAACGGCAGCGCCGGGTCGAATTCGCCGTAACGCGGAATGCCGTAACTTTTCACCAGCGGAACGAAGGGGGCAAGCCAGCCCGGATAGCGCACCAGCGAAGGTACGTCGGCCACTTCCCTGGCGGAGGGTTCACGCACGTCCAGCCAATAACGCCCATGAAAATGTTCGTCCAGCGTGTCGCGCAAGGTATTCAGCTGGCGTGTCGGAACCCAGCCCGACAAGGCGGTCAGGCCACCCTTGCCGCGTACCCCGGCCAGCGCCGCTTCCGCCAGTGGACGCGCCAGGGCGAGACGCAGGCGCGCTTCATGCAGACGCGGACCGAAGCGATCGCGCAAGCCATCCCGGACCTGGCAGGCCGCGCCGGATTGGGTCTCGAGTCGGGTGCGCTCCGCTTCCAGCCAGGTTCGCGCAGCCTGCGGATGGGTGCGCAGTTCGTCCGGCACCGGCAGTTCGTGCCAGCCCGCCTGGGCCAGCAGGCCGCGCACTTCGTCCCGGCGGGTACGCGGACCGGCAATCACCGCAAACACCTGATCGCCGACCTGATCGAAGCGTGACACCAGATGGCCGGTCATCGACAGTGCCTCGGTCACCCGCTTGAAGCCCCTCACCGGCAGGCTGCCGATTTGAACCGCGAGCAGGCTGTCGGCGTGCAGCAGTTGCGCAAGATCGACATTCAGCCGTTCCAGTCTGGCGAGCGTATCGTCCAGTGCATCGAGGCGGCTGCGCGCGTCCGCGATCTGCGCATCGCTTTCGTGACACGCCAGACAGGCGGTCCACACCTCTTTCAACCACGCGTTCAATTCTTCCAGGTCGGCCAGCGCCGGCGCCTCGGCATCGGCCGGAATGGTCAGCGGATCGGAGTCACCGCATTGCGCCAGCAGCTTCGTCAGGCGCACTTCGGCTTCGAGCCAGGCTTCGCGATAGGCCATGGCGGGTGATTCATCGAGCGCTTCCAGTGTGCATGGCGCCGGATTGAACACGCCGAAGCGGGCCAGCGCCAGCGCGGCATCCTGCGCTTCCGACGCCAGCATCAGCAACTGAATGCGATAGAGCGGTTCGGCGCGCAGCATCAGGCTGTCTCCGCAGGCGCGCGCTGCAACGCCTGTCGAATCTCGATCTCGGCCAGGCCGAGATGGCGACCGCGCAGCACCGCGCGGACGGCACGCAGGTCGCGCTCGCGCAGGATCAGGTAGGCAAATGCGCGGGCAATGTCGGGCGCGTCGGAACGCAGCACCCGCAGCGCCTGCTCGGCGGCGGCGTGTTCCATGCGGGCGAACACGCCGGGAATGTCGGTCACACCGGCCAACTGAATCTGCCAGGTGGCGGGCAGTGTAGCCAGAACCGCGTCCAGGCTGTCCAGTGCCGCCAGTTCCCGCAAGCGCGCACTGGACAGGCTGTAGCGCGAACCCACCAGCAGGTAATACACCTGTGCCGGTGGCAGCTTGTAGTTGAAGCGGTAGCGGAGCAACCAGACCAGGTTGATGCGGTCGATCAGACTCGCCATCAGGCTGCGGAAAGGCGCGCCCACCGAGCCTTCCAGCGGCTGGGCGCGCAGGATAAGGCCTTCGTAATAGCCGTGATCGAGCGCCGCATCGAGAATGAACGGATCATGGTTCTGCTCGAAAGCGCGCCGGGCATGGCGCACGATGCCGGCGTAGGGGCCCGCTTCCAGGCGACGCAACAGTTCGCCGACATCCTCGGCATGCGCCAGGTCCGGGTTGTCCAGTCGCCCGAAGGCCCCCATCGGCGTCAGCCGGGCCAGCACGGCGGCGGGGCGTTCACCCGTCAGCTTGCTGCGCAGCAGGGTTTTCACATTGGAAATCTCGAAACGCGCGGTCCAGAAGCTCAGAAAAGCGCGCGCAGTGCCTGACAGCGGACGGATCAGCACCCGCGTCTCGTCGAGGATTTGCGCAATGATGCGTTGCTCCAGCGAGCGGGAATCCTGCGGTCGATCGGTCTGGGGATCCGGTCCCGCCGCCAGTTGCGGCAGTCCACGCTGGATCAGCGTATCGGTCACGGCGTCATCGGCCACGCCAACCAGCGTGTCGAGCGCCGTGTCCGGCCAGAGGCGGCTGGCATACAGGCTGACGCGGGTATTGAGATAGGCGGACATGGGATCAGGCAGCGTGTTCGGGTCGGGTACCAGGGGAACCCCCTGCCCCGCGCTCCCTGTCAGGGCTTGGGGCCGGTCATGCGTTGGGGTCGAGCAACAGGGCCAGGGCCGCATCCACCGCTTCGGCTTCGTGCCGCGATGCCAGGTCGCGCAGGGTGCGCTGGCGTTCGCCGTATTTGCGCGAGAGCTCGGCCACCGCCTGTTCGGCACGCCCCTTCGCCTCGTCCAGATATGGCGCCCGGAGTTCGGCGCGGCCCGCTTCGAAACGGGCCTCGGCGTCACGCACGGCGGCGAGCGCATCCTCAATCATGCGCTGGCGCTCGCGGCTGGCGGCATCGATTACCGCCTGCGCGCGGGCCTCGGTCTCCAGCAGACGTTGCAGCTGATCGTCCATTACATGGCGAAGATCAGTGCCAGGCCTGTGGCCGCGATGCCCGCCCCTGCCAGTTGAACCGTGCGGCGGCCGATCACGCTGCCGACGATGCCCAGGCCATGCAGCCCCAGCGTGGCCAGCACGAAGCCCAAGCCATACTGTGCAGGCGACGCGGCCAGCGGCATTTCCAGCCCGTGGGCGTAGCCGTGGAACACGGCGAAGCCGGCCGCGAGCGCCATGCCGGCTGGCACGGCCCACTGGCGTCGGGTGGCGATCAAGAGGCCCAGCACCAACACCGACAGCGCAAGGGCGGTCTCGACCTGTGGCAGGGCGCTGCCGGACCAGGCCAGCCCGCCGCCCACCAGCATCGCGCCGACAAAGGCCGCGGGCACCGCCCAGAGCGCCCTGCCGCCCTGCTGCGCCGCCCACAGGCCGATGGCGACCATGGCGAACAGATGGTCGAGCCCCAGCAGCGGATGGCCCAGACCGCTCACGAAACCGGTGACGGCATGATCACCCGTATGGGCGGAGGCCGTGCCGGCAAACAGGCCCAACGCGGCCAGGGCAAACGTGCGTGAATGTTTTTTCAGGTTCATTGCGTAGTCTCCGGTTTGATCCATCGTCGGCATTACTTGATCTTCACCTGCACCAGTTCCTCGCCATCCGGATCGGTCACGTGCACGGCGCAGGCAATGCAAGGATCGAAGGAATGGATGGTGCGCAGGATCTCGATCGGCTGCTTCGGATCGGCCATCACATGGTTGTCCTGCAGTGCCGCTTCGTAGGCCCCCGGCTGGCCGTTCATGTCGCGCGGGCCGGCGTTCCAGGTGCTGGGCACCACCGCCTGGTAGTTGCTGATCTTGGCGTCGTCGACGACGATCCAGTGGCTCAAGCCGCCGCGCGGCGCTTCCATCAGGCCGACGCCCTGCATGTGCTTGGGCCAGGTGGACGGATCCCAGTACTGGTCGTTGAAGGTGCGCAGATCGCCGGCCTTGATATTGGCCATCAACTGATCGAACCAGCCCTGCATGGCATCGGCCAGGATCTTCGATTCCAGCGTGCGCGCAGCGGTGCGGCCGAGTGTGGAGAACAGCGCGTCGACCGGTACGTCGAGCGTCTTCAGCGTGAGGCCGACCAGTTCCTTCGCCTGCGCGTTGCCGCTGGCATACAGCATCAGCACGCGGGCGAGCGGGCCGACTTCCATCGAGTGGCCCTTCCAGCGCGGCGATTTCATCCACGAGTATTTCTTGTCGACGTCGAGTTGCTGGTAAGGCGGCTTCGGCCCGGTGTAGTTGAGTTCGGTCTCGCCGCGGAACGGGTGCAGGCCCTGCGCATCGCCCTGGCTGTACTTGTACCAGGAGTGGCTGACGTATTCCTGGATTTCATTGTCCGCGTCGAGGTCGATGGGATGAATGGTCGACAGGTCGCGGTTGAGAATGACACCGCGCGGAATGAGGTAGGAATCGGTGTCCCAAAACCCTTTCGACGGCAGGTCGCCGAAGGTCATGAAGTTGCCCAGACCTTCGCCACGCCCTGCCCAGTCCTTGTAGAAGCTGGCAATGGCCAAGGTGTCCGGTACATAGACCTGGTCGACGAATTCGCGCATCTGGCGAATGACGTTCTGCACCGTCTGCAGGCCGACCATGTTGAGCGCGGTGGCATCCTGGCCACCGCGATAATGCGGCCCCTTGCCCGGGCCGGCCCCGGTCTGCACCGAAATGGCCGACGGCACGCCGCCCACCACGAAGTTGGGGTGCGGGTTCTTGCCGCCGAAAATGGCATGCAGCTTGACCACGTCGCGCTGCCAGGCGAGCGCGTCGAGATAGTGCGCCACCGCCATCAGGTTGGCTTCGGGCGGCAGCTTGTAGGCGGGATGGCCCCAGTAGGCGTTGGCGAAAATGCCGAGCTGGCCCTGTTCGACGAAGGTCTTCACTTTTTTCTGCGCGTCGGCAAAGTAACCCGGCGACGACTTCGAATAGCCGGAGATCGATTGCGCCAGCGTCGAGGTGGCCTTGGGATCGGCCTTCAGCGCCGACACCACGTCGACCCAGTCGAGTGCGTGCAGGTGATAGAAGTGCATCACATGGTCGTGTACGTATTGCGCTGCAATCATCAGGTTGCGGATCAACTCGGCGTTCTGCGGAATGCTGTAGCTGGGAATGGCGCGATGCAGCGCGTCCTCCACCGAGCGCACCGATGCGATGCCGTGCACCAGGGTGCAGACGCCGCAAATCCTTTGTGCAAACGCCCAGGCGTCGCGCGGGTCGCGGCCCCGAAGAATGATCTCGATGCCGCGCACCATGGTGCCGGCGGAATAGGCACGCGTGATCTTGCCGTCGGCATCGGTTTCCGCCTCGATGCGCAGATGGCCCTCGATGCGGGTAATGGGGTCGACGACGATGCGTTGTGCGGTGGTCATGGGTTCAATCCTCCAGGTGTTCCGCCAGGAGCTCGGTCAGCCCGAGCAGCTTGGTATCCATTTCGTAGTGGTCGATCGCTTCTTCCATCACGATGCGGCAGTTGGCACAGAAGGTCACCACGGTCTTCACCCCCGCTTCCTCGATCTGCCGCTTCTTGATGCCGAAGACCTTGGCGCGCAGGGCTTCCGCTTCGTCGGTGTGGATCGCCGATGCCCCGCCGCCGCCGCCGCAACACCAGTTCCATTTCTGCTTGTCGACGATCGGGATGTAGTTTTCCGCAACCTGCTGGATCAGCGGCTCGGGCGCGTTCAGCACGCCGCCGCGGCGCACGATCTGGCAGGGGTCGTGCAGGATCAGCGGCTCCTTGAACTTGTCCTTCACCTTCAGCACGCCCTTCTGGCGCAGTTCGTCGAGCAGTTCCAGCACGTGCACGACATTGAATGTGAAGGGCCGGCCGATCAGGTTGGGACCCTCCCAGCGGATCGCCATGTAGGCGTGGCCGCATTCGGGCGACAGCACGTTCTTCACCTTCAGTTTCTCGGCGGCATCGACGATGCGCGAGACGATCACTTTCGCTATGTCCGAGTTGCCGATCTGGATGCCGGCGTTCGTCGCCTCGAAGGCGTCCGAGGCGAGCGTGAAGCTGATGCCCGCCTTGCTGAAGATTTTTGCCAGTGCCTCGAGGTATTCCGGGAAGTTGACGATTTCCATCGACGACAACAGCACCAGATAGTCGGCGCCCTCCTTGTCGACCGGGATCGCAAGGCCGGTGGCCTCCTCTGCCTTTCTGATCACGTTGGCGACCGCCGGCCACTTCAGCCCCATCGGGCCGCCGATCTCGACCGTGCGCTTGGTGGCGCCCTTGATGCCATCGGGAACGTGGCCGGACGCTGCCATGCCCTCGCGGAACTTGCGCACCATGTAGACGATGTCATTGCCCACCGGACAGACCATCGAGCAGCGTCCGCACATGGTGCAGCTGTCGTACACCAGCGACTGCCACTGGTCGAGTTCGTCGTCGGTCACCGGTTTGGACAGACCGACCACTTTTTTCAGCCGCCCGAGCAGGGTGTATTCCTGCTCGTAGACGCGGCGCAAGGGCTCCAGCTTGTGGATTGGCGTGTACTTGGGATCGCCGGTTTCTGTGTAGAACAGGCAGGCATCGGCGCACAGGCCGCAATGCACGCAGCTGTTGAAATAGCTGGCAATGGGGGCGTCGATGACTTCCTTCAGCGCGTTGATGCCTTTTTCCAGTGAAGCGCTCATTGTGCGTTCTCCCTGAATGTGAGGAACACCTGGTGCCTGTTCATACGGGTACCCCCCTCTGCCCATTGACCTTGCCGTTGTACCAGCGCGAGCCGAACAGCGTGAAGGCGTGGAACAGCTTGGTGAACGGCAGCACGATGAGCAGGATTTCCACCGACAGGATGTGCAGCGCCAGCATCGTGGTGTAAGGCAGCAGCAGATGCTGCACCGCCAGCCAGCCGGTCAGCACCGGCAGGAAGGTCACCGTCCAGGCGAACCAGTCTCCGAAGGTGCTAAGAAAGCGCTTGACCGGCTTGTTGATGCGGTCGACCAGCACCACCACCATCGCCGCCATCGTGATCACTGCGGCCAGGTCGATGAACTGCGAGGGCAGACCGGGCCAGGACAGACCGGTCAGATTCTTGACCAGCAGGATATGCGGCGCGAACCCGAACACGACGATCGCCAGCCCGATGTGGAAAATGTAGCCGCCGATGTAGCTCACCGGCGAGCGCTTGACCCCACCGGGCGGGGGGATCGAACGCCGGAACACGGTATGTAGGCCCGATGCGCCGGCAGCATGGCGTGGCGCGGCCAGGTCCTTCTTGCGGCCCAATGTATAGATTTCGAACAGGCGCCACACCACGCCCAGCAGGAAAATCCCCACCGCGATGTCGAGGCCCGGCCCCCGAACCCAGGTCAAAAATTGCAGTTCATTCATGTTATTTCTCCAGATCGGCCAGGGTGGTGGTCTCGTGCGACGACTTGGCGGCGCCCTTCTTGGCACGGTTGGCGAAGCTCACCGCGACGCCTGCCCCCGCGCCCACCACGGCCGCAGCGGCGCCGATCTTGAGCGGATCGGCTGGCACCGACAGCGCCTTGTAGAAGCCACCGGCATCCCAGAAATCCGGCTCGGAACAGCCCAGACAGCCGTGCCCGGATTCCACCGGCCACGAGGTGCCGCCGTTCCACTTCACCGTGGCGCAGGCGTTGTAGGTCACCGGGCCCTTGCAGCCAAGTTCGAACAGGCACCAGCCCATCCGTGCGCCTTCATCGTCGAAGGTCTTGGCGAACTTGCCCTGGTCGTAGAACGGGCGACGGTAGCAGCGGTCGTGGATGGTTTCGCCGAAGAAGGCTTTCGGCCGGCCCTTGTCGTCGAGTTCCGGCAGGCTGCCGAAGGTGAGGTAGTGCGCCAGCACGCCGGTCATCACCACCGGGATCGGCGGGCATCCGGGGATGTTGACGATGGGCTTGTCCTTGATGATGTCGGACACCGACACCGCGCCGGTGGGGTTGGGGTTGGCTTTCGGGATGCCGCCGAAGGCAGCACAGGAACCCATCGCCACGATGGCCGCCGCGCCCGCTGCGGCTTCCTTCAGGATCTCCACGTTGGAGCGGCCGCCGATGCAGGAATAGGCACCGTCCATGTCGAGCGGAATCGAGCCGTCGACGATCAGCAGATACTTGCCGTGGTTGTCCTTCATCGCGGCTTGCAAGGCTTCCTCGGCCTGATGCCCGGCTGCGGCCATCAGCGTCTCCTGATAGTCGAGCGAGATCATGTCGAAAATCATGCCTTCCAGCGTGGGCGAGTGCGATCGGGTAATCGACTCGGTGCAGCCGGTACATTCCTGAAACGGTAGCCAGATCACCGAGGGACGTCGCGCTGCAGCCATCGCCTGGGCCATGGCAAGCCCGGCCGCGGGTGGCAGCGCCATCATCGAGGCCAGCGTCGTGCAGTATTTGAGGAAAGTTCGGCGGGTGATGCCCTGCCGCGCAAGTGTGTCGATCAACGGACCCTGCATGATGCTTGTCTCCTAAACGTGAAACACCACCGCCTTGAAAAACCGTTCCTAAATTCGTCCTGGCTTCCGATTCAGCTTAGGGGTCGGAAAGCATTAATTCAAGATATTCATATCCTATTTGTACATCCTGGGGATGGGCCTTCACCAGTTCAGGCACCCATGTCACCTCGATGAACTGTGAAGTGACCGCGCCCTGTTCGTTGTGATGCGTCACCCACCAGACGCCGGGGCAGGCTGTCTCGTTCAGCGTGGATTCGCCGTTGGCCTGCAGGGAAATGCTGATTTCGCCGGTGCCCAGTTTTTCGCGCAGCCAGTCGAGATCGGCCGGTGTCAGCGGCAACGCCGAAAGATCGATGGCCGAGGCTTCGCCGGTGGCGAGCAGGCGTTTCACCTGTTCGGCCAGCTCGCGCAGCAGCGGCGGCGCATTGCCGGTCAGGCCTGCTTCGGCCGGTGGTGCGTTGATGACGTGTATGGGGATGGCGTCAAGCGACATGCTGCCATTCCTGGAGTTGTTCAATGATCGCCGCACAGGCAGGGGGAATGGCGGCGGCAACGGCCGGGGTGGGCTGTTCGCCCCAATCGATGACGTCGGGCTGGATCGCCAGCATCGCGCGCTTGTCGGGCCAGTGTCCGGCCAGGAGTGCGATGGCGCGCAGATCGGTCAGCCCCACCTCATGCACCGTGGCCTTGCGATTGCTCATCAGAAATGCGTCCATTTCCTCCCCTTTCAGCAGCACCCAGTCACCCGGCTGTTTTTTTATATTGGCAGCATCGACGACGATCAACGCATCGGCATCCTCGATCGGTCCCGCCAGGGTGAACGACAGCGTGCCGCCGTCGAGCAGGGTGACATCGGTCCAATTTGCCAACTCGGGCGCCAGCGCCTGCAGTACATGAATGCCGATGCCTTCGTCGGTGAGCAGGGTGTTGCCGATGCCGAGCACGAGCATTTTCATGGTCTCAATCTACCAGTGGTCAATTCGAATAACAACTGAGGAATTCACTCAAGCTTCTGTTTATCCATAAAAATTTCGTAACATTCATGAGCGGACGCAGGCCCCGCAAATCACATATACTGAATTGCGTTTACGTTCTGATTGCCACTTATGTGCCTTGCCATTCCGATGCAGATCGAGTCGATCGAAGGCTTTACCGCCCGTTGCCAGGCCAAGGGCGTGTGGCGTGACGTCAGCCTGTTCATGATGCAGGACGCGCCGCCCGCGGTCGGCGACTTCGTCATGGTGCACGTCGGCTATGCCATCCAGAAAATCGCCGAGTCGGATGCCCGCACCACCTGGGAACTGCTGGACCAGATTCTGGAGGAAAGCGGTGCATGAGTTGGCTGTCGCCCAGGCATTGGTCGAACAGGTTGACGCCGTGATTGATCAGCACAACGCGGCGCAGGCCTGCATGATCCGCGTGCGTATCGGCCCGCTTGCCGGTGTGGTGCCCGAACTCCTTGCCAGCGCGTTTCCGCTGGCCGCGGCCGGCAGCCGGATGGAACATGCCGCGCTCGAATTCATCCACGCACCGATCCAGGTGCACTGCCAGACCTGCGGTGCCGAGACCGATGCTGCGATGAACCATCTCGTCTGCGGCGCCTGCGGCGACTGGCACACCCAGGTCATTTCCGGCGACGACCTGCTGCTCGAAAGCGTCGAACTCGAAACCACCTGACCCTTGATCCCTAGCCCCTATTTCCTAACTCCTAACTATGTGTGACACCTGCGGCTGCAACCTCACCCCTGGCAACAAGCATCTCGCCTTCAAACCTGTTCCCAAAGGCGCGACCGCCGTATCCGTGCTTAAGGGCCTGTTGGCAAAGAACGACGACCAGGCCGCGCACAACCGCGAGCACTTCGACCGCCGCGGCATCCTTGCGATCAACCTGATGTCCTCGCCCGGCTCCGGCAAGACCGCGCTGCTGGAGGCCACGCTCACCGCGCTGAAGGACGAATTCACCTGCGCCGTGATCGAGGGCGACCTCGAAACCGAGAACGACGCCGAGCGCATCCGCGCCAAGGGTGTACAGGCACACCAGATCGTCACCGGCACCGCCTGCCACCTCGACGCCCATCTGGTGCATGACGCGCTGCATCACATGAGCCTCGACGGCGTCGACATTCTGTTCATCGAGAACGTCGGCAACCTGGTCTGCCCGGCGAGCTTCGACCTCGGCCAGCACCTCAACGTCACCCTGCTCTCGGTCACCGAAGGCGACGACAAGCCGGCGAAATACCCGGTGATGTTCCGCGCCGCCGACGCCATGCTGCTGACCAAGACCGACCTGCTGGCCGTGCTCGACGACTTCGACTGCGACAAGGCGGAAGCGCATCTGCGCAATCTGGCCAATCCGGCGCCGGTGATGCAGCTGTCGGCGCGCAAGGACCTGGGCATGGATGCGTGGCTCACATGGTTGCGCGAACAATTGGCGGCGCAGCGTGCACGCGTCGCCGCCGGCCAGTCGCGCCGCCCGGCGATCCAGTCCGACGGCATGAAATATCACAGCGTTACCGCGTGATGGATGAAGCCCGCGCCTGGCTGGAGAAACTCCACGCCCTCGAGTTCGACCACACGATCAAGATCATGAACGTGTGCGGCGGCCACGAGCGTTCGATCACGCACGCCGGCCTGCGCGGTGCACTGCCGAAATGGATCGAGCTGGTGCCGGGCCCCGGCTGCCCGGTCTGCGTGTGTCCGGAAGAGGATGTCTACCAGGCGATCCAGCTCGCGCTGCAGGACAAGGTGATCCTGCTCGCCTTCGGCGACATGCTGCGGGTGCCGGTCAATGTGAAAAAGGGCGAAGTGCGCTCGCTCGCCGAAGCACAGGCGGCCGGCGCCGACGTGCGCCCGATCGCGAGCCCGCTCGATGCACGAAAAATTGCACAGGACAATCCCGATCGCCCGGTGGTGTTCTTCGCCGCCGGCTTCGAGACGACGACCGCGCCGGTCGCGGCGATGCTGGCGGAGGGTATTCCGGACAATCTCTCGATCCTGCTGTCCGGGCGACTGACCTGGCCGGCGGTGGCCATGCTGCTCGACTCGGGTACCCCCGGCTTCGACGCACTGGTCGCGCCCGGTCACGTCTCCACCGTGATGGGGCCGGAAGAATGGACCTTCGTCGTCGACCGCCACGAGATTCCCGCTGCGGTCGCCGGCTTCGGCACCGAGTCGCTGCTGGCGTCGTTCTATTCGGTGCTGCGCCAGCTCAAAAGCGGCGAGCGCTTTCTCGACAACTGCTACCGTGAAGTCGCGCATCCCGGCGGCAACCCGACCGGCCGCCGCCTGCTCGATCAAACGCTGACCGTCGTCGACGCCAACTGGCGCGGCATCGGCATCATCCCCAACTCGGGCTACGCACTGAAACCCGCCTTCGCCAAACACGATGCACGCCTGCTGTATCCGGACCATGCGGATCCTGAACGCCGCCGCGCCGGCGAGATGCCGCCCGGCTGCGATTGCGCGCAGGTGGTGCTCGGGAAAATCTATCCCAACCAGTGCCGCATCTATGGCAAGGCGTGCACCCCGCGCAATCCGGTTGGCCCCTGCATGGTGTCGGACGAAGGCGCCTGCCGCATCTGGTGGGCAGGCGGCGTGCGCGTAGCCGTCGATGCCTGAGCGCGCCGCTCAGCACATTTCGATCAGCGGCCGGGTGCAGGGCGTGGGCTTCCGGCCTTTCGTCTACCGCCTCGCGCATCTGCATGGCATCAGAGGCTGGGTGCGCAACGTCGACGGTTCAGTGGAAATCCACGCCGAAGGCGAGTTGACGCAACTGCAGCGTTTCAGCGACGCGCTGCTCGCCGAGGCGCCACCGCTGTCGGCACCCGGTCCGCTCGCCGTCGCCACCTGCGAGCCCGAATACGCCGAAGCATTTTCCATCCTCGAAAGCCAGTCGGGCAGCGAAGCCTGCCTGAATGATGCAGCGTCAAAAATGGCCGATGCAGGGTCGATTCATCTACCTCCCGACGGTTTCGTCTGCGCCGACTGCCTGGCCGAACTGAACGACCCGGCCAACCGCCGCCACCGCTACCCCTTCATCAACTGCACCCAGTGCGGCCCGCGCTATACCCTGATCACCGCCCTGCCCTACGACCGTCCCAACACGGCGATGCGCGACTTCCCGCTGTGCCCGGACTGCCGGTGCGAATACGAAAATCCACTCGACCGCCGCTTCCACGCCGAGCCGATCGCATGCCCGGTGTGCGGTCCGCACCTGCGGTTCGTCGAAAATGACGTCACGCATGAGGGGGATGAAGCCGCGCTCGCGGCCACCGTCGCCGCGTTGCGCGCGGGAAAGATCGTCGCGGTCAAGGGCGTCGGCGGGTATCACCTGATGTGCGATGCCCGCAACGATCAGGCCGTGGCCGCGCTGCGCGTGCGCAAGCCGAGACCGTCCAAACCGCTGGCCATCATGCTGTGCGATATCAATGCCTTGCGCGACCTTGTTGAAACCACGCCTGACATCGAAACGCGGCTCGCTGCGCCCGAACGCCCCATCGTGCTGCTGCCGAAACGCGCCGGTGCCGGACTCTCCGAACTGCTTGCGCCCGGCCTTGCGGAAGTCGGCTGCCTGTTGCCCTACTCGCCACTGCACGACTTGCTGTTGAACGACTTCGGCGGGCCGCTGGTGGCCACCTCGGGCAACCTCTCCGGCGAGCCGGTGCTGACCGACACCGCTGAGGCGCAGACCCGGCTCGCCCCTATCGCCGACGCTTTTCTGCACCACGACCGCCCAATCGTGCGGCCGGCCGACGATCCGGTGGTTCGCGTCATTGCCGGCGTGCCGCGCCCGCTGGGGGGGGGGCGCGGCCATGCGCCGCGGGAGCTCGCGCTGCCGGCCGCGCTGCCGGCGCCGGTGCTGGCCCTCGGCAGCCATATGAAAAACACCGTGTGCCTGGCCTGGGGCACGCGCGCCGTCGTCTCGCCGCATATCGGCGAACTCGACAGCGTGCGCAGCCTGGATACGCTGGCGCAGGTGGCGGCTGACCTGCAGCAGCTGTATCAGGTGCAGGCCATGCGCATCCTGGTGGATTGTCATCCCGGCTACGGCTATCGCCGCTTTGCCCGCGACAGCGGCTTGCCGCTGACCGAAATCGGTCACCACCCTGCCCATGCCTCGGCGCTGGCGTGGGAATATCCGCAGGTGAACGCGTGGATCGTGTTCGCCTGGGACGGCGTCGGCCTCGGCGCGGATCAGACCCTGTGGGGTGGCGAGGCCTTTACCGGCACGCCTGGCCGCTGGCAGCGCGCCGCCTCGTTCAGGCCGTTCCGCCTGCCCGGCGGCGACAAGGCCGGACGCGAGCCCTGGCGGGCAGCGGCGGCACTGCTGTGGGAAACCGGCCAGCCTGCTCCCTACGCCCCGGACGCGCTGCATCAGGCCTGGTCGGCCCGGCTCAACAGCCCGGCCAGTTCCTCGGTCGGCCGCCTGTTCGATGCGGCGGCGGCGCTGTGCGGCGTGTGCACCCACGCCAGTTTCGAGGGCGAAGGGCCGATGCGGCTGGAAGCGATCGCCGCCGGCGACGGTGACGCCGTCCCGTTGCCGCTCGAACGCGACGCCGCCGGAATCTGGCGCAGCGACTGGGCGCTGCTGCTGCCGATGCTCGCCGACGCCACTCGCCCGCAATCCGAACGCGCAGCCCGCTTCCATATCAGCCTGGCGCAGGCGCTGGTCGAGCAGGCGCAGCAATTGCGCGCGCAAACCGGAATCGATTGCGTCGGCCTCACCGGCGGCGTGTTCCAGAATCGCCTGCTGGCCGAAGCCGCGATCGCGCGGCTCGAGGCCGCCGGTTTCCGGGTTCATCTGCCGGAACGACTTCCAGTGAACGATGCCGGGTTAAGCTTCGGGCAAGTCATCGAATTTCTGTTTGAATAAAACCATCCCAATAAAGCCATTTCAATAAAACCATGGACGACACCCGCATCCTGCTCGCGCACGGCAATGGCGGCCGCCTGATGCGCGAGCTGATTACCGACATTTTCGACCGCCACCTCGGCAATCCGCTGCTCGACACCGATGCCGATTCGGTGCTGCTGCCGCACGTGGACGGCGACCTGATGGTCACCACCGACGGCTTTACCGTCGAGCCGCTCGCGTTTCCCGGCGGCGACATCGGTTCGCTCGCGGTGCACGGCGTGGTCAACGACCTCGCCGTGGCCGGGGCCGATCCACTCTTTTTCACCCTGTCGGCGCTGATCGAGGAAGGCCTGGAAATCGCGGCGCTCGACCGCTACATCGCCAGCTTTGCGCGGGCGGCCCGGCAGAGCCATGTGGTGGTGGTGGCCGGCGATACCAAGGTGGTGCGGCGCGGCGAAGGCGGCGGGCTCTATCTGTCCGTCGCTGGCATCGGCGTCCGCCGTGCGGGCGCACAGTTGTCGCTGCGGCGCGTCGCGCCGGACGACGTGGTGCTGGTGTCCGGCCCGGTCGGCGACCACGGCGTCGCGGTGATGCTGGCGCGCGAGCAGTTTGGCCTGGCCGGCGAGCTGCACTCGGATTCCGCCTCGGTGCTGCCGCTGGCGCGCGCGATCCGCGACCTGCCCGACCTCAAGTTCATGCGCGACCCGACACGCGGCGGGCTGGCCACGGTCGCCCACGAAATCGCGCGCGCCAGCGGCCACAGCGTGGCACTCGACCAGGCCGCCGTGCCGGTACGGCCGCAGGTGGGGTCGGTCTGCGACATGCTGGGATACGACCCGTATTTCCTTGCGTGCGAAGGCCGCATCGTCGCCGTCGCCGATCCCTTCGCGGCGCAGGAAATCCTCAAGCGCTGGCACGCACTGCCCGAAGGTCGTGACGCCGCCGTCATCGGCCACGTCGAAGTCGGCGGTGGGCGCGTGATCCTGAACACCCCGCTCGGCGGCCGCCGCGTGGTGGACGAACTGGAAGACGATCCGCTGCCGCGGATCTGCTGACGCAACCGACATTCAGTCTCAGCCCTACTGCCGCATTGTCAGCGGCCTGCCGGATCCCGATCTATATTTCGCCGAGTCGGGTGCGCGTCGCCGTACCGGTGCGACTGCTGAACCGACGTTTCGTCCCGCGTAGCAGCGTCCCCTCGAAAGGAGCGCCTCGATGACCCCCTGCCCCCGACTCACCCTGCGCGCGCTGCGCACCCGCGCCGTCAATGTGCCGATGCGGCTGCCGCTGCAGACCAGCAACGGCACGATCCGGATTGCGCCGCTGGTGCTGATCGACCTGCACACCGAGGAAGGCGTGACGGGAAACGCCTGCCTCTTTTGCTACACGCCGCTGGTTCTGAAGCCGCTGATCGAACTGCTGACGAATCTGACGCCGTTGATCGAGGGCGAGGCCGTGGCGCCGCTCGAGCTCGAGCAGACGCTGCAGCGTCCGTTTCGGCTGCTGGGTGCGAAGGGCATCACTGCCATGGCGCTGGCCGGGATCGACATGGCGGCCTGGGATGCCCTCGCCCGGGCGCAGGCGCTGCCGCTGGCGAGCCTGCTGGGTGGCCGGCCGCGACGGCTCGCGGCCTACAACAGCTGCGGCCTGGGACTGATCGGCAGCGCGCGTGCCGCCGCCGAGGCGGAAAGCTTGCTGGATTCGGGGTTCAAGGCAATCAAGGTGCGGCTGGGCTATCCGGGCCTGAAGACGGATCTCGAGGTGGTGCGCGCCGTCAGGCGCGCGATTGGCGACGACATTCAGCTGATGGCCGACTACAACCAGGCGCTTTCGGTGGCGGAGGCCATCACCCGCATCGCGGCGCTGGCGGACGAAGGCCTGTACTGGATCGAGGAGCCCACCCGGGCAGACGATTTTGCGGGCCACGCCGTGATCCGCAGCAAGAGCCGGATTCCGATCCAGATTGGCGAAAACTGGATGGGCCCCGGCGAGATGGCGGCGAGCCTGGCCGCGGGCGCTTCCGACCTCGGCATGCCCGACGCCATGAAGATCGGCGGCGTCAGCGGCTGGCTGCGCGCGGCGGCGCTGGCCGAGTCTGCCGGCATGCCGCTTTCCAGCCATCTTTTCCCGGAAATCAGTGCCCACCTGCTGGCAGTCACCCCCGGTTGTCACTGGCTGGAATACGTGGACTGGGCCAGTCCGATCCTGCAGCAACCGTTGCAGATCGAGGACGGCCACACAATCGTCACGGAGAGTCCGGGGTGTGGCCTGAGTTGGGATGAGGATGCGGTCCAGCGCTATCTGGCACGCGAGTGAACGCTGTGATCAAAACAGAAAGGCCGCACCCCCGGGTGCGGCCTTTCTGCTTGCAGGCAGGACGCGATTACTTGATATGCAGTTCCACGCGGCGGTTCTTGGCACGGCCCTCGCGCGTGGCATTGCTGAAGGCCGGCCGCGTTTCGCCGTAGCCCTGGGTGGTCAGCCGCTCGGAGGCAATGCCATGGTTGACGAGATAATCGTACACGGAGCGGGCGCGGCGCTCGGACAGGCCCTGGTTGTATTGCTCGGTGCCGATGCTGCAGGTGTGGCCGACGATATCCATGTTGATGTCCTTGCGCCGGTTCAGCACCGTCACGGCTTCATCCAGGATGACGATGGCATCCGGGCGCAGGCGGTCAGAATCGAACTCGAAGTTGACCCCCTCGAGAATGACGATCACATCGCCGGGTTTGGACTGCTCGAGCTGCGCCGCCTGCGGGGTCTTGACCGCGGGCGCAACCGGCTCGGGCTCCGGGACGGGCGCTGGTGCGGGCGCTGGCACAGGCGCCGGTGCGGGTTCCGGTGCAAGCTGCGCAACCGGCTCGGGCGTGGGCGCGGGCCGGGCTTTCTGGCCAAGGGCATACGTCAGCCCGAGGCTGACCACCACATCCCCGAAGCTGTTCTCGCCAAACGCCTTGGCGGCGTTGCCATCCCATCGGTAGCGCACGTCGCCGCGCAGCGAGAGATTGTCGCTCAGACGCGTCATCAGGCCGAGACCGGCATTGGCCATCAGCCCGGTGTCGTCCGCACCGGGGATGTCGGTGCGCAATACGCCCAGCCCCAGCACGCCATAGGGGGTGAGCCTGGC
Source organism: uncultured Thiobacillus sp. (assembly GCA_964623745.1). Classification (GTDB taxonomy): domain Bacteria; phylum Pseudomonadota; class Gammaproteobacteria; order Burkholderiales; family Thiobacillaceae; genus Thiobacillus. The sequence goes on along the minus strand of CAZUVC010000022.1, from coordinate 23,000 downwards.
GTCGCGGTTGAACAGGTAGAGCGCATCAACGCCGAGGCCGACGAGGTCATATTCACCGCTGCCGGTCTCGAAATCGAGCGAACTGCCCGTCAGCGACAGTTCCATGTTGAGGTTCGGCGTAATGGGCTTGCCGAGGGCAAAGCCCAGACCCCAGCCGTCGTCAGCACGACGGTCGTTGTCGGAAAAGGTGTAATTCACCGAGGGGGCGAGATAGAGGCGATCGTCCATGGCATGGGCCGGAAGGGCGATGCCGGCGAGGGCGATGAGTGCGGGCAGGGTCTGGATGCGCATGGTTCCTCCTTGATTCGGGTCGTGAAGCACTGCAGCGCGAGCACCGCCCAGGCTTTGCGGGTACTGCACAGCGATTCACTATATCTATGGCTGCCCTCGTTGCCCGGCCCCGGCGTTGCAACAACGTCCGACCGGGCTGGCTTCAGGCCCCTGTGTCTTTATAGCGCATTGCAGCGGGGTGTGAACCTGGATTCGGGTTGCCCTGGCGGGGATCAGTGTTACGCGTCTGTCGTATCGACCTCGCGGTAGGTGTTCTTGCCCTCGCGTTTCGCCGTATACAGCGCCGCGTCCGCCTGCTTGATCAGCGCGTCGAGCGTGTCCCCGTCCGGGTCGCACAGGACGATTCCCACCGACGCGCCGATGTGTGCCGTGTGTCCGCCTTCCAGCGGGATCGGTTGGCGCAGCCGTTCCACCACACGGTTTGCCACCTCGCGCGCCGCCGCGGCGTTGTCGACCTGCCCCAGCACAATGACGAATTCGTCGCCGCCCAGCCGCGCGATCACATCCGACTCGCGCAGCAGCTGCTTCATCCGCTCCGACGAGGTCAGCAGCACCGTATCGCCGGCCGCGTGCCCATACCGGTCGTTGACCGCCTTGAAGTCGTCGAGGTCGATCGCCAGCACGGCCATCTGCGTGCGCGCGCGACGGGCGCCGGCAAACAGGTGTTTTTCGTGTTCGAGCAGGAAGCGCCGGTTGGCCAGCCCGGTCAGCGGATCGCGCAGGCTGAGCTGACGGATCGTCTGCTCGGCCAGGATGCCGGCCCTGATCAGGCGCGTGGTTTCCCGGTACAGCCCGAGCAGCGCCAGTCCGGTCCACAGGCCGGCCATGCCGAGCAGCAGCGACGACCAGTTCTGGTCCTCGATGCGCGCCTTTTCACGGGTGTCGAGCTGGCGCAGTTCATCGCGACCGATCTCGATCAGGATGCGGTGAATCTGCTCGATGGCGGATTTGTCGAATCCTGCCAGCTCGCGTTCGGGCGCCGTGGTCTCGCCGTCCACCGCCGCGCGTTCCTGCAGCGCGCTGAAGCCGGTTTCCAGTGCCGATTGCAATGACGGCAGCGGCGCCAGCTGGGCCGCGCGCGGGTCGTCGGTGCCGATCAACGCGATCAGATGTTCGGCACTGGGGCACGACGACTGGCGGCAGATCAGGTCGGGGTCGAGATCGGCGGGATTCTGCGACTCGGCATATTTGCGCACCGCGGTGTCCAGGTTGAGCAGATAGGTGCGCAGCGAATCGATATAGGCCACGACCAGCCGTGTGTGCTCCACCGAGCGGATGGACTCGGCCGAGCGCTGGTGCTGATAGAAGATCATCACGCACAGCACCACGATGATCAGCGCGAAGATCAGCGTGCCCTTGTGGAGCACCTGCCGGAAGCCGGCAAAAACGGACTTGTCGGTTTTGTTGTGTGTGTTCAGCAGCATGGGTCGGGGGCCGGATTGTTCAAATGCTGCGTCGCAGGCGGTGCGATCGCGGGCGGATAAGTGGACTCGGCAATGTGACTGCTGCGCGGTGTCGGGGTTGCACTGGAATGTGAAATATCGCCGGCAACGGCCTGAATATTAACCGGCTTCTGGTCTGCGCGACATGCCCCGTCCCGGGTAATCCGGCGTCAGGCCTTGGCCTGGCGCCGGCAGCGGTCGGCCCACACCGCGGCTTCCACCCGCGAGCGCAGGTTGAGCTTTTTCAGCAGGTGCTTGACGTGGACTTTCACCGTGCCTTCGGCGATGCCCATGTCGCGGGCGATCAGCTTGTTGCTCTTGCCCTCGATCAGGTGATCGAGGATGCGACTTTCCTGCTCGGTCAGCGCGGCTTCGGCGAGACTGACGGGCCGGCTTTTCTCGCGCAGCGAGGCCACCAGCAATTGCGTCAGGCTTTCGCTGATGGTGATCTTGCCGTGCGCCGCCTCAACCAGCTGCTGCATCAGTTCTTCCGGTTCCATATCCTTCAGCAGGTAGCCGTCGGCGCCGGCCTGCAGCGCGGCCATCAGGTCTTCCGCCTGGTCGGACACGGTCAGCATGATGATGCGCGCATCGAGGCCGTCGTCCTTCAGCGTCTTCAGCACCTCGACGCCGTTCATGTCCTTCATGTTCAGATCCAGCAGGATCATGTCCGGATGCAGACTGCGGGCGAGCTGGATGCCCTCCCGGCCGCTGGGCGCCTCGCCGACGAAGCGGAATTCGGGCGCGGCCTGGATCAGCTGGATCACGCCCTTGCGGAATAGCGGGTGGTCGTCGACGATCAGGATAGTCTGGGGGGCTGTCAGGTTCATCTAGGGTCAGCTTATGGGGTGGATCGGAATGGGGGTGTCGTGCCGGGCGCCCGGCATGAAGTGCAGGGTCACGCGGGTACCGAGCGTGGGCAGGTTCTCGACTGTCAGCCGGCCGCCCAGGTTTTTTGCCCGCTCGTCCATGATGGCCATGCCGTAATGATGCGCGTCGGCGGCCTGATGGATGCCGAGGCCGTCGTCGGTGACGCTGGCCGACACCGAGCCGTCGCTGTTGCAGGTCACCCTGACCTCGGCCTTGTGCGCCCGCGCGTGGTTGAGCACATTGGACAGCGCCTCGCGAATGATCTGCAGCGCATGGATTTCCTCGTTGGGGCTGAGCGTGCAGCCGGCCAGATGCACGTCGAGCGTGACCGGGATGCCGCCGCGGCTGGAAAACTCGGCCACCGTGGACTGCAGGGCCGCCGCCAGGCCTTCGCCTTCGATGCGCAGGCGGAAAGTCGTCAGCAGTTCGCGCAACTGGCGATAGGCGCTGTTCAGGCCTTCGCGCAGCTCGGCCAGCACCTCGGCCGCTTCCGCGCCGGCGTCCGCGCGGTCGACCAGCGGCTTCAGGCGGCTGACCTGGATCTTCATGTAGGCGAGCGACTGTGCCAGCGAATCGTGCAGATCGCGCGCCAGCGCGGCACGCTCTTCCAGCAGCGACAGCCGACGGCTCTGTTCAGTGCGCCGCGCGGTGCCGATGGCGATGCCGATGTGGCGCGACAGCGCTTCCAGCAGCTGCACCTGCCACTGCGCCAGTTCCCTGCCCGGCGGCATTTCCAGCTGCAGCACGCCGTAGTGGTGCTCCGTGTCCTTCAGGGGCAGCGACAGCACGCGCCGTCCGTCCTGCAGCGGATGCACCGCCAGATCCTGATGGGCCAGGCATTCGGCGCAGCTCATCAGGCCGCACAGATCGGCATCCCCCTGCTGCGGGCGCACCGTGCTCGCGATCACCCGTGCACGCGTCTCGCCGGCTTCCACCAGGCAGGCCAGCCCGTGACCCACGCCCAGCACGTTTTCCAGATCGTTCAGCAGGATGGCGTAGGTGTCCGGCGCCACCGGCCCGTTGTAGAGCCTCGCGATCGAGTGATACAGCAGTTCGAGCGAGCGGTTGGCGATGGTGAGTTCGGCAGTTTTCTCCTCCACCCGCGTTTCCAGGTTCTGATACAGCTTGGAGAGGTCTTCCGCCATCAGGTTGAAGGCCTGGCCGAGCCGCCCCAGCTCGTCGGTGCCGGTGTGCTCGGTGCGCACCGCGAGGTTGCCGCGGCCGACGTTGGCGGCAAACGACAGCAGGTCGCGCAGCGGCAGGATCAGGTCGTTGCGCGCCAGATACAGCGTCAGCGCGCCCACCAGCAGCGTCATCAGGAGCGCGGCGCCCAGCACCATCCGCAGCACCCGGATTTTCGCCTCGGTGTCCTCTTCGATCTGCTTGACCAGCGCATGGATGTCGTCGACGAACAGGGTGACGTCGTCGATCAGCGGCAGACTTCCGGCCGGCGCGGGCAGCCCGGCCGCTTCCGCCAGGAAGCGCGGTTTCACCCGCGTCTGCCAGTCGTTCAGCACCCGGGCATAGCTTTGCGACAGCGCAGTCTCGGTTTGCACCGGCATCATCGCGGTGATGCGTGCATCGGTGAGGTTGGTCTCGAAGCGGTCGATCGCCTGACGCAGGCGGGTGGACGCATCACCGTCGTCGGACAGCCGCGCCGTCAGCGACAGGCTGGCCATCTGGTAGGTCTGCATGCGCAGGCTGCCGGTCAGATTGATTGCTTCGCCGCTGCCCTGGATTGATTCGGCAATGATGCCTGAGCTCGCCATGCCGAGGATGGCAAAGCTGGCGATCAGCGCCAGCGCGCCGCCCAGCTTGAGCAGCAGCGAGTGCTGCAGGAATCCGCGTTTAGCTTTCATGCCACCTCTCGGCTACCCCCCGGCTATGAAGGGCTACCCCCAACAGGTCGAACCGGTTGGTCCGTCCGTACTACGTTACAAGAATCCCGCTCCAGAACAAATGGTTAAGTCACTACCCCCTCTACCCATTTGGAGGTAGAGGGGCGGTTTTGGGCTGGAATCCGTACCCTTTTCATCTACGTTCAGGGGCATACACTTGAGCCAGATTTCAGACAAGAAGGTCCCGATTTACCGGAAAAGGACGCATCATGGCTACCCAGACCCAGAAGCAGATTTCCGTATTGTCCCTGAGCACGCTGGCATTCACCACGTGCTTCGCCGTGTGGGTGATGTTCTCCATTATCGGCATTCCGATCAAGACCAACCTCGGGCTCAACGAAACCCAGTTCGGCCTGCTGGCCGCCACCCCCATCCTCACCGGTTCGCTGATCCGCCTGCCGCTCGGCATGCTGACCGACAAGGTCGGCGGCCGCATCGTGTTTTTCGTGCTGATGCTGTCGACCGTGATCCCGATCTACCTGATCAGCATGGCCACCGCGTACTGGCACTTCCTCGTGCTCGGGCTGTTCGTCGGCGTGGCCGGCGGCTCCTTCTCGGTCGGCATCTCCTATGTTGCGCGCTGGTTTCCCAAGAAGCGCCAGGGCTTTGCGATGGGCATCTTCGGCGCCGGCAACGCCGGGGCGGCGGTGACCAAGTTCATCGCGCCGGCACTGGTGGTGGCCTACGGCTGGCAGGCGGTGCCGAAAGTGTATGCCGTCGCCATGCTGATCATGGCCATCCTGTTCTGGATTTTTACCTACACCGATACCGCACACCATGTGTCGAGCAGGATCACCATCAAGGAGCAACTCGCGGCGCTGAAGGACCCCAACGTCTGGAAACTGTGCCAGTACTACTCGATCGTGTTCGGCGGCTATGTCGCGCTGAGCCTGTGGATGACCAAGTACTACATCACCGAATACGGCTTCGGCATGCAGACCGCCGCGCTGCTGGCCGCCATATTCGTGCTGCCGTCCGGCATCATCCGCGCGATGGGCGGCTGGCTGTCCGACAAGTTCGGCGCCCACAGGATGACCTGGTGGGTGATGTGGGTGTCGTGGGTCGCCCTGTTCATCCTGTCCTACCCGCAGACCGAGATGGTCGTGCAGACCACCAAGGGCCCGGTGTCGATGCACATCGGCCTCATCGTCTGGATGTTCACCGCGCTGCTGTTCGTCGTCGGCATCGCCTGGGGCTTCGGCAAGGCCAGCGTATTCAAGTACATCTCCGACGAATACCCCGACAACATCGGCGTCATCTCCGGCATCGTCGGCCTGGTCGGCGGCCTCGGCGGTTTCGTCCTGCCGATCATGTTTGGCGCCATCGTCGACCTCACCGGCATCAACAGCGGCATCTTCATGCTGATGTACGGCGTCACCTGGGTCTCGCTGATCTGGATGTACCTGACCGAAGTGCGCAAGGTGCCGGTCATCCGCACGGCCTCTGCCGGCACCCTCAAATAAGCCCCCGATCATCCCCGCCTGGAGCGCGACATGCCCACCAACATCAAGGAATGGAACCCGGAAGACCCCACTTTCTGGGAAACGACCGGCAAGAAAATCGCCTACCGCAACCTGTGGATTTCGGTGCCGGCCCTGCTGTGCGGCTTCGCCGTCTGGCTGATGTGGGGAATCATCACGGTGCAGATGTCCAACCTGGGCTTCCCGTTCAGCAAGGACGAACTGTTCACGCTGACCGCGATCTCGGGCCTGGCCGGCGCGACCATGCGCATTCCGTCGTCCTTCTTTATCCGGCTGGCGGGCGGACGCAACGTCATCTTTCTGACCACGGCCATGCTGCTGGCGCCCGCGATCGGCACCGGCATCGTGCTGCAGCATCCCGACTGGCCGCTGTGGAGCTTCCAGCTGATGGCGCTGTGGTCGGGTGTCGGCGGCGGCAACTTCGCCAGCTCGATGTCCAACATCAGCACCTTTTTCCCCAAGCGCCTGCAGGGCACCGCGCTGGGCATCAATGCCGGTCTCGGCAACTTCGGCGTCACCAGCATGCAGATCATCATCCCGCTGGTGATGACGGTCAGCGTGTTCGGCGCGCTCGGCGGCGAGCCGATGACGCTGGTCAAGGACAGCGGCTGGATCCTCGGCAAGATCACCGCCGGCACCGAAACCTTCATCCAGAACGCCGGCTTCGCCTGGGTGCTGTCGCTGGTGCCGCTGGCCATCCTCGCCTGGTTCGGCATGAACAACCTGCTGCCGGTGACACCTGCGCTGGGCAGCACGCTGCTTGCCTTTATCAAGGTCACCTGGCTCTATACCCTCGCCTTCATTCCCGCCATCGTCGGCCTCTATCTCTACCTGCCCGCCCCCACCGGCCTCGGCTTACTCAACATGTGGGTGGCGATGCCGCTGATCATCGCCAGCACGCTGCTGATCATGAAAGTGGCCGCGATCGGCGCGATGAAGGAAAACATCAGCAAGCAGTTCGCCATCTTCAGCAACAAGCACACCTGGTCGATGACCGCGCTGTATCTGGTCACCTTCGGTTCCTTCATCGGCTTTTCGATGGCGCTGCCGCTGTCGATCACCGTCATCTTCGGCGAGCAGCACATGTTCGATGCGGTTACCCAGACCTGGACCCACGTCAAGAATCCCAACGCGCCCTCGGCGCTGACCTACGCCTGGATCGGTCCCTTCGTCGGCGCGCTGATCCGCCCGGTGGGCGGCTGGATTTCCGACAAGGTGGGCGGCTCCATTGTCACCCAGGTCATATCAGCGGTGATGGTGGTCGCATCGGCCTATGCCGGCTGGATCATGATGCAGGCCTACCAGTCGGCCACGCCCGAAGTCTTCTTCACCCAGTTCCTGGTGGTGTTCGTGGTGCTGTTCGCCGCCACCGGCATCGGCAACGGCTCCACCTTCCGCACCGTCGGCGTGATCTTCGACCGCGTCCAGGCCGGTCCGGTACTGGGCTGGACCTCGGCGGTCGCCGCCTACGGCTCCTTCATCGCACCCGAAGTGATCAAGGGCCAGATCAACGCCGGCACCCCGCAATACGCCATGTATGGATTCGCCATCTTCTACGCCGTGTGCCTGGTGCTGAACTGGTGGTTTTATCTGCGCAAGGGTTCGGAGATTCGGAATCCTTGAGGATCTGGGCGCTGGGATCGAGGGGCCAGGGAAAAGCGCGGCAAAACCGCACAACCCACCCCGAACTCCTAGCCCCTAGATCCTAGCCCCTAATTCCTAGGAGAAAACAATGAGTCACTTCCTCGACCGCCTGACCTTCTTCAAGAAGACCGTATCCGACTATTCCAACGGTCACGGCATCGTCAGCGATGAAGATCGCAGCTGGGAAAACGCCTACCGCAGCCGCTGGCAGCATGACAAGGTGGTGCGTTCCACCCACGGCGTGAACTGCACCGGTTCGTGCAGCTGGAAGATCTACGTCAAGAACGGCCTGATCACTTGGGAAATTCAGCAGACCGACTATCCGCGCACCCGCCCCGACCTGCCCAACCACGAGCCGCGCGGCTGTCCGCGCGGCGCCAGCTACTCGTGGTACGTGTATTCGGCGCAGCGCGTGAAGTACCCACTGATTCGCGGCCGCCTGATGGAAATGTGGCGCGACGCGCGGAAGACCATGGACCCGGTCGAGGCCTGGCGGTCGATCAGCCAGAACCCCGAAAAAGCGACGCGCTACAAGTCGGTGCGCGGCCTGGGCGGCTTCGTGCGCGCCAAGTGGGACGAAGTGACCGAGATCATCGCCGCGGCCAACGTCACCACCATCAAGGACTTCGGCCCCGACCGCATTTACGGCTTCTCGCCGATTCCGGCGATGTCGATGGTCAGCTACGCCGCAGGCAGCCGCTACATGTCCCTGATCGGCGGCGTCTGTGGCTCCTTCTACGACTGGTATTGCGACCTGCCGCCCTCCTCACCCCAGGTGTGGGGCGAGCAGACCGACGTGCCGGAATCGGCCGACTGGTACAACTCGACCTACCTGATGGTGTGGGGCTCCAACGTGCCGCAGACCCGCACCCCGGACGCCCACTTCTATACCGAGGTGCGCTACAAGGGCACCAAGACGGTGGCGGTGTCCTCCGACTTCGGCGAGATGGTCAAGTTCGGCGACATCTGGCTCGCTCCCCGCCAGGGCACCGACGCCGCGCTGGCGCTGGCGATGGGCCACGTCATCCTGTCCGAATTCCACGTCAAGAACCGCAGCGAATACTTCGACCAGTATTGCCGCCAGTACAACGACATGCCGATGCTGGTGATGCTGAAGGAGTACGAAGGCACGCTGATCGCCGATCGCTACCTGCGCGCGTCCGACCTCACCGGCAACATGGGGCAGGACAACAACCCCGAGTGGAAAACGGTGATCTACGACGAGAACACCGGCTACCTGGTCGCGCCCAACGGCTCGATTGGATTCAGATGGGGCCAGTCCGGTGCGTGGAACCTGGAAATGCGCGATGGCTATTCGGGCAAGGACGTGAACCCGCAGATCACGCTGCTGGGCAGCCATGACGAGGTGGCCGAGGTGGCCTTCCCCTACTTCGGCGGCGACGACCACAATGAACTGCTCGTCCGCAACCTGCCGGTCAAGGTGATCAGCGTCGACGGCAAGGATGTTCGGATCGCCACCGTTTACGACCTGACGCTCGCCAACTATGGCGTCGACCGCGGCCTCGGCGGGCAGAACATTCCCACCAGCTACGACGACAACGTGCCCTACACCCCGGCCTGGGCCGAGAAGCACTGCGGCGTGCCGCGTGCCGACATCATCACGGTGGCGCGCGAGTTCGCCGACAACGCCGACAAGACCCACGGCAAATCAATGGTCATCCTCGGCGCGGCGCTGAACCACTGGTACCACAACGACATGATCTACCGCGGCATCATGAACCTGCTGATGATGTGCGGCTGCATCGGCCAGTCGGGCGGCGGCTGGGCGCACTACGTCGGCCAGGAAAAACTGCGGCCGCAGACCGGCTGGGCGCCGCTGGCGTTCGGCCTCGACTGGCACCGCCCGTCGCGGCAGATGAACTCCACCTCGTTCTTCTATGCCCACACCAGCCAGTGGCGCCACGAGAAGCTGACCGCCGCGGAGATCCTGTCGCCGACCGCGAACAAGAACCTGGGCGACTACCGCCTGATCGACTTCAACGTCCGTTCCGAGCGCATGGGCTGGCTGCCGTCGGCACCGCAGCTGGAAACCAATCCACTCGAAATCACCAAAGCGGCCGATGCGGCCGGCATCGACCCCGTCAAGTATGCGGTCGAGCAGATCAAGAGCGGCGCGCTGAAGTTCTCCTGCGAGGATCCGGACAATCCGAAAAACTTCCCGCGCAATCTGTTCGTCTGGCGCTCGAATCTATTGGGTTCGTCGGGCAAGGGCCACGAGTATTTCCTCAAGTACCTGCTCGGCACCCAGAACGCGGTGCTGGGGCCCGATCTGGGCGAACTGGGCGAAGCCAAGCCGAAGGAAGTGGTGTGGCATGACAAGGGCGCCGAAGGCAAGCTCGACCTGCTGGTGACGCTCGACTTCCGCATGTCGACCACGTGTCTGTATTCCGACATCGTGCTGCCCTCGTCCACCTGGTACGAAAAGGACGACCTCAACACCTCGGACATGCACCCCTTCATCCACCCCTTGAGCGAAGCGGTGCAGCCGCTGTGGGAATCGAAGTCCGACTGGGACATCTACAAGACCATCGCGAAGAAGTTCTCCGAGATTGCCGCCGTGCATCTGGGCACGCAGAAAGACCTGGTGCTGACGCCGCTGATGCACGACACCCCGTCCGAGCTCGGCCAGAGCCTGGGCGTGCGCGACTGGAAGAAAGGCGAGGTCGACGCCATTCCGGGCAAGACCATGCCGGCGATGACGGTGGTGACGCGCGACTACGGCGACACCTACAAGAAGTTCACCGCGCTCGGCCCCTTGCTGACCAAGATCGGCAACGGCGGCAAGGGGATTTCCTGGAACACGGAAGATGAAGTGAAGCAGCTGGCCGAACTCAACTACACCGTGACCGAGGACGGTGTCGCCAAGGGCCTGCCGCGGATCAACTCGGCGATCGATGCCTGCGAGGTCATCCTGATGCTGGCGCCGGAAACCAACGGTCAGGTGGCAGTCAAGGCGTGGGAAGCGCTGTCCAAGATCACCGGACGCGACCATACCCACCTGGCGATCCCGCGCGAGGATGACAAGATCCGCTTCCGCGATGTCGTCGCGCAGCCGAGGAAGATCATTTCCTCGCCCACTTGGTCCGGGCTGGAATCCGAACACGTGTCCTACAACGCCGGCTATACCAACGTCCACGAACTGATTCCGTGGCGCACGCTGACCGGCCGCCAACAGTTCTACCAGGACCACCAGTGGATGCTGGATTTCGGCGAGGGCCTGTGCGTCTACAAGCCGCCGGTCGATACCAAGACGATCGCGCCGCTGTTGGGCAAGAAGCCGAACGGCAACCACGAGCTGGTGTTGAACTGGATCACGCCGCACCAGAAATGGGGCATCCACAGCACCTACACCGACAACCTCAGGATGCTGACGCTCTCCCGCGGCGGCCCCCACGTCTGGGTGTCCGAGATCGAGGCGAAGGAAGCCGGGTTGGTCGACAACGACTGGGTCGAGGTGTTCAACATCAACGGCACCCTGACCGCGCGTGTTGTGGTCAGCCAGCGCGTGCCGAAGGGCATGTGCCTGATGTACCACGCGCAGGAAAAGATCATCAACGTGCCGGGCGCGGAGGTGAGCGGCTTCCGCGGCGGCATCCACAACTCGGTGACGCGCACCATTACCAAGCCCACCCACATGATCGGCGGCTATGCGCAGCTGGCCTACGGCTTCAACTACTACGGCACGGTCGGTTCCAACCGCGATGAATACGTGATCGTGCGCAAGATGAAGAAGGTGGACTGGATGGAAGGTCCGCTGGTCGAGCGCTGAAATAAAACGCTTCAAGAAGGGTGTCTCCCGCCCTTCTTACCCGCGCCACCTCTCTCCGGTGCGGGGTTTTTATAACGCACAGGGGCATACCGCCCCTGTCAGGCAAGGAGTTACAACATGAAAGTGCGTGCGCAAATTGCGATGGTTCTCAATCTCGACAAGTGCATCGGCTGTCATACCTGCTCGGTCACCTGCAAGAACGTGTGGACCTCGCGCGAAGGCATGGAATACGCCTGGTTCAACAACGTCGAGTCGAAGCCCGGCATCGGCTATCCCAAGCAGTGGGAAAACCAGGACGTGTGGAACGGCGGCTGGAAGCTCAAGGGCGACGGCAAGCTCGAACCGCGCCAGGGCAGCCGCCTGAAAATCCTTGCCAACATCTTCGGCAACCCCAACCTGCCCGAGATCGACGACTACTACGAGCCCTTCACCTACGACTACCAGCACCTGCAGAAGGCGCCGCTGTCCGAGACGCCGCCGACCGCGCGCCCGATCTCGGCGATTACCGGCGAGAAAATGGACAAGATCCACTGGGGCCCCAACTGGGAAGACGACCTCGGCGGCGAGTTCGCCTCGCGCAGCCGCGACAAGAACTTCGACAACGTGCAGAAGGAAATGCACTCGACCTTCGAGAACACCTTCCTGATGTACCTGCCCAGGCTGTGCGAGCACTGCCTCAACCCGACCTGCGTCGCCTCGTGCCCTTCGGGCTCGATCTACAAGCGCGAGGAGGACGGCATCGTGCTGGTCGACCAGGACAAGTGCCGCGGCTGGCGCATGTGCGTCTCCGGCTGCCCCTACAAGAAGATCTACTTCAACTGGAAGAGCGGCAAGGCCGAGAAGTGCATCTTCTGCTACCCGCGCATCGAAGCCGGCCAGCCGACCGTGTGCTCGGAATCCTGCGTCGGCCGCATCCGCTATCTTGGGGTCATCCTGTACGACGCCGACCGCATCGAGGAAGCCGCCAGTGTCACCGACGAGAAAGAACTCTACGAAGCGCAGCTGAAGATCTTCCTCGACCCCAAGGACCCCGAGGTCATCGCCGCCGCGCGCGCCGAAGGCATCCCGGAAGCCTGGCTCGAGGCGGCGGTGGCGTCGCCGGTCTACAAGATGGCGATCGACTGGAAGATTGCGTTTCCGCTGCACCCGGAATACCGCACGCTGCCGATGGTGTGGTACGTGCCGCCGCTCTCCCCGATCCAGTCGGCCGCCGAGTCCGGCCAGATGGGCATGAACGGCATCATCCCCGACACCAAGTCGCTGCGTATCCCGATCACCTACCTCGCCAACCTGCTCACCGGCGGCAAGGAAAAACCGATCATCACCGCGCTCGACCGCCTGCTGGCGATGCGCGCCTACATGCGCGGCAAGTCGGTGGAGGGCATCCCCAACACTGCCGCACTCGACCAGGTGGGCCTCTCCTCTGCGCAGGCCGACGAGATGTATCGCTACCTGGCGATCGCCAACTACGAGGACCGCTTCGTCATCCCGTCCGGCCACCGCGAAGAGGCGCTCAACACCTTCGAGGAAAAGTCGAGCTGCGGCTTCACCTTCGGCAACGGCTGCTCGGACGGTGTGTCGCCCAAGACCACGCTGTTCGGCAACCGCAAGAATGCGGTGCCGGTCGACCTTTCGCAACTGCACGCCAAGAAGAAGACCGGTTAAGGAGCCACACGATGAAAACCTTCAAAGTCATTTCACTGCTGCTGATGTATCCGGAATCCGACTGGCTGGCGGCGCTGCCCGAAATGCATGCCGCGCTGGTGGACGAAGCCGGTGTCAACGGCGATGCGGCCACCCGCATGGCACCACTGTTCGACCAGCTACATGAAACCCGCCTGATCGCGCTGCAGGAAAACTACGTCGCCACCTTCGACCGCAACCCCTCGCATTCGCTGCACCTGTTCGAGCATATCCACGGCGAATCGCGCGATCGCGGCTCGGCGATGATCGACCTGCTGAACGAGTACTGGAAGTACGACTTCGATGCCTCGTCCAGCGAGCTGCCGGACTACGTGCCGCTGTTCCTCGAATTCCTGTCGCTGCTGCCGGCCGACGAGGCGCTCGCCCTCTTGGGTGATGCCGTGCACGTGCTGGCCACCATTGGCCGAAAGCTCGACGGCAACGGCAGCCCCTACGCCACCGCCTTCCAGGTGCTGGAAGCGCTGTCGCCGGTGGCGGCGCAGGAGCTGGCCGAGCCGCCGGTGCGCGACATGGACGAGGCGATGGAAATGTTCGGCCCCACGGCCGACGGCATCGAACCCCTGCTCAAGCCCGGCCCGCAGGTGGTGCAGATGCCGGTTTCACGCCGCCAGGCCGCCGCCTGAGCGCCCCATATTCCAGGAGGATCTGACATGTCCCATCTGCACAATTTCCTGTTTGGCATCTACCCCTACATCGCGCTGGCGATCTTCTTACTGGGAAGCCTGATCCGCTTCGACCGCGAGCAGTACAGCTGGAAGAGCGATTCGTCGCAGATGCTGCGGCTCAGGCAGCTGCGCCTCGGCAGCAATCTGTTCCACATTGGCATCCTGTTCCTGTTCTTCGGCCATGCCGCGGGACTGCTGACGCCGCACCAGGTCTATGAGGCGTTCGGGCTGTCCACGCCGAACAAGCAGATGCTGGCGATCATCTCGGGCGGACTCGCGGGCCTGATCTGCCTGGCGGGCATCGTCATCCTGCTGTACCGCCGGCTGGCCGATCCGCGCATCCGCGCCACCAGCAAGCCGATGGACATTTTCATCCTGCTGTGGATTCTGGTGACCCTGCTGCTCGGCCTGATTTCCATTTTCTACTCGCTGCAGCACAAGGAGGGCGGCGTGATGCTGGCGCTCGGCGCCTGGGCGCAGCACATCGTGACCTTTCGCGGCGGCGCGGCGGAATTCATCGTCGGGGTGGATGCCATCTACAGAATCCACCTGCTGTTTGGCATGACGCTGTTCGTGCTGTTCCCGTTCTCGCGGCTGGTGCATGTGTGGAGTGGATTTGCCGCAACGACCTACGTGACGCGCGCCTGGCAGCTGGTGCGTCCGCGGGGCTGAACAGGTATTGCAGGTGACTGGCCTCCCCTTCGCCCTCCAGGGTGCGGGGGTGAAGGCCAAGCCCAAACGTTCGAAGGAGATTGAAATGACGCATGTTGTCATCCTGGGGGCCGGCATCGCGGGCGTGACCGCGGCCTACGCCCTGAAATCCAAACTGGGCCCGCGCGACGAAGTAACGGTGGTGTCGGACAAGCCCTATTTCAACTTCGTGCCATCCAACCCATGGGTGGCCATGGGCTGGCGCGAGCGGTCCGACATTGCCTTTCCGATCGGGCCGTATCTCGAGTCGCGCGGCATCAAGTTCATCCACAGTGCAGTCAAGCGCATTCAGCCCGATGTCATCCAGGTCGATCTGGAAAACGGCGACGTGCTGTTCTATGACGTGCTGCTGATCGCCACCGGCGCCACCGGCATGAACGACGACGTGCCCGGCATGGCCGAGCACACCCATTCGGTCATCCATCTCGACCAGGCTGAAAAAGCGCTGGCGGCCTATCGCGAATTCGTGCGCAAGCCCGGCCCCATCGTGGTGGGCGCGGCGCCCGGCGCCAGCGTGCTGGGCCCGTTGTACGAATATGCCTTCCTGATCGATGCCGACCTCAAGCGGCGCAATATCCGCGAGCGCGTGGCGATCACCCTGGTGACGCCCGAACCCTGGCCCGGCCATCTCGGCCTCGGCGGCGAAGGCGCCAGCCGCGGCGCGGTGACGGCCGCGCTGGTCGACACCAAGATCAGCGTGATCTGCAACGCCCTGACGACCCGCGTCGACAAGGACAGCATCGAGGTGGTCGAGCTCAACCCCGCCGGCAACGTCAATCAGACCCACACGCTGCCCTATGCCTATGCGATGTACTGGCCGGCCTTTGGCGGGGTGCCGGGGGTGCGTTCGGCAAGCGGGCTCGTCAACGACCGCGGCCTGGTCGTGGTCGACGAATACCTGCGCAACCCCGACTACCCCAACGTGTTCGCGCTGGGCGCCTGCGTGGCGCAGCCGGCCGTGGTCAAGACGCCGGTGCCGGTGGGCGCGCCCGACTCGGTGTATTCGATTTCGAAAGCCGGTGAAATCGCGGTGCAGAATATCCTCGCCCATATCGGCGATGCACCGCTGACCAGCCACGTGCCGCAGCGTGCCAAGTGGCTGACCGACATGGGCAACACCGGCGCCACCTATCTGTCGGAACCGCAGGTGCCGCTGCGCGACATCAACTGGATGCGCCAGGGCCGCTGGGTGCACCAGGCCAAGGTCGATTTCGAAAAGTATTTCGTCAACAAGATTCGCCTGCAGCCCACGGGGGCGGCGCCATCAGCCGCGTCCGGCATCGCCAGCGTGATGAGCCGGGTGCTGTACGAACCCGCCGCCCCGATCGAGGCGGCGCCGACTGGGGCCGGCAAGCCGCTGGAAATCCGGCTGCCGCCTGACCCCTGCATCGAACTGCGCGCGCTCGCCAAGTCGCTTGGGCGCGAGACCGATGCGCTGGCGGCCGAACTGCTGGCCGCCGCGGTGACCGACGCCAAGTCCTACCTGAACGAGGCCAGCGTCGAGGCCCTGGCCATCTCGCGGCGCGAACTGCTGGTGGAAGCGCTGCCTGAGCGCCAGCCCGGGGTCGAGTTCCACGCGGGCGGGACCTGATGCGCAGCGCGATCAGGCACGGGGCTTGATCACCGTGGGGTAACATGAAAAGATGCATAGAATATGAATCTTTGAGACAGGCACGGAAAGGAGAACGAAACCATGGCGACCGACATGCCCGAACGCGACGCGGAAGGCTATCTGACCGAGCCCGAAAACTGGAACGATGACATCGCCCAGGCTCTGGCGCGGGAAGAGAACATCGAGCTCAGCGACGACCATTGGTACACGATCCGCTTCATGCGCGACTACTTCGACGAACATCAGGTCATCGCCGATGCCCGCTTCGTCATCAAGCACCTGTCCGAGCGCTACGGCAAGGACGCCCAGAAAAAGCTGTTCGAGCTCTACCCCTACGGCTACGTGAAACAGGCCTGCAAGATCGCCGGCATGCGCCGCCCGCGCGCCTGGAGCACGGGCTGAGTCACTGAACGGAACCACACATGGCCCTGCTCCCCATCGAAGACCTGAAGCAACGACCGCCGCTCACCGGCTGGGTGCCCTTCGCGCTGGGCTTTCGCCCGTTCTTCCTGTCCGCCGGCCTCTATGCCGTGCTGATGATGGTGCTGTGGCTGCTGGTGCTGCGCGGCGGCCTGTCAGTCGGCGGACTATCGCCCTTTGTCTGGCACGGCCACGAAATGCTGTTCGGCTTTGCAATCGCCGTGATCGCAGGCTTCCTGCTCACCGCGGCGCAGAACTGGACCGGCATCCCCACCCCGTCCGGCCCGCCGCTGGCCGCGCTGTTCCTGCTGTGGCTGGCGGGGCGGCTGGTGTTCCTGTTTCCGCTGCTGCCGCCGCTGATGATCGCGGCCATCGACTTCGCCTTCCTGCCGGTGCTGGCCATCGCACTCGCGTTGCCTGTCCTCCGGGCGAAACAACTGCACAACTATCCCTTCCCCATCATGCTGCTGGTGCTGGCCGCGGCCAATGCGCTGGTGCATGCGGGATCGCTCGGGTGGATCGCAGCCGGCGGCAGCCTGGGCCTGCATCTGGCGACCTACGTCATCGTCATGATGATGACCGTGATGGGCGGCCGGGTGATCCCCAGCTTCACCGACAACAAGCTGCGCACCCGCGCGCGGCGCTGGAAAACCATCGAAATCCTGGTGCCGGTGTCCACCCTCGCCGCGCTGATCGCCGCGCTGATCGCGCCGTTCTCGATCGTCACCGCGCTGCTCGCGGCGCTGGCCGCGGTCGTGCATGCGGTCCGCCTGGCGGGCTGGTACACGAACAAATACTGGTCGGTGCCGCTGTTGTGGATCCTGCACCTGGGCTACGCCTGGATTGCCGTCGGCTTCGCGCTGCTCGCCCTGTCAGCCGCCAGCATGGGGGCTGCGGCCGGCAGCGCGCTGCATGCCTTCACCGCCGGCGGCATTGGCGTGCTGACCCTGGGCATGATGGCGCGCGTCTCGCTTGGCCACAGCGGCCGCATGCTGGAGTCGGCGCCGCTGATGACCTGGGCCTTCGTCGCGGTCAACCTCGCCGCGCTGATCCGCGTCGCGCAGCCCTTGCTTTTCCCCGGCCTGTACGCGTCCGGCATGGTCATCGCCGGCGTGCTGTGGGTCGTCGCGTTCGGCCTGTTCGCCGCGATCTACACGCCCATCCTGCTGCGTCCACGGGTCGACGGCAAACCCGGTTGAATGTCCCGCCTGTCGGAACGCGTCCACACCTTCGGCCACGCCATGCTGGAACGGCACGGCGAGCGGGTTCACAAGATCGCGCTCGACGCCGGCTTCACCTGCCCCAACCGCGACGGCAGCAAAGGCATCGGCGGCTGCACCTTCTGCAACAACAAGTCCTTTTCCCCCGGCGCACGCGACCCGGTTCCGCTGGCCGCACAGTTCGACCGCGCACGCGGACGCATCGCACACGGCACCGGCGCGCGCCGCTTCATCGCCTATTTCCAGGCCTATACCAACACCTATGCCCACGTGGACGAACTGCGCACGCTGTACGACGCCGCGCTGCGAGCGCCCGACGTGATCGGGCTGTCGATCGGCACCCGGCCTGACTGCGTGCCGCCGCCGGTGCTCGACCTGCTGGCGGAATACCGCGACCGCGGCCACGAAGTCTGGCTGGAGCTGGGCCTGCAGTCGTCCTTTGATGCCACGCTCGCCCGCGTCAACCGCGGCCACGGCTTCGCCGAATACGAAACCGCCACCCGCGCTGCGCGGGCGCGCGGCATCCCGGTGTGCTGCCACCTGATCGTCGGCCTGCCGGGCGAGGACGCCTCGCACAGCCACGCCAGTCTCGACCGCGTGCTCGAGGTCGGCGTCGATGGCCTGAAGCTGCATCCGCTGCACGTGGTGAAGCACACCCGTCTTGCCATCGAATGGAAGCGCGGCGACTATGCCCCGCTGGCCGAGGCCGATTACGTGCGCATCGCCGTCGACCTGATCGAGCGCACGCCGTGGGACGTGGTGTACCACCGCGTCACCGGCACCGCTTCACCCGACATCCTGCTGGCGCCTGCGTGGTGCGCCAAGAAATGGGACATCCTGAACGGCATCGCCGATGAACTGGAACGGCGCGGCAGCCGCCAGGGGTCGCGGGCGGGCCACGCCATGAAGAGGCACAGCCATGACGCCGACGCGGTCGATGGATTGCTACACCCTGGCTGACTTGCTGCCCTGATCGGAACGCCGACAGCGCAATCCGCTGCCGCTGGAGAATCGCCGTTCAGTCTGGCCGCGCGATGTTCTGCTCGGTACTGAACTGGTAATCGCGGAATACATGCTCCGCGCTGAGCACCTGATAGCTGCCGTCCGGCAGGCGCCGGGTGGTGTCCTTGAGACGCCATGCGGTCTGGCCGCAGGTCCAGATATCGAAGTTGCGCATGTGGGTGCACAGGCAGGTCTTGTCCTTGACCGAAAGCTTCTTCGCGGTCGGGTGCAGTTCCACTTCGCGGTTGTAGGCGTCGATGTAGGCGCAGTTGCCCTTGGCGTCGAGCAGGTAGCCGTAGGCCTCGCAGTTGGGACGGATGCCGTCGCCGATGCCGGGGCTGCCCTTGAGCATGCGCATCGGATAGCCGGTGGGCGAGATGGTGTTGACCTCGATATCGTCCTCGCTGGCCTTGAAGTACTCCTGCTTGACCTTGTCCGGCAGACCGCACTCCTGGGTGACGGTGAAGCGCGTGGCCACCTGTACGGCGGCCGCGCCCTGTTCGAGGAAGGCGGTGGCATCGCTGCCGGTGAAAATGCCGCCGGCGGCGATCACCGGGATGTCGAGATGCTCGGCTTTCAGGAAAGCCAGCACTTCGTCGACGAGCGTGCGCAGGTCGTGCTTCGCCCAATCCTCGATGCCGAAGCCGAGGTGGCCCCCTGCGAGCGGGCCTTCCACCACGATGTAGTCCGGCAGGCGCTGCAGCCGCACGTTCTTGCGCAGGAACATCGCCAGCGCACGTGGCGAGGAGACGATGATGCCGAGCTTGGCGTCGCGGAAGCGCGGATGGTCCTCGATCAGCGCGAACGAGCCGAGGTGCAGGCCGGCGGAAAGCGTGATGCCGTCGATGCCGGCGTCGAGCGCAGCGGTCAGGCGCATGCGCAGCGTCTCGCGCGGCGCGTTCATCGTGAGCTTCTCCATGCAGTTGATGAAGATCAGCCCGTCGCCGCGCTTGGCCTCCATCGCCTGGCCCACGTGGTTGCGCGTGGCCTCTTCGAGCACCGCAAGGTTGAAATGCACGTTGGACTTGTCGCTGCTGGCGACGTTGGCTTTGTACTGCTTCAGCTTCTGGCTGACGAATTTGGTGTCGAAGCGGGTGTCGGACACGGTCTGCACCATGGCGTCGGAGATATGGCCGATGCCTCCGAGGCGCGCCACTTCGAGCGCCAGTTCGGCGGTCGAGATGTCCACCCCCATGCCGCCGATGACGATCGGAACCAGTTCCTGCTTGCCAAAGCACAGGCGGAAATCATCCACGCGTTTCATTCTGATCCTTTGAGTAGTAACTGACCTGACCGGTGCAAGGCATCACACCGCTCATGGCTTGAAAGATGAAATTGCATCCACGCGCCGCACGAATGACACCGGAAAGATTCGGAGCCGCTACTTTACCCGGTTAGTTCGATGCCCTCGACCCCGGCTTCTTGCGGCGCCAGCTGCCTGCCCGCTGGCGCGCGCGGCGCAACGCTGGATGGCAGCCTGGAAAAACGGGATGATTCGCGTATGGACCAAGCATTACCGAACGCCGCCGTACACCTTCTGATCGGCCAGGCACGCGCCTTCGGGCCGAACGGAGAACCCAGCGCCATCGACAAGCATGGTGTCGCCACGCCCCTGCGGCTGTCCGTGACAGGTTTTCTCGGCGACGAGCAAGGCGATCCCCACCGCCATGGCGGGCCGGACAAGGCCGTGCACCATTTCCCGTTCGAGCATTACGCGGCCTGGTGCCGCGAGCTTCCCGCCCTGGCGGAACGCTTCCGCGCCGGCGGGTTCGGCGAGAACATTTCCACCACCGGCCTCACTGAGCAGAACGTCTGCGTCGGCGACCAGTTCAGTCTGGGCACCGCGCGCATCCAGGTCGCCCAGGCCCGCCAGCCCTGCTGGAAACTCGGCGTGCGCTTCGGCCTCCCGGACATGCCACGGCGCGTCCAGGCCAGCGCCCGCACCGGCTGGTACTACCGCGTGCTGGAGCCGGGCGTCGTCACGCCCGGAGACGAACTTCACCTGATCGACCGCCCGCATCCGGACTGGCCTCTGGCCCGGCTGCTGCACCATCTGTATGTCGACCGCATGAACGCCGACGCCCTCCATGCCATCGCCGCGCTTGCCGTGCTGCCCCCCTCCTGGCGACACCTGGCCGAACAGCGCCTGCAATCCGGGCAAGTCGAGGACTGGTCGCGCCGGCTGAATGCGCCGGCTGGCGGCGCGCAGCCGAAAGCGTGAATCATTTTGGGCGGTATCGTTGAATTGAATTAGGGGATGGCCGGATACGGCCAGGAACGGATGGCCGGGACGGTGATCATCAAGATCTGTTTTGCGGCCCGAAGCAGACAGTCAACGTTTGAGGTAACCGACCGCCGGACGGCGGAGGGAACCCCAAGCCCAACGTGCAGAAGGTCGGTTGACGGAGAGGTTGGGTTTTTGCATGCACAAAGAAAGGCGGGTAGGATTTTTCGGCATGCACAAGGACAAGAACAAGTACCAGGAGGACGCAGCCGCGCTCAAGACGCTGCGCGAAGCGGCCGAGTTGTCGATTTCTCAAATCGCGGCCAAGCTGAGGGTCACACCGCAGCGATATCGCCAATGGGAGACCATTTTCGGGCCGCTTCCCCAGCGCAAATACAGCGCCGCGCTTGCCCGTATCTTCGACCGCCCCGTTCCCTTTGAGTCGGGCGTGGAGCCGGAGGAGGAGCCCGCCCCCGACCCCGATGACCACTTGGACTACGAAGCCTTGGGTATGCGCGCAGAGGCCCGCATGGGCGAACTGGGCCTGAAATCCCCATTCGTCGCCGAATCGATCGGGATCGACTGCGGGACACTCCGCAAATGGCACAAAAAACTGCCACGGAAACGCAGCGAGGGCATCGACGAAACCTGGGAGGATCTGCTTCTCGTACCGCGGGGGTGGCTGCGCACGCCCGACATGGAAACACCCGAGATCCACCCGCCAGTCCTTGATCTGACTGCCCATGCGTGGGCATCCGTAACTCAAGAGATTGAGGCTGTCGGCAACTGGCTGACCCGGAAGCAACCAACCCTGCGCCAAGCTGATTCTGCGAAGCTGACTGAGTCGGAGAAACGGCGATCCGCCATGTTTGCAGACCGCTATGGGGTTTCCGGCCCGGAGACGACAACGCTCCAATTGGTTGGCGACAAGTACGGCCTTACCCGTGAGCGGGTGCGCCAGATCACGGAGGGGATGGTTGAGCGCGCACGCACCGCATCCTTCGTCCTGCCGAGGCTGAATCAGCTGAAGGAAATTGTCGCCAGCCACGCTGCGCTTTCAATAACCGCCTTCGAGGAGAAGTACCGGGAGATCCTTGGGGGGAACCTGTCGCTCGCTGATGCTGACCTGTTTGCCCGTGAGGTGCTAGGTTCAAGTGTCGCCGACCTCGGCGAGCGCACGTATTGGCCGGCAGGCAACGCCCTGCAACCCATGATTCTCGAAAGCAGGGCGCGGGAAATCGCAGTTGCCGTCCGGGATGCAGCCAGGCGCATGATCCGCAGTTGCGGCGCGGCCCAACTCATGTACGTCACCGGGATGGTGAGCGAGGCGACCGGCAAGGCTATATCGATACGGGACGTGAGGAACGCTCTGATTGCCGTCGAGGGCATGGAATGGCTGTCGGAGGATGAGGGCTGGTTCTGGTTCGGCGTGGAAACCGCGGATAACCGCTTGCTCGATGTCGTGCGCCGGGTGCTTGCCGTTGCCAACGGACGGGTTGATGTCGAGGACTTGCACCAGGCGATGTCCCGCAGTCGTCGCGCGCACCGCAGAACAGCCATTGGCGCAGTCCCAGCTCTTGAGCTTCCAACGCATGTGATGCGCGACATGCTTTCGCGCGTTCCATGGCTGACCATCGTACAGATGGACGACTTCATGCTACGGGAACCTGTGCCAGCCGAGGAGGTACTGAGCGACAGCGAGATGGCTGTCATCGAGCTCATTAACGCGACCGGCGGGGCGGTGGCTCGCGCCGCCCTCAATAAGCATCTTGTCGATACCGG
>CAZUVC010000022.1:0-234 GCA_964623745.1 uncultured Thiobacillus sp. | reverse complement strand
TTTTCCGTGCCCGCCCTACAGGTCGTCTTGGCTCAGTCCCCCGTGATCCAGCCCCTCGGATTCGGCGCGTACGGGAAACGGGGAATCCATCCGCCTCACGAGGCAATCGAAAGAGCTTGGCGCATATCCAGGCGTGGAGGGATGCCCGCCATGCAGGACGAAGATGGCTGGCTGGAATTCGATCTGGAGGTGACCCAATACAAGCTCGTCAACAGGGTGGTGGATTTTCCCACC
>CAZUVC010000021.1:0-50113 GCA_964623745.1 uncultured Thiobacillus sp. | reverse complement strand
ACGTTTCTTTTTTGTAATGGTGATAATAGAAATTGGTGCCGCTTGTCGGATTCGAACTGACGACCTACCGCTTACAAGGCGGTTGCTCTACCCCTGAGCTAAAGCGGCGAAGCGCGACATTATAGCGATGCCGCGCAGCAGTGGACTACTTGACGACCTTGAGCGAAGGCTTGCCCTTGGCCGGTGCGGGCGCATCGCCCGACGCTGGCGGCGGGGTCGGTTCGGGCGAGTCGGGTGCGCCGACGGGTTCGAAATGCAGGCCCTGTCCGTTTTCGCGCGCGAAGATCGCGGCAACGCGATCCACCGGAACCGAAATCTCGTGCGAGACGCCGCCGAAGCGTGCGGAAAACTGGATCCAGTCGTTGTCCAGGGTCAGGTTGCGCGTGGCGCCGGCGCTGATGTTGAGCACGATCTTGCCGTCCTTGACGAAGCCCGCCGGCACGCGCGTGCGGCCATCGACGGCAACCAGGAGTTGCGGCGTGTAGCCCGAATCCACGCACCATTCATACAGCGCGCGGATCAGGTAGGGCTTGGATGAAATCTCGGCCACGCCCCACTCGCTTATTTGCGCAGCGCTTTTTCGGTAGGCGTCAGCGCATTGATGAACGCGGGACGGCTGAACAGGCGCTCGCGGTACTTGAGCACCGGCGCGGCCACCTTGGGCAGCTCGATGCTGTAGTGCTCAAGACGCCACAAGAGCGGTGCGATCGCCACGTCGAGCATGGAGAACTCATCGTTCATCAGGTACTTCTGCTTGGTGAGGATGGGCGTGAGCTGCGACAGGCTGTCGCGGATTTCCAGGCGCGCCTTGTCCGAACCCTTGCCGAGGCTGTGCTCCAGCGTGTTGACGTGGGTGAACAGGTCGTGCTCGAAGTTGAACAGCACCAGCCGCGCGCGGGCGCGCATGACGGGGTCCGGCGGCATCAGCTGCGGATGCGGGAAGCGCTCGTCGATGTATTCGTTGATGATGTTGGATTCGGTCAGAACCAGGTCGCGTTCGACCAGCACCGGCATCTTGCCACTGGGGCTGATGCTGGCGATTTCTTCCGGCTTGTTGTGCATGTCTACATCGATGACTTCAAAGTCCATGTCCTTTTCAAACAGGACGATGCGGCAGCGGTGGCTGTACGGACAGGTACTGCCGGAATACAGGGTCATCATGGCGGGGGCTCCCTAAGGTGTTGCGGTGTTAAATGCTTAAAACGCCAACAGCCGGACACAGTCCGGCTGTTGGCGAACGGCAGTGAGCGGGCTCAGTGAATGTCTTTCCAGAATTCTTTCTTCAGGTAGTAGGCCACCACGAAGAACACGCCCAGGAACAGCAGCACAATCACGCCAAGCTGCTTGCGCTGGTTCTGGGCAGGCTCGCCCATCCACTGCAGGTAGTTGACCAGGTCGCCGACCATGGCATCGTACTCGGCCAGGCTGACGCTGCCGGGCTTGGCCAGTTCGAGGCGCTCGATGACTTCATGCTCGCCATCCTTTTTGTAGACCGGCACCATCTCGCCCTGCAGGTCCCACATCACGTGCGGCATGCCCACCTTGTCGAACACGGTGTTGTTCCAGCCGGTGGCGCGGGTGTCGTCGCGATAGAAGCTGCGCAGGTAGGTGTAAAGCCAGTCGGCGCCGCGCGAACGGGCGATCACGGACAGGTCGGGCGGGGTGGCACCGAACCAGGCCTTGCCGTCGGCGTGGCGCATGGCCACATGCATCGGTTCGCCCGGCTTCTCGGTCGCGAACAGCAGGTTGTCCTTGATCTGCTCTTCGGTCAGACCCAGGTCCTGCAGCCGCGAGTAGCGCATCACGCTGGCGCTGTGGCAGTTGAGGCAGTAGTTGACGAACATGCGGGCGCCGCGCTGCAGGGAATCCTGGTCCGAGACATTGATCGGCGCCTTGTCCAGGGGAACCGTGGGGCCCGCCGCAAAAGCCAGGACGGGGGCTGCCGCCAGCAGGAAAAGAAAATTCTTCAAGCGTTTCATTTAGCCAGTCACCCTTTCCGGTTCCGGTTTGGTTTTATCAATCGAGGTATACCAGGGCATCAACAGGAAAAACAGGAAGTAGATGACCGAGAAGATCTGGGCAAAAATCGTCGCCACCGGGGTGGACGGCAGCAGACCCAGGTAGCCGAGACCGATGAAGGACACGATGAACAAGGCCAGCGCGACCTTGTAGATCGGGCCGCGGTAGCGGATCGACTTCACCTTGCTGCGATCCAGCCACGGCAGGAAAAACAGGAACACGATCGACAGGCCCATCGCCACCACGCCCGGGAACTGCGAGCCGAACAGCGGCGGCACTGCGCGCAGGATCGCGTAGAACGGCGTGAAGTACCACAGCGGCGCGATATGCTCCGGCGTCTTCAGCGGATCGGCCGGGACGAAGTTGGCCGCTTCCAGGAAGTAGCCGCCCATCGCCGGCGCGAAAAACACGATCGCCGAGAACAGCATCAGGAAGACGATCACGCCGACGATGTCCTTGACCGTGTAGTACGGGTGGAAAGGAATGCCGTCGAGCGGGATGCCGGTGTTGGGATCCTTTTTCTTCTTGATCTCGATGCCGTCAGGGTTGTTGGAGCCCACTTCGTGCAGCGCGACAAGGTGCACCGCAACCAGCGCGATCAGCACCAGCGGCAGCGCGATGACGTGGAAGGCGAAGAAGCGGTTCAGTGTGGCGTCGGAGATCACGTAGTCGCCGCGAATCCAGATCGACAGGTCTTCACCGATGAAGGGCACGGCGGCGAACAGGTTGACGATCACCTGGGCACCCCAGTACGACATCTGGCCCCACGGCAGCATGTAGCCGACGAAGGCTTCGGCCATCAGCACCAGATAGATCAGCACGCCGAAGATCCAGATCAGCTCGCGCGGCTTGCGGTAGGACCCATACATCAGGCCGCGGAACATGTGCAGGTAGACGACGACGAAGAACATCGAGGCGCCGGTGGAGTGCATGTAGCGGATCAGCCAGCCCCATTCGACGTCGCGCATGATGTACTCGACCGAGATGAAGGCGAGTGCCGCATCCGGCTTGTAGTTCATCGTCAGGAAGATGCCGGTAACGATCTGGATCACCAGCACCAGGAGCGCCAGCGAACCGAAGAAGTACCAGAAGTTGAAGTTCTTGGGCGCGTAGTACTCGGACAGGTGCGCCTTGTAGGTTGCGGTGAGCGGAAAGCGGTCGTCGATCCAACCCATCATTTTTTGCAGGGCAGACATTTATTTAAGCTCCTTTTGCGTCTACACCGATCAGCAACTTGGCGTCGCTGAGGTATTGATGAGGCGGAATCACCAGATTGGTCGGGGCCGGCACGCCTTTGAACACGCGCGCGGCCAGGTCGAAGGTGGAACCGTGGCAGGGGCAGAAGAAGCCGCCCGACCAGTCCGCACCGAGGTCGGCGGCACCGATCTCGCGACGGTAGGTCGGCGAGCAGCCCAGGTGCGTGCAGATGCCGACCGCCACCAGAAATTCGGGCTTGATGGAACGCGTCGGATTTTTGCAGTAGTCGGGCTGTTGCGGCATATCGCTGTTGGGATCGCTCAGCTTGGCATCATGTTTGCTCAGCAGTGCGAGCATTTCCGGCGTGCGGTTGACGATCCACACCGGCTTGCCGCGCCATTCCACGGTCAACAGCATGCCCGGCTCGACCTTGCTGATGTCGACTTCCACCGGTGCGCCGGCCGCCCTGGCACGTGCGCTGGGCATCATGCTCATCACCAGCGGCACGGCCACTGCAGCGACCGCGACCCCGCCCACGGCACTGGTCGCCGCAATCAGGAATTTACGTTTGCGTGCGTCCACTTTTTGCCCTTCAACTTCCTGGCTCATGTTTACCTAACCCGAACGTTTTGCGATAAAACCGGCATTCTAACCAATTTGCCGCACGCTCCGGAAGCCCGTCTTTGCAATAGCACAGATTGCTGGTCGCCCTGGGCTATAATCCCCGGCTGGCGAAATCACGCCAAGTCCATGAATTTAATCACTATGCGCAAACTCTGGCTGCTTTTCGCTCAATCCACCACAGTGGCATTGGGTGTGCTGTTCATTCTGGTGCTGTTCAAGCCCGACCTGCTGCGCTGGCAGGCGCAGCAGCCTTTGGTCATCCAGCAGGCGCAGTCGCCTGCCGGCGCCGGACCCACCGCCGGCGAATCGTTTGCGCCCGCGGCGACGCGTGTGATTCCGACCGTGGTCAACGTCTTCACCCAGCAAAAGGTGCGCACCCCGACCCACCCCGCACTGCAGGACCCGATCTTTCGCTACTTCTTTGGCGACCGTCTGGATGGACGGCCGCGCGAGGTGTCCAACCTCGGTTCGGGCGTGATCGTCAGTCCGAGTGGCTACATCCTGACCAACCAGCACGTGGTCGAGGCGGCCGACGAAATCCAGGTCGCGCTGGCGGACGGCCGCAAGCTGCCGGCGCGGGTGGTCGGCGCCGATCCGGAAACCGATCTGGCCGTGCTTAAAATCGACGCCGACAATCTGCCCGCCATCACGTTTGCGCGCGACGACACGCTGCATGTCGGCGACTGGGTGCTGGCGGTGGGCAATCCGTTCGGCGTCGGCCAGACCGTGACCGCGGGCATCGTCAGCGCGCTCGGCCGCACCCATCTGGGCATCAACACCTTCGAGAATTTCATCCAGACCGATGCGGCCATCAACCCCGGCAACTCGGGCGGCGCGCTGGTCGACGCGGCCGGCCATCTGGTCGGCGTCAACAGCGCGATCTACTCGCGCACCGGCGGCTCACAAGGCATCGGCTTCGCCATTCCGGTTTCCATCGCACGCCAGGTGATGGAGGAAATCATCCAGTCCGGCAGCGTGACTCGCGGCTGGGTCGGCATCGAAGTGCAGGACCTGACGCCCGAACTCGCCGAATCCTTCAACCTGGAACAGACCGAAGGCGCGCTGATTGCAGGGGTGCTGAAAGGCGGACCGGCCGATGCCGGCGGCGTGCGGCCGGGCGATATCCTGCTGGCCGTCAACGGCAGCAAGGTATCCGACTCGGCTTCGCTGCTCAACTTGATCGCCGCCCTGAAGCCGGGCGCGCAGGCGAAGCTCACGGTGGAACGCAAGCAGCAGTCGCTGGACCTCTCGATTCGCGTCGGGCGGCGCCCCCTGCAGCGCGCGATGGAGCCCGTCCCCGAGGGGGAGCTCAACTAGTGTCGCGAATCAGACACTGATACATCACCTGCCCGGCTGTACCTGCGTCAATACCCGCAGCCGGGTGGGGAACACGAAAGCATCGCGTTCCATCGCCGGCAGGCGCCACGCGGCAACCATCCGGGCCTGCCGCTGCAGGACGGGATCCTGCAGGCGCAGGCTCGCCAGCACCAGCACCTCGGACGGCGAATAGAGCGCGCCGTCGGCCAGCGCCGGCACCGGCTGCAGCGTCGCCAGCAAGGGACGCGCTTCGTGCTTCCAGCCCTTCTCGCTCCAGAACAGCGTCCACGCAGTGCGCGCAAACTGCTGCGCACGCGCGCGCGACTGCGCATTGCCGGTGGCGTCGGCGTGGTCGAGCAGGCCCTGCACGACATAGGCGTAATCTTCCAGCTCGGCACCCGGCAGGGTTTTGCCGCGCGCCACTGACTTCATTAGCCGTCCGTCACGGACCAGCTGCGTCAGCAGAAACTGTTGCAGGCGATCGGCACGCACCCGGTAGGCCGGATCCAGTGCGATGGCCTGACTGAACGCCGACAGCGCCAGTCCATTCAGGCCGGCATTCAGCTTGTCGTCCTTGGGCAGGCTGCGCGCCAGGCGCAGCGGCCGCAGCACGCGCACAGCCTCGGCCAGCAGGCGACGCTCTGCCGCCGTCGGCGTGCGGTATTCAGCAGGCAGATAGCCGTCGTCAAACGGACGCGCCGCATCGAGTTGCCACACCCGCCGCACGGCGGCAAAAACCTCGGGCGACAGACGACGCTTCAGTTCGTCGGGTTCCCACAGATAGGTCGCGCCTTCACGCCCGGCATCGTCCACCGCCGACGTGCTGCTGTAGAGGCCGCCACTCGGATCGAGCAACTCGGCCTGCATGAAATCGAGCGTGCTGCGGGCCACCTCGCGGTACCGCGGCTGACGCAGCACGCTCGCCGCGCGCAGGTAGAGCATGGCCAGGTGGGCATTGTCGTAGAGCATTTTTTCGAAATGCGGGGTGTCCCACTCGGGATCGACGGTGTAGCGGAAAAAACCGCCGCCGAGATGATCACGCATGCCGCGCGCCGCCATCGGGTCGAGCGTCATCCGCAGGAATTCGGCCAGTTTCGGCTCCGGCTGCAGCGCCTGCCGTTCCAGCAGCGCATGCAACTGAGGTGCCATGGGAAATTTGTTGACCTGCCCGAAGCCGCCCCGCAGGGTGTCGGCCTCCTGCAAGGCGCTGTCGACGAATTGCGACCAGGCGCGTGCGCTGCGTTCGGCAGTCGGCCGCGCGACCACCGGCTGCTGGGCGGGCGGCGGCGCCACTTGCCGTGCCGATGCGCGAATGCCGGCCGCATCGGCCTTCCAGCGTCCCGACAGATGCTTCAGCAAGGTGTTGAAATCATCCGGCGGCGCATACAGCAGGACGAATGCCGGGAAGCCCTCCGGAGTGACGAAAGCATTCAGCGGCCAGCCCGCGGTGCCGTTGAGGGTGGCGGAAAAATCCTGCAGGGCATCGTCCAGCCCGCTGTTGAGTTCGCGGTCGACCTTGACCGGGATGAAATCGCGGTTGAGCAGCGCCGCAATCTGCGCATGCTTGAAGCTTTCGCGCTGCATGACGTGGCACCAGTGGCAGGCGAAGTAGCCGACCGAGACGAACAGCAGCTTGTTTTCGCGCTGCGCGCGGGCGACAGTGTCGGCATTCCATTCCTGCCAGGCCACCGGGTCGCTGCCGTGCAAGGCCAGATACGGCGAAGGGTGCCGGGCGAGGCGGTTGTCGAGCGCGGCGGCTGCAGCGGCCAGGGCGGGAATCAGCAGCAGGAGCGCGACGGCCCCCCATCTGACGGCCTGACTGTAAATGTTTTTTTGACCTGAAGGAGGCGGCGTACCCCCATCAAACTCGGACATAGGTCCAGCCTTGCTGCAGCCGGGTGACGATTTCGCCGATCGCGGTGGGCGCCACCCGTGCGGTCGGCAGCAAGTCCACTTTCTTTCCCTGGCTGGTGAAGCGGGCGATGGTCTGGCTGCACGCCACCCACTGCAGGTTCGCGTGGCGCTGCGTCATCTGCGCCATGCGCGCCGCATGTGGGCTGACGCCGGCACGCATCAGATCGATACCGTGGCTGTTGGCGACAATTTCGACCTGCATCGCCCGCCCTTCCCGTTCCGCCTCGTCCAGCAACCGTTCGGCCTGGTCGAGCGCCGCCAGCATGCGCTCGGGCGCAGAACTGTCGAGGTGCAGCATCACCCGACTCGGGTCGGGCTCTCCCCCCAGACTGATCATCTGGTAGCCACCGGGCAGCGTAGCGGGCGCCGCGGTGGCGACCTGCGCCTCCAGTCCGCGCAGCGCCCAGCCACTGCTGAGGCCGGCCAGCAGCACCAGGCAGGCATAGGCACAACGCTGCACCCGACGCTGCTTCGGCATGGCACGCGCTGCAGGCGCCGCGGCCGGGGGCTTTGCATACGCCAGCCGCACCATGCTCTTGAGGCTGCGCAGCGCGCAGGCGCGCCGGCTCAGGGCTTCGTCATCACGCATGTGTGCGAGCAGCTGCTCGCACTCCGCTACATCGAGCTCACCATCGATGAAGGCGTGCAGGGTTTCATCCGATACGGCGATATTCATTTCACTCTCCTCAGCTGCGATTCCGCTGCGGGCTGTTTCATTGTGGTGTCCAGGAGGGTTTTCAGGTTCGCGCGCGCGCGCGACAGCCGGCTCATCACCGTGCCGACAGGAATATCCAGTACCCCGGCCACCTCGACATAACTGAATTCTTCCAGATCCACCAGGGTCAGCACCTGGCGCTGGCCCATCGGCAACCGCGCCACCGCCGCCCGCACGCAGGTGATGACCTGTTCGCGGTTGCAGCTGGCTTCGGGTGACTCGGTGGGGGACTCGAGCGTGTCCTGCCAGAGGTCGACGTCGTCAAAGTCGCGCCGGCTGCGCAGGTGGTCGAGCCAGCAGTGATGCATGATCGAGACGACCCAGGCCTTGAGCGAGGCTTCGTCGCGCAACTGTGCACGCCGCGTCCAGGCCTTGGACAGGGTGTCCTGCACCAGGTCATCGGCCAGCGCGGCATCGTGGCACCAGGCATAGGCGATGCGGTAAAGCACCGGTCGCATTGCTTCGATGCTGGGGCGAAACGGGCCAAACAGTATTCGGCTGATCATGGTCATGTGGGTGAGACGGAGGCAGTAGTCCATTTATTCCAGAAAGTTTTATGGCCGGAAATGGAATAAGTGTTCCAGATGATACGTCTTATACTCAAGCGAGGCTGCTATAGAGCCAGCTTATCCATCAATACAGGAGACTCAACCATGAAACTCGCTTTCGCCCCCATGCTCGCCGCCCTGCTTCTGGCCACCGCCCCCATGGCCGCCAATGCCGCTGAAGAAAAAGTGGTGTACCACGTCAACGATGCTGCTAACGCGCGTGCCGCCATGAACAACGTAAACAACCACCTCAACGCCGCCCCCGACGCCAAAATCGTTGTGGTGACCCACGGCAAGGGCATCGATTTCCTGCTGAACGACGCCAAGGACGACAAGGGCGAGTATGCCGCCACCATTGCCGGGCTCACGGCCAAAGGCGTGAAATTCAACGTCTGCAACAACACGCTGAAGGCCCGCAAGCTGGACGCCAGCGCCGTCAACCCGGATGCCACCATCGTACCGTCCGGCGTGGCCGAAATCGGCAAGCTGCAAGCCCAGGAAGGCTACGTCTACCTGAAGCCCTAAGCTTCTGTCCGCCTGGGGCCCAGGGCCCCAGAATCAAGTTGTCTGTTGTCCACCCCGAATTGCGGCCATCGGCCTCAGTTCAGGGTCCCTATACGCCCAAAATAAACGCACACCCAGGGAGACGCATCAATGAAGACAAAAATGATCGTGCTGTTGGCGGCCTTGCTGCCACTGTCCGCCCAAGCAGCCAACTGGCTTCAAATCCAGGGCAATGAAGCGCCCGACAGCGGCCACTTCAAGCTGTTCGGATTTTTGCAGCCGACCTACATCACCATCGATGCCGATCCGATTCAGGGCCTGCTCGGCGCGGCCGCACCATTCAACGGCCAGCTCACCCTGCCGAACCGGGTGGGGCCCGATCTTGAAGACAATGACCAGGCTCAATTTTTTCGTGCCCGCCTGGGCGCCCGAGGCAACATCGTGCCCGGCAAGATCAACTACTTCCTGCTCGCCGAGGCGGGCAAGAATGCCGTGACTTCGCAACGCGACGTGATGATGACCGATGCCTCGATCACCTTCAACTACATCCCGGGCGCACGCATCCGCGCCGGCTTGTTCAAGCTTCCCACCAGCGAGGAGGCGCTGGTGGCAGTCCACCTGGCCTATCCGTACGTCTATTTCAGCAATGCCGCGACCAATCTGCTGGTCGAAAGCCAGGTCAAATCGACGGGCGCAGTGAACGCAACGGGCGCATCGAACGGCGCGACCGTCAGCGGCGGCTCAGGTTTCCGTGATTGGGGCCTGCAGGTCTACGACTGGTTCAACAAGGGACCATGGGAGTTTTCCTATGCGCTGATGGTCTCCAACGGCAACGAAGTCGAGGAGATATCCGACAACGACAACAACAAGGACATTACCGGCCGCCTGCAGGCATCCTACGTGTTCGGCAAGAGCAAGGGGCCCAATCGCGAAGACGCTTCAGTTTGGCTCTGGCACCAGAACGGCGAACGCGAATTCGGCGGCCAGGATTACGACCGCATTCGCGAGGGCATTGGCGCCCGTTATCAGAAAGGTCCTTGGCGAGCCACGGCAGAATACCTGCGCGGCGACGGCATGATCTTCGGTGGCCCCAATCCGCCTTTCCCGGGGCAACCCGTTCAGGTCGGACTCAACGAAAAGGCCAACGGCTGGTATGTCGAAGGCGGCTGGCGCTTCCACAAGAGCTGGGAAGTCAATCTGCGGCACGACGTCTTCAACCGCATGACCGAAACCGCAGCGCTGGAACGCCAGTTCACTACCACAACGCTGGGTGCGAACTGGTTCTTCTACAAAAACACGCGGCTGACGCTGAACTATGAATGGCGGGACCTGGACGTACCCAATTTGTCCGCCATTCCGGCCGGCGCCCAGCGGACCAATGCACAGCTCATCGCCGACAACCTTGGGGACCGGGCCAGCGTCCAGTTGACCTGGTTCTTCTGATCATCCTGATTTGTCTCCTCCTGCGGCGGCCATCTGGCCGCCTTTTTTTTGCGTGGGATTCAGGCGTTGCGAATGAAATGCTCGCGGTAGAACTTCAGCTCGTCGATCGATTCGTAGATATCCGCCAGCGCCTCGTGCTTGTTGGATTTCTTGAAGGTCTCGCACAGGCCGGGACGCCAGCGCTTGGCCAGTTCCTTCAGCGTGCTGACGTCGAGATTGCGGTAATGGAAAAACGCTTCCAGCTGCGGCATCGACCGCGCCATGAAGCGACGGTCCTGGCAGATGGAATTGCCGCACATCGGCGAGGTCCGGGGCGGGACGTGCTGTTTGACGAACTCCAGCATCTGCGCCTCGGCGTCGGCCTCGGTGAGCTGCGAGGCCTTGACCCGGTCGATCAGCCCCGACTTGCCATGGGTGCCCTTGTTCCAGCTGTCCATCGCGTTCATCACCTCGTCGGGCTGATGCACCACCAGCACCGGGCCCTCGGCCACGGTGTTGAGGTCGGCATCGGTGACGACGATGGCCACTTCGATGATGCGATCGGTTTCGGGCGACAGACCGGTCATTTCCATGTCCAGCCAGAGCAGATGCGTGGGATTGAGCGCCATGAGGATGTCCTGAATTGGTGAGGCTGCATTTTCGCATAGACCTTGCCCCGCACGGGGTAGCAGAAGGCCCGGCTTGCAGCCATAATCCAGGCTTCTACTCCAGGAGGCTGGCCATGAAAACCCTGACGGTTCTATTCGCGACTGCACTGCTTTCCCTGAGCGTCCAGGCCACACCGTTCGCCAAGGGCGACCCCAAGACCGGCAAGAGCCTGCACGACAAGACCTGCGTCAGCTGTCACGTCAGCATGTTCGGCGGTGACGGCAGCAAGATCTATACGCGCGCCGACCGCAAGGTCAAGTCCGCGCAGCAGCTGGCGGCCCGTATTTCCGGCTGCAACGCCAACAC
Source organism: uncultured Thiobacillus sp. (assembly GCA_964623745.1). Classification (GTDB taxonomy): domain Bacteria; phylum Pseudomonadota; class Gammaproteobacteria; order Burkholderiales; family Thiobacillaceae; genus Thiobacillus. The sequence continues at coordinate 38,878 of CAZUVC010000021.1, read as the reverse complement.
CGGCGCGGGCTGGTTTCCGGAAGACGAGGCGCATGTCGCCGCCTACCTCAACCAGCAGTACTACAAGTTCAAGTAAGGACGCGTGATGACTACCATCGTCGAAGAACTCGTGCGCAAGAAATGCGCGCCTTGCGAGGGCGGCGTCGCGCCGTTGACCGACGCCCAGATCGCTCCGCTGCTGAAGGGCCTGGCCGGCTGGCAGCGCGACGGCGTGAAAATCGTCAAGGAATACAAATTCAAGGACCACTACCAGGCGCAGGCATTCACCAACGCCGTGATGTGGGTGTCGCACCGTGAAGACCACCATCCCTACCTGCTGGTGGGATACAACACCGTCAAGGTCGAATTCTGGACGCACGCCATCGGCGGACTGTCCGAGAACGATTTCATCTGCGCCGCCAAAGTCGACATGCTGTTTGATATCTGAGCCCGTGTCCGTCCTGATCGGCCAGGTCGTCGCCGCCTTCAGCCGCCGCTTCATCGTGGTGACGGCCGAGGGTAGCCTGCCGTGTCAGGTCAAGGGCCGCCACCTGCGCGTGGTCTGCGGCGACCAGGTCGACGTCCGGCGCGACGGCGATGCCGGCGTGATCGAGGCCGTGCGACCGCGCAGCAGCCTGCTGTATCGCTCCGATGCCTTCAAGACCAAGGCGATTGCCGCCAACGTCACGCAGCTTGCAGTGGTGGTGGCGGCACGGCCGAGTTTCTCGATGGAACTGGTGCAGCGCTGCGTCCTCGCCGCCGAAGACCAGGGCATCGCCAGCCTTTTGATTCTGAACAAGGCCGACCTGCCGGAAACGCCCGCTGCACGCGAACGGCTGAATCTGCTCACCCGCATCGGTTATCCGCTCGTGATGCTGTCGGCGCGGACCGACGTGGCGCCGCTGCGCCCGGCGCTGCATGGCCACACCACGCTCTTGATCGGGCAATCCGGGATGGGCAAGTCGACGTTGATCAATGCGCTGTTTCCGGACGCCGACGTGTTGACCGCCGAATACTCCGAAGCGCTCGACAGCGGACGCCACACCACCACGCACACCCGGCTGCACCGGCTGGACGCCGATTCGGCGGTACTCGACTCGCCCGGCCTGCAGGAATTCGCGCTGCAACACCTCGATGCCGGTGCCTTGGCGCACGCATTTGTGGAGTTTCGTCCGTTTCTGGGGCAGTGCCGCTTTCGCGACTGCAAGCACGAAACCGAGCCGGGATGCCGGCTGCAGGAGGCCGCTACGGCGGGCGAGATCGAACCGGCACGGCTCAAACTGTTCCAGACGTTGCGTCGCCTGCAGCAAAATGCCGCTCAGCGCCTATAAAAAAGACACTTCCTGCGGACAAGGAGCACACCCATGAACCCACCAATTAAAACCCTGCTGACCGTGCTGGCAAGTGTGTGGCTGAGCCTGTTGCTCAGCCTCGGCACGTCAGCCCTGGCAGCGGGCAAGCTGGTGGCCACGCCCTATGCGCCGGCCAAGGTCATGTTCGAGTTTTATCTGGACGACCCGCAGAAAATCGGCAGCGCGCTCTTCTGGGTGCGTTCGTTGATGAATCCGCTGATGGAAGCGCCGTATAGCTATTCGCCGGAAGACCTGAGCATCGTCGTGGTCATCCACGGCACCGAGATCGTGACGGTGGCGAAAAAGAACGAGGAAAAATACCAGGACGCCGTCGACCGCATGCGCTATTACGCGGGCTTCGGCGTGACGTTCAAGGTGTGCGGCCAGGCGGCGGTGGACTACGGCTACCGCGTGCAGGACTTCCAGGATTTCATTGAGGTCGTGCCCAATGCCATCACGGAACTCGCGCACTGGCAGCAGCAGGGCTATGCACTGATCATCCCGCAAATCGTCAGCAAGACAATCGACATCGAGTCGATCAGATAGGCCGCCGGATCAGCCTTGCTCGGGCCAGTGCTTGATATAGCGCTTGAGCAGGCTGTTCTCGAAATTGGCTTCCTTGAGGCTGGCGCGCGCCACGTCGTGGAAGGAAATGATGCCGAGCAGCTTGTTGCCGTCGAGAATAGGCAGGTGGCCGATGTGCGATTTGGTCATCACGTCGCGCGCATAGTCCACCGAATCATCGGCACTGGCCACCACCGGCTCGCTCACCATGATGGTGCCGACTTCGGCGTCCTTCAGGTCGCAGCCCAGCTTGACCATGCCCTTGACCAGGTCGCGTTCGGTCACCAGGCCGACCATCTCGCCATTCTTCAGCACCACCAGCGAACCCACCCCCAGGCCCACCAGTTTGGCGGCAGCGCTTTCCACCGAATCGGTGGGCGCGATGCTGTGGATGTCGTCGCTCTTGAGCGTGAGGATTTCGCGAATCTGCATGAAGGTCTCCGGGTTCAGCGTGGGGGGTAATGATAGAACGATGGCGCGCGTCCGGCTATGGTCTGACCAGTGCGGTTTCGACCTGCCTGCGCGTGTCGGCGCCGGCCAGCACCTCGACCAGCGCCAGCGCAAAATCCATTGCTGTGCCGGGGCCGCGCGAGGTCAGCACGGTGCCGTCCTGGACCATGGCGGATGCGCTCACGGTGACGCCGGGCACGCCGTCGAGAAAGCCGGGGTAGCTGGTGGCCTGCTTGCCCTGCAGCAAACCCGCTTCGGCCAGCACCATCGGGGCGGCGCAAATGGCGGCGGTGTACTTGCCGGCAGCCGCCATTTTTTTCAGCAGCGCAAGGATGCGCGCATCGTCCTTCAGGTGGGATGCGCCCGGCATGCCCCCCGGCAGCACCACCATGTCGTAGCTGTCCTGCAGCGCCGCGTCGAGCGTCACATCGGGCACTAGCTGCACGCCGCGGCTGGCCTTGACGACGCCGGGCTTGAGGCCGGCGGTCACCACCTCGATGCCGCCACGGCGCAGCAAATCGATGATCGTGACGGCTTCGAGTTCTTCGCAGCCGTCGGCAAGCGGAACGAGCACCTTGGCCATCAGGCTCTCCTCAGTCGCGGAAATTCTGGTACTGCAGCGGAAAATCGATGATGGACTTGCGCACCAGTGCAATGGTGTCCTGCAGCACGTCGCGCTTGGCACCGGACACCCGCACGGTGTCGCCCTGGATGCTGGCCTGCACCTTGAGCTTGCTGTCCTTGATGCAGCGCACGATCTTCTTCGCCAGCTCGGTTTCGACGCCGGTCTTCACGGTCACGTTGCGCTTGACCTTGTTGCCGGTGACTTTCTCGACGCTGCCGATATCCAGGCATTTCACGTCCACGCTGCGCTTGGCGAGCTTCTGCGCCAGAATCTCCTGCACCTGATCAAGCTGGAATTCGGTATCGGCATGCACCGTCAGCACATAGTCGGCCTGCTCGACGCGCGCGTCCGATCCCTTGAAATCGAAGCGGGTGGAAACTTCCTTGTTGACCTGATCGACCGCGTTGCGCACTTCCTGCTTGTCGACTTCCGACACGATGTCAAAGCTGGGCATTTAGATCACTCCTCACAATCCATCACAAACGACTGTACCGGCAGCCCCGTTTCGTCATGAAATTCGGCCGCCGCCGCCACGCCCAGCCGCGCCACCGCCTCGGCGTCGAGCGCGGGTGCGCGCCAGGCTGCATACATCGCGCCCAGGGCATACGGGCTGCCGCTGCCGTAGGCATAGAATTTCGAGAACTCCTGCACCGTGCGGTGCGCCGCCACGCCGAAAATTCCGCGCGGGCTGGCAATCAGCACGTCCATGCGGCTGGACTCGAGGTCTTCCTCCTTGTCCTCGCCGGTCTGCAGATAGTAATGCTCCTTGAGCGCGCCGTGCAGGGTGTTCCACACGCTGAAAATGCTGGCGACCGAATCCAGTTGCGGCGTTTCATCCAGCGAATCGAAATAATCCGCAAGGATCAGCTTGAAGGTCGCCGAACCGGTGACGGCGACGAAGCTGTCGCCGACGCGGATGATCTTCTCGTGATTCGCCACGTAGCTGGCGGATTCCTTGCCGCCGCCCCATTTCGTCAGCGTATCGGCCGCAATTGCGATGCGGCCGTTCTTCTTGACGACGGTGACGGTGGTCATGGCTCAGCGCTTAACCAAAGTGGCAGACGTAGTGGTAGGGGTCGCCTAGCACTTCGATGTCGAAGCTGGAATTGGCTGGCACATCGAACGACTGACCGGCGCTGTAGGTCTTCCATTCGGTGTCCCCGGCCAGCTTCACCCGGCACGTGCCCGACACCGTTTCCATGATTTCCGGCGCGCCGGTGTTGAAGGTGAGCAAGGACGGCAGAATCACCCCGACCGATTTTTTTGTTCCGTCGGCAAACTGCACAGTGTGCGAGACGCACTTGCCGTCGAAATACACGTTGGCCTGCTTGGTGACGGCGACATTGTCGAACTGGGACATGCTTATTTTCTCCGGGCGTCGAGTTTGGCTGCGATGCGCATCCGCAGCGCGTTGAGTTTGATGAAGCCGCCTGCGTCCTTCTGATCGTAGGCGCCAGCGTCGTCTTCGAAGGTGGCGATGGTCGAATCGAACAGCGAATCGGTCTTCGAATCGCGCCCGGCAACGATGACGTTGCCCTTGTAGAGCTTCAGCCGCACCGTGCCGTTGACGTGCTGCTGGGTGTGGTCGATCAGCGTCTGCAGCGCCACGCGCTCGGGCGCCCACCAGTAGCCGTTGTAGATCAGGCTGGCGTAGCGCGGCATCAGATCGTCTTTCAGGTGCGCCACTTCGCGGTCGAGCGTGATCGATTCGATCGCGCGGTGCGCTTTCAACAGAATTGTGCCGCCGGGGGTTTCGTAGCAGCCGCGCGACTTCATGCCGACGTAGCGGTTTTCCACCAGGTCGAGCCGGCCGATGCCGTGCTTGCCGCCAATTTCGTTCAGCTTCGCCAGCACTTCGTGGGCGCGCATGGCAACGCCGTTGATCGCGACGACGTCGCCTTGGGCGTAGGTGAGTTCGATGTATTCAGCCTGATCGGGCGCCTTTTCCGGCGACACGGTCCAGCGCCACATGTCTTCCTCGGCCTCGGCATTCGGGTCTTCCAGATGCCGGCCTTCGTAGGAGATATGCAGCAGGTTGGCGTCCATCGAATACGGCGAGCCGCCCTGGCGATGCTTCATGTCGATCGGGATGCCGTGCTTCTCCGCGTAGGCGAGCAGCTTCTCGCGTGAGAGCAGATCCCACTCGCGCCACGGCGCGATCACCTTGACATCGGGCTTCAGCGCATAGGCGCCGAGCTCGAAGCGCACCTGGTCGTTGCCCTTGCCGGTGGCGCCGTGGCAGATCGCATCGGCGCCGGTTTCGTTGACGATCTCGATCAGGCGCTTGGCGATCAGCGGCCGCGCGATCGAGGTGCCGAGCAGGTATTCGCCCTCGTACACGGTATTGGCGCGGAACATCGGGAACACGAAGTCGCGCACGAATTCCTCGCGCAGGTCGTCGATGTAGATCTGCTCGGGCTTGATGCCGAACTGCAGCGCCTTGGCGCGCGCCGGCTCCAGCTCTTCACCCTGCCCCAGGTCGGCGGTGAAGGTCACCACCTCGCACTGATAGGTGTCCTGCAGCCACTTCAGGATGACCGAGGTGTCGAGGCCGCCGGAATAGGCGAGGACTACTTTCTTGATGTCGCTCATGGTGTCTGAATTCAATGGGTGGAGCCGGATTGGTTCTTGTCGATGATTTCGATCTGGCCGGGGAAGCCGCCGATCTTCAGGATGTCGAGGTTGGTGGCAAGGCTCGCCTTTTCGATTTCGATGCCGACGACGCGGCCGTCCTCCGACAGGTTCAGCACGATCCCTTCGTGCGCTTCCCACGCCTGCGCGGGGTTTTCGGGACTGATTTCGACATAGAGCGAATCCATGTCCTTGAAGTAGGCGATGTTCATGTTCAGCTTTCCACTCTTCCGAGCAACAGGTATTCCATCAGGGCTTTCTGCACGTGCAGGCGGTTCTCGGCCTCGTCCCACACCACCGATTGCGGGCCGTCGATGACCTCGGCGGTGACTTCCTCGCCGCGGTGCGCCGGCAGGCAGTGCATGAAGACGGCATCGGATTTCGCCACTTTCATCATGTCGGCATCGACCTGCCAGTCGGCAAAGGCCTTCATCCGTTCGTCGTTCTCGGCCTCCCAGCCCATGCTGGTCCAGACGTCGGTGGTCACCAGGTCGGCCCCGCGGCAGGCGTCCATCGGGTCGGCGAAGCTTTCGAAGTTGTCGGTGCCGTACAGGCCCGCGCGTTCCGGTTCGACTTCATAACCCGGCGGGGTCGACACGTGGACGTTGAACCCAAGCACTTCGCCCGCCTGCAGCCAGGTGTTGCACATGTTGTTGGAGTCGCCGATCCACGCCACCGTCTTGCCCTGGATCGAGCCGCGGTGCTCGATGTAGGTAAAGATGTCGGCGAGAATCTGGCACGGGTGGTACTCGTTGGTCAGCCCGTTGATCACCGGCACGCGCGAATGGCTGGCGAAGCGCTCGATGATGTCCTGCTCGAAGGTGCGGATCATCACGATGTCGACCATGCGCGAGATCACCTCACCGGCGTCTTCCACCGGTTCGCCGCGCCCCAGCTGGGTGTCGCGCGTGTTGAGGTAGATCGCCGAGCCGCCAAGCTGGTGCATACCGGCCTCGAACGAGAGGCGCGTGCGCGTCGAGCTCTTTTCGAAAATCATCGCCAGCGTCCGGTCGACCAGCGGGTGATACGGCTGGTAGCGCTTGAAACGCGACTTGATCAGGCGCGCGCGCTCGAACAGATACAGCAGCTCGTCGCGCGTGAGATCCCTGAATTGCAGAAAATGCCTCAGCATCACGCCGCCTGCTGCAGGTAATTCCTGACGATGCCGGACACCGCCGCGACCAGTGCGTCGACCTCGGCCGCGCCATAGATCAGCGGCGGCACCAGGCGAATGACGGTGTCGGCGGTGACGTTGATCAACACGCCAGCGTCACGCGCCACGGCCACCAGTTCGCCGCAGGGCCGATCCAGCTCGATGCCGATCATCATGCCCTCGCCGCGGATGTCGACCACGCCGTGCACACCGGCGAGCGCCTCGCGCAGGCCGGCGCGAATCGCTTCGCCGCGCAGCTGCGCGTTGTCGAGCAGCTTTTCATCCTCGATCGCGTCGAGCGTTGCCAGCGCGGCCGCACAGGCCAGCGGATTGCCACCGAAGGTCGAGCCATGGTTGCCCGGCTGGAACACCTCGGCTGCCGCGCCGCGTGCGAGGCAGGCGCCGATCGGCATGCCCGAGCCGAGGCCCTTGGCCAGCGCCATCACATCCGGCACCACGCCCGAATGCTGGAAGCCGAACCAGGTGCCGGTGCGGCCGATGCCGGTCTGCACCTCGTCCAGCATCAACAACCAGCCATGCGTATCGCAAATCGCGCGCAATCCGGCCAGGAAATCCGGCGCCAGAAGGTTGATGCCGCCCTCGCCCTGCACCACTTCGACCAGCACCGCGACCACGCTCTTGTTGTGCTCGGCCACATGCCGGATCGCATCGAGGTCGTTGAATGGCACCCGCGCAAAGCCCGACAGCAGCGGCTCGAAACCGGCCTGGATCTTGCGGCTGCCGGTTGCGGTCAGCGTCGCCATGGTGCGGCCGTGGAACGCCTTTTCCATCACGATGATGGTCGGCACCTCGATGCCCTTGCCGTGGCCATACAGCCGCGCCAGCTTGATCGCCGCTTCGTTGGCCTCGCAGCCCGAATTGCAGAAGAAGGCGCGGTCCATGCCCGAAATTGCGCACAGCCGGTCGGCCAGTTCCTCCTGGCGCAGCACGCGATAGAGGTTGGAGCTGTGGATCAGCGTGGCGGCCTGGTCGGCAATCGCCTTGACCAGCTTGGGGTGGGCATGGCCCAGCCCGTTGACCGCGACCCCGGCGACGGCGTCGAGATAGCGCTTGCCGGCCTCGTCCCACAGGTAGGCGCCTTCGCCGCGCACAAAGGCAAGCGGCTGGCGCGCATAGGTATTCATCAAATGTGTCGTCATGGCAGTTCTCTGCAGGCAGATTCGCGTGCGCCCAAAATAGAAAACGGCGGCCTAAGCCGCCGTGCTTGTCATGCAGCGCCTTGAATTATAGGCTGAAAAGCGCCGAATGAGACATCCCGGTTGCCATGAAGAACAGCATCGGAATCGACAGCATGGTATTGGTGCGCGATGCCAGGAAGGCCACGCGACGCGCCTTGTTCTTCTCGTCGTCGGATGCAGACACCATGCCCAGGATCTTCTTCTGGTTCGGCCAGATCAGCACCCACACGTTGAACAGCATGATGGTGCCGAGCCAGGCGCCGATGCCGATCGGACCCATGCCGTTGCGCAGCATGAAGGCATCCATGAAGTACGGGCCCAGCAAGGCAGCGCCGGAAAGCCAGGTCAGCACCGCAGCCCAGCGGAAGAACAGCAGGGCGCGCGGGGCAACGTGCTTGGTGATGCCCGCTGCGGTGCCGTCAGCGCCGGCGTTTTTCAGTGCGGCCACCTGAACGAAGTTGAAGTAATACAGCAGGCCAATCCACATGATGCCTGCCATGAAATGGAGCCAGCGGGACAGTGCGGAGACGATTTCGATATTTTCCATTGTTCTCTCTCCCCTTAAGCCAGAAAGTTTCTGGCAAAAACATACAACACGACCGTGAGCACGACACCGGCGATCACGGTGCCCCAAAGCGAATCCAGCGGATTTTTCATCATTCTCTCCTTTGTGAATAGTTGACCAAATTACTCGGACAAACTGGCGGCAGTATCTTCAAAATGTCGGCCCGGCGCAAGCGCCCTATCCTCCGGCGTCCGGGCTGCATGCTAAAATCGGGCACCTTTTCCAAGCCGTTTGCCCCCTCATGGATGACGCTCCCGCCAACGCTCCCTTCATCATTCGCGGCATGACCGCCAAGGGTGCCCGGTTCCGGCCGAGCGACTGGGCTGACCGCCTGGCGGGCGCGTTTGCGGTGATCGACCCCAACAACCGCACCAATTATTCGCCTTATGTGCAGCCCACCACGCTTGACGGCATCCGCTGCGTGATCGTCGACAAGAAGCTCCAGACCGCCGATCCGACCGCCTACCGCTTCCTGCAAGCCTTCGCCAGCACCAACGAGTTACTGACCGAAAACGCCGATTGAGCCCGCCCGCGAAAAACCATAAAAAAACGCCGCATTCAGCGGCGTTTTTTTATACGGCCGACTCAGCGGCTCAGGCCATGCCCTTGACGGCAGCGGACAGGCGGCTCTTGTGACGTGCGGCCTTGTTCTTGTGAACGATCTTCTTGTCGGCGATGCTGTCGATCAGGCTGACGGACGTCTGATACACCTGCTGGGCAGCAGCCTTGTCGCCGGCCTCGATCGCCTTGCGCACCTTCTTGATTGCGGTGCGCAGTTCCGAACGCTGGCTCATGTTGCTGTCGCGCTGGGCGCTGGCCTGACGTGCGCGCTTACGCGCCTGGGCGGAGTTCGCCATATATTCTGCTCCTGTAGACCCTGCTCTGCGGGCAAGGCAAATTAATCTGAAGCGCCCGGTTTACCGCGGGCAGATTCACCAAAGCCGGCGATTGTACGGGAAAACCCCGTCGCAAATCAAGCATTTTATCCGCGGTTGCAGTCGGTGCGCACGCCCCGCACAATGCGCGCAAAAGCGCCCACCCAATGAACCTGCTCAAAGCCCTCGCTGCGGTCAGCAGCATGACCCTGCTCTCCCGCATCCTGGGATTCGTGCGCGACGCCATCATTGCCCGCGTCTTCGGCGCCGGGATGCTGACCGATGCCTTTTTCGTCGCCTTCAAGATCCCCAACCTGCTACGGCGGCTGTTCGCCGAAGGCGCATTTTCGCAGGCGTTCGTGCCGATTCTGGCCGAATACAAGAACCGCCGGGGACACGACGCCACCCAGGTCCTGGTCAATCAGGTAGGTACCGCGCTGACGCTTGCGCTGGTCGCGATCGCGCTCCTGGGGGTGATCGGCGCACCGTGGGTGGCCTACATCAGCGCGCCGGGATTTCGCGCCGACCCGGACAAGTTCGAGCTGACCGTCACCCTCTTGCGCATCATCTTCCCCTACATCATCTTCATTTCACTGGTGGCACTGGCGGCGGGCATCCTCAACACCCACAGCAAGTTTTCGGTGCCGGCCTTCGCGCCGGTGCTGCTCAACGTCGCGATGATCGGCGCCGCGCTGTGGCTGGCGCCCTATTTCGACCCGCCGGTGCTGGCGCTGGGCTGGGGCGTGGCGATCGGCGGCGTGCTGCAACTGGCGTGGATGCTGCCGCATCTGCTGAAGATCCGCATGCTGCCGCGCCCGACCCGACATTTCGACGACCCGGGCCTCAAGCGGGTGCTGACGCTGATGGCGCCCGCCACGCTGGGCGTCTCGGTCGCGCAGATCAGCCTCCTGATCAACACCATTTTCGCGTCCTTCCTCGTCAGCGGCAGTGTGTCGTGGCTGTATTACGCCGATCGCCTGATGGAATTTCCCGCCGGCATGCTGGGGGTGGCGCTCGGCACCATCCTGTTGCCCAGCCTGGCCAAGCACTACGCCGACGACAATCCTGGCGATTATTCGAAACTGCTCGACTGGGGCCTGCGCCTGACCCTGCTGCTCGCGTTGCCCGCCGCCGCCGCGCTGGCGGTGCTGGCGGTGCCGCTGATCGCCACGCTGTTCAACTACGGCGCCTTCACCGCCCATGACGTGACGATGACCCAGCGCGCGCTGGTGGCCTACAGCATCGGGCTGGTCGGCATCATCCTGGTGAAGGTGCTGGCGCCCGGTTTCTATGCGCGGCAGAACATCCGCACCCCGGTGAAGATCGCGATCGTCACCCTCGTCGCCACCCAGTTGATGAACCTCGCCTTCATCATCCCGCTGGGCCACGCGGGCCTCGCGCTGTCGATCGGCCTGGCGGCCTGCCTCAACGCCGGCCTCTTGCTGCACCTACTGAAAAAACACGGGATCTATCAGCCGCAGCCGGGCTGGACCGGCTATTTCCTGCGCGTGCTGCTGGCGGTTTCGCTGATGGCGGCAATGCTGTTCTATGCGATGGGCGACACCGAATGGTGGCTGGCGGCAGGTTTTCTCGACCGCATCCTGCGGCTGTCGCTGCTGGTCGGCGGCGGCATCGCGCTGTATTTCGCCGCGCTCGGCCTGATGGGCTTCCGGCCGGGCCAGTTTGCCCGCCGCGCCGCCGAGTAAGCCACTGAATCGGCTAGAATAAGCGCTTTTCGCGCTGCTTTCCCCATTCGCTTCGCCCCATGCGCATCACCCACGGTTTTCGCCCCCTCGGCACGCCCCACGCAGTCACCATCGGAAATTTCGATGGCCTGCACCTGGGGCATCAGGCCATGCTCACGCGTCTGCAGGACGTGGCGCGCGCGCGCGGCCTGCCGAGCTGCGTGCTGAGCTTCGAGCCGCATCCGCGCGAATTCTTCGCGCCCGATCAGGCGCCGGCGCGGCTGTCCAGCCTGCGCGAAAAGGCCGAACACCTGCAGCGACTGGGGATCGACCGGCTGCATGTGTTCCGTTTCGACCGTACCTTCGCCTCGCTCACCGCCGAAGCCTTCATCGAGCAGGTGCTGGGCACGACGCTGCAAGCTCAATATGTCCTGGTCGGCGATGACTTCCGCTATGGCGCGAAGCGGGCGGGCGATTTTGCCTTGCTCAAGGAGGCCGGCTCGCGGCTCGGTTTCGATGCCGAATCCCTGCCCACGGTCGAGGTCGCCGGCGAGCGTTCCTCGTCGACCGCGGTGCGGCAGGCGCTCGCCGCCGGCGAACTCGAACACGCCGCGCGCCTGCTGGGGCGGCCCTACAGCATCTCGGGGCGCGTGGTGCACGGCGACAAGCTGGGGCGCGACATTGGCTTTCCCACCGCCAACATCCAGCTCAAGCACAACCGTCCGCCCTTGATGGGCATCTTCGCGGTCGAACTCTATGGCCTCAACGGCGCGCCGCTGCCGGGCGTCGCGAGCCTCGGGCGCCGCCCCACGGTCAAGGGCGCCGACGCGGTGCCGGTGCTCGAAGTGCACCTGTTCGATTTCAAGGCCGAGATCTATGGCCGCCGCGTGCGCGTGAATTTCCTGCACAAGCTGCGCGACGAAGCAAAATACCCCGACCTCGATACGCTCGTCGCGCAGATCCGCCGCGACGTCGACAGCGCCAAACAATTCCTAGAGCAACGCCATGCCTGACTACAAGAACACGCTCAACCTGCCCGACACCCCCTTCCCGATGCGCGGCGACCTCGCCAAGCGCGAGCCCGGCTGGGTCAAAAGCTGGCAGGAAAAGAAACGCTACGAGGCGATCCGCAAGGTGACGGCCGGGCGGCCCAAGTTCATCCTGCACGACGGCCCGCCCTACGCCAACGGCGACATCCACATCGGCCACGCGGTGAACAAGATCCTCAAGGACATCATCGTCAAGGCGAAGACGCTTTCCGGCTTCGACGCGCCCTACGTGCCGGGCTGGGACTGCCACGGCCTGCCGATCGAACTGCAGGTGGAGAAGACCCACGGCAAGGCGATTCCCCCGTCGCAATTCCGCGAGCTGTGCCGTGCCTACGCCACGGAACAGATCGAGCGGCAGAAAGCCGACTTCATTCGTCTCGGCGTCTTGGGCGATTGGGACCATCCCTATCGCACCATGGATTTCTCCTTCGAGGCCGAGCAGCTGCGCGTGCTGGGACAGATTCAGCAGGCCGGGTATCTGTACCAGGGCGCCAAGCCGGTGCACTGGTGCGTCGACTGCGGCTCGGCCCTGGCCGAAGCCGAAGTCGAGTACGAGGACAAGACCTCGCCCGCGATCGACGTTGGCTTCGCGGTGGCCGATCATGCCGACCTCGCGAAGCGCTTCGATCTCACCGCGATCGACGGGTCAATCCAGATCGTCATCTGGACCACCACGCCGTGGACGCTGCCCGCCAACCAGGCGGTGGCGCTGCATCCTGATTTCCAGTACGCGCTGGTGCGCACGGCCAAGGGCCTGCTGATCCTGGCCGACAGCCTGCGCGAAGCGGCGCTGGCACGTTATGGCTTGAGTGAAGGCGCCGAAGTCATTGCGCACACCACCGGCCAGGCGCTCGAAGGCGTGCTGCTGTGGCACCCCTTCCAGGAGCGCCAGGTACCGGTCATCGTCGGCGACCACGTCACCGCGGATGCCGGCACCGGCGCCGTGCATACCGCACCCGGCCATGGCCTCGACGACTACGTGGTCGGCAGCCGCTATGGGCTGAAAGTCGACAATCCGGTCGGCGACGACGGCCGCTTTTACGCCAGCGTGCCGCTGGTCGGCGGCATGAGCATCTGGCAGGCCAACCCGCTGATCCTCGAAACGCTCGAGGCCAGTGGCAACCTGCTGGCGCACGAAAAACTTCTGCACAGCTATCCGCACTGCTGGCGCCACAAGACGCCGATCATTTTCCGCGCAACGCGGCAGTGGTTCATAGGGATGGAAGTGAAGGGAGAAGGGGGAAAGGGGAAGGGTAAAACCCTGCGCGAGCAGGCGATGGCGGCGGTTGATGCGACGCAGTTCTTTCCGTCGTGGGGCCGTGCGCGGCTGGAGGCGATGATCCGGAACCGTCCTGACTGGTGCGTCTCGCGCCAGCGCAACTGGGGCGTGCCGATGCCCTTCTTCACCCACAAGGAAACCGGCGAACTGCACCCGAAGACGCCCGAGCTGCTGGAAGCCGTGGCCAAGCGCGTCGAGGCGGCGGGCATCGAGGCCTGGTTCGCGCTCGAACCGGCCGAACTGCTGGGCGAGGACGCCGCGCAGTACAACAAGACCGGCCACACCCTCGACGTCTGGTTCGATTCGGGCGTGACACATGCCTGCGTGCTGAAGCGCCGCCCCGAACTCGCGCATCCTGCGGATCTTTATCTGGAAGGCTCGGACCAGCATCGCGGCTGGTTCCAGTCGTCGCTCCTCACTGGCTGCGCGACCGACGGCCGCGCGCCCTACAACGCTCTGCTCACCCATGGCTTCGTCGTCGACGGCAAAGGCCACAAGATGAGCAAGTCGAAAGGCAACGTCGTCTCGCCGCAGAAGGTGATGGACCAGTACGGTGCCGACATTTTGCGGCTGTGGGTGGCGACCACCGACTATTCCGGCGAACTGACGATCTCCGACGAGATCCTGAAACGCGTGGTGGAAGGCTATCGCCGGATTCGAAATACTTTGAAATTCCTGCTCGCCAACCTGTCCGATTTCGACCCCAAGGCGCACGCGCTGCCAGTGGATGACTGGCTTGAAATCGACCGCTACGCGCTGGCGATGACGCGCCAGTTGCAGGGTGAACTGCAGGCACACTACGACGCCTACGAATTCCACTTCATCGTGCAGAAGCTGCAGAGCTTCTGCTCCGAAGATCTTGGCGGCTTCTACCTCGATATTCTGAAGGACCGTCTCTATACCAGCGGCGCCGACAGCCGCGCACGGCGCGGCGCGCAGAATGCGCTCTATCACCTGACGCATGCGCTGACGCGCTGGATGGCGCCGATCCTGTCGTTTACCGGCGAGGAGGTGTGGGCGCAACTGGACGGCGACGATTCGGTGTTTCTTCACACCTGGCACGACCTGCCGCCGCAGACCAATGAGCCCGACCTGCTCGAGCGCTGGACCCGCATCCGCGCGGTGCGCGCCGAGGTCCAAAAGGAGCTCGAGACCGTGCGCGTCGCCGGCGGCATCGGCTCCTCGCTGCAGGCCGAAGTGACGCTGCACGCCAGCCCCGACACGCAAACCCTGCTGGCGCCCTTAAGCGACGATCTGAAGTTTGTCCTGATCACCTCGCAGGCACGCGTAGTCGCGGCCGACGCCGATCGTGTGGAAGTCACCCCGAGCACAGCGAAGAAATGCGATCGCTGCTGGCACTACCGCGACGACGTCGATACGCATGCCGAGCATCCTGGCCTGTGCGGGCGCTGTGTGAGCAATCTCCATGGTGACGGTGAGGTGCGCAGCCATGCTTAAATCCCTCGATCCCGCCTTGCGCAAATGGTTGGGCCTCGCGTTCGCCATCATCGTCGCCGACCATCTGACCAAATGGTGGGTGTCGGCTACGCTCGACTACCAGGAATTCATCCCGGTGCTGCCCTTCTTTTCGCTGGTGCGCGTGCACAACACCGGCGCGGCATTCAGCTTTCTCGCTGATGCGGGCGGCTGGCAACGCTGGTTCTTCATTGCCGTCGGCATCGTCGCCACCGTGATCATCGTGCGCCTGCTGAAACGCCACGCAAACGAAACGCGCCTCGCGTTTTCGCTGGCGCTGGTACTCGGCGGCGCGCTCGGCAACGTGATCGACCGCGTGGTGCTGGGCTATGTGGTGGACTTTCTGTATTTCCACTACGAGAGCTTCGCCTGGCCGGCGTTCAACGTGGCCGACACCGCCATCAGCATCGGCGCCGCCCTGTTGATCTGGGACAGCCTGCGCAGCAAGCCTGCCACGAACGGGGACAAGCCCGCGCAGGAAAAAACATGACCGCGCAGACTGTGTCTCCCGGCGATACCGTCCAGCTCCGCTACGCACTTCGGCCGCGCGGGGGCGACGACCTCATTTCCAATTTCGACGATGTCGAACCGGAAACGATTACGCTCGGCGACGGCACGCTGGCGCCGATGCTGGAGCAATGGCTGATCGACATCGTCCCTGGCGAACGCCATGTGTTTCTGCTCGATCCCGAGCAGGCCTTCGGTGTCAGCCAGCCCGATCTGGTGCAAGCACTGCCGAAAACCGACCTGCCGGCCGATATGGAATTCGCGGTCGACCAGTTGGTCGAATTTGCGATGCCCAACGGCCAGACGCTGGCCGGGCACATCCTGGAAATCGGCGACGACAGCGTGAAGGTCGACTTCAACCATCCGCTCGCCGATCTGTGCATCGAATTCGAAGTGGAAATCGTCCGCATCCTGTGACACTGGAACGCCCATGACACCGACCATCCTGCTTGCCAATCCCCGCGGCTTCTGCGCCGGCGTCGACCGCGCCATTGCCATCGTCGAGCGCGCGCTGGAAAAATTCGGCGCACCAATCTACGTGCGCCACGAAGTCGTCCACAACACCTACGTCGTCAACGACCTCAAGTCCAAGGGCGCGATCTTCGTCGATGAGCTCGACGAGGTGCCGGCCGGTGCCACGGTCATCTTCAGCGCCCACGGTGTTTCGCAGGCAGTGCGCGCCGAAGCCGCGTCACGCGGACTCAACGTGTTCGACGCCACCTGCCCGCTGGTCACCAAGGTGCACGTCGAGGTCAGCAAACTGCGCGACAAGGGTTATGAAATCGTGATGATCGGCCACAAGGGCCACCCCGAAGTCGAAGGCACGCTGGGGCAATCGAAAGGCGGCATGTACCTGGTCGAGACGCCCGAAGACATCGCCCGCCTGCAGGTCATCGACCCCGACAAACTTGCCTACGTCACCCAGACCACGCTGTCGGTAGACGACGCCGCCCGCGTGGTCGACGCTTTGCGCGCGCGCTTCCCGGCCATTGTCGGGCCGAAAAAGGACGACATCTGCTACGCCACGCAAAACCGTCAGGATGCGGTCAAGGCGCTGGCGCCGCAGTGCGACGTGGTGATTGTGGTGGGGTCGCCGACGAGTTCGAATTCCAATCGGCTGCGCGAGGTGGCCGCGAATCTGGGCGTGCCGGCATATATGGTGGACAACGCTGGAGAAATCGACCCGCAATGGGTTGCGGGCAAACGGCGCGTCGGTGTGACCGCTGGCGCGTCAGCCCCTGAGATTCTGGTACGCGCTGTTATTGACCGATTAGATCAACTGGGCATTGGCTCAGTGGCCGATCTGGATGGGGTACAGGAGAAGGTCGGATTTCCGCTGCCAAAAGGTTTAGCGTGAAAAGAAGGGGCCCGGTTCGGCTTGTTAAAGGGTAGCGTTCTCTTTGACTCCTTTGCCTAACCGCCGGCTGGTCTGAATTTTAGCGACCCCAGCACTCTGCCACCAAGGGCGTGTTTGTTTGACCATTGGCGCCCTGCAACCCGGTCTGATCTATCACGAGATTTCCACACCGATCGCCAGCCATCATTCCCCCCCCAGCCGGCACAGCTGTCAATGTATAGGTTGCCAGCGTCGTCGCGAGATTGATGTTGTACACAGCAGCCTGGGGCGGCTTGGGTGACTGAGCCAGCGCACCAGGCAGTGCAATAGCCCCACCTTGGGCCGCCACCGTGTAATTGTTCGTCACAGTGAATGTCCGCTCCATGAACTGAGCCGCCTCCATCAGCTGTGCTCGCGCTTCAGCGCGTTGTCCCTTGCGCACGTGTTCCTGATACGACGGGTAGGCGATCGAGGCCAGAATTCCGATGATCGCCACGACGATCATCAGCTCGATCAGGGTCATGCCCAGGCTGGTTCTCCGGTTCGCGCTCATTCCGCCGTGATCTCCGTGATAATGTCGCGCCCTTTCGGGTCGTAGCCAGATACGCTGAACACCACCTGCCGGCCCGCGCGCAGATCGCGCAGGCGGCTCTGATGGCGGCTTGCCATATTGGGCGCCACGGCATACTCGATATCGCTGATGCGCACCACCCGGCTGGATGTGTCGTAGCTCTGAAACGTACCTGCCAGTTTGGGCACGGTGAACGCATCGCTACCCACAAACTGCGCCTGCGCGCCGGCAGCAGTCAGGCTCAACAGCCCGACCAACAACATGCCTGATATTTTCATTGCAGGATCTCCTTCCACAAGATGCGACCGCGGACATTCTTCAGGGTGGTCATTTGCACTTGGGTAGTGCCCCCTGATCCGTTGAGTTGAAGCAAGTTCAAACCAGGGCTGCCCGATCCGGCCGAATATACTGTGGAGTAGTAGGGTGAAGGTGTTCCTGCGATTAAGCCGGTTGTGCCACCTACGCCCGTCCCGCCGAAAGATGCGCTCGGTGCGCCCGATCCGGGCGATCCACTCCCGCCGCCAGGCGCACCTATCACGTTGGGCGTCGGCGTAATCCCCACCGTGCTCTGCACGCCGATCGGTGACCCTGCCACCTGAGTGCCCGAGCCGTTTATCATCAACTGAGACCCCGAAAAATTGCCGTCATTGTCGGTGTCGAAGCTGCCAAATGTCGAAGCAGCGCCGGTGAAGGGATTCAGCGCCATGATGAAGCTGTCCCCCCCGAATTCGCACGGGTTGGTGCTCGGAATCACCGTGTTGTATATCACCTGTCCACCGGCGGCCAAGGGATTGAACGGCACGGTTTCGCCGGTGGCCGGCAAGTCCATGTACCAGCCCTTGTCGCCAGCGGTGTAATCGACCGGGTTACTGCTCCCGGTACGGAACGTAATGCCACTGGCGAGGAACTGACCCGGGTTGGCCGGGTCTGGCTGAAGGCCCTGCACCGTATCCGTAACGGTTTGCTGCACCAGGCTGCCGAGCGCGACCGTGCCGCCGGGCGGATTGTCGCGTACGCCATACAGCGACTGCGTGGTAAAGGGGCCGGCCGCATCGGCCGTTTCGATGAACTTGCCCGTGCCGAACGTGATGAAATTGCCACCCAGCGGGTGTTTCAACACGACGGGGGTCGAGGTGATCGGTTGCGGCACACCGCCACGCACCGCGGTAAACACCGGCAGCCCGGTATTTCCGACCGCCCAGGTGGAAGATGTCGCGCCCGACACGTCAAATTTCCACAGATTGCCGTTGAGGTCGCCGGCATAGATGCTGTCTACCTTGCCGTCGCCATTTTCATCGAACGGACGCGGGGTGGACAGGCCGTTGGGAGAGCCCGGGGTGCCGCTGCCGGTCGTGAGCTTGATGTAATCCGTCCCCTGCGTCCACGTACCACCTGTCGGGCCATTCAGATACAGAATGTACAGTACGGCATGGCCGGTGGCGCTGGCATTGCCGTCCGCCTCGGTATTGTTGTAACCGTTGCCGACAATGGCCGCCCATTTTCCGTCGTTCATGCGCACGATCTGTGCTGCCACACTGCGCAGCGTGTCGACCGCAGGCTGGTTGAAGGTATAGCCCAGATCGGCGTCATCCGCGTCGGTGAATTCCCACATTGCGAGCGAAGCTGCATTGCCTTCCGAGAACGCGCCAGGGTTGGTCACGTCAAGCGCAAAAAAGGCCTGGCCGCCGTGCGCCAGCCCACCGACCAGCACCGTGCGCCAGTCCGTCCCCGAGCCATTCGACAGGTCCGCATCGCCCACCATGGGGCTGCTGTTCACATAGAACTGGTGCGCAGAATTGTAGGTTTTGCTGGTGAGCTTGCTGAGTTTATGGAACACACGCCCCGGCACGTAGGCAAGCACCTCGTTACCCGATGTGGCGGTGGGCACCGACACACCGGCCCCATTGAAGGTCGAAGTGGCGTCGAAGCCATGCAGCATGCCGTCGTTGGCTCCGACATAAATCACGGGCGTGCGATTGGCATTGGCCTGACGATACGCCAGATAGCCCGGCTGCTGGGCATCGGAGTAGCCGGCCAGCGGCGGACCGACATAAACCGGGCTTGAGTCGATGATGTCGCCCAACAGCTTGCCGCCGCGCACCCTGAACTGCGTGGCACCGGTTCCCTCGTTGGCCGACCAGCCACGCAGGAATTCCAGCCGCTGCTGCCCCACCGCAGCCGCATCCGGCGCACCGCCAGCCGGCGGCGTGCGCAGGTCGGTCTGCTGCGCTGCCGACAAACTCGCCCACTGGAAGGGCACCCCCCCATTGTTCCAGGTAAGTATCGCGCGGCTGTCGCTGTTGCTGCCCGCCTGCAGGGCCAGTTTGGCGCCCGCGTCCCACTCAAAGGTGCTCGAAATCGCGCCAAGCGAATCGAGTTTGAAGGACTGCAACTGACCGCTCCAGTCGCCGCTGTCGAATCGTGCCCGATAGATACGCGCCCCGGTATTGAGCTGCGTGGTGTTCGCAGCCACGGACGACGAAGAGGTCACACGCGACGCCAGATCGTTCAGCATGTCTTGCAGAGACGTCACCAGCTGGTTAGGGTCCTGCGCCGACAGATAGCCGCCGAAGCCGTTGATGCCAGCATGCCAGAGATCGTCTACGGTCGTGTCGTCATTGCCGGCCGGCGCAGGCCAGCGCGTCGCGCCCGAGGTCAGTCCCGGCAGGGCGCCGGGATAATCCAGCGTGCCTTTCACGCCAAATCCCAGGGTGTAGGTCGTCATGTGCTGCCAGCTGGCCGGGTCGGCCGGATCGGCCGGCACGTTGTTGGCCATCCCGGTCCGCAAATCCGTGGCCCAGTAGCGCAATGCAATATCGGCCAGGGTGTTACTCGCCGCGGCCGTGCCCTCGCGGATCGGGAACGGCCAGGGCTGCCCCGCCGTCAATCCGGTCACAGCCACGGGCAGTGCGGGAACGGTGGCATCACGGTTGCCTGTAGCCGTATGGGAGTCGTTCCACTTGCCGTCGGTGGATAGCAGCGTGAAATTTTTCTGGCATTCGTGGGTGACCGGATCGGTTTCGCCGCTGATGCCCGCCATAGTGCCGTTCTGATACAGCTGTCCCGCGCGATCCAGCGCGGTGCGCAGCGGCGTGCCGGACCCCCGCTGATAAATGTTGTAGAAGCGGTTGTACCAAGCCGCCTTGTTCGCGGGGGTAAATGGCGCGATGTTCTCTAGGCTGGCGTTATTGGTGGTATTAATGGTCATGAAACCGACGCGGAAGCTGTCGTTCACACCCGCGAAGGCGCGGCCCGCCGCACTTTTCATCGCCAACATCCGGGTCCGGTAATAGCTGAACCAGTTGGCGTAGTTGGTCTGCACGGCGGCGGGCTGACCGCTCACATCCACGAAGGTAAACACCCCCGCGCCCGGGTTGTTGCCAATCGTGCTGTTGCATTCTTGATAGAACGTCGTTCCCGTTTGTACGTTGCCACCAACGAACTGGAAGCTCAAGGCGGCTTGGGCTCCGGTGTATTGATAGTAGAAACCTCCGTTGAATCCATTGCGAATGCGGAGGTTGTTGCTCAGATTAAGCGTACCCAGCCCCGGGCGCATCCCGTCGAACCAGGCGCCTGTATAGCTTGCATCGGGAAGCTGCACGCCGTTGGCATCCACCGGCGGCGTATAGGTGACATTAGGATTGAAGTACGCACCGTTGCATTGTGCGGTGAATAGCCCGTATCGACTGCTGCCGTTCGGACCGATGGTAGTAGCGTAGTTCGGATAATCATTGATGTCGTCGACCACAACAGCGCCCGCCGCCGTGGAAAAACGGAAGTTGTTGGTGCTTCTGAAATTGACACTGCTGTCCGGCAGCCAGGACCAGAACATCGACCCCGAATCGTCGAGCACGAACATCAGGTTGGGCGGCACGGTGGTGCCGAGAAAGACCGGCACGGTGGGAAGCGAGAGTGCGGCGGCGACCACCTGGCCATGCAGCATCGACAGGACAAGCGCGGCGGCGATGGCGGACTGGCGGCGCGTACGGCGCGACATGTCGGACGGGGACGTTTTCATGGTGCGAACACCTCCTGAAGGACCACAGCGGTATTGAGGTTAGCGCCGACTGCACGCGCGGTAATGCGGTAATAGGCCTTTTTATCGCCAATGCCATCCACATCGAGAAAGACTTCGATCAGATAGCGCGGCGGTGCGGCAACCCCGCCGATGGGAGGCGAACCGGTGTAAAAGCCATATTGAACACTGGGCCCCGCATTGAGGGGAAACGCGTCCCAAGCAGCCTGGCCGGCGACACCGCCATAGCCCCAGCCGTCACCCGGGTCGTCGAAACACCGGCCGAGGGTACACACCGGATCAAAACCGCTTTCGTGCACGATGGGGTTCATGGGGTGACAGTTATTTGCCGGAGCGCACACGATCCCGCCCGCCCGCATGTTGAGCAAATCAAGCTTGGCGTCGCGCAACGCGGCTTCGGCCGCCTGAAAAGCCAGGCTGCGGTCGCGCAAGCCGCCTGCCATGCGTTCCTGAAGGAGGGTGTTTTTCATCGCGATGACGCCCAGCAGCGTGATCGCAACCAGAAAGATCAGGCCGACGATGAGGCTGAAGCCACGTTGGAGGCGAGCGGACGATGTGTGAAGGGCATTCATCCGAGACGATTCCTCAAACTGATCACCGTGGTGAAGGCGCGCCGGATACGGCGGTCGCCAGCGTTGACAACCACACCGTTGCAATCGACGTATTGTTGGGCCGCCGGGGCCATGCCGTCGGCAGTGCGCGCCAGGATACACACGCTGACCGAGCGGCTGATAATGGCATTGGCTGCACTGGGGGCGACATATTCGTCGACGAATCCGTCGACGGCGTTGGTGGCGGGGTCGATATTGTCGATGCCCAGCAGTATCTGGAAATCCTCGATCTCGGATGCCAGTGGCTGGGTTTGCGCTGCGCCCGCTCCGAGAGTGACCGTGCAGCGCAGGTCGGTGCCATTGAGCGCGAGTGTCTGTGTGACCAGCACGGGCGGATTAACAACAGCACCGGGAGGTAAGGCGGGGTTGTGGATGTTATTGCCCAGGCAGTCCCGCTCGCCCGCTGTGCCACTCAGATAGCGCACGGTGATCGTGTCGGGGCCGGGTCCATCGGTCGCGTCCAGCGCCACGGCGCCGGCGGGGATGATGGGAAAATCCGCGCTGCCGGGCAGGTAGATTGGCGGAACGCCGGCGGTATTGGCGGGACCGAAATCGGTACCCCCTGTATCGTGCAGCGCGCGCGACACAATGTTGAGAACGAAGCGGCCGCTTTCCTGAAGCCGACTTGCTTCGTCCTGGTCGCGAAAGGACTGGCGACCGGCCAGATACACGTTACCGATCACCGCAACCAGCAGCAGGCCGATCGCAGCGGCGACCATGAGTTCGACCAGCGAGAAACCGCCCTGCAAGCGCGGCCTTGCGATGAGTTGAGAGTAGGTGGATTTCATGGGTGCACCACGGTGGCAAAAGCTTGTGGAATCGGGCCGGCTTCGCTCGCTTCGGTCCAGTTGAGAGTAACCGTAAAGCCGTTCGCGAGATTGCCCACGACCGTACCGCTGCCGCCAGTCAGCACACGGCCGTTGGCCGTGTTCCACGCGGCGTGATCGATCACGGCCTGCTGTGCCGGAGTGCAATTGGGCGCGCAGGCCGGCGCGGCAGGAATATTGGGGCCCAGGTTGTCGTAGGCGCCACCTGCGGCGCCTGACCCCGGCACCGGCACGCCATTGGCAAAAGCACCCATGTTGGCGCGCATGCGCTCGGCGATATCGTAGGCCTGTTGGGTGGCGATCGAACGCTGGGCAGCGACCTGGGTATTGCGCACGCTGGCGATCTGCAGCCCCGCCACGCCCAAAAGGCCGATCGCCAGGATCACCATGGTGACCAGCACTTCGATCATCGAAAAACCGTTTTGTCTGTTCGTCTTCATGGGCATACCACCGGAGCACCGTTTCTTACCCGGCCCTGAAAACTCAGGACTACGCCGCGCGCACTCCCCAGTCCACGAACGTCGCACACCCTGAATGTGTCGGCGAAACCGCTGCTATAACCCTGCGCGTTGAAGCGTACCAGCGGGATCGCAGCAGTGCGCATGGTATTGCCGCCGCCCAGCGCGGGCGCGGCGCGCAGGATAGGCAATTCGGCCGCATCGACTACGCCGTTGCTGTTCCTGTCGTTGAACACGATCCAGCCCGTTTCCCAGGTCAGAGCGCCGGAACACGTGGCGCCGTTCGCACTTGCGCACACGGCAACCGGGCTGCCCAGTCGGACTGCTTCGGCGCGCGCGTAATTCAAATCACCCATCAGCGAGGCGGATTGCGATTGCAGCCTTGAATTCTGTATAAACATTTGCAGACTCGGTATGCCAATAGTCAATAAAATAGCGAGCACCGACAAGGTGACCATGAGTTCGATCAGAGTGAAGCCCGCAGGTCTGGTTTGCATGGTGTTCATGATTGGTTGCCGGATTTCAACTTAATTCATTGGGTCCGCGTCGGCCAGCGTCAGTCGACGGGTGGCCCATTTGCGGGAACGAGTGGTGTTTTCGGACCAATTCTATTGATGGAAGACGTTTTCATTATCGGCGCGGGCGTCTCCGGCTTGAGCGCTGCGCTGGCCCTATTGCAGCGCGGCCACCGGGTCACGGTGCTTGAAACGGGCACGGCGGGCGGCGAATCCTCCTGGGCGGGCGGCGGAATTCTTTCGCCGCTGTTGCCGTGGGAGTATGACGAGGCGGTTGCCACACTGGCCTTGCGCTCGATGGCGGGCTATGCGGACTGGGTGGCGGACATCGAGAGGCACGCGGGGCGCGATGCCGAATTCTGGCGCTGCGGGATGCTGGCACTGGATGTTGTCGCGCCGGACCCGGCGCTTGCATGGTGTGCGGCGCATGGCATGGCGGCGCAACGGGGATGTCCTCAAACCGTGTCGCTGCCGCCCAGCCTGTCGGCCCGCGCACCGGTCTGGCTGCCCGGGGTGGCGCAGGTGCGCAACCCGCGGCTGGTTGCGGCGCTGCGTGCGGCGGTGGTGCAACACGGCGGCACGATCCACGAACACTGCCCGGCCACCGGCGTGCGGGCGCAAGGCGGCCGGGTGACGGCGGTGCAGACGGCAACCGGCACCTTGCCGGCGGATCAGGTGGTGCTGGCAAGCGGCGCCTGGTCGGGGACGGGGCTGGCTGGGCTGGCGCCCGTGCCGAACATTCGCCCGGTTCGCGGCCAGATGCTGTTGTTCAAGCTGGCGCCAGGCGTGCTCGAGACGATTCTGTACTGCGACGGGCTGTATCTGATCCCGCGCCGGGACGGCCATGTGCTGGCGGGCAGCACGCTGGAGGACGCCGGCTTCGACAAGTCAACCGACGCCGCCACGCGCCAGCGTCTGCATGCCGACGCGGCTGCACTGCTGCCCGCGCTGGCGGCGATCCAGCCGATGCAGCACTGGGCCGGGCTGCGTCCGGGGTCGCCGGACAATATCCCGGTCATCGACCGCCATCCCGATTTCGACAATGTGTTCGTCAACACCGGCCATTACCGGTATGGCGTGACGATGGCGCCCGCCTCGGCGGAACTGCTAGCCGATCTGATAGAAGGCAGGACACCCTCTCTCGACCCCGCACCCTACCGCTGGCAGGCCGCGCTGGAACGCGGATGGCACCACGCTTGATGGCACAATGCAGGCTGGCGGTGCCCGGCCTGGTAGGACAGGACGATTTACACCCCAGACTCCACCTACCAAGCTGCGCGACCATGACACGCATATTTCCCCCAGCGGCAGCCGCTCAAGGCCCGGTACGATTCAGTGCCCGCCATCGTGACGACCGCATTGCAACGCGGCTGCCGCCCGGATGATGCCGGACGCGCCCATGCCCGGGTCCGGCCGTGCCGCCTCGCGGGTCGTCTGGGTCGTCAGCGACGGCAAGCCGGGCCATCTCAACCAGTCGCTCGGCCTGGCCGAGGCGCTGGCGCGCGCTACGCCCACCACGATTCACACCCTGCCCGCGCTGCCGGCCTGGCGCGTCCTGCTGGCGCTGCTGTTGAAACGCTTTCCCGGACCCGTTCTACCCGCGCCCGACCTGATCGTGGGCGCGGGCCACGCCACCCACCTGACGCTGCTGGCCGCACGGCGCGCACGCGGTGGGCGCGCGGTGGTGCTTATGAAACCGAGCCTGCCGCGGCGCTGCTTCGACTTGTGCATGGTGCCGCGTCACGATGGTCTCGCGGGGGATGCGCATACGCTGGTGACCGAGGGGGCCTTGAACCGCATCCGTCCGGCGGCGGCCCGCGATCGCGGCCACGGCCTGATCCTGATCGGGGGCGCGTCCAGGCATTTCGACTGGGACAGCGATGCGATCCAGTTGCAGATCAAGAGCATCCTCGCGCGCACGCCCGACACGCAGTGGACGCTGACCACCTCGCGCCGTACACCGGCGGATTTTCTGGAGGCGTTGCCGCCCTTCCCCAACCTGAGCGTAACGCCCCACACCGCCACCTCGCCCGAGTGGCTGCCCGCGCAGCTGACCCGCTGCGGCACGGCGTGGGTGACGCCCGACAGCGCCTCGATGGTGTACGAAGCCTTGACCGCAGGCGCCGAGGTCGGCGTGTTCGATCTGCCGGTCAACCCGAAAAGCCGCGTCGGCTGGGCGATTTCCGAACTCGCCGAGGCGCAGCGCATCACCCGCTTCGTCAGCTGGTGCGCCCATGGCGCGCTGCACCCCAACCTGCAGCCGCTGGCCGAGGCGGACCGCTGTGCGGTCTGGATTCTTGAATGGCTGAAAATCAAAACGCATGACTGAAAACAAAAAACTGACCGTCCTGCAACTGGTGCCCGCGCTGGAATCGGGTGGGGTCGAACGCGGCACCCTCGAAGTGGCGCAGGCCCTGGTCGAGCATGGCCACCGCGCGCTGGTTATGTCGGCGGGCGGACGGCTGGTTGCGCCGCTGGACCAGTGCGGCGCAGAACACCATACCTGGCCGATCGGCACAAAATCGTTCAGCACACTGAGGCTGGTCGGCAAGCTGCGCAAATTTCTGCTGGAGCAGAAGGTCGACATCGTCCATGCGCGTTCGCGCGTGCCGGCATGGATCGCCTGGCTGGCCTGGCGCCGCATGAACCCGGCCACGCGGCCGCGTTTTGTCACCACGGTGCACGGCATGTACGGGGTCAACCGCTACAGCCGCATCATGACGCAGGGCGAACGGGTGATCGCGGTGTCCAACACCGTGCGCGATTACATCCTGCGCGAATATCCCGACACGCCGGCGGACCGCATCCAGGTCATCCACCGCGGCGTCGACGAGCAGGCGTATCCGTACGGCTGGAAACCCGACCCGGTGTGGCAAGAGGCTTTCTTTGCCCAGTTTCCGCAGGCCGCGGACACGCTGCTGCTGACCCTGCCCGGCCGCATCACCCGGCTCAAGGGCCACGAGGATTTCATCGAACTGATTGCGCGGTTGAAGCGGCGCGGGCTGCCGGTGCACGGCCTGATCGTCGGCGGCGCAACGGCGTCCAAGCAGCGCTATCTGCAAAAGCTGCGCTATCGCGTGCGCAGCATGGGGATGGCGGCCGATATCAGCTTTACCGGCCAGCGCGACGACCTGAAAAACATTCTGGCGATGTCCAGCCTGGTGCTGTCGCTGTCCACCCAGCCCGAGTCGTTCGGCCGCACTACGCTGGAGGCGCTGCGACTGGGGGTACCGACCGCAGGATACGGCCACGGCGGCGTCGGCGAAATTCTGCGGACCATTTATCCTGCAGGGCTGTTACCGCTCGGCCGCATCGACGACGCCTGCCAGCGCATCGCGCAACTTTTGCAGCAGCCGGAACCGGTTCCGGCCGGGGCATTTTTTCCGCTGCAGGCGATGCTCGACCAGACGCTGGGGCTGTACGCGGAACTGGCGCAGTCGCCCGTCAGGACCGCCCGCTGATCGCGGCAGACAGGTGCCGCACCCGCCCGCGCAACTTTCCAACCAGATCGCGCAGCGCCACCATCGGGCTCGACCGCCGCATGGCGCGGCGCGACAGCAGCACGGCCCCGGCTTCGGGGTGCGCATCGGCCCGATGCAGCCGGGCGATTTCACGCGCGGCCACGGCAAACAGGTTGTAGTCGAACATCACCCGCCGCCGTGCTTCGATCAATGCCGGCAGGCGCTTTTCGTATTCGTTGTTGGCGATTGCCGTGCGGATGATGTCGAGCGCGCCGGCGGGGTCGCGGATGTCGATGCGGATGAAGCTATCCTCGGGGAAATACTCTGCCGCATTTGGGCAGCCGTAATAGAACGGCAGCGCCAGGCCCAGAAACGGGTCGGCGAGTTTTTCGGTCCAGTGATGCGCGCCGACGAAGTTCTCGATGGCGACGTGGTAGCGGTAGTCCCGCAGGCAATCGGCCTTGTCGTCGAGTGCGCGCGGCGTTTCACGGCCGAAGGTGTCGAGCTCTGGCATGTGGTCGACCAGCCAGCGCATGAAACGGGCACGCCGGTAATGCAGGGTATGGCGCATCGCCTTCGGCGAATACACCATCGAAACATCACGACTTTTGGCAGCGGGGGACTGTGCGAGCATGCGGTCGAACGGCACGACCTCGCGGCTGCCGACGCCATAAAACCACTGCAGCGCGGGCTGCGCATGAATCCGCTGCGGATGCGGCAGCGCCCATGCCGGCTGGCTGGTGAGCACTGCGCCAAACTGGCGGGTGTAGCTGTCGCCGTAGATCTTCACAGACGAGGGTTCGGTGGTCACCAGCAGGGTATGCGCGCGCGGGCAGGCCAGCGCTTCCTGCGTGGTTTTCTTCGGCTCGCCCGCGCGCGCCGGCAGGTCGTCGTATATCAGCAGCCAGTCATAGTCGCGCGCATCCCGCTCAAAAAGGAATTCGCACGCCCCCCACACGGGTACGTCATGCGGAAACTGATGACGCCAGATTGCGTCCGGCAGCGTGCTGAGCACCTTCACGCGCAGGCGCGCCGTGGTCATGACATCCCCGACTCGGGCTGGTACTCCGGCACCCAGGCTTTCAGTTGACGCTTGACCGTTGCTTCGTCATGCAGGCCATTTCCATCGAGCCAGGCCATGCACGCGGCAAGCCAGGCGGCGTCGGCTGCGCGCGCCTGGGCCACCCGAAGCTTGGGATGCGGGGTGGGCAGCGTGGATTCGTCGTCGGCCAGCAGTTCTTCGTACAGCTTTTCGCCGGGGCGCAGCCCGGTATAGTCGATGCGGATGCGATCCGCATCCGCGCCCGACAGACGAATCATCAGTTTGGCCAGCTCGGCGATCTTCACCGGCTCGCCCATGTCGAGCACGAAAATCTCGCCGCCCTCGCCCATCAGGCCGGCCTGCAGCACCAGCTGCGCGGCCTCGGGGATCGACATGAAATAGCGCGTGATGTCGGGGTGCGTCACCGTCACCGGTCCGCCCGCCTCGATCTGTTTCTGGAACTTGGGAATCACGCTGCCGGATGAGCCGAGCACATTGCCGAAGCGCACCGACACGAAGCGGGTGCCGCTCGCTTGCTGCATCGCCTGGCACGTCATTTCGGCGAGCCGCTTGGTTGCGCCCATCACGTTGGTCGGGTTGACCGCCTTGTCGGTGGAAATCATCACGAATTTGGCCACCCCGTTTGCCTGGGAGGCGGCGGCGACCACCTGCGTGCCCAGCACGTTGTTGCGCACCGCTTCCCACGCATTGGCGTTTTCCATCAGTGGTACGTGCTTGTAGGCGGCGGCATGGAACACCACGCCCGGGCGTTGCGCCGCCATGACCTGATTCACCCAGGCGGCGTTTTTGGCGTCGCCGATCACCGGCACGATCTGCATATTGGGGTAACGCTGCGGCAGCTCCTGCTCCATCGCATAGAGCGCCAGTTCCGATTGCTCGAACAGCACCAGCTTCGCCGGCGCATAGCGCGCAATCTGGCGGCACAGCTCCGAGCCGATCGATCCGCCCGCGCCGGTCACCATCACCACCTGGCCGGTTAGCAGTTGGTGCAGGCCGCTGTCGTCGAGCTGGACCGGGTCGCGCCCGAGCAGGTCGTCGAGCTCGACCCGACGCAGGCTGGCTACCGACACCCGCCCCGCCACCAGGTCTTCCAGCGACGGAATCGTCAGCACATTCAGCCCGGCATCGGCACAGGCCTGGGTGATCCGCCTGCGCACCTCGTGCGCGGCGGACGGCAGCGCCAGCACGATATCGTCGACGCCCATTTTCTTTGCCACCGCTGCCGTATCATCCAGCGCCCCCAGCACCGAAATCCCCTGCACCAACCGCCCCCGCTTGTCACGGCTGTCATCCAGCAGACCCACTACGTGGAAACCGGCCGGATTACGGGCCAGTTCGCGCAGCAGAAAGTCGGCAGCCGAGCCGGCACCCGCCACCAGCACCGGCTTGCTGGCTGGGTGCAGCACGCTGGCCAAACGGTGTTCCTTCCAGGCGCGGTAGGCCAGCCGGCTGCCGCCCATCAATATCACCAATAACAAGGGATCGAGGATAAGCACCGAACGCGGCACCACCGCGCTGACGCGAAACAGCACCAGCACCAGAGGAACCAGCAGCGCTGCCAGCCAGACGGCAATCACGATGCGCTTGAGATCGGGCAGGCTGGCGAAGCGCCAGATGCCGCGATACAAGCCGAAGCGCCAGAACACCACAGCCTGCAGCGGCACCACCCACACCAGCGTGGACAGCGCCGCCGCCATGTATCCGGGCGGCACCGCCAGATTGAAGCGCAGCCAGTAGGCCGCCAGCCAGGCGAAAGCCGCCGCCAGAATGTCGTGCAGGATGATGGCGAGGGTGCGGGGATTAAGGTTCATTGCGGGATCGCTGCCAGCGAAAATCGATGGCGGTAAAAATCACTATATAGGGCGCGGCCGACAGTATAAGCAGCCAAACACGGTGTTGTGGAAAAACCAGGAGCGCGAAGGCCAGCGCCGCCATCATCAGCATCAGCGCATAGGCGGCCATCGCCAGCTGGCGATGCGACGCGCCCAGCAATACCACGCGCTGATAGTAGTGGGACCGATGCGCCTGCCAGATTTTTTCGCCACTCAGCGCGCGTCGTCCCAGCGTCACGCTCGCATCCACGATAAACGGCGAAAACACCAGCAGCGGAAACAGCCACGGCCACACCCCCTGCAGGGCGCCCAGGATGCCGAGCGTAGCCGCCAGAAATCCCAGCGGGATCGATCCCGCATCGCCCATGAATACCCGCGCAGGCGGAAAGTTGAAGCGCAGGAAGGCCAGCGCCGCGGCTGCAATCGCCGCACAAAATGCAGCCAGACCCGGCGCACCGCCCCACATTGCCGCCAGCGCCAGCGCGCCAAACCCGATGGCGGCCATGCCGCCCGCCAGCCCGTCCGAGCCATCCATGAAATTAAAAAGGTTGGTCACCCAGACCACGACCAGCGTCGCGCCGACCAGCGCCCAGCCGCTCAATCCTATCGCCAGCAGGCACGCTGCCGCCGCAACAAAATGCGCCAGGAAGCGCAGCGCCACCGGCAAGCCGCGCAGATCGTCCAGCAGCGACAATGCGGCCAACGCAAACGCGGCCAGCATCACGGGGAATAGCGCCGCGTCCGCCAGCCCCAGACTGGCCACTCCGACCCCGGCCAGGATGCCCAGACCGCCGATGCGCGGCGTCGGCGTCGCATGCAGCGAACGTTCGTTGGGATGGTCCATCGGCAGGCGGCCGCGCCGCAGCAGCCAGGCTAGTGCCAGCCAGCTGATGACAAAGGCGGAGATGACAGCAAACGCGTTCACTTTGAAGAAGCCACGGTTGCCGCCAGCCCGGCATCCATCGAATACGGTGGCATCCAGCCCAGGCGCGTGCGGATAAGCGAACTGTCCACCCATAGCGAGCCGGTCAGCCGCGCCACGGCGGCGCGCTTTCCCAGCAGCGCGCCCGCGAGTTGGAGCACGCCCATTGGCACCGAAATCATGCGCGCCGGCCGATCCATTGCCCGTGCTACGGCATGGATCAATTCCGGCGTCGAAACCGCCTGTCCATCGTCCAGCAGGAATGTCTGCCCCGCCGCGGCCGGATGTTCGACACAGACCCGGATCGCGTCGACGAAATTGCCCAGATACAGAAGGCTGCGCTTGTTGCGGATCGCCCCCAGCGGCAGCGGCCAGCCCTTTTGAACCCCTTGCATCAAGCGCAGGAAATTCGCTTTCACCCCCGGCCCATAGACCAGCGGCGGGCGCAGGATGACGACTTCCAGCTCGGTTTCCTCCGCGATTCGCAGGAGGCCCTGTTCGGCTTCCCATTTGGAAATCGCATAGGCATCCTCAGGGGCCGGCGTATCGGTTTCGCGATACGGCGCATCGCGTCCCTCGCCGTTGACTTTGATGGTGCTGATGAAAACAAAGCGCTTCACGCCGGCCTGCGCCGCTTGGCGCGCGAGGTTAAGCGTGGCTTCGGTGTTGGTCACGCGGTAGAGCGCCAGCGGATCCTCTGCCGAGTCGTGCATCACGTGGACGCGAGCGGCGAGGTGTACGACGGCGCCGCAGCCTGAGACGATGTGCTTCCAGTCGGTCACGTCGTCAATAGAGCCGACGACTGTCTCATCGGATAACCCGGAGGATGTTCGAACGGCCGCCTGCACAGAATGCCCCACTCCCGCGAGGCGAGCGCAAAGCGCCTCTCCGACAAAGCCGTTTGCGCCAGTGATCAGTATCCTCATGGGGCAAGCTCTTTGTATAGCGCGAGCGTTTGCGCTACGACCCCTTCAAGGCCAAATTCCATCTCGGCACGTTTTCGCGCCGCCACGCCCATGCGTGTGCGGAGCGCGGGGTCAGCAATGAGCTTTGCCAGTGCAGCCGCCAGAGCATCTGCATCACGCGGCGCAATGCACAAGCCATGCACTCCGTCGTCGACTACCTCGCGGCAGCCAGGCACGTCAGTCGTCACGATGGGGCGTCCAACTGCGGCTGCTTCGATCAGGGCCTTGGGCAGGCCTTCCCGGTACGACGGCAAACACACGATGTGGGCGTTCGCAAAAACAGCCGGCATGTCACTCACCCATCCCATGTGTTCCACCGCGCCATCCCGTACCCAGTCGGCAACTTGTGCAGCAGAAACGGAAGCTGGATTGGCAGGGTCCGGATCACCCACCAGCACAAAGCGCGCGTTTACACCTCTGAGTTTGAGTATGCGTGCAGCCTCGACAAACTCGCCCACCCCCTTGTCCCAAAGCAGGCGCGCGGGCAGGACAATCACTGGGACACCTTCAGGTTCCCCAGCATAATGAAAACGCGCGAGATCGACCCCTGAACCAGCGATGCGCCGGATATTCCCGCGGGGAACCCCCAGCCGGGCCAGCAACTCAGCATCATCCGGGTTCTGCACCAAAGTGACGCCACGCGAAAGCAGCCACCCCATCGCCAAGCGTACTCCTCGCTTGATGAGGCGTGCGCCGCCGCTCGCCGAGGTAAACAACCATCCCATGCCGGCGAGCGCATTGACCACGCCCCGCACCCCGGTCAAGCATGCGGCGATGCTGCCATACAGCACGGGCTTCATCGCCACATGATGCACGACATCAGGATGTAGCCGCCGGTACAACGCGATCAAGCGCCACAGGGTCGCCAGTTCGCGCAGCGGGTTCATGCCACTGCGCGCAATCTCGAACGGTACAAGATGAAGCCCCGCAGCCTGGATCGCCTCGCCATGCTCGCGCACACGCGTAACCACCGTCACGTCATAACCGGCATCACGTGCAGCAACGGCAAGCGGCAAACGATGAGAGCAGAAATACCAGTCTTCGGTGACGAAGTAGAGCAAACTTGCACTCATGCACGCGCCTCAAGCCATGCCTGAAACATCAGCACATCCCACAGGTAATACGACCAGTTGCGCCGGCCGGACAAGTGCTCACGCCATTTCTGCTGTATCGGTGCGGCGTGGAAAAACCCCTCACGTTCCAAACGTGACGGATTCAACAAGCCTTCAGCCCACGCCCTGAGTGGGCCGCGCAGCCACACGTCCAGTGGGATGCCGAAGCCCATCTTGGGCCGCTCGATAAGCTCTTTCGGCACATGCCGATAGAGCACCTGTCTCAACAGCCATTTACTTTGGCCTCCGCGCACCTTCATCGACAGGGGCAGCGTCCACGCGAATTCCAGAACGCGGTGATCCAGGAGAGGGACGCGTGTTTCGAGCGACACCCCCATCGCGGCCCGGTCCACTTTGGTCAGAATATCATCAGGCAGGTAACTCACAGTATCCAGATACATCATGCGATGCGTCAGATCGGGTACATCCGCCCACTGGTTGGCGTCGGTCAGAACAGTGGCGGGCTCGGTCCCGCCCTTCACCACTTGTGTGGGCTGCTTCCAGTGCGACACCAGCCCCCAGTAGATCTCCTCCGGGCACCGCACGGCGAGGATATCCGCCAGCTTGTGCAGCTTGTCCCCGGGATTGGCATGGCGCAGGTTTGCAGGCAAGAAGCGTTCCAGCCGCTTGAACGCTGAATTCCACGTAGTCGGCGGCATACTCGTCAGCACACCGGCGATCCCAGCGCGGACGCTTTGCGGCAGCCAGCCTACCCGTCGCCATATCTCTTGCGCCCAGAAATAGCGGTTGTATCCTCCGAACAACTCGTCCCCGCCATCCCCGGATAGACTGACCGTGACATGCTCCCTGGCCAACCGGGAAACCAGGTATGTTGGGATCTGCGAGGAATCAGCGAACGGCTCGTCATACAACCCCGGCAGCAGAGGTATCACGGCCTGCGCCTCCTGCGACTTGACATACAGCTCTGTATGTTCGGTCCCGAGATGGCGTGCCACCGCATGCGCATGCTCGGCCTCGTTATAAGCCTTCTCATCGAAGCCGATGGTGAAGGTCTTGACGGGGTGGGCGGAGTGCTTTTGCATCAGCGCCACGACAGTGCTGGAATCCACCCCACCGGATAGGAATGCACCCAACGGCACGTCAGCCAGCATCTGACCGCGAACGCTCTGCATAAGTACTGACTCCAGCGCCTCCCGCGCCTCTTCATCACTGCCGGCAAAACGGTTTTTCTGTCCTTGCTCAGCTGCGGCCCGCGCCGACCAGTAGGTCTTTATCACCACGGCAGTAGAATCCAAGCCAATCTGGCAATACGTCCCCGGAGGCAGCTTGGAAATTCCCCTGTAGATCGAATACGGCGCAGGCACGTAGTTGTGACGAAGAAAGAGCGTCAGGACGTCACGGTCGACCTCGCCCTCGAAAGCAGGGTGTGCGCGCATTGCCTTCAGTTCGGAGGCGAATATGAACACGCCGTGCTGCCAGCCGTAGTAAAGAGGTTTCTCGCCCAGGCGGTCGCGCGCGAGCGTGAGCGTTCGCATGTGTCGGTCCCATAATGCGAAGGCGAACATACCCACGCACTGGGTAAGCGTTTTTTCGATGCCCCAGACTTCGCAGGCGGCAAGCAGGGTTTCTGTGTCTGAATGGCCGCGCCATGGCACATCACCTAACGCATCGCGTAGATCAAGGTGATTGTATATCTCGCCGTTGAAGACAATGACGTAACGCCCGCCGGCGGAGGCCATCGGTTGATGTCCTGCGGGGGAAAGGTCAAGAATGGAAAGGCGCCGGTGCAATAGTCCCACTCCTGCATCAGTATCGACCCAACTGCCACCGTCGTCCGGCCCTCGATGGATCAGCGCATCACCAATCCTGGTTACAACTTCCGTCGCAATTACTGAACCCAGCCAGCCTGCTATACCACACATAATCAGCCCTTGATTCCGATCGCACACCAATAGGGTGGGCGATCGGAAAATCGAATATCTACAAAGCCGGCGTTTGCAAGCATCGAGTGTATTTCGTGACGCGAAAAACGCTGCTCCAGCCGCGTGCCGAAGCGATCCAAAGAATCAGTTCTCAACACGTAGAAGGGTTTGTCACGGTAGTAAGCAAGCGGCCAACTCCCCGGGAGTCTGCCCAGCCGCTCGAGCACCCATGCCAATCTGGCCAGCGGCCAATACACGAACGCTGCAATTGCCTGACTGACCAGGTAGCGCAGCACGTGGGGCAGCCGGGACACCACACGCCGAATTCCATCACTGATCCGCCACAGCGCACGATAGGCAAAGCCCCGGTTGTCGAACGCGTAGTAAAGGTAAACCAGGAACGGCGCACCATTCTTCAGCTTGGCCGCTACCGCAGCAATCGCTGCAGCGGTATCAGGCACGTGGTGCAGCACCCCGAGCGAGTAGGCAAAATCCAGAGAAGTATCAGCTATGGGCATCTCGCCGACAGACGCGTTGAGGAAACTGACATTCTGCACACTGCTCAGGTTCGACTTCGCGACCTCGAGCGCCTCCGGGCTGGCGTCGATCAACACAAGGTGTCCAACGCGCGGGGCGACGACTTGTGCCCAACGGCCACTGCCGCATCCGATGTCCGCTCCCACCGGATCAAGTGGCAGCGCCCCCCAATCGAACAGCGAAAAGTAGTCCGAAAATATCTGCTCGCGAACATCCGCGCCGAGCTGGTCCTGGGTAAATCTTGACCACTCGTCGCCAAATCCACGAACCGTCTGCACGTCGAGATTAGTCCCTCGCCTATCGGTATTCACCGCACATTCACCCTTAACGATTCATATGTTTCTTCATAGCTACGCACAACGT
This sequence comes from uncultured Thiobacillus sp., assembly GCA_964623745.1. Lineage (GTDB taxonomy): Bacteria > Pseudomonadota > Gammaproteobacteria > Burkholderiales > Thiobacillaceae > Thiobacillus. The sequence goes on along the minus strand of CAZUVC010000021.1, from coordinate 2,997 downwards.
GGCCAATTTCGAAGTAACTTGCCACGCGCACCCGGGCCTTTTCACCCAACGCCGTCCTTTCTGCATGGGAAAGCTTGAGCATCGCCTCCACGCTCGACGCAAACCCGGCCATGTTACCAGCGGGCACGACGTGCCCCGTGTCCCCAATGATGTAAGCGCAATCACCGACATCCGTAGCCACGCAAGGTACGCCGGCAGCCATCGCCTCACCGACAACATTCGGAAATGCCTCTGCATGGGAAGGACATGCCAGGACGTCGAGCGCCGCCATGAGTTCCGGTACATCGTCACGTGGGCCGAGCAAATGAGTATTCGCCGACAAGCCCGCCCGTTCGATCGAGTGCACCAGTTCCTTGTTGTCGCGATCGACACCCTTTCCGGCCAAAAGCAGTTGCACCTGCGGCATGTGCCGATGCAACATCGCCATCGCCGAAATGAAACCGGAATGATTCTTCAGCGGATCAAAGCGCCCGACCATGCCTACCAGCAGCGTGTCATCGGCACAGCCCAGGCCGGCACGCACCCTGCCACGTGCCCCGACATCGGGCCGGAAACGAGACAGGTCGAAGCCGTTGGGTACCACGCTCATCTTCACCCCCGCATATCCTAGCGAGACGTGAATCCGTCTAGCCGTTTCGGAGTTTAGAAAGATGCGCTTCGGAATAACGTGTGACAACAGCGCACATACCCGGCGGACCGCGCGCGTCGTCCAGTGTGTCTTGTCGGCATCCAGATTGCTGCTACGAATACCCCAGCAAATGGCCGTGATTCCTGCCAGCCTCGCCGCCAGTCCGCCCAACAGGTCGGCGTGATAAAGCCAAGTGTGCACGATATCCGGCCTCAGCTGCCTAACCTTCCGAAGCAGGTAGAGGAAATCGGATGGTCTGGGTAGGCCGGGCGTCATGCCCAGCGCCAGTACTGGAATGCCGAGCACTGCGATACGGGGTCCGATGTCACCAGATGTCGTCAGGGAGATCACCATCGGAGTGTAGCGCTCGCGATCCAGGCGCTCCAGCAACTTGAGTAGCATCGATTCCGCACCGCCGGTCGCCAGACCGGTAATAATGTAGAGAATCCGCATCACACTATTTAAAGAAAAGTCTGCGAGCGCGCATCACGGGCCGTTCGACCATAACGACTAGCACCGCCGCACAGACAATTGCAGCAATTATCAATGCCGAGAAGTGCAAGAAGAATGGATACGTGTGCGCATGATGATTGAGAAGAAATCCAATAAAGACGATGACTGGCCCATGCACCAGATAGAGTGGATAGGATGCCTCTCCGACCTGGTGTTTCCAGGTGCCCACCGCGGGGCGATGTCGCCGATCATACGCACGCACTATTAGCATGATGAATGCACCGCCTAGGAGCAAATAGTAGACCAGCGACAGCGGGCTGACTGCGAAGCTCGGCATACCAAGCTGTCGTGAGGCCAGAAACGTGCCAACCAACAGGATCGGCCAAGCAAACCTCGAAGCGCCACGTATCGGTCCAATCGAAATCAGGCGATCAAGATGGTGGGCCGTTGCGGCGCCGAGGAGCCATGGTAAGTAAATAAGAACAATGAACGGCGATAGCACCTTTGCCCATTGTCCCGTGATCAAGCCACCAAATGATGGCAACAACACATAGCCGAGGGCAAAGCCGAAATTCACAAGCAAAGCCACCTGGACCCTGCTCCCCATCGCAGCTCGACTCAATCCCCATAGGCTGTAGTAGAGCAATTCATACGAAATGGTATAGGCCGGCGCAATACTCCCAAACTGGCCGAAAAAACCACCCACACCAGCGACGTTGATCCAGAAGTGCTCTATATCCACCCCACCTTCCCACACACGGGGACGCAACGGCGAGTCCATCATCAACCATTCGGTTACCCCGGTAATTGCGACACATACAATCAGAAGGGGAAATATTCGCGATGCCCTTTGGCCGGTGTATCGCCATAGAAATCTCCCTTGAGGACGTTTCATGCAGGAGAGCTCGATGCAAAAACCGGAGAGGACGACGAATCCGGCAACCCAAACAAATCCGAGAATCCCCCTGAGTTCCGCCAGTATTTTGAATGCGGGATCTTTGCTCGCATATAACAGCGATACGTCAAAGGCATGCCCCATTAGGACCATGAAGGCAAAGAGGCCCCGGAGCAGATCGATGTCGGCCAGGAAGTTCGGAGTAAGCATGGGGCGACTCATGGGTACCCCAGCTCGGGAAGGCTGGTCCGGCTCAATTTAGCAACAGCAGATCGGTGCGGGAGACCATGCGTTCCAGGGAAAACTCCGCGACGACGCGCGCGCGCGCGCGCCGGCCAAGATCGGCATCCTCTTCTAACCGGGCAAGCATTCTTCCAAGTGCCGCCGCCAAGGCATCTGCATTTCTGGGTGGCGCGACTTCGCCAACCTCGCCGACGATACGCGCTGTATCCCCGACATCGGTTACCACGCAAGGAACCCCGCAGGCCATGGCCTCGCCAACTGTGTTGGAAAAACCCTCACCGAAAGCTGAACTCGAGCATGCAATGTCCATCGCACAATAGGCGGCAGGCATGTCCTGGCGTGCGCCTGCCCAAATCAGTCGATCGGCGATACCTACGTGGTTAGCAAATTCCTCCAACTCGGCACGGTAGGTAGGTATTCCCCCGCCGATGCAGACAAAACGAAGATCGTTCCGCCGCGCGGCGAGGAGCGCGCATGCCTTTAGGAAGTTGCGATGATCCTTCATTGCATCCAGACGCGCCACCAGACCGATGAGCCGGTCGTTTGCATTAACATTCCATTCGCTCCGGACTTTTGCGCGGGAATTCGGGTCTGGATGGAAGCGGATCGTATCGATGCCGTTTTCCAATACCGCCATGCGATCCACCGGGAAACCACGGCTGACGGCCCATGCCGCTCCCGCATGGGAATTAGCCACGACAACATCGGCTATCCGGCTCAAACCTGCCTCCAAGCGTGGTATCAATCTGGAAAGCCAATCATAGTGGCGCATCTCCAT
>CAZUVC010000020.1:0-57407 GCA_964623745.1 uncultured Thiobacillus sp. | reverse complement strand
GCGAATAGCGGAGTATGCCTCAGCAGCGGCACACCCGCTTCGCCCAGCAGAGCGGCCAGATTATGCAGGGTTTCCGCGCTGGCGACGGTCACTGCATCGATGCCGCCCGCCTGCCAGCATGCCAGCAGCGGTGCGGCATCCCCCTGCGGCCGCAGGCGCCGGTAGCATTCCAGGAAGTGCACCTGCGCGCCACGCGCGGCCAGCGTCTCGGCCAGCAAGGCGCGGCCGCCGACGCCGCGCACGATCACCACCTGCCGGCCCGCGACCTGTTGCAACTGCGGCAAGGCCAGCAACGCTTCGCTGTCCTGACCGGGCGGGACCACGACCTCGTCGACGCCGTGTTCGCGCAGCGCGCGCGCCGTGCCGGGGCCCACTGCATATACCGTGGCCGCGGCCGGCAGCCCGCCGGCCGCGCGGATCGCCGCCATGCCGAACTGCGCAGCATTGGGGCTGATGAAAATCACGCTGTCGGCCACACGCAGCTGCGCCATCGAGGCGCTCAGGTCGGCCATCGGCACCGCTTCGATAGCCAGCGCCGGAAACGGGTAGGCGTGGCCGCCCGCCGCCTCGATCGCCTGCACCAGCGCGGCCGACTGGTGCGCCGGCCGCGTCACCAGCACGGTGCGTCCGGCCAGCGCGTCTGTCATGCAGGCAGGGCGTCGAGAATGGCGCGTGCGCCTTGCGCCAGCAGCTTGTCGGCCAGCGCCTGACCGACCGCCTCGGGGTCGGCCGCATCGCCCTCGGCGCGATCGTGTATGAAGGCGCTGCCGTCCGGATTCGCCACGAACCCGTTCAGCACCAGCTGACCGTTTTCCAGCACCGCGTGCGCGCCGAGGGGTACCTGGCAGCTGCCGCCGAGCACACGACTGACCTGTCGCTCCGCGCGCACGCAGGCGGCGGTTTCGGGGTGGTTGAGCGAAGTGAGCATGGCGGCCACGTCACGGCTGCCACTGCGGATCTCGATCCCGAGCGCGCCCTGGCCGGCGGCGGGTATGCTGTCTTCCACCGAGAGCAGGCTTTTGATGCGGTCACCCAGGCCGAGCCGCTTGAGCCCGGCGGCGGCGAGCAGGATGGCGTCGAACTGGCCCTCGTCGAGTTTCTTCAGGCGGGTGCCGACGTTGCCACGCAGGGGCTTCACCGCCAGGTGCGGGTAGCGCGCGCGCAGCTGCGCTTCGCGGCGCAGGCTGGAGGTGCCGACCACGGCACCGGGCGGCAGGTCGGACAGATGGGCGTACCGATTCGATACGAAGGCGTCGCGCGGGTCCTCGCGCTCGCCGATCACCGCCAGCTCGAATCCGGGCGGCAATTCCATCGGCACATCCTTCATCGAATGCACCGCCAGGTCGGCCTCGCCCGCCTCGAGCGCGACTTCGAGCTCCTTGACGAACAGTCCCTTGCCACCGATCTTGGACAGCGTCACGTCGAGGATCTGGTCGCCGCGCGTGGTCATGCCCAGAATGCGGACCGTGCAGCCGGGATGCAGCGCGGCGAGACGGTCGCGTATATGCTCTGCCTGCCACATGGCAAGGGCACTTTCACGGGATGCGATGGTCAGGGTATGCATGGCAAAGGTAAAAATGGACTGTTGGATTTGGCGATGGATGGCGCGACACTGAGCAGCATGACGTATTCACTTTCACCTGCGGCAAGGTTTCCCCTCACGCGGCAGTTCGCGGCCTGGGCGCTGATTTTAGCATGCGGGATGCTGCTGGCCGGACCGGCCGCGGCCGCTGGCGGGCTGGTGCACGCGAAGAATTTTCAGGCCGACGCGCGCAACGCCGCCAAGCGCAAGGTGCCGGTCATGGTGCTGTTCACCACGCCGAGCTGTCCGTATTGCGAACAGGTCAAGCGCGAGTACCTGGCGCCGATGCAGAAAGACCCGGCCTACCGTGCGCGCGTGATCATCCGCGAAGTCACCATCAATTCGACCGCGCCGCTGACCGGCTTCGACGGCGCGCTCACCACCGAGGGCGCGTTTGCCGCCGCCCACAAGGTGTACATGGTGCCCACCGTGATGGTGTTCGACACCCAGGGCAACGCGGCCAGCGAGCCGGTGGTCGGCCTGCTGATCCCGGATTACTACTTCGGCTATCTGATGTCCGCCATCGACGAAGGCCAGCGCAAGGTGCGCGGCGAGTAACCGCTCCTCCTCAAGCAGCGCTAGAATCCCTGCCATGCAGGGAAAGCGCCCATGAAGACCCTACTCGCCGACGACCATCCGCTGATGCGCGAGGGGGTGAGACAGGTGTTGTCGCAGCTGGAGCCGCCGGTGGAAATCATCGACGCCCACGACTATCCCAGCCTGTTCGCGCAGACCGCCCTGCATCCCGATCTCGACCTGGCCGTGGTCGACCTCAACATGCCCGGCTTCGTCGGCACCCAGGGTATCGCGCAGTACCGCAACCGCTTTCCCGACATCCCCCTGGTGGTGCTCTCCGCATCGGAAGCAACGCAGGACATTCGAGGCGCGCTCGAAGCCGGCGCGCTCGGCTACATTCCCAAGGCTGCCACCACGGCCATGATGCTGGCGGCGCTGCGTCAGGTGCTGGCAGGCGACATCTATGTGCCGGCCTGCCTCGGCGATCCAGCATCCGGCCTGTTTTCTGCCGCGCCCGCCAGTTTCGAGGCCCTGCAGGAGAGCGGGCTGACCGCGCGCCAGCTCGACGTAGCGCGCTTGCTGGCGCAGGGCTGCGCCAACAAGGCCATCGGCGGCATGCTGTCGATGTCGGAAAACACGGTGAAGGTCCACATCGCAGCCATTTTCCGCACCCTCGGTGTCACCAACCGCACCGAAGCCGTTCTGGAAATCCAGCGGCTGATGCAAAAAAACTGAAGCCGGTGAACGCCCTCCGGACCCTGGCCAGCCGGCTATCGCTTTCCAGCATCCGCAGCCGCATCCTGGTGATCGCGCTGCTGCCCGCCCTGCTGACCGAATTCGGCATGGTGGCCTATTTCACCACGCAAAGCCTCGCCGCCGCCGAAGCGGCGCTGCAGACGCGCGCACGCAACGCCGCCCACCATCTGGCCGACGCGCTGCCGTATGCGCTGGTGAGCGGCGACACCGTGCGGCTGTATGAACTGCTCGGCACCGAAATGGAAGCCAGTCAGCTGTCCTATACCCGCATCATCGACCCGCGCGGACAGCTGATCGCCAGCACCGGCGACATCCTGCACGCCAGCCTGCCGCAGACCCACTTTGAGCAACGCGCCGAGATCCGCCTGCCCTACGTCCTCCCTGACGGCACGCCATCCACCGCTCCCGGCGGCGGCGCCGGCGTGTTGCTGGGTCACGCGGAGGTCGGCGTCTCGCTTGATCAGGTGCGTGTCTTCAAGCGCGACACCTTGCTGCATGCGGTGCTGCTGATGCTGGTGGCGCTGGCGCTCACCGGCGCGCTGGCCTGGCGCTTGTCGAATCGGCTGGCCGGCCAGCTGCGCCATGTCGGTCAGGTGGTGGGCCGACTGGCGTGCGACGACCTGACGGCACGCACGCAGTTGCCGCCGGAAGGCGAGGTCGGTGCGCTCGCCACCGGCGTCAACGGCCTCGCCGAAGTGCTGCAGACGCATCGCGGCGAACTCGAAAAACGCATCCGTGAGGCCACCGCCGACCTGGCGGCGAAAAAAACCATGGCCGAGCGTGCCAACCAGGCCAAGTCGCGTTTCTTTGCCGCCGCCAGCCACGACCTGCGGCAGCCGCTGCACGCGCTGTCGCTGTTCGTGGCCGCGCTGAAGGCCCGCAACCAGCAGCCCGAAACGCAAACCCTGATCGACAACATCGAGGCCTCGACCGCGGCGATGGAGCTGCTGTTCAACGCCCTGCTCGATATTTCGCGGCTCGACGCCGGCGCAATCGAGGCGCACCCGGTGCATTTCCCGCTGCAGAAAATCCTCGACGACCTCGACCACCAGTTCAGCCCGCTGGCCGCTGAAAAACTATTGCGGCTGCGCTTTCGCCCGTGCCGGGTCACCCTCTACAGCGACCCGCTGCTGATCGAGCGCATCCTCGCCAACCTGATCGCCAACGCCATCCGCTACACCGACGACGGCGGCGTGCTGGTGGCCTGCCGCCGCCGCGGCCGCATGGTGCGGCTGAGCGTGGTCGACACCGGACGCGGCATCCCGCCCGACCAGCAGGAGAGTGTGTTCCATGAATTCGTACAGCTCCACAATCCGGCGCGCGACCGCAGCAAGGGGCTCGGCCTCGGGCTCGCCATCGTGTCGCGTCTGGGCCGTCTGCTCGGGCACCGTGTCGACCTGCGCTCGCGTCCCGGCCACGGCTCCATGTTCAGCATCGACGTGCCGTGCGGCGACGCCACGCTGATCCAGCCGCCGGCACCCGCAACCCCGCCCGGTCAAATCCCCGGCGACGCGCTGGTGCTGCTGGTCGACGATGAAAGCGCGATCCTGCGCGGCATGGCCGAGCTGTTCGACAACTGGAACATCGACCTCGTCACCGCGCACAGCGCGGCCGAAGCCGAACAGTGGATCGCCAGCGTCGGCCGCCTGCCCGACGTCATCGTGTCCGACTACCGTCTGCCGGACGACATCGACGGCATCGAAGTCATCCTCCAGCTGCGCCGGCAATTCGGCCGCGACATCCCCGCCATCGTGGTCACCGGTGACACCGCGCCCGACACCATCCTGCGCATCAGCCAGGCCGGCTTTCCGCTGCTGCACAAGCCGCTGCGCCCGGCCAAGCTGCGCGCGCTCCTCACCCACCTGATCCAGCAGGCCCGCGCCGCGGCCGTGGGATAATTCGGCGCCAATCACCCTTCCCCCTTGACCCTTTCCCCTCACGCAAAATGCACATCCACATCCTCGGTATCTGCGGCACCTTCATGGGCGGGCTTGCCGCCATCGCCCGCAACGCGGGCCACACCGTCACCGGCTGCGACGCCAACGTCTACCCGCCGATGTCCGACCAGCTGCGTGCGCTCGGCATCGAGCTGACCGAAGGCTGGGATGCCAGCCAGATCAAGCTCAAGCCCGACGTCTTCGTCGTCGGCAACGTCGTCGCCCGCGGCAACCCGCTGGTCGAAGCCATCCTCGAACACGGACTCGCCTACACCTCCGGCCCGCAGTGGCTGGCCGACAACGTGCTGCGCGACAAATGGGTGTTGGCGGTGGCCGGCACCCACGGCAAGACCACCACCTCGGCGATGCTGGCCTGGATCCTCGACGATGCGCGCATGCGCCCGGGTTTCCTGATCGGCGGCATCCCGCAGAACTTCGGCATGTCGGCACGGCTGACCGACAGCCCCTTTTTCGTGATCGAGGCCGACGAATACGACACTGCTTTTTTCGACAAGCGCTCCAAGTTCGTCCACTACCACCCGCGCACCGTCATCCTCAACAACCTCGAATACGACCACGCCGACATCTTTCCCGACCTCGCCGCGATCGAAACCCAGTTTCACCACCTGGTGCGTACCGTCCCCGGCAACGGCCTCATCGTCTCAAACGGCGGCGACGCCAACCTCGAGCGCGTATTCGAGCGCGGCCTGTGGACGCCGGTGGAACGCTTCGGTACTGCCGGCACGGCAGGCTGGAGCGCCGGCGAAATCGATGCCCACGGCCACTTTGACGTCTTCTTTGACGGCACCCTGCAAGGCCGCGTGAAGTGGGGGCTGATCGGCGAGCACAATCGCCTCAACGCACTCGCCTCGATTGCCGCCGCACGCCACGCCGGCGTCCCCGCCGCCACCGCGATCGACGCCTTGAGCCGCTTCGAAAACGTCAAGCGCCGCATGGAAGCGCGTGGCGCCGTGCACGGCATCACCGTCTACGACGACTTCGCCCACCACCCCACCGCGATCACCACCACCGTCGAAGGCCTGCGGGCGAAGGTGGGCCGCGCGCGCATCCTCGCCGTGCTGGAGCCGCGTTCCAACACCATGAAGCTCGGCGTCATGAAAGCTGCGCTGCCCGCGAGCCTCGCCGCTGCCGACCAGGTCTACTGCTATGGCGCCAACCTCGGCTGGGACGCCGCCGAAGCGCTGGCGCCGCTGGGTGCCAAGGCGCGTGTGTTCGACGACCTCGACACCCTGGTCAACCAGCTGGTGGCGGATGCCCGCCCCGGCGATCATGTGTTGATGATGAGCAATGGGGGGTTTGGCGGGATTCACGCCAGGCTGCTGGATGCGCTGCATCATCACTATCACGAGGATATTGTGTTGACGCCGATGCATCGGTATGGGGGGTATGCGTAAGCGGGCGTTGTAGTTGGAGTATTCACTTGACTGCTGAGCGTTGGCCGGGGGTAGCCCGGCAGCTAGTCACTTTCTTTTGTCTCGCCAAAAGAAAGTAACCAAAGAAAAGGCGACCCCGACAGTCCCGAATTCCCGAAGATCAAGTGCGTCGGGTGGGCGGCAAAGAACTCGCCCCGCCTTGTTGTTTTTGTTTTTTGTGGGCGGGGCTCAAACACCTTTGCCGCTGATCCACCCGACGCACTTGATCTTCGGCGGGTCTGTAAGGGGAAGAACGTCAAAACCAGGGCGGTGATGACGGGGCGGTTTGTGTACTTGTGTGAGGCCGAAACACCTTCTGTGCGAAGCGCTTGATCTGGTCCGCCACGCTGCTCATAGTCAAACTGGTTTTGACTTTCAGCCCCTCTCAGCCCCGCCGGAAATTGAGCCTGCCGGGCGGATCAGCGGCTAAGGTGTCTGAGCCCCGCTCACCTTCGAAATACAAAAAAAGCGGGGCGAGTTCTTTGCCGCCCGTCCGGCAGGCTCAAGTTCCGGGGTTTCGGGGATGAGCGGGGTCGCCTTTTCTTTGGTTACTTTCTTTTGGCGAAGCAAAAGAAAGTGACTAGCCGCCGGGCTACCCCCGGCCAACGGTCAGCAACTCTGTAAAGACACCAACTACCTAATCGCGCTTCGCGCCAATCCGTAGACTGGATTGCTTCGTCGCTACGCGCCTCGCAATGACGCCAAGTGCCCCCCACCGCAATGCATGGTAAGTTTGTACCCCCTGCACTTCATGCCGCCCAGAAATCCTCAAGTGAACCGGCACCACGACAGTCACCGTATCGGCCTCATCGGCGGCCTCATTCTGGCCGGCTTGACGCTGGCCTCGGGCTTCGCTGTCTACGTTGTGATGCAGCGGCAGGCGGAGGCCATCCTGGTCAAAAGCCTGGAAGCTTCGCTGCGCAGCGACCGCCGACTGTTCGAAAGCGAGATCGAGGCGAATCTGGCCAATGCGCTGACGGTGCCGACGCGGCCGTTCGTGATCCGCAATCTCAAACAGCTCAAGGCGCAGCCGGGTGACACAGCCAGCCGCGTTGCCCTGCAGGATGTCGCCGATTCCTTTCTGCCCATTGGCTTCACCGGCATTACGTTCTATGACAGCCGCGACGTCGAGGTCGCGCACGCAGGCACTCTGTCTGACAATCCGGCGCTCAGCGTGCCGCTCAACACGCACGTCGAAGCGAGGCTGCTTTGGGACACGCAATTTATCCTGCAGGTCATCCGCGATGTCGTGGATGAGTCGGGTGCGCGCATCGGCACCGCGCGGGCCGAATCCGCGCTGCCGAATCTGACGCACGCGATCCGCGATACCCGCGAACTCGGCGAGACGGCGGAGCTTGCGGTATGCGCGCCCCTGGGGGAGGACATGCAGTGCTTTCCCCTGACCCGGACCTATGTGGTGTCCCCGCGCATTGCGCGCAGCATGGGCGGAAAGCCGCTGCCCATGAGCTACGCGCTGGAGGGCCAGTCCGGCACGTTGTTCACACTGGACTACCGTCACAAGAGCGTGGTCGCGGCCCACACGCCGATGGGCGACCTGGGACCCGGCATGGTGCTGAAGATCGATCGCGACGAACTGTTCGGCCCGGTCCACAAGCAGCTCTGGGTCATTGTGCCGCTGCTGGCCGGGCTGGTGCTGACCGGCGTGCTGCTGCTGTACTGGATGGTCACGCCGCTGATCCGCCGGCTGGTTCATTCCCGGCATGAAACGGCCGCGGCAAACGAAAAGCTGCGCGATCTGGAGGAGCGCTGGCGTTTCGCGCTTGACAGCACGGGTGCCGGCGTATGGGACCTGGATCTGGTGAACAGCGAGATTCTGCTGTCGAGCCGCTGCAAGGCGATGCTGGGCTTCACCGATGACGAGATCGGCACGCGCCTCGTCGACTGGCATGCGCGCATCCACCCGGATGACCTACCCGCGATGCTGGCCGCACGCCAGCCGCTGTTCGACGGCCGCAGCGACACTTTCACCAACGAGCACCGCAAACGCTGCAAGGACGGTCACTGGAAATGGGTCCAGGTGCGCGGCATGGTCGCCGCCCGCGATGCGTCCGGCACGCCGGTACGGCTGATCGGCACCTATCTCGACATCAGTGCCCGCAAGGCGGCGGAAGAAACCATCCAGCGCCAGGCCAATTTCGACCCACTGACGCAACTGCCCAACCGCCGGCTGTTTCTCGACCGCCTGGAGCAGGAGATCGTCAAATCGCGGCGCGCCGAAGTGCCGCTGGCGCTGCTGCTGATCGACCTCGACGAATTCAAGGAAGTGAACGACACGCTGGGGCATGACGTCGGCGACACCCTGCTGCAGGAAGCGGCCCGCCGCATCCGCAGCTGCGTGCGCGATACCGACACCGTCGCCCGCCTCGGCGGCGACGAGTTCACGGTCCTGCTGACCGGGCTGTCGGATCGCACGCACATCGAGGACATCGCGCAGAAAATCATCGCCAGGCTGGCCGATCCCTTCCAGCTCGGCAACGAGCTGGCCTATGTGTCGGCCAGCCTCGGCATTACGCTGCATCCGGGCGACGCCGATGATATCGACACCCTGATGAAACATGCCGACCAGGCCATGTATGCGGCCAAAAGACAGGGACGCAACCGTTTCTGCTATTTCACCGCGTCGCTGCAGCACGCCGCGCAGGCACGCCTGAAGCTGTCGCGGGAATTGCGCGAAGCGGTGGCGGAGAAACAATTTCTGGTCCATTTCCAGCCGATCGTCGAGCTGGCGACCGGGCGCATGCACAAGGCCGAGGCACTGCTGCGCTGGCAGCACCCGACCAGCGGTCTGGTCGACCCGATGTCGTTCATCCCGCTGGCAGAAGACATCGGCCTCATCAATGAAATCGGCGAGTACGCATTCAGGGAATCGGCCCGGCACGCCGGGATCTGGTGCCGCGAATTTGGAGCGGATTTCCAGATCAGCGTGAACATGTCGCCGGTGCAGTTTCGCGCCGACGGACGCGCACGCATCGAGAGCTGGCTGCGCCATCTGCGCGAGATCGGATTGTCCGGCGAGAACCTCATTGTCGAAATCACCGAAAGCCTGCTGCTCAATGTGCATAACGACGTCACCGACCAATTGTTCCAGCTGCGAGACGCCGGCATCCAGATCGCGATCGACGACTTCGGCACCGGTTACAGCTCGCTGTCCTACCTCAAACAGTTCCCCATCGACTATCTGAAAATCGACCGCTCCTTCGTACGCGACCTCAACATGGACCCCAACGATATGGCGCTGTCGCGCGCGATCATCGTGATGGCGCACGAACTGGGGCTGAAGGTGATCGCCGAAGGTGTGGAGACCGAAGGCCAGCGCGACCAGCTGGCGGCCGCCGGATGCGACTACGCACAGGGTTACCTGTACGCGAATCCGCTGCCGGCGGCGGCTTTCGAAGCCCTGCTCCGCAGCCGCAGAAGTCAGTAAGTCTTGTACGGCAGGAACTTGCCGTTCAGCACGATCTGCACGCGGTCGCCCTTGGGATCGGCCACCCGCGAAATGTCCATTGAAAAATCGATCGCGCTCATGATGCCGTCGCCGAACTCCTCGTGGATCAGCGACTTGATCGTCATGCCATACACCATGATCAGTTCATAGAAGCGGTAGATCAGCGGATCGGTCGGCACCGCGGAGGGCAGGCTGCCTTTGTACGGCACCATCTGCAGCTGGTCGACCGCTTCTGCCGGCAGGCCGAGCAGCTTGCCGACGGCAGTGGCCTGCTTCTTGTCGAGCGTCATCTGGCCGAGCATTGCGGCGGTTGTCCATTCCTTGCTCTGGCCCACCTTCTTGGCGATCTCGGCCCACTTGAGGCCTTTCTTGTGCTTGGCGGCGAGAATGAGGTCGGTGACTTCGGTGCGGGTCATGATGGGTCCTTATGCGTTGACGAGGTGGATGTTGGGCTTGCCGGCAGGCGGCGCTGAAGCGACGGCCGATTCGGACTCGATCAGGTCGACCGGATCGAACACGACGGGTGAACTGGGGGCGTCGGCGGTGTCGCGCAGGGCGCCGAACTGCTTCGACCGGCTCACCAGGAAATCGACCATGTGGTTGCGGATCGGGTAGTAGTGCGGCTCACGGTGGATGGCGCTGCGTTCGCGCGGGCGCGGCAGGGTGTTGTTGATGATTTCGGCGATGCGCGCGTGCGGGCCGTTCGACATCAGCATGATGCGGTCGGACAGCAGGATCGCTTCGTCGACGTCGTGCGTGATCATGAACACGGTCTGCTGCGTTTCGGCGCAGATTTTCAGCAGCTCGTCCTGGATCACGCCGCGCGTCAGCGCATCGAGCGCGCCGAAAGGCTCGTCCATCAGCAGCATTTTGGGCTCGATGGAAAACGCGCGTGCGATGCCGACGCGCTGCTTCATGCCGCCGGAGAGCTGCGACGGCTTCTTGTGCTCGGCGCCTTTCAAGCCGACCAGTTCGATGTAGCGCATCGCGTGGTCGCGCACCTGATGCTTGCTCCACGACGCCCAGCGCGACTTCACCGCGAAGGACACATTCTCCAGCACGGTGAGCCACGGCATCAGCGCATGGCCCTGGAAGATCACGCCGCGATCCAGGCTGGGGCCGGACACTTCGCGCCCGTCCATGAAGACGTTGCCGGCACTGGCGCTATCGAGCCCGGCGAGGATGTTGAGGATGGTCGACTTGCCGCAGCCGGAGTGGCCGGTCACGCAGACGAACTCGCCCTTGTGGATGCGGAAATTGACGTGATCGAACACGGTGACGTCGTCGCCCCCGGTGGGGCTGGGGTAGGCGCGCGCCAGATGCTCGACCTGCAGGAAGGGAAGGTTGGCTGAGGTCATGCGTTTACTCCCGGTACGCGACGCGCTTGCTCAGCACGCCAAAAATACTGTCCAGCGCCATGCCGACGACGCCGATCATCAGAATCGCGAACAGCACATTGGTCAGCGACAGGTTGTTCCACTCGTTCCACACGAAGTAGCCGATGCCGGTGCCGCCGACCAGCATTTCGGCAGCGACGATGACCAGCCAGGCGATGCCCATCGAGATGCGCATGCCGGCGAGGATCGTCGGCGCGGCGGCCGGCAGGATGACGCGGAAGGCCTTCCTGAGCGGTTTCACTTCGAGTGTGCGCGCGACATCGAGCCAGTCGCGCCGCACGTTGGCGACGCCGAGCGCGGTATTGATCAGCATCGGCCACAGCGAACAGATGAAGATGACGAAAACGGCCGAGGTCGATGCATCCTTGATCGTGTAGAGCGCGAGCGGCATCCACGCCAGCGGCGAAATCGGCTTCAGCAACTGAATGTAGGGATCGAGCGCATCGTAGATCACGCGCGATCCGCCGATCAGGAACCCGAGCGGAATCGCCAGCAGCGCGGCAAGGGAAAATCCGGCCAGGACGCGGCCGAGCGAATGCGCGAGCTGAATGCCGATGCCCTTGTCGTTGGGGCCGTTGTCATAGAACGGGTCGGACAACTTGCTCCAGATCGTGTCGGCCATCGCGCCCGGGGTCGGGAAGCCGGACGCCGTGGCGCCCGCCGCACCGCCCATCAGGGCGGCGTACTCGGGGTCGACATCGGCGGCCACCATCGCCGTATCGGGCAGGGTGACGAGATGCCAGATGCCGATCACCAGCACGAACAGCAGCAGCGAGAGCAGGATCGACTGCTGGACGGGTTTCAGGCGGGCCTTCATGAGCGCTTGATCCCGAACGACTTGAGATAGGCCTCGGGCTGGGCCGGGTCGAACACCTTGCCCATGATCGTGTGCTTGCTGTAGTTCGACTTGGGCGCAGACAGGCCCATGTCGGTCAGCCGTTTGCGCGCGTCCGTGGCCAGGAAGATCTGCTCGGAAAGCTTCTTGTAATCGACGTCGCCCTTGAGATAGCCCCAGCGTTTGAGCTGGGTCAGGATCCAGACCCCCATCGAGTTCCACGGGAAGGGATCGAAATCGGCGCGGTCCGGCACATTGACCACATTGCCCAACCCGTCGGCGTAGCGTCCGGTCATCACCTGGGTGAGGACGACTTCGGGCTGGTTGAGATACGCCGCGGGCGCGATGGCCTTGACGATCTCGGCGCGGTTCGCCGGCTTGTGCGCGTAATCGGTCGCACTTGCGATCGCGCGGAACAGCGCGGAGAAGGTGTTCGGGTTTTCCTTGATGAACTGCTCGGTCACGCCGAACGCGCAGCATGGATGGCCCTGCCACAGGTCTTTCGACAGCACGTGAATGAAGCCGACGCCTTCGTACACTGCGCGCTGGTTGAACGGCTCGGGGCCGAGGAAGCCGTCGATGTTGCCGGCGCGCAGGTTGGCGACCATGTCGGGCGGCGGCACCACCGTGATCTGCACGTCCTTGTCCGGATCGACGCCGTGCTCGGCGAGGTAGTAGCGCAGGAGCAGGTTGTGCATCGAATAATCGAACGGCGTGGCGAACTTCATGCCCTTCCACTTCGACGGATCGCCGCGTTTGTCCTTGTGCTTGAGGCCGAGCGTGATCGCCTGGCCATTGATGTTCTGGATCGTCGCGACGACCGTCGGGTCGGCCTTGGACCCCAGGCCCAGCGAAGACGCAATCGGCATCGGCGAGAGCATGTGCGAGGCGTCATATTCCTTGTTCAGCACCTTGTCGCGCACCAGGGCCCAGCCCGCAGTCTTGATGACCTGCACGTCGAGCCCTTCGCGCGCATAGAAGCCCATCGGGTGCGCCATGATCAGCGGGGTCGCGCAGGTGATGGGGACAAAACCGATCTTGAGCTTGGTCTTTTCCAGTTTGCCCTTCTCCGCTGCCAACGCCTGTGCCGCGCCCATCGGGAACAGCGTCGAGAGCGCCGCCATCGCGGTGCCGGTGCCGACCGCGCGCAGGAAGTTGCGGCGCATCTGGTCGTCCGGGAACAGCCCGCGCATCACCGCCGATTCGACCACGCGCGACACGCGCGCATCCTCGTTCTGCATGGCGGCATCATGGTCCGCCTGGCTGTGGTGGCGGCCGCAACTGCAGCCCCCGCGATGCAGCTGGGTATCGGGATCAAACGGGTTGTCAAAGCCGGACATAACGTACTCCTCATCGGATTGAAAAATGGCACTGCCTCGCAGGGACACTGCGCACCTTTTTGTTCGCCCAATGCCCCGGATTGGTGCATATCGCCGCCTCCGTTGCCTGGCCCTCGGACTGCCTGAGGCCCGCAAACTGGGGCGATTCGACGATTCGGGATGCGCGGTGTCAGTGTTTCCACTTGGGTCGTATTCAGGAAGCGTGCCAACCCGGTAATAAAATTTTAAGCCGCTGTTGTACAAGCGCTTTTTGAACAGGTGCAAAAAGTGCGTCTGCGCCCTGGCCTGTTTCTTGATTACACAGTGTTGACACATTGCTGGAGGAAGCCCGCCATGAACGCAGTCGTATTGCCTGCCGAACGTCTGCATAACGAGGAACTGCTGGTCATCCGCGAATCGGCGCGCCTGATGGGCAAGAGCCTGGAACCCGGCCCGGTGATCCGCGAAATGCTGCACCTGATTTCGGAATTCCTCGGCCTCAACCGCGGCCGTGTGGTCTTGCGGCAACCGGGCGGCGACGGCTTCGCAATCCGTTACGCCTATGGTTTGACGCAGGACGAAATCGGACGCGGTATCTACCGCGTGGGCGAAGGCATCTCGGGGCGCGTGCTGCGGGACGGCGAGACGGTGATCGTGCAGGACATCGACGACGACCCGCACTACCTCGCGCGCGCGATCAACCGCGACCGCCTGCCGGACGAGACGGTGAGCTTCATCGCGCTGCCGCTGCTGGACGAAGGCGGCGTGCTGGGGCTGCTCGGCGTTCACCGCATCCGCGGACGGTCGCGCGCGCTGGCAGACGATCTGCACATCCTCGAAATCATCGCCACGCTGGTGACGCAGGTCCTCAAGCTGAACGCGCACGTGGCGCAACAGACCGCGCGGCTGGAACACGAAAATCGCGAACTCAAGTGGGCGCTGGAACGCGGTGCGCCGCAGCAGGCGACGCTCGGCATCGTCGGCGAATCGCCCGCGTTGCGGCATGCGCTGCGCCAGATCGAACAGGTGGCACCAACCGAGGCGACGGTGCTGCTGCTGGGCGAATCGGGCACCGGCAAGGAGTTGTTTGCGCGCGCGCTGCACCTGTCGAGTCCACGCCGCGACGAGCCTTTCATCAAGGTGAACTGCGGCGCGATTCCTGAAAATCTGTTCGAGTCGGAATTGTTCGGTTACGAAAAAGGCGCGTTCACCGGCGCCTCGAGCGCGCGCGCCGGCTACTTCGAGCAGGCCAGCGGCGGCACGCTGTTCCTCGACGAGATCGGCGAGTTGCCGCTGCCGATGCAGGTGAAGCTGCTCAGGGTGCTGCAGGAAAAAACCCTGCAGCGCGTCGGCAGCCGGCGCGAAACGCCGATCGACGTGCGCATCGTCGCCGCCACCAACCTCGACCTGCAGCAGCAGGTTGCCGCCGGCCGTTTCCGCCTTGATCTGTATTACCGCCTCAACATCATTCCGATTCGCCTGCCGGCGCTGCGCGAGCGGCGCGAGGACATCCGCCCGCTGGTGCGTCACCAGCTCAATCTGATCAGCCAGAGCTATCAGCGCAATGTCGGCCTGACGCCGGAGGCAATGGATCGGCTGGCCGACTACCGGTGGCCGGGAAACATCCGTCAGTTGCGCAACGTGCTGGAACGCCTGGTGCTGCTGGCCGAGGGCGCGACGGTGTCGGCACGCGAAGTGGAACACGTCATCCGCAGCGAAGCGGCCGGCGCACCGGATGCGCCGGCGCATGCCGCGCCGGCGGCAGGCGCGGTGCGGCCCTATCTGCCGGCGCAATCGCACGACCAAACGCAGATCGAACAGGCGCTGGCGCAAACCCATGGCAACAAGTCGCGCGCGGCGCAACTGCTGGGGCTGACCTTGCGCCAGCTGAACTACCGCATGAAGCGCCTGGAAATGGTCTGACAAAGGTTGACAATTTGTAAGCGTGAAAACGGGACGGCCTCAAGCACAAGGACACTATTTGCAATCAGATCAATGACATGACATTGTTTGAGCGGGTTGGCACGGGAATCGCAATACACGGCGTGTCGGTTCCCCGATCCATCCAACCAAGGAGTCCTGCCATGTCCGAAGTCGTTGCCCTGAAAACCCAAACCGTGCTTGAACCCATCGATGCCGACGGCCTTGCCGCCCTCGCCACCAAGGGCAAGTCCAACCCGCAGTCGGTCGTCACGCTGAAAGCGAAGACCGTGTGCGAAAGCAAGTTCCGCAACCTCACCTACGTGCGCAACCTGGAGGCGCACGTGATCGACGAGCCGCCACACCTGCTGGGCGACGACACCGCGCCGAATCCGTCGGAAGCGGTGCTCGCCACGCTCGGCTCCTGCCTGTCGGTCGGCCTGCACGCCAACGCGGTGGCGCGCGGCATCACGCTCACCCGACTCGAACTCGAACTCGAAGGCGACATCAACGTCACCGCGGTGTGGGGCGTGGGCGACCTCGACCCGCTGAAGAAGCTGGGCTTCACCGACGTGCGGGTGAAGGTGCACCTGGAAGGCGACGCCTCCGAGGCCGAACTGCAGGACCTGGTCGCGCATTCCAACGCCTGGTCGCCGGTGGCCAACACGCTGCGCAATCCGGTCAATGTCAGCGTCGACCTTGCCTGACCCATCCGATATCCAGGAGCGAACCATGCCTGCACTCGCACTTGCCCCCACCCCCCCGGATGCACCGACCGAGGTCCTGCCCGGCCTCGCCGAACTCATCGCCCGGGAACTGGCGCCCCAAGTGGTCGACATCGACCAGAAGGGGGTCTACCCCGGCGGATTTCTGAAACAGCTCGGCGCACTCGGTGGGCTGGGCAGCCTCACCCCGCTCGAGTACGGCGGCACTGCGCTGGGCCTCGGCCACGCGATCCGGGTGATCGAGGAAGCCTCGAAGGAATGCGTCTCCACCGGCTTTCTGCTGTGGGCGGAATACGCGCTGCAGTGGTATGTGATCAACAGTTACAATCGCGCGCTCGCCGCCGAGATGCTGCCGATCATGGCGCGCGGCGAGGTGCTCGGCGGCACCGCGCAGTCGAACAGCATGAAATCCTGCGTCGGCATCGAGGAAGCGCGGCTGAAGGCCGCGCGGGTCGACGGCGGCTATGTCATCAACGGCGTGCTGCCGTGGGTGTCGAACATCGGCCCCGAGCATGTCTTCCACATGGGCGCCCGTCTGCCGGATACGCCGGGGCTGGTGATCGGCCTGATGCACGGCAGTACCCCCGGTCTCACGCTAATGCAGAACGCGCACTTCATCGGCATGGAAGGCACCAACACCTTCGCCTGTCAGTTCCGCGACGTCTTCCTGCCCGACAGCCGCGTGGTCTGCCATGCCGAGGAATTCGACGCCTTTCGCGACCGCACCAAGTCGGCCTTCATCCTGCTGCAGATGGGCATGGGGCTCGGCCTGATCGATGCCTGCGTCAACATGATGACGCGCGCAGACCGGCAGTTCGGCCACGTCAACCGCTTTCTCGACGTGCAGGCCGACGCGCTGCAGGCCGAGCTCGATGCCGCGCGTGCCGCCACCTACGCACTGGCCGACCGGATCGAACGCGACGGCAGCGCGCCGCACGTGCGGGAAACGCTGGAAGTGCGGCTGGCCGGCAGCGAATTGAGCCTGAAAGCCGCCAACGCCGCGATGCTGCATATGGGCGCCAAGGGCTATCTGTCCAACAACGCTGCGCAGCGCCGCCTGCGCGAGGCCTACTTCATCGCCATTGTGACGCCAGCGATCAAGCACCTGCGCAAGGAGCTGCACGAGTTTGATACTCATGACTGCGCGCTGGCGCAGCCCGAACGGGAGGTCGCATGATCCGCTTTGCGGTATCGCTCAGCGTCGACGCGGCGGCGGAAAAACTGATCGCCGCCATCGCCGCCTATCCAATGGGCCTGGTCGCGCACGCCAACGGCCAGGCCAACTGCGCGAAGAAAGGCATCGCAGTGCCGGCCGATCAGGTGCTCGAGGTGTTCCGCCCCGACTATGCCGTCAAGGTGTGGGTGGCAGAGAAAGCGGCCGGCATCGACATCCCGCTGCGCATTCACCTCTACGAAGCCGACGGCCGCACCTGGGTCGCCTACCGCCCCGCCGCCGACGTATTCAAACCCTACGTCAACCCGCAGCTCGACGTACTGGGCGGCGAACTCGACGTCATCTTCAACCAACTGCTGGCCACGCTCGACCCGTGGAAACTGCCATGATGAATCTTTCCGCTGCCGCCCCCGAGTTCACGCCCGCCTTCCGCAAATGGACCTGCGCCGTCTGCGACTACGTCTACGACGAAGCACTGGGCGACCCTGACCACGGCCTCGCACCCGGCACCCGCTACGAGGCCATCCCCGACGACTGGAACTGCCCCGACTGCGGCGTGACCAAGGCAGACTTCTACTGTTTCGACGACTGACTCGCGCATAACGCGCTGGGCCGGGTAAAAATCAGCAGGTTGACATTGCGCCGGGCTTGCGACGCATCACTGCATACGGACCGCCCAGTTACCGTTAACCTGGTTTTGACTTTCAGCCCCTCTCAGTCCCGCCGGAAATTGAGCCTGCCGGGCGGATCAGCGGCAAAGGTGTCTGAGCCCCGCTCACCTTCGAAATACAAAAAAAGCGGGGCGAGTTCTTTGCCGCCCGTCCGGCAGGCTCAAGTTCCGGGGTTTCGGGGATGAGCGGGGTCGCCTTTTCTTTGGTTACTTTCTTTTGGCGAAGCAAAAGAAAGTGACTAGCCGCCGGGCTACCCCCGGCCAGCAGTCAGCAGCCCTGCAAAGGCACCAACTACTCTGTCGTGCTTCGCGCCAACCAAAAACTGGATTGCTTCGCGCGCTCGCAATGACAGCTCTCACCTGATTTCAGGAATCCCCACCGCCCCGGTAAAATCCCCGGATGATTGTCTATCTCCACGGCTTCAACTCCTCCCCCGCGTCCGGCAAAGCCCGCCAACTCGGCGAGCACATGACCAAACTGGGCCGCCAGCAGGACTACTTCTGCCCGGCGCTGCCCAACAGCCCGCGCGAAGCCATCGCCCAAATTGAAACCGAACTGGAACGCCGCCACCCCGAATCGGTCACTCTGATCGGCAGTTCCTTGGGCGGCTTCTATGCGACGTATCTGGCGGAGCAGCATGGCTGCAAGGCGGTGCTGGTGAACCCGGCGGTGCATGCCCACCAGCTCCTGCGCAACGCACTCGGTCCTCAGACGAATTGGCACACCGGTGAGAAGTGGGTGCTCACACAGAAACACCTGGACGAGCTGGCCGCCCTGGATGTCGACGCCATCACCCTGCCCGGCCGCTATCTTTTGCTGGCGCAGACCGGCGACGAGGTGCTGGATTACCGCGATGCGGTGGCCTATTACGCAGGGGCCACGCAGATCATCGAAGACGGCGGTGACCACGGCTTTGCCGGGTTCGATCGCCACTACTCAACCATTCTGGATTTTTGATGCATTTGATATTTGAAGAGGACGGCCATTTCAAGGCCGGTTCCATCCTGTCCGAGACCGATGCCACGGCACAGGTGGAGGCCGCCTCGGGCAAGCGCAGCAAAATCAAGACGGCCAACGTCCTGCTGCGCTTTGCCGCGCCGGCGCCGACCGAGGTGATGAGCGAGGCCGAAACGCTGACGACCGAGCTCGACGCCGACTTCCTGTGGGAAGCGGCGGGCAGCGACGAATTCGGTTTCGAGCAGCTCGCGCAGGAGTACTACGGCCATGCGCCGCGCCCGGCGGAATCGGTGGCGCTGCTGCTGAAGCTGCATGGCTCACCGATCTACTTTCACAAAAAGGGCAAAGGCCGCTATCGCCCCGCGCCGGCCGACACGCTGGCGGCGGCCAAGGCCGGGCTGGAGAAAAAGCGCCTGCTGGCAGAGCGCCAGGCGCGGCTGGCGGGCGAACTGGCGGCATTCCGCCTGCCCGAGGAATTCGCTTCGCTAATCCCGCGCATTCTCATCGCGCCCGACAAGAACACGCTGGAATACAAGGCGCTGGAGGACGCGGCGGCGGCCACCGGGCTGTCGCAGTTACGGCTGATCGAACGCTGCGGCGCGATTCCGTCGACGCTCGATTTCCACCTGGCGACCTTCCTGCTGGAATATTTTCCGCGCGGCACCGGCTTTGCGCCGGTGAGCGAGCCCAGCGATCCCCCTGAATTACCGAAGAGCCCCGTGCGCGCGTTCTCAATGGACGACGAGGCAACCACCGAGATCGACGACGCGCTGTCGGTCGAGTGGCGCGACGACGGCAGCGTGCGCGTCGGCATCCACATCGCGGCGCCGGCCCTCGGCGTCACCCCGGGCTCGGAGCTCGACAAGATCGCGCGCGAGCGGCTCTCCACCGTGTACTACCCCGGCGACAAGATCACCATGCTGCCGGACGCGCTGATCCACCATTACACGCTGGGCGAGACCCACGACTGCCCGGCGCTGTCGCTGTATGTCGACGTCGCGTCCGATTTACGGATACTGGCCACCGAAACCCGACTCGAAATGGTGCACATCGCCGACAACCTGCGTCACGAAACGCTCGAGGTGCTGTTCAACGACGACACGCTGAAGAATCCGGCGCTGCCCGACTACCCCTACCGCCGCGAGCTCGAATGGCTGCGCGATTTTTCCGCGGTGCTGGAAGCCGGTCGCGGCAAGGCCGACACGGTCGACCGCGTCGACTACAACTTCAAACTCGATGGCGAACGCATCAGCATCGTGCCGCGCAAGCGCGGCAGCCCGATCGACAAGGTGGTGTCGGAGCTGATGATTTTTGCCAACGCGCACTGGGGCGGCTGGCTGGCCGAGAAAAAAGTGCCGGGCATCTACCGCGCGCAGGCCAACGGCAAGACGCGCATGACCACCGCGCCCGACCCTCACGTCGGCCTCGGCGTCGACCAGTACGCGTGGTCGTCGTCGCCGCTGCGGCGCTACGTCGACCTGGTCAACCAGCGTCAGCTGATCAGCCTGGTGCGAGGCAGCGATCCGGTCTATCCGCCGCGCAGCGAAGCGCTGTTTTCGGTGGTGCGCGACTTCGAGCTGGCCTACGACGCCTACAACGAATTCCAGCGCCGGCTGGAGCGCTACTGGATGCTGCGCTGGCTGATCCAGGAAAACGTGAGCGAAGTCACCGCCAACGTGATCCGTGAGGACCTGGTGCGTTTCGACACCCTGCCGCTGGTGACGCGCGCACCGTCGGTGATGGGCGTGGCGCCCGGCGCGAAAGTGCGGCTGGCGATTTCCAGTATCGACCTGCTCGACATTCAGTTTCACGCCGAGTACCTGGAAACCGTGACGCCGCCGCCTGACAGCGCCCCGATCGTTCCGTAGAATCCGGCTGATCCTTCAGGTTTTCACGCATGGTCACCGACCCTTCCACCGCCGCCCTCCTCGCCGAGCCGTCCAAGCAGGGTACGCGCATGGCGCTCGCCCTGCTGGCGTCCGCCGCGGTGCACGGCATGCTGCTGTCGACCCAGTTCGCGCAGATCAATCCGCGCCTGTTCGAGGACCTCAACCTGCCGATGGAGGTGGTGCTGGTCAACGCCCGCACGACGGAGGTGCCGCTCAGCCCCGATGCGCTGGCGCAGGTGAACCTGGCCGGCGGCGGCAACACCGACGAGGAACGGCTGCTGAAGAGCCCGCTGCCGGCCAGCCCCCGCACCGAAGTTGGCAGCGAGGAAGCCGCGATGCAGGAACGCGTCGCCGAGCTGGAGAAACAGGCCCGCATGCTGCTGAGCCAGCTGCAGCCCGATGCGGCGGTGCCGGCCCAGGTCGAGGCCGCGCCCCCCGCGCCGACCCGGCCCGCGCCCGACGCCGTCCAGCTCAACCAGCAGGCGCGCGAAATGGCGCAGCTGCAGGCGCGCATCTCGCAGCAGTGGGACGAATACCAGCAGCGCCCCAAGCGCGCCTTCGTCGGCGCCAACGTCCGCGAATATGCGTTTGCACGCTATGTCGAAGACTGGGTCGCCAAGGTCGAGCGCGTCGGCAACGTCAACTACCCCGAGGCCGCGCGGCGCCAGGGCATCTACGGCAGCCTGAAGCTGACGGTGTCGATCTTTGCCAATGGCCGCATCGAGAAAATCGAGATCGACCGCACGTCCGGGTCGAAAATCCTCGATGCCGCGGCGATCAAGATCGTCGAACTTGCCGCGCCCTACGCGCCCTTCCCCGAGGACATGCGGAAAAAGGCCGACATTTTGTCTATAACGCGAACCTGGACCTTCACCCGCTCGGACCAGCTGGTGGGAACGGACTAAGGGACGCCGGCATTGCTGGTGTATAATATTCTGATTTGCTTATACATTTCGGAGTCTGATCATGCACACCGGCACCACCCTTACCCAGTTCATCATTGAAGAACAGCGCCGCACCGCCGGCGCCACCGGCGATTTCACCTCGCTGCTGAACGACGTCGTCATTGCGTGCAAGGCGATTTCCAACGTCGTCAACAAGGGCGCGCTGCTGGGCGTGATGGGGTCGCTGGACTCGGAAAACGTGCAGGGCGAAACGCAGAAGAAGCTCGACGTCATCACCAACGACATCATGATCGGCGCCAACGAGTGGGGCGGCCACCTGGCCGGGATGGCCTCCGAGGAAATGGACGAGCTCTATCCGATCCCGAGCCAGTATCCGCTCGGCAAGTACCTGCTGGTGTTCGATCCGCTCGACGGCTCGTCGAACGTCGACGTCAACATCTCGGTCGGCACCATCTTCTCGATCCTGAAAGCGCCGGTCGCAGGCCGCGCCGCCAAGACCGATGATTTCCTGCAGCCCGGCACCCAGCAGGTGTGTGCCGGCTATGCGATCTACGGTTCATCGACCATGCTGGTGCTGACCTTCGGCCACGGCACCAACGGCTTCACGCTCGACCGCGACGTCGGCGAATTCGTGCTGACCCACCCCAACATGAAGATCCCCACCGAGACCAAAGAGTTCGCGATCAACGCGTCGAACATGCGGTTCTGGGAAAAGCCGGTGCAGCGCTACGTCGACGAGTGCCTCGCCGGCAAGACCGGTCCGCGCGGCAAGGACTTCAACATGCGATGGGTCGCCTCGATGGTCGCCGAAGTGCACCGCATCCTCACCCGCGGCGGCATCTTCATGTATCCCAAGGACACCAAGGACCCGGCCAAGGCCGGCAAGCTGCGTCTGCTGTACGAAGCCAATCCGATGGCCTTCATCGTCGAGCAGGCCGGCGGCGCCGCCACCACCGGCTACTCGCGCATCCTCGATCTCAAGCCGGAAGGCCTGCACCAGCGCGTGCCGGTGATCCTCGGCTCGAAGACCGAAGTCGACACCGTGACCGGCTACCACCACGAAAAAGCGGCGTAGGCCGGTTTCGACGCGGTAACGAAAAAGCCGGGCATTGCCCGGCTTTTTTCATGCCCGCGGGTGCTACTACGCAAATGACCAATTCACTTAAAACTCAATGGTTAAGTTCTGTTAGAAGCCGCTTTCAAAGTGCCAGCCGGGAGCGCGCAAAGTACCGGCGCGGATGTCTGTGCCGCCTCTAGAGCGCAAAACCATTATTCATTTAAACTGGCGCCAGAATCAAAATGAGAAATAAGGGAACCCATGCTTAAGCGCATTACGTGGATGCTCACGGCCATCCTCTCTTTGTCAATATTCTCAGCACACGCCGAGATATCTGTATCCCGTACATTCCAGACACATCCGCTCGATCAGGCCGTCAACCTTCAGGCCGGTGGGTATTGGATTTGGCCGTTGCCGGGCCAGGCTGCAGGAGATGCCTATCTTGTTCGCGTTAATTCGGAGAACCAAGTCTGGAGGGACATTTCAGCTTTTGTCGTTGACGACCTGAATCTCCAGCTATTCAAGGCAGGCAGGCAGTTCTATGGCGCAGGCAGGGCAAAAGGAGTAGCGCCGTTTGAGTTCAGGGCGCTTCGCTCCAGCCAGAAGCAGCTTTATCTCGTTATCGATAATCGTTATTCGTTGATGACGACGAAGTTGGCCCGAGTCTCAGTGACTCTGACCACCAAGCTCGAAGACGAACAGGCTGAAAAGCTTGAGGCCACATTGCGAGGGCTGTACTCACTGGCTCATAAAATTTTTGAACTACCTGAGTTCGATGTAAGGGTAAAACCATGCGATTCGGTCAATGCTTCTTCCGAACGCGACACCGGCCATATCACTATTTGCAGCGAATTCGTATCGATGTACGCAAATAAGCCGGCAATCTTTACGTGGGTGTTTCTGCACGAACTCGGCCATACCACCTTGGGTCTCTGGGGTATCCCAGGAAACGACAACGAAGATATGGCGGACGAATTCGCTACTGCGCTCTTGCTTCGCTCAAAAGATGGCCCACGCATCGTTATGCAGGCTATGGAATTTTTCAGAGATAGCAATCCTAATGCTGAAGCACAGCACACGATTCGAAACGGTGGCCGGCACTCCCTGTCGATTCAGCGTGTGCGTAACGTTCAAAGTTGGCTGCTTGAACCAGTTCGGGTAACGACCAAGTGGAACAACTTGCTTTACCCTCACATGACGGAGGGGACTCTCCAAGAAATTATCGCCAAGCCCTCTGCCTATGACAACCAGCAACTAGCCAGAGACCAACTCGCTAGCCGCTCATCTTCAGCCAAAGTAACAGCTATTGTCGAGCAGACTACAGGCCCATTTCTTGGCTGTTCAAAAGACACGGATTGCAAGGGCGAGCGGATATGTGAGCGTGGTGCCTGCGTCAACCCGTAATGAAATCGGGGGAAGTTACCAAGAGCTTGGGGTATGAAATGGAAGAAAAGACGTTTTTTGAATATGAAGACGTGAAAGTCACAAACGCGAGGTTTATGTCTGGTAGCCAGACCTACGCAATGAGTAATATCACATCAATCAAAGCCCATAAGGAACCTCCCAGCAGATTGGTCGGAATCCTTATTCTTATCTTTGGTGTGGGCGTTGCAATCCAAGAACAGGCCGTGGGTTTCATTATGGTACTTGCCGCTGCGTACTACCTGTACCAGCAGAAGACTACTTATCACGTTCTTCTCACCACTTCCGGCGGTGAGACAAGCGCACTAAAAACACACCAACTTAAATACATTAATCGGGTAGTCGGCGCGCTCAATGAAGCCATTATCTATCGTGGCTAATTGCTCCTCGTCGCGCCCACAAAACCAAGACAAGGTCTTTACACAGTCCACCTTGGCCCTTTCCAGGGCCTGCCCCGTTTCGTTGTGGCGCTGTTGATACCGCTGAACTTCGGCGGCAACGCGCACCTGCGCTAACGCATAAACCACCCGACCAGCGCCACCCCCAACGCCAGCAGCGAGAACGCACACGCCGCACCGGCGAACACCATCATGCGCCGGACGCGCGCTTCCGCCTGGACCGCGGCCGTCTCGAGCGCCGTCACGGTTTTCTGCAACTGCTCGGCCAGTTCCTTGACGTGCAGCGCATTCTGCGACGCCGCCTGCTGCAGCTCGGTAATCTGCTGCTGCAGCACGCCGCCCGGGTCCTGCACCGGTGCGTCGGGCTTGCGCGTGGTGAACACCGGCAGTGCTGCCGATACGATCGGACTGACGAAGGGCAGAATTGCCTTGACCGCGGGAATCAGCCATGCCGCCATTGAATCTCCTTGCAGGGCGCGGCGACGATGCCGCAGCCTTACTGTAGCGCACCCGGCATTGAGGGCGCTACGCTGCCGCCCACCCCATGTCCTCCCGCAGCAGGCGCACGCAGTCATCCGGCGGCAACGGGCGGCTGAACAGGTAGCCCTGCGCCTGGTCGCACTGGTTGGCGCGCAGGTAGGCCAGCTGCGCCTCGGTCTCGACGCCTTCCGCGACCACGGTCAGGCCGAGGTTGCGGGCCAGCGCAATGATGGTGCGCACGATCGCGGCGTCGTCGTCGTCGCCTGGAATGTCGTTGATGAAGGAACGGTCGATCTTCAGGCAGTGGATCGGGAAGGTCTTCAGGTAGCTCAGCGAAGAATAGCCGGTGCCGAAATCGTCCACCGCAATGCGGATGCCCAGCCGTTTCAGCCCGGCCAGCACATCGGCGGCGGAGGCCAGATTGTCCATAATCGCCGACTCGGTCAGTTCGAGTTCCAGTTCGCCGGGGGCGAGGCCGGCGTCGTGCAGTGCCGCGCTGACTTCCTCGTCGAGATTGGTCTGCCGGAACTGCCGGGTCGACAGGTTGACCGCCATGCTGCCGGGTGCCAGCCCCATCACCTGCCAGGCACGCAGCTGGCGGCAGGCCTCGTTCAGCACCCAGTTGCCGATCGGCAGGATCAGGCCGCTCTGTTCGGCGATCGGAATGAATTCCGTCGGGCTCACCGTGCCGAGCTCCGGCGACTGCCAGCGCAGCAGCGCCTCCCAGCCAGTCAGCCGGCCGCTCTGGATTTCCAGCTTGGGCTGGTAATGCAGCGCCAGTTCGCCGCGCGACAGCGCATGCTTCAGGCGCGCTTCCAGCAGCACGCGGCGTTCGATCGCTTCCGCCAGGTCGCGGCTGAACGCCTGGACACAGTTGCGCCCGGCGGCCTTGGCGCGATGTAGCGCAAGGTCGGCATAACGCATCAGGGCGCTCGGCGTCTCGCTGTCGCCGCTGTGACTGACGATGCCGATGCTGGCGCTGATTTCCACCCGGTCGTTGCCGACGTCGAATTCGCGGGTCATCGCCCGCAGCACGTTTTCGCCGACCTCCCGCGCCTGCTCGATGCCGGCGCGTTCCAGCAGGATCACGAACTCGTCGCCGCTGAAGCGGGCCATATAGGCAGCGCTTGGCAGGCTTTCGCGGATGCGGCCGGCGGCCGCCACCAGCAGCAGATCGCCCAGCTCGTGGCCGAGCGTGTCGTTGACGTTCTGGAAATGGTCGAGGTCGAGCAGCAGGATGGCGCAGGGCGTGTCCGGCCAGGTGTGCTCGACCGCCTGGTTGAGCCGTTCGCCAAACGCCGTGCGGTTGGGCAGCCCGGTCAGGTCGTCATGGGTGAGCATGTGCCGCATCAGGCGGAACGGGCGGCTCACCGCCTCAGTATAGATGGCGCGGTAGAGAAAATAATAGGCAAACACCTTGTAGACATGGCCCAGCAGATTGGCCGCGCTGCTCACTTCCACATAGACGATGAAGAACAATTCGCCCGCTGCCATCAGCAGCAGCGCCAGCATCAGGCTTTCGATGTCGCAATGGGTGATTCGCGTGCGGCGCAGGTACAGCAGGACCGCAATCGCCAGATACAGACTGAACACGCCCCATTCGAGCGCAATCTTGAGCGGCGTCAGGCCCTGGCCGCTGACGTACATTGCCGGCACACTGTCCGGCGACACCAGCAGCGCCCAGGCAAACGCCAACGCTGCGACGAGCACCACCACCCAACCATAGCGGCTGGCCGGGAAGCGCGTGGCGGGGGTTTCCGGCAGCAGCACATAGGCGAGCAGGCCGAGGCCAGCGGCGTAGCGCGCGCACAGCCAGAACAGGATGGACTTGTGCGGCGAATTGGAACTGATCAGGTCCGGCATGCCCAGGTAGGACAGGAAATGCAGGGTGTCGAACAAGGCCACCGCCATGAACGCGCAGCCGAGCGCCATCGAACGGACCGAACGCCGCGCTTCCTGCGCGCCGTAGCCAGTGAAGAACACCAGCGCCGCGACGATGATGGCAAAGATTTCCATCAGCGAGTGCGCGGCGAGGAAAGTCGGCGACGAGATCGCCCACTGGTTGCCCGGCGCGCTTTGCCACAGCAATAACGGAATACTCGCGATCAGCAACAGCAGACCGGCGAGTCGGTGGATGGTGGGTGCAGGCAGGCGCATCAAGTCATATTGGGCAGGGGCGGGTACGGGTATATTAACCACACTCACGTCATTAGTATTCAGGCGGACCGGGGCTGGGTCAACCATGGGCGCTGAGCGAGCCAACCCGCCGCACGCCCTACCAGACCATTACGGCAGCGAAGCCGCCAGCTTGAAGGGCCCTGCCGGGTGGCAAACAGCGATTCGCACCCGCATCCGGTGGCGCCGCGCGTTGCGACGGCAAGAATCGGGTGGTTGCCGCCCGGCCCGCGCGCTAGAGTCCCCCCATGCGCACCCCGTTTGCCGAATCCAGCCGCGATTACGCCCGCGTCGCCGAAGCAATTGCGTATCTGCACGCGCATCGCCGTGCCCAGCCCGATCTGGCCGCCGTGGCACGGCACCTGGACCTGAGCGAGCCGCATCTGCAGCGGCTGTTCACGCGCTGGGCCGGCATCAGTCCGAAACGGTTTCTGCAAAGCCTGACGCTGGACGCTGCGCGCGCCCGGCTGGCGGCGACCCGCGATGTGCTGGACCTGAGCCTGGCAGTGGGGCTGTCGGGGCCGGGACGGCTGCACGACCTGTTCGTGACGCTCGACGCGGTATCGCCGGGCGAGGCGAAATCGGGCGGGCGCGGACTGACGCTGCGCTATGGCGTGCATCCGACGCCGTTCGGCGAGGCGCTGATCGCAGTCAGTCCGCGCGGCATCTGCACGCTGCATTTTCTGGCCCCGGACGACGACGCCGCGGCGCGGCTGCGCGCCGACTGGCCGCACGCGGCACTGCGGGTTGACGACGCCGCCACGGCGCCGCTGATCGCAACGATTTTCGGCGCTGCGGCGCCGGCCGCGCCGCTCGCGCTGTGGCTCAAGGGCAGCAATTTCCAGTTCCGCGTATGGCGTGCGCTGCTGGCGATACCGCCGGGCGGGCTGGCGACCTATCGCACGCTGGCCGAGGGCATCGGGCACCCACGCGGGGCGCGTGCGGTGGGCAACGCCGTCGCCGCCAATCCGCTGGCGTATCTGATCCCGTGTCATCGCGTGATCCGCGAATCCGGCTTGTCCGGCGGCTATCGCTGGGGCGCCGTCCGCAAAGCCGCGATTCAGGGCTGGGAGTCAGACGCCGACGGATGATGCGACGGGATATGCACGTTGGCCCCGCGCGCCACATGCGGATGCGCGTCCAGTTCGGCCGGGTCGACCTTCAGCCGGCGGTCGCTCACCCAGTGGAAAAACAGCGGGATGAAGAACACGGCCAGAAAGGTGGCGGCGAGCATGCCGCCGACGACGCCGGTGCCGACCGCGTGGCGCGCGCCGGCGCCGGCGCCGCTCGAAATCGCCAGCGGCACGACGCCGAGGATGAAGGCCAGCGAAGTCATCAGGATCGGACGGAAGCGCAGGCGCGCCGCCTCCAGCGCCGCCGCGACGGTGGAATAGCCCTCGGCCTTTTTCAGCACCGCGAATTCGACGATCAGAATCGCGTTCTTCGCCGCCAGCCCCAGCAGCGTGACCAGGCCGATCTGGAAATAGACGTCGTTGGTCTGCTCGCGCAGCCACACCGCAGCCAGCGCGCCGAAGGTGCCGAAGGGCAGCGCCATCAGCACGGCGAACGGCAGCGACCATTTCTCGTACTGCGCGGCCAGGATCAGGAACACCATCACCACCGCAAGCCCGAGCGCGAGGCCGGAGGTGCCGGATGAACGCTTTTCCTGGAACGACGCGCTGGTCCATTCGTAGGAGAAACCCGCCGGCAGGGTTTTCTTCGCGATCTCGTCGACGATGGCGAGCGCCTGCCCGGAACTGATCCCCGGCACTGCGCTGCCCATGATCTTGACCGCCTGATAGTTGTTGTAGCGGTCGAGCGTTTCCGGACCGGACGAAAAGTTGACGCGCGCGAGCGCCGACATCGGCACCATGCCGCCCGCGGCATTCGGCACATAGAGCGCGGACACGTCCTGCGGCGAGCTGCGCGCGCCGGGTTCGGCCGACATCAGCACCTGCCAGGTGCGGCCGTACTTGTTGAAGTCGTTGACGTAGAAACTGCCGAGCGTGGCCGACAGCGTGTTGAACACGTCGTCGATCCGCACCCCCAGCGTCTTGGCTTTTTCGCGGTCGACGTCGACGTAGAGCTGCGGCACGTGCGGCCGCCACAGCGTCAGCACCTGGGCCAGCCGCGGGTCCGCACGCGCGGCGGCGAGAAACGCGTCGGACACCTCGGCGAGCTTGGCCGGACCGGCGTCACCGCGGTTCTGGATATAGAACTCGAAGCCACCGGCGTTGCCCAGTCCGAAGATCGGCGGCGGCGCGAACGCCAGCACCAGCGCTTCCTTGATGTGCCCGGTCGCACCCATGATCTCGCCGACCATGTCGTTGATGGTTTTGTCGCGTTCGTCCCAGTGACGCGCGGCAACGAAAATGGTCGCCGCGCTGTTGCGGAACCCCCCGCCGAGAAAATCCAGCCCGGCGAACGCGACGACGTGCTCGACCGCCGGGTCGCGCCGCGCGATTTCGTCGATCTGCTTCACCACCGCGGTGGTCCGTTCGAGCGTCGCGCCGTCGGGCAGATAGGCCGCACTGATGTAGTAGCCCTGATCCTCGTCCGGCACCAGGCTGCCGGGGGTGGCTTTCCACAGCGTGAACGCGGCACCGATCATCACGCCGTAGATCACCAGCGCCAGCAGCGAGCGGCGCATCAGGAACTTGACGCCACCCTGGTAGTGGCGCGTCATGCCGGCGAAGCCGCGGTTGAAGGCGCGGAAAAAGCGTCCCGGCTCATGCGGCTTCTCGCCTTTCAGCAGCGCCACGCACAAGGCCGGGGTGAGCGTCAGCGCGACAATGCCTGAAATGACGACGGCGATGGAAATGGTGACGGCGAACTGGCGGTACAGCTCGCCGGTGAGCCCGCCGAGGAAGGCGATCGGAATGAACACCGCGCACAGCACCAGCACGATGGCGATGACCGGCCCGGTGACCTCGCGCATCGCCAGCAGCGCCGCTTCGCGCGGGGATTTCTTTTCTTCGTGGATGATGCGTTCGATGTTTTCCAGCACGACGATCGCGTCGTCGACGACGATGCCGATGGAGAGCACCATGCCGAACAGCGTCAGCGTGTTGATCGAATAGCC
Source organism: uncultured Thiobacillus sp. (assembly GCA_964623745.1). Taxonomy (GTDB): domain Bacteria; phylum Pseudomonadota; class Gammaproteobacteria; order Burkholderiales; family Thiobacillaceae; genus Thiobacillus. The sequence goes on along the minus strand of CAZUVC010000020.1, from coordinate 27,311 downwards.
GAGCAGCAACAGGCCGACGAACGTGCCGAGCAGGGACACCGGCACCGCCAGGATCGGGATGATCGTTGCGCGCCAGTTTTGCAGGAAGACGAATACCACCAGCACCACCAGCAGGATCGCTTCGCCGAGCGTCTTGACGACTTCGCGGATCGACACCTCGACGAAACGCGTGGTGTCGTAGGGCACCGCATAGTCGAGGCCTTCGGGGAAGGATTGTTTCATTTCATCGACGGTGCGCTTGACCTCGTCGCCGACGTCGAGCGCGTTCGCGCCCGGCTGCAGAAAAATGCCGACCAGCGTGGCCGGCTTGCCGTTGTAGAGGCCGTTGAAATCGTAGTCCTTGGAACCCAGCTCGACCCGCGCAATATCCTTCAGCCGCAGCAGCGAGCCGTCGCGGTTGGCCCGCACCACGATGTTCTCGAATTCGGCGGGGTCGGCCAGCCGGCCCTGCGCGGTCAGCGAATACACCAGCGACTGGCCCGTATCGACCGGCGGCTGGCCGATCTTGCCGGGCGCGAATTGCGCGTTCTGCTCGTTGATGGCGCCGGAGATGTCCTTCACCGTCACCCCCAGCTGCGCCATGCGGTCGGGCTTGAGCCAGATCCGCATCGCATAGTCCTTGGCGCCGAAGATCTGCACATTGGTCGTGCCGGGAATCCGCTTCAGGCGATCCAGCACGTTGAGCGTGACGTAGTTGCTGGTGTAGAGGTCGTCATAGCGCCCGTCCGGCGAGAGGAAGGCGAGCACCTGCAGAAACGCCGACGAGCCTTTTTCCACGTTCACGCCCTGCCGCCGCACTTCTTCCGGCAGGCGGGCCTCGGCCTGCTTGACCCGGTTGTTGACGTTGAGCGCGGCCTTGTCGACGTCCGAGCCGATCTCGAACGTGACCTGGATTTCCAGCACGCCGTTCGACGCCGACGTCGACGACATGTACATCATGTCCTCGATGCCATTGATCGCGTTTTCCAGCGGCGCGGCCACGGTCTGCTCGAGCACGCCGGCCGACGCGCCCGGATAGATCGCGCGCACGGTGACGACCGGCGGCGCGATCTCGGGATATTGCGCGATCGGCAGCGCGCGCATCGACAACAGGCCCGCCAGCACGACGAGGATGGACAGGACGGTGGAAAAGATCGGCCGGTCGATGAAGAAGCGCGAGAACATGGCGATCCCTTATGGCTTGACGGCGGGGGAGGCTGCTGCGGCGGCTGGCGGCGTGGCCGCTTGCTCCGCCTCGCTGGCCGCGACCGGCATGCCGGGGAAGAAAATCCGCGCCATGCCGTCGACGATCACGCGGTCGCCGGCCGCCAGCCCGCTTTCGATCACCCAGCGCCCCTTGGCGTCCTTGCCCGCATCGCCGGGCCCAACCCAGGCACCGACGACGACCGGACGCGGCAGCGCCACGGTCATGCCGTTCTCGCCCGGCGTCGCCACGTAGACGAACTTGCCGCTGGGGCCGTCCTGCACCGCGATCTGCGGCACCGCAATGGCGTCGGGCAGCGTACCGCCTTCGACGATGACGCGGACGAACTGGCCGGGCTTGAGCCGGCCGTCGGCGTTGGCGAATTCGGCGCGCAGATCGAACGCGCCGGTCTCGGGATTGGCCTTGTAGTCGCTGAAATTGAGCGTACCGGTGGTATCGAGCCGGGTGCCGTCGGCCAGCACCAGGCCGATTTTCTGCTGGCCGGTTTGCAGCTCGCCGGCACTGATCTGTTTTTCCAGCGCTAGGCGCGCGTCTTCGCCGATCGAAAAACGCGCGTAGATCGGCGTGATTTGCGCCAGCGTCGCCAGCGCCGGCCCGCTCGGGCTGGCCAGCGCACCTTCCACCTGCAGGGCGCGTCCCATCACGCCGGAAATCGGCGCGCGGATCGACGCGTAGCCGCGGCTGATGCGGGCGTCAGCCAGCCGCGCCTCGGCCGCCGACACCTCGGCCTTCATCACGTCCAGTGCCGCTTCGGTGGCGTCGAGCGCGCGCCGGCTGACGAAACCCTGCGCCGCCAGGGTCTGGTTGCGGCCGTGCTCGACCTGCGCCTCCTTCAACAACGCCCGGCGATTGACCACTTCGGCCTGGGCGGCGCGCACCTGGGCGTCGAGACTGGCGCCGTCCAGCGTGTAGAGCAGCGCGCCGGCCTTGATCGGCGCCCCTTCCTCGAAGTGCCGACGCTCGATCAGCGCCGACACGCGCGGACGAATTTCCACTTCGCGCGAGGCTTCGAGCCGGCCGACGTATTCGAAACTGATCGGCACGCTTGCCGGCGTCGCCACCTCGACCGTGACCGCCGCGGGTGGCGGTGCACCCGCGCCGGCAGACGCCGCCTCATCGGGCTTGTCACACGCAGCAAGCAACGCGACCAGACTGATGGCAAGCAAAGTGGCTAGGCGATTCATGGCGCGGCCTCGGATGGTGGGCGGAATCGGCCGATATTAATCGCATACATACATGAATGTAAATTGATCCGTACAGGTTTTTTAGGGACAATCCCCGCATGGTCAAGAAAACCCGAGAAGACGCCCTCGCCACCCGCGAAGCCCTGCTGGCCGCCGCCTTGCAGGTCTTCCGCGAACGCGGCGTGGCCCATACCCGGCTGGTGGACGTGGCCGAGCGCGCTGGGGTGACGCGCGGCGCGATCTACTGGCATTTCAAGGACAAGGCGCAGTTGTTCGCGGCGGTGTGCGAACGCGGCACCCTGCCGGTGGAGGCACTGCTCGCCGAGGCCAGCCAGAACGCGCAACGCGATCCACTCGCCACGGTGCGTCAACTGGCGCAGATGGCGCTCACCCATCTGGCGGGCTGCGCCGACACCCAGGCGATGTTCGATGTGATCTTCCACAAATGCGAGTTCACCGATGAGCTCGCGCCGGTGGTCGCCAAGAACGACGCCGACCGCGCCGCGTGCCTGTCGCGGGTGCAGATGCTGTTCGACCAGGCCGTCGCCATCGGCCAACTGCCGGTGCACACCGATACCTTTCTCGCCACGCAAGGCCTGCACGCCTACATGGTGGGCCTGATGCACGAATGGGTCCTCAACCCTGGCAGCTACGACCTTGCCGCCTGCGCGGAACCGCTGCTCGACTGCTATCTCAGCGGTCTGGCGGTGCGTCCGCCGGTGTGCCGGCCGCCGACCTGAACAGCGCCAGCGCCTGCACGCGCTGGACCGCGTGGTCGACGACGGGCGCCGGGTAGTCGCGCCCGATCACCACGCCGCAGCGCGACTGCTCGGCGTCCGGCATGGTCCACGGCGCATGGATGTAGCGGTCCGCCACGCCGGCAAGCTCGGGCAGATAGCGGCGGATGAAGCGGCCCTCGGCATCGAAGCGCTCCGACTGGGTGACCGGGTTGAAGATCCGGAACCACGGCTGGGCGTCGCAGCCGACCGAGGCGGCCCACTGCCAGCCGCCGCTGTTGGCGGCGAGGTCAAAATCAATGAGTGCATCGGCGAAATAGCGTTCGCCCAGTCGCCAGTCGACCAGCAGGTCCTTGGTGAGGAAGGACGCGGCCACCATGCGCAGTCGGTTGTGCATGTAGCCGGTCTGGTTGAGTTGCCGCATCGCCGCGTCGACCAGCGGATAGCCGGTGCGCGCCGCGCACCAGGCCTCGAAATGGCCGGGGGGGTTGGGCCACGGCAGATCGTCGTACTGGGCCTTGAAGGCGTGGCCGGCGGCGACCTCGGGGCGATGCCACAGGACCTGATGGTAGAAATCGCGCCAGATCAGCTCCGACAGCCAGGTCTGCGCGCCGCGTCCGCCGTGCTGCCAGGCCGCGGCGGCGAGCTGGCGGATCGACACGGTGCCGAAGCGCAGGTGCACCGACAGGTAGGACGGCCCCTTGATGGCGGGGAAATCGCGGGTCTCCTGATAGCGCTCGATACGGTCGAGGAAATCGTCGAACAGCTGCGCGCCCCCCGCCATGCCGGTGGGCAGCTTCAGTTCGCGCAGATTGGTCGGCGCAAAGCCCATGCCCTCCAGACCGGGGAGCGGCGTCGAGTGCGGCACCAGGCGATCGGTATCCTCCACCGACCAGCCCCGCAGGCAGGACGGCGTCAGCGCCTTCAGCCAGGCATTTTTATACGGCGTGAAGACGCTGAACGGCGTACCGGCGCCGGTCAACACCTCGTCACGTTCAAAAATCACCGTGTCCTTGTAATGGTGGACCGCCACCTGGCGGGACGCCAGCGCCGCCTCGACGTCGGCATCGCGTGCCCGCGCCGCGGGGTCGTCGTCATGGTTGTAGAACAGCGCATCGACCCCGAGCTCGGCCGCCAGCCGCACGATTTCCTCGCGCGCAACGCCATACCGGACGATCAGGCCGCCGCCCTTCGCCGCCAGCGCCTGTTGCAGTTCGGCCACGCTGGCGTGAATGAATTCGACCCGGCGATCGGCCGGGTTGGGGAGCCGATCGAGAATTTCGCGGTCGAAAATAAAGGCGCACACCACCTGCCGGGCCTGATTCAGCGCATGGTGGAGCGCCGCATGGTCGAAATCGCGCAGGTCGCGACGAAACCAAACTAAGGCACGAGCATATTCAGGCATGACGATTCGGGTCGATATAACAAACAGGGGGTGACACAAAAAGGGTTCTGGCTCGATTTGAGGCAGATTACAATGGGAAGGCAATCATGGATACCGTCAACCTCACGCACAATTTTCTGATCGCCATGCCCGGCATGGTGGATCCGAATTTCAACGGCACGCTCACCTACATCTGCGACCACAGCGAGCAGGGCGCGCTCGGCGTGGTGGTCAACCGGCCGATCAACCTCGATCTGTCGACCCTGTTCGAGCAGATCGGGCTCTCGCTGCCGGAGCCGCTGCACGACAAGATCGTCTACTTCGGCGGCCCGGTGCAGACCGAACGCGGCTTCGTGCTGCACACCCCGCAAACTTTCAGCTCGACGCTGACCGTGAACGACGCGGTCAGCCTGACCACCTCGAAAGACATCCTCGAGGCCGTGAGCCAGGGCACCGGACCGGAGAAATTCATGGTGTCGCTGGGCTACGCGGGCTGGGCGGCCGGCCAGCTGGAAGAGGAGATCAAGCAGAACGCCTGGCTGTCGGTGGCGGCCAGCCCGCAGGTGATTTTCGACCTGGCGCCCGAAGAACGCCTGCCGGCGGCGATGAAGCTGCTCGGCATCGACTTCGCCAGCCTGTCCGACGAAGCCGGGCACGCTTGAGCTTCGTCGACACCCACGGCACGGTGCTGGCCTTCGATCTGGGGCTCAAGCGCACCGGCGTGGCCTCGGGCGAGCTGTCGATCGGCGTCGCCCATCCGCTCACCGTCATCCCGGCCGCGTCCACCGAGGCGCGGCTCGACGCCATCGCCAAACTGATCGCCGAATGGCAGCCGGTGCTGCTGGTGCTGGGCCTGCCCACCCACGCCGACGGCAGCGAACATGAAATGACGCGGGTGGCCAAAAACTTCGCGCGCAAACTAGAATCGCACTTCAAGCTGCCGGTGTTTCTGGTGGACGAGCGTCACACCAGCACGGCAGCCGAATCTGCACTGCACGAGCGCGGCATCCACGGCAAGAAAAACAAGGCACTGGCCGATGCCGTCGCCGCCCAACTGATACTGCAAGGATTTCTTGATGCCCGCCTCATTGCCTGACGTCGACCCGCTGATCGCGCAACTTGCCGGCGCCATCGCGCCGGTCCTCACGCCGGAGACCGTGATCGTCGGCATCCACACCGGCGGCGTCTGGGTGGCCGAACGCCTGCATGCGCTGCTCGGCTGCAAGCAGCCGCTCGGCATGCTCGACATTTCCTTCTACCGCGACGATTTCTCGCGCATCGGCCTGCACCCGCAGGTGAAGCCGTCCAACCTGCCGTTCGACCTCGAAGGCCGCGACATCGTGCTGGTCGACGATGTGCTGCACAGCGGGCGCACGGTGCGCGCCGCGATGAACGAATTGTTCGACTACGGCCGCCCGGCCTCGATCCGGCTGGCGGTGCTGGTCGACCGCGGCAACCACGAGCTGCCGATCCGCCCCGATTTCACCGGGCTCACGCTCGACGTGCCGCCCCATCAGAATATCAACCTGTCGCGCCTCGATGACGGCCACCTCACCCTCAGCCTCGCATGAACCTACAACTCACTGAAGACGGCAGGCTGCGCCACCTGCTCACCCTTGATGGCCTGCCGCGCGCGATCCTGACGCAAATCCTCGATACCGCCGAATCCTTCATGGACGTCGGCGAGCGCGAAGTGAAAAAGGTCCCGCTGCTGCGCGGCAAATCGATTTTCAACCTGTTCTTCGAGCCGTCGACGCGCACCCGCACCACGTTCGAGATCGCCGCCAAGCGACTCTCTGCCGATGTCGTCAACCTCAACATCGCCACCTCCAGCCAGACCAAGGGCGAAGCGATCCTCGACACTGTCGACAACCTCGCCGCGATGCACGCCGACATGTTCATCGTGCGCCACGCGCAGTCCGGTGCAGCACATTTCATCGCGCGCCACGTCGCGCCGCACATCTCGGTGATCAACGCCGGCGACGGCCGCCATGCGCATCCAACGCAGGGCCTGCTAGTCATGTTCACGATCCGCCGCTTCTAGGGCGTATTTCACAACCTGACGGTGGCGATCGTCGGCGACGTGCTGCACTCCCGAGTGGCGCGCTCGCAGATTCATGCGCTGACCACGCTGGGGGTGCCCGAAGTGCGCGTGATCGGGCCGAAGACGCTGCTCCCCACCGGGGTCGAGCAGATGGGCGTCAAGGTGTTTCACAACATGGAAGCCGGGCTCGCCGGCTGCGACGTGATCATCATGCTGCGCCTGCAGAACGAGCGCATGAAAGGCGCGCTGCTACCGAGCGCGCAGGAATACTTCAAGTTTTTCGGCCTGACGCCGGAAAAGCTTGCGCTCGCCAAGCCGGATGCGATCGTGATGCACCCCGGTCCGATGAACCGCGGTGTGGAGATCGATTCCGAAGTGGCCGACGGCCCGCAGTCGGTGATCCTGCCGCAGGTAACCTACGGCATTGCGGTGCGGATGGCGGTGATGGCCATGCTGGCCGGAGGGGCGACAGCATGAGCCACCTGACGAGGGGCCCGCGCAGCGGGATCGGCAGCAAGGCGAATGCTGTCTGGCGCCGACATGAGAAATTCAGCACCCGCGACCACCTGACCGAGGCGTCTGCATGAAAATCCATATCAAGAACGGGCGCGTGGTCGACCCGATGAGCGCGCGCGACGAGGTCGCCGATATTTTTATCGCCGCCGGCAAGATCGTCGGCAACGGCCACGCGCCGGCCGATTTCCACGCCAACCGCACCCTCGACGCCACCGGGCTGGTCGTCTGCCCGGGTCTGGTGGACCTGTCGGTGCGGCTGCGCGAGCCGGGCTTCGAATACCGCGCGACGCTGGAATCGGAAATGCTCGCCGCCGCCGCCGGCGGCGTCACCTCGCTGGCCTGCCCGCCCGACACCGACCCGCCGCTGGATGAGCCGGGGCTGGTGGAGATGCTGAAATTCCGCGCCCGCAATCTGCCGGGGCCGCGCGTCTATCCGATCGGCGCGATGACGCAAAAACTCGAAGGCCTGATGCTGACCGAAATGGCCGAGCTGACCGAGGCCGGCTGCCGCGCCTTCACCCAGGCCGACGCGCCGATGACCGACACCCAGGTGCTGCTGCGCGCGATGGAATACGCCGCCACCTTCGACTTCAGCCTGTGGCTGCGGCCGCAGGATGTATCGCTGGCGCGCGGCGGCATTGCGCACGATGGCGCCGTGGCAACGCGGCTGGGCCTGCCCGGCATCCCGGCGCTGGCCGAGACGGTGGCGCTGGCGACGATTCTGCAGCTCGCCCGCCAGACCGGAGCGCGTGTGCACATTGCGCGTCTGTCGACCCGCGAGGGCATTGCAATGGTGCGCGCGGCCAAGGCACAGGGCCTCGCCATCACCTGCGATGTCGCCAGCACCCACGTTCACCTGTCGGAAAACGATCTCGTCACCTTCGATTCGCATCTGCATCTGGTGCCGCCGCTTCGGAGTCTGCGCGACCGCGACGCCATTCGCGAGGCGCTTCGCGACGGTTCGATCGACGCACTGTGCTCGGACCACACCCCGGTCGACGAAGACCAGAAGCAGGTGCCATTCGGCGAATCGGCGCCGGGCGCCTCCGGCGTCGAACTGCTGCTGCCCCTGACGCTGAAGTGGGCACGCGAAATGGGCGTGCCGCTGCTGCAGGCGATCGACCTGATCACCTGGAAGCCGGCGCAGATTCTCGGGGTGCCGGGCGGCAACCTGCAGGTGGGCAGCTGCGCCGACCTCTGCATTTTCGATGAGGCCGCGGAATGGGTCGCCACCCAGAAAACGCTGGCGAGCCAAGGCGACAACACGCCTTTCCTCAACCATCCGATGCAGGGCCGGGTGCGCTACACCGTGATCGACGGCCATATCGACTTCGAAGCCACGCATTGAGCGTCCTGTCCTACCCGGCGCGGCTGTGGTCCCTGCCGCGCGTTTCTCCTCTCGTCCTGTTCGCCAGCCTGCTGGCCGGAGCCGCCGCAGTGGGCGGCTTCGCGCCGCTCAGTGTCTGGCCACTGCCGCTCATCAGCCTGGCGGTGCTGTTCGGCCTATTGCTGCGCACCCCGACGATGCGCGCCGGCTTCCTCGTCGGGTTGGCGTGGGGACTCGGCTGCTTCATCGCGGGGGTGAGCTGGATCTTCATCAGCCTGTCGGTCTACGGCGGCATGGCGACCTGGCTGGCCGCGCTGGCGACTTTTCTGTTCTGCGTCGTGCTGGCGCTCTACCCCGCCCTGGTCGGCGCGCTGCAGGCGCGCTGGCCGCTGGCGCCGACGCCGCGCCTGCTGCTGCTGATGCCGCTTCTATGGGGCGTGTCGGAATGGGTGCGCGGCTGGCTGTTCACCGGCTTTCCGTGGCTGGTGGCCGGGTATTCGCAGGTGCCGGGCAGCCCGCTGGCGGGCTATGCGCCTCTGGTCGGGGTCTATGGCGTGTCCTACCTGCTGGCGATGATCGCCGCACTGGCCGCGTGGATCGTATTGACGCGCGGTGCGGTGGCGCGACGCCTGTGGGCCGCCGCCGCGATCGTGGCGCTCGGCGTCGGCGGCCAGGCGCTGCGCGGCATCGACTGGACTACGCCGGACGGCGCGCCAACCACGGTGGCGCTGCTGCAGGGCAACATTCCGCAGGACCTGAAATGGCAGCCCGAGAAAACGCTGTCGACGCTGGAAAGCTACGCGCGCATGGCCGCCGCCTCGCCCGCGCAACTGATCGTGCTGCCGGAAACCGCGCTGCCGCTGTTCGAATCCAACCTGCCCGACGTCTATCGCGAGGGCCTCGCAATGCTGGGTCGACAAAACGGCGGCGACGTGCTGACGGGACTGCCCACCGGCTCGCCACAGGGCGACTACTACAACAGCGTGATCAGCCTTGGCAGCGCGCCGAGCCAGCGCTACCACAAGGTGCACCTGGTGCCGTTCGGCGAATACATTCCGCTGAAAGCGGTGTGGGGCTGGGTGATCGAGGTGCTGCACATCCCGCTGTCGGATTTTGCGCGCGGCGCCGTCGACCAGCGCCCGCTGGCGATCGGCGGCCAGCGGGTGGCGGCCAATATCTGCTACGAGGACGCGTTCGGCGAGGAGATCATCCGCCAGCTCCCGGAGGCGAGCGTGCTGGTCAACGTCAGCAACCTGGCCTGGTTCGGCGATTCGTTCGCGCCCTGGCAGCATGCGCAGATGTCGCAGATGCGTGCGCTGGAAACCGGACGCATGATGCTGCGCTCGACCAATACCGGCGTCACCGCGATCATCGATGCAAAAGGCCGCATGCTGGCAAGCCTGGCGCCCTTCACCACGGGCAGCCTGTCCGGCGAAATCCAGGGTTACGCCGGCAGCACGCCGTATGTGCGATGGGGCAACGCGCCGATCCTGGCGCTGTGGGGCTTACTGGGGGTCGGACTGGGGATCGCCGCGCTCTACCCGCGAGGGGCAGGCCGTGGCTGTACAGCCGCTAAAGCCCTGAAGGACTCCGATCCACTATAGGCTGAAGCCCATGTGGAGTCGTATGCGGCAACAGCCACGCTCAGGCGGCCTTGATCCGGGTGGCGTTGCGGCCGCCGCGCTTGGCTTCCAGCAGGGCGGCGTCGGCACGCGCCAGCGCTTCGTTTTCTTCCTTGTCCTCGCGGCTGTATTCGGACAGACCGCCGCTCCATGACAGCTTTTGCGTCACGCCGGGAATCAGCTCCACGCTTTCCGGCATCTTGGCGCGTAGGCGCTCGGCCAGCTCCTGGGCACGATCGAGCGGGGTGAACGGGAACAGGACGCAGAATTCGTCGCCGCCCAGGCGCGCGATGAAGTCGCTGTTGCGCAGGCAGGTCTTCAGCGCATCGCCGAACTTGATGATGAGCTGATCGCCCGCCTCGTGGCCAAAGGTGTCGTTGACCTGCTTGAAGTTGTCGATGTCCATGATTAGCAGACTGTGTGCCCAGCCGTCCTTCAGGCTGGCGAACAGCTCTTTCTGCTTTTCGTCAAAGCTGCGCCGGTTGTTGACCTTGGACAGGTGATCGAGCCGCGCCTGCGACGTGGCTTCCTTCTGCCGCCCCAGCATTACCTTGCCAAGCTTCAGCATCGTCTCCAGCGGAATCTGGAATTCCACCAGGCTGACCGGATAGTCGCTGCGCAGGCGCTGCTGGCGCAGGTCGTTGGTGAGCTTCACCATGGTGCGCAGGTTGTCGGTCACCCGGTTGCGCACCGACAGCGTGGTGCCCATCACCAGAATGGCGATCACCAGGCTCGCCACCAGCCAGCCCAGCACATACGGCGCCACATTTTCGGCCACTGGCGTCACCGGCCGCCACACGGCAATCCGCCACGGCGTGCCGGCCAGCGCGATCAGCGCGGGCTCGCCGTGGCGCTTGATCGCCTGGTTGCCGCGCCGCATCAGCACCATGAAGGCCTCGTCCGACTGGCTTTGCTGCAGTTCGGCATAGGCGGCCGCGTCCGGCAGCGGAAGCGTGTCGAACAGCGCCTGCAGTTGCGGCACGCTCTGCTCGACGATGACGAAGCCGAGCCGCTCGCCGCCGTTCGTCACCGGATGCGACAGGGCGAGATTGAAGGTGGCGGTGGCGGTGGCGCCCGCGGCGTCGCCGTCTGCACCGGTCAGCAGCCGCCGCGTATCGCCCGGCAGGAAGCCGGGCAGCAACTGACGCTGGCCGGCACTAACGAACAGCACGGTGGCTTCCTGGTTGAGGGCGTGCAGGTTGGCAGCCTGCGCCTGGCAGACGTCCGGCGCGGTGGTGGCAAAGCAGGCCAGCGTCTGCGGGTGCGCGGCAATCTGCGCCGCACTGCGCTGCATGGCATCGGCCATGAACTCAATCTGGGTCGCCATCACCGGCTTGTCGAATTCTTCCGCCACCGGGTGCGCCTGCGGCCGCGACAGATACAGCGCGGACGTGACAAGCCCGGCCAGCAGCACCAGGGCTGCGGCCAGGATCAGGCCAGATCGCACGATGGAAATGTGGGGCATGACGTATGCGCCAACCGGCACCAGCACCTCTTATGTTTGTAATTGTCTCCGCAATGGCGACCGCTCATGTTGCGAAGCTGCCGCCGCTATCAGGGCAGTAAAGAGCAAGATCCATGCCCCAACAATCCGTGCCCCCCTGCCGTCCTGCCGGACGCTGCCTTGTTTCAGGGTGTAAAGAAATCCGACATTACTGACGACCGGTGCTGCCGAACCCGCCTTCGCCGCGCTGGCTGCTCTCGAAGTCCTCCACCACATTGAACTCGGCCTGCACCACCGGCACGATGACCAGTTGCGCCAACCGCTCCATCGGCGTCAGTTCGAACGCCTGCTGGCCACGGTTCCAGGCCGACACCATCAACTGGCCCTGATAATCCGAATCGATCAGCCCGACCAGGTTCCCCAACACGATGCCGTGCTTGTGGCCAAGCCCCGAACGCGGCAGGATCAGCGCGGCATAGCCGGGATCGGCCAGATGGATCGCCATGCCGGTTGGAATCAGCCGGGTTTCGCCGGGCGCCAGTACGATTGGACCATCGATGCAGGCCCGCAGATCGAGCCCGGCGGCACCCTGGGTGGCGTAATGCGGCAGCTGATCGCGCAGGCGGGTGTCGAGAATCTTCACATCCATCTTCATAGTCGTCGGGATTTCGTCAGTTGAGCAGGGTTGCGAGGTGGCGGATCAGGTGACGCGCCTGGGTGAGTTTGTCGGCACGCGGCAGCGGGTGCGCGCCCCGGTCATCGAACAGCACGAGTTCAGCGGAGTCCTGCCCCAGCGTGTGTTGCGCAAGATTACCGACCAGCAGCGGCAGCTTTTTCTTCAGGCGCTTGGCCTCGGCATGCTCAGCCAGGCGCTCGGTCTCGGCGGCGAAGCCCACGCAGAACGGCGCATCGGGCAAAGCGGCGACCTCGGCCAGGATGTCGGGGTTGGCGACCAGGTTCAGCGTCAGGCCGGCATCGCTTTTCTTGATTTTCTGCGTGGCGGACGCCTCCACCCGGTAATCGGCCACCGCCGCCACCGCGATGAACACGTCGCAGGGCAGTTCGCGCAGCACCGCGTCGCGCATGTCGGCGGCACTGTGCACGTCGATGCGGCGCACCCCGGCCGGCGCAGCGAGACAGGTCGGACCCGACACCAGGCACACCGCGGCGCCCGCTTCCGCTGCCGCCTGCGCCAGCGCGTAGCCCATCTTGCCGGAGCTGCGGTTGGTCAGCCCGCGCACCGGGTCGATCGCCTCGAAGGTGGGGCCGGCGGTGATCAGCACCCGCTTGCCCGCAAGCGGCCCTGCCCCCAGCATGCCGGGCAGCGCGGCCAGGATCTCGGCCGGCTCCAGCATGCGTCCGAGACCGGTTTCGCCGCAGGCCTGCTCGCCCGCGGCCGGTCCCAGCACATTGACGCCATCTGCTCGGAGCTGCGCCAGATTGCGCTGGGTCGGCGCGGCCGCCCACATCTCGCGGTTCATCGCGGGCGCGACGGCCAGCTTGCAGGTGCGAGCAAGACTCAGGGTCGACAGCAGATCGTCGGCACGGCCGTGGACGAGCCGCGCCAGAAAATCGGCCGAGGCCGGCGCCACCAGCAGCAGGTCGGCATCGCGCGACAGGTGGATGTGTTCCATGCCGTCGCCGCGGGCGGCCTCCCACAGCGAGGCCAGCACCGGCTTGCCGGACAGCGCCTGGAAGGTCAGCGGGGCAACGAATTGCTGCGCCGCAGCGGTCATCACCACCTGCACGTCGGCACCAGCCTTGACCAGCAGACGACACAACTCCGCCGCCTTGTAGGCTGCGATGCCGCCGGTCACGCCCAAGAGGATTTTTTTGCCTGCCAGCGCCACAGTCTCGATTCCCAGCCCGGATTCCATGAAAATGGCACATTCTACGGGAGGGGGGCAGCGATGGCGATCCGCGACTGGCCGGAAGACGCGCGTCCGCGCGAGAAGCTGTTGAAGCAGGGCGCGGGCGCACTGACCGACGCCGAACTGGTCGCGGTGTTTTTGCGCACCGGCGTGGTCGGCAAAAGCGCAGTTGACCTCGGTCGCGAGCTGATCGCACGCTTCGGCGGGCTGGGCGGCCTGTGCCGCGCTGACCGAAAAACCGCCTGTGAAGCGCCGGGGGTCGGCGAGGCCAAATACGCGCTGTTGCAGGCAGTGATGGAAATGGCGCGCCGCACGCTGGTCGAGGACATGCAGGCGGGCGACGCGCTGACCTCGCCCGCTGCTGTGCGCGACTACTTGCGGCTGGTGCTGCGCGGCAAGGAATACGAGGTGTTCTGCTGCGTGTTTCTGGATGCCCAGAACCGGGTGATTGCGGTGGAGGAGTTGTTTCGCGGCACCCTGACGCAAACCAGCGTCTACCCGCGCGAAATCATCCGCCGCGCGCTGGCGCACAATGCCGCCGCGCTGATCCTCGCGCACAACCACCCGAGCGGGGTGGCCGAACCCAGCCAGGCCGACCGCGTGCTCACCCGGCAGCTGGCGGATGCGCTGGCCCTGGTGGACATCCGCGTGCTCGACCACTTCATCGTCGCGGGCGCGTCCTCGCTGTCTTTCATGGAGTCGGGCCAACTCTGAGCGCTCGCCCCACTTGCCTCGCGCTTGCAAGCTGTGATATAAATCGCGGTTCTCGGGTTAGCGCTCATTGCTAATCCCGCCAGTTAACCGGTTTCGTTCACCCTTAATTTTGGAGCAGTGTCATGGCTCGCGTATGTATCGTAACGGGCAAGAAGCCCATGGTCGGAAACAACGTTTCCCACGCCAACAATAGAACCAAGCGTCGTTTCCTGCCCAACCTGCAATATCGCCGGTTCTGGGTCGAGAGCGAAAACCGCTGGGTGCGTATGCGTTTGTCCAACGCCGCCCTGCGCACGATCGACAAGAACGGCATCGACGCCGTGCTGGCCGATCTGCGCGCCCACGGCGAAGCGATTTAAGGAGCTGAATCATGGCTAAAGGCGGACGCGAAAAGATCAAGCTGGAGTCCACTGCGGGCACCGGTCACTTCTACACCACCACCAAGAACAAAAAGACCATGCCGGAGAAGATGGAGATCAGCAAGTTCGATCCCAAGGCTCGCAAGCATGTGATGTACAAGGAAACCAAGCTGAAGTAATTCAGCATTGGCTGTCCAATAAAAAACCCGCCGGTTGGCGGGTTTTTTATTGCGTGCTGCGGGTGTTGTGCAGTACCGGGGGCCGCAGCCCCCTTTCGGTCAGGCGTAGCTGCGCAGGCGCACCGAGAACTGCTGCAGCGACTGGATGCCGCTCTCTTCAGCGCGCTTGCACCAGGCCTGCAACTGCTCCAGCAACTGCTCGCGGCTGGCGGTGGAACGGCCCCAGATGGCAGCCAGTTCCTGGCGCATGCGATAGACGGTTTGCAGGCGCTCGCTCTTGCCCAAGAGCGTGTCGAGTTGAGCCTTGTCGGCCGCCGCCAGTTCGGTGGGTTCCTTGTACAGCCAGCTGCGGAAACTGTTGAGGTTCCAGTTTTCCGGCAGGTTGGCGCTGGCCTTGAGCCTGGCGATCTCGGCGGCGGTGTCGGCGCGCACGCTCTTCACGTAGCGCGTCATCACGTCGTAGCGGTGGGTGATGACGGCCTGCAGGGTATCGAGGTCGCACAGCGGCTTGGCGGGCTGCCATTTCACCGTGGGCGCCACCTTGCGGACGGTGGCCAGGCCGACGTAAGTCATCAGCTTGATGTACATCCAGCCGATGTCGAACTCGTACCACTTGTTCGACAGCCGCGCCGAGGTACCGTAGGCGTGATGGTTGTTGTGCAGCTCTTCGCCACCGATCAGGATGCCCCACGGCACGATGTTGGTGCTGGCGTCCTCGCTGGCGAAGTTGCGGTAGCCCCAGTAGTGGCCGATGCCGTTGATGATGCCGGCGGCGGTGACCGGAATCCAGGCCATTTGCACGGCCCAGATGGTCAGGCCGATGGGACCGAACAGGGCGAGGTTGATTGCCATCATCAGCCAGATGCCTGCGGCCGAGTGACGGCTGTAGACGTTGCGCTCCATCCAGTCGTCGGGCGTACCGTGGCCGTATTTTTCCAGCGTCTCGGCGACCTTGGCCTCGGCGCGATACAGCTCGGAGCCTTCCCAGAAGACCTTCTTGATGCCCCGTGTCTGCGGGCTGTGCGGATCTTCAGCGGTTTCGCATTTGGCGTGGTGCTTGCGGTGAATGGAAACCCATTCCTTGGTGACCATGCCGGAGGTCATCCACAGCCAGAAACGGAAGAAATGGCTGACGATGGGGTGCAGATCGACGGCGCGGTGCGCCTGCGAACGGTGCAGGAAAATGGTGACGGCAGCGATGGTCACATGGGTCAGCCCCAATGCCACGACGACATAGCCCCACCAGGGCAGATCAAACAAGCCTAATTGCATGGTTTTCGATTCCTAAAAAAGGACAATCACGTCTTGGAATATACGGACAAACCCCATAAAAATCAAGGTTTATTCGGCCCCAGGCTGGGGCCCGCAGCCCACCTGGGACCGTCCGGGCCGAGGTCAGAAATCCATCGTCAGCTGCGCCGACAGGATGTCGACCGAGGCGTCGTAGGTGCCCGCCAGAGCGACGCCACCCTCGGTCTTGTTGAGGCGCGCATCCTTCACGAACAGATGCGCGTAGCCCACGTCGATCCTGCTGCGCTCGGACAATCGGTACTGCGCGCCGAATGCCAGCCAGGTGCGGTCCTCGTCCGGGATGCGTGCGGTGCGGAATGCGTCCGACGCGGCCCGCTGGTCGAAAGCCACCCCACCGCGCAAGGTCAGCTTGTTGTTGTAATGGTAGTTCGCGCCGACCGAATAACGCCAGGTGTCGCGCCAGTTTTCGGGGGTTACACCCAAAACCACACCGGTGGTGCGGACGATGCGCAGTTCGTCAAAGTCGCTCCAGCCCGTCCAGGTGACGTCGGCAAGCAGATCCCAGCGCGTGCTCACTTTATGGAACAGCGAGAGCGAGGCGGAGTCCGGCATCGTGGCATCCGCCGTCACCGGGCCATTCAAGGCCGGTACGCCCGAAAAGGCAGCCGTGCCTTCCAGCGTGTAATCAACTTCGGAACGGTAGGCGAGGCCGACCCGGGTGGCATCATTCACCTGCCACAGCGCGCCCAGGTTGAATCCCCAGCCGTAGTCGTCCCCCTTGACAGTCAACAGCCCGGCACCGGTGGTATTGGTCAGGGTGGCCTTGACGTACTGCAGGCTCAGGCCGGCGCCCAGCGACAGCGACGGGCTCGCCTTCCAGGCGATCGACGGATTGAGGTTGATCGTCTTCAGTTCGGATTTGAC
Source organism: uncultured Thiobacillus sp. (assembly GCA_964623745.1). Classification (GTDB taxonomy): domain Bacteria; phylum Pseudomonadota; class Gammaproteobacteria; order Burkholderiales; family Thiobacillaceae; genus Thiobacillus. Next base: position 10,551 of record CAZUVC010000020.1, on the reverse strand, counting down.
CGCATGGTTGCTGCCAATCCAGCCGGAGTCGTATTCCGTCTTGAGGCCAAACGGCGCGCTCATGCCGATGCCCAGATGCACGTCCGGCGTCAGGCGAAACGCGAAATACCCGTTCGGCACCAGGGCCAGATCGCCGGCATCGCCGCCCTGCCCGCCGCCGTTGTCCGGGGTGGCCGTGCCGGTGAATTCGGCCTGCGGTCGAATCAGATGGCCGGCCATCACCACTTGCCGGTCCGGCAGATACGTCATGCCCGCCGGATTGAAGAAAATCGTGCTGGCGTCGGTCGCGGCGGCGGCCTGGCCGGCGTAGGCATTGCCCAGCCCGCTGGCGTTCTGCTCGATCAATGCGAATCCGGCGGCGCTCGCAAACGGGGTGCTGCCCATCAGCATCAGGCCTGCGACCAGGCGGTTAACACGAAACATCATGAAAGGTCTCCTTATGAATAATCGGAATGCTTAGCGAACGGAATCCGCGTACAGGGCGTCGATCGCTTCGCGATAGCGATCGACGATCAGGTCGCGCTTGATTTTGAGCGTGGGGGTCAGGAGGCCGTCTTCCAGCGTCCACGGCCTGAGGTCCAGGTGCAGCCGGCGAATCTGGGCGTAGCCGGGGAAATGCTTGAGCTGATGCGCAACGTGCTTGGTCAGCGCCTTCACCACCTTGGGGTCGCGCAGCGTGGCCGGCTGTGCCGGGTCGAGGTGACGATGGGCGGCAAAGCTGTTCCAGTGTTCCTCGTTGAGTACGATCAGTGCGGCCAGATAGGGCTTGCCTTCGCCGACGATCATCGCCTGCTCGAACAGGGGGTCGAGCTGGATGGCGGCTTCCATTTCGGACGGCGGCACCTTCTCGCCGTTATTCAGCACGATGATGTCCTTGATGCGACCGACGATCGCATAGTGCCCGTTCGCATCCACGCTGACCTTGTCGCCACTGTGCAGCCAGCCCTCGGCATCGATCATGGCGCGGGTGGCCTCCTCGTTCTTCCAGTAGCCGCGCATCACGCAGCGGCTGCGGGTGAGCAGTTCGTCGTTGTCACCGATCTTCACCTCGACCCCGGGCAGCGGCTGACCGATGCTCGATGGCACGTTGGAGTCGGGACGGTTGGAAGTCACCACCGGGCTGCTCTCAGTCAGCCCGTAGCCCTGGTAGATCGGCACGCCCAGGCCGATGAAGACGTGCGCGATTTCGGGTGACAGCGCGGCGCCGCCGGAAATCGCCAGTCGCAGCCGACCGCCCAGTTTTTGGGTGACGTTGCCTGCCACCAGCTTGTCGAGCAGCGGCCACAGCAGCAGTTCCGGATGCCAGCGTGCCCGCCCCTGCTCCACCTCGAACCGCCGCCAGCCCACTTTGACCGCCAGCTTGAACAGCAGACGCGCGAGCACGCCTTTCTTCTCCAGATTGTCCTGGATGCGCCGGTACACCCGCTCGTAGATGCGCGGCACCGAAATCAGCACGGTCGGGCGAATGTCCTGCAGGTCCTGCGCCAGCTGGGCGATCGAGCGCGCATAGGCGACTTCGGCGCCGGTCAGCATCGGCAGGTAATAACCGCCCGTGCGTTCCAGCGTATGCGACAGCGGCAGGAAGGACAGGAACACCTCGTGCGCGCCGAAATCCGCGCATTGCGAGGCGTACCAGGCATTCCACAACATGTTCTCGTGCGTCAGCATCACCCCCTTGGGGCGCCCGGTGGTGCCCGAGGTGTAGACGATGCTGGCCAGCAGGTCGGGGGTGAGGTGGCGTTCGGGAATCGGGGTGTCCGCCGCGGCCGCCAGCCAGTCGGCTGCCACCGCAAAGCGCGTGCTCCAGTCGGACAATCCGTTTTCGGGCGCCACCAGGCTGACGATGCGCTGCAGGCTGTGCGCCGTGCCGGCGATTTCGGCGAGTTTCTTGTGCTGGAACTTGCCTTCGATCAGCAGCAGTTTGGTGTCCGAGTGGTCGAGGATGTAGGCCGCGCTGTCGGGGCGGTCGTCCAGATACAGCGGCACCGTGACCAGCCCCAGTCCGAGCGCGGCCTGATCGAAGATCACCCACTCGACACAGTTTTTCAGCATCACCGCGACGCGATCGCCGGGCAGCAGGCCCTCCTTGACCAGCGCGGCCTGCCAGCGCGCCACTTCGCTTGCCACCTGCGCCCAGGTGAAGCTCACCCAGCTGCCGGTTTTTTCGTCGAACTGGCGATAGGCCACCTGGTCGGGCGTTGCGGCGACGCGCGCGCGAAACAGGCCGCACAGCGTGCCAAGCATATCGGGATGGAGTGGCGCAGCCGTCATATCAGGTCAATTCAGCAGCCAACATAGACGCCGAAGTTTCATCTGCAATGCGGATCGGGTCAAGCGGCGGATTTGACCAGCACCGCGGCGAAGAAGCCGTCGGTGGCATGCACGGCGGGCGACAGCTTGAGCAGGGCGCCGGTATCGAGCGGAATCTTGTGTTGCGCCAGCAGCTCGTTCACCGGCAACAGTGTGAAAGTGCCTTCGGCCAGCAGTCCGTCGACAATGGCTTCGTTCTCTTCCGGCAGCAGGCTGCAGGTGGCATAGACGAGGCGCCCGCCGGGTTTCAGCAGCCGCGCCGCCGCGCGCAGGATCGCGCGCTGCTTCTGCGTCAGCTCGGCCACGCTCTCGGGCGACTGGCGAAATTTCAGATCGGGGTTGCGACGCAGCGTGCCCAGGCCCGAGCACGGCGCGTCGACCAGTACGCGGTCGAGCTTGCCGGCGAGCCGTTTGACCCGGGTGTCGTTCTCCGACGCGATCAGCTGCGGCATCACGTTCGACAGCCCGGAGCGCGCCAGCCGCGGCTTCAGGTTGGCGAGCCGCTTGTCCGCCACGTCGAACGCGTACAGCCGGCCGGTCGACGCCATCATCGCGCCGATCGCGAGCGTCTTGCCGCCGGCGCCGGCGCAGAAATCGCACACCATCTCGCCGCGCCGCGCGCCCAGCAGCAGCGCGAGCAGCTGGCTGCCTTCGTCCTGCACTTCCAGGCTGCCGTCGAGAAACAGCGGATGGCGGTTGATCGCAGGATGCTCCTTGAAGCGAATGCCCCACGGCGAATACGGCGTCGCCTCGACCGCCAGGCCCTCCGCCTGCAACTGCGCCAGCACGGCGTCGCGGCCGGCCTTGTGCGCGTTCACCCGCACGTCGAGCGGTGCCTGCTGCTGCAGCGCGCGGCCGAGCGCCAGGATGTCGGCGTCATTCATCGACTGCTGCAGCTTTTCGATCACCCAGTCGGGCAGTTCGGCCGCCACCGGCAGCGGCAGGTCGCCGGTTTTGGCGTTGCGGATGTGGTCGATCAGCTCGGGCCGGGCGAACTGCTCCAGCGTCGCGCCGCTCATGCCGCGCGACTTGATCAGCCAGGCGATGATCAGCGTGCGCGGATTGGCCGCCGGCACCACCACCGACAAATAGCGGTAGCGTCGCAACACGCCGAACACGGCCTCGGCCACGAAGGCGCGGTCGCGCGCGCCGAGCTTCTTGTGTTCGCGAAAAAAGGCCGACAGCACGGCATCGGCCGGGCGCTTGAAATCCAGCACCAGGTCGAGCGCCTGGGTGGCGAGTTGCAGCAGGGCGGGGGTCAGGTCCATAGGGGGTCGCAACGGAGGCGGCGAAATCCGCCCATTATCCCCCAGTCGGCCGCGCTTACTGACGCGCGGCGTGCAGCATCTCGGCGAACTTGAGGCCGGTGAGGCTGTGCGCCGTCCGCGCCAGGAACACCAGCAGCGCCATCATCATCAGCATCGACGGCAGCGCAATCATCGGATAGCTCAACAGTGTCAGCCGTCCGAGTTCCTCATTGAACGCCGTACTGCCGGCAGGACTGGTGACGATCCAGGTCGCCAGCGCGTAATTCATTGCGGACGAGAAGAAAAACGTGCCCGCCAGCAGGGTGTTGGCCAGCAGCAGGCGCTGCTCGAACACCTCGGTCGTGCCGCGCTCGGCGAGCTGCTGCTGCACGCGGGTGACGTCGACCACCGCGGGGTTGTAAAGCAGTGTGCGCACCAGCGGATAGCGGGTACGCGCCGAGATCAGCACGGCCAGCCCGATCACGCCCGGCACGGCGGCCTCCTTGATCGCCAGCCACTGCGGATCGAGCGCCAGCACGCCGATGCCGCCGGTGAGCAGCACGCTGACCAACCCCAGCACCGCAAGCCAGCCCGGCTTGCCCTGCCGCACCATCTCGAACGCGCCCCAGCCCAGCGGAAAAGCCAGCGCCAGCAGCAATGCGTTCATCGGACCGAGCGCATCCTCGCTGCTGAATTTCATCAGCACCAGCGCGGGGACGAGGATCGTGAATGCGAGTTCGAGCAGCGAGTGGGCGGGACGTTGTGCCATAACGGGGCCTTACGAGGATTGCAGCACCGCACGCAGCGCGGCGATCCGCTCGTCCAGCGGTGGATGCGTCATGAACAGGCGCTTGAGCCCGTGGGCACCGCCGCCGGCGATGCCGAACGCGGCCATTTTTTCCGGCAGCGGGGCCGGGTGCAGGCTGTTCAGGCGCTCCAGCGCGGCGATCATCGCGGGGCCGCTGGCCAGGCTGGCGCCGCCGCGGTCGGCGCGGAATTCGCGCTGGCGCGAGAACCACATGACGATGATCGACGCCAGGATGCCGAGCACCATCTGGGCGACGATGGTGGTGATCCAGAATGCCGGGCCATGGCCGCGTTCGTTCTTGAACACGACGCGGTCGACGGTATGGCCGATGACGCGCGACAGGAAGATCACGAAGGTGTTCACCACGCCCTGGATCAGCGTCAGCGTGACCATGTCGCCGTTGGCGATGTGGGCGATTTCATGCCCCACCACCGCCTCGGCCTCGGGCCGCGTCATTTTCTGCAACAGGCCGGAGGACACCGCAACCAGCGAACTGTTGCGGGTCATGCCGGTGGCGAAGGCGTTGACTTCGGGGGTGTCGAAAATGCCGACTTCGGGCATGCCGATGCCGGCGTCAGCCGCGTATTTCTTCACCGTATCGACCAGCCAGAGCTCGGTCGAATTCGACGGCGACTCGATCACCCGCACCCCCATCGATTTTTTCGCCATCCATTTGGAAATGGCGAGCGAAATGAACGAACCGCCAAAGCCCATCACCGCAGCCATGACCAGCAGCGAAGTCAGATTCAGACCGGTCTCGGTGAGATAGGGCTCAAGACCCAGCACACGCATGGCGATCGACAGCACCAGCAAAATGGCAATGTTGGTAGCAAGAAAGAGGGCAATACGTTTCATCAACTACTCCAGTGGAAAATCCGAACAGCGAACGTGTTTAAGATGGTATTGGCTTGCGCAAGTTCAAGGCGGGCGCGGACATTATCCCAAATCCGGGGGCTTTTCATGCTGCGGCGTCGACAGCCGGCAACAACGGGTGCACGGCCTCGCCCGGCGTCATCACCCGGAACAGCGGCGCGCAGCAGCGGCGCAGCCTGGGCACCGCGCGATCCTTGCTGATCAGCCCATGCGCGGACCTGGCCCGCACGCTGCCCATGCCATGATTTTCCGCAGAAGGAATCTTTTTGCTCATATCGCCTTCCGCTGACTGTATTGCAGCAATTTCAACATCAGCTTGCGGCCTTCATCCAGCAGCAGGATGGAGGAGGCCACCGCGAATGCCAGCCCCCAGTCCTGGGCGGACAATGCCGTGGTATCGAAAATGGCCTGGGCCGGTGTCCAGTGCACCACCAGCGCCTGCAGTCCAATCACCGTGCCCAGTGCCGCCCACAACTTGCCGTTGCTGAAAAACTGGCGGTTGAACGCGGAATGATGCTCGGCGCGTGCGTTGAACACGTTGAAAAACTGGAACAGCACGAAGGTGGTGAACGCCAGCGTCAGCGCGTAGGCTTCGCCGCGGTCCTGCGCGTAGTAAAACAGCCCCAGGGTGCCAACCGACATGGTGATGCCATACATCAGCAGGCGTTTGAAGCGCGCCAGGGACAGGATGCGTTCGTCGGCGCAGCGCGGAGGCTCATTCATGATGCCGGGACGGCCCGGTTCCAGACCCAGGGTCATGGCGGGCGGGCCGTCCATGATGATGTTGATCCACAGGATCTGGATCGCCGTGAACGGCATCGGCATGCCCAGCAGCTGCGCGCCGAGCACGGTGAGGATGGCACCGACGTTGGTAGAGAGTTGGAAGCGCACGAATTTGACGATGTTGTCGTAGATGGTGCGGCCTTCCCTGACCGCGCCGACGATGGTGGCGAAATTGTCGTCGGTGAGCACCATGGTGGCGGCCTCGCGGGTCACTTCGGTGCCGGTGATGCCCATGGCCACGCCGATGTCGGCGTTTTTCAGCGCCGGGGCGTCGTTGACGCCGTCGCCGGTCATCGCGACGACGTGGCCGCGCGCCTTCAGCGCCTGAACAATCTTGACCTTGTGTTCCGGAGCGACGCGGGCGAACACCACGGTTTCCTCGATATGCCGGGAAAGTTCGGCGACGTCGATGCGGTCGAGTTCCGCACCGCTCAGCACAGCACCCTCCAGTCCGAGTTCGCGGGCGATGGCGGCGGCGGTGATGGCGTGGTCGCCGGTAATCATCTTGACCTGGATGCCGGCCTTCCTGCACAGGCGAATGGCGTCGCGCGCCTCGGGGCGGGGCGGGTCGATGATGCCGACCAGTCCGGTCAGCACCAGGCTGTTTGCCCAGGCCATCAGGTCGCCGGCGGGGTCGAATTCCCGCGCCGGGATGTCGCGGCTGGCCACCGCCAGTACGCGCATGGCCTGGCCGGCAAACGCGGCATTTTCGGCCTCGAAGGCGGCACGGGCCGGGTCGTCCAGCGGCGACTCGCCCGCCGCGCCGAGAAAACGGTCGGCGCGCGCCAGCAGCACGTCGGGCGCGCCCTTGACGAACATGCGCACCCGCTCGCCATCGTGGTGAAAGGTGGCCATGAACTTATGCGCCGAATCGAACGGAATTTCGGCGATGCGCGGGCTATGCTCCGCCGCCGTTTCCTGATCCACGCCACCCTTGGCGGCCAGCGCCAGCAGCGCGCCCTCGGTGGGGTCGCCGATGAGTTGGCCGTCGCGGAGGCGGGAATCGGAACACAGGGCCGCCGGGGTGAGCAGGGGCAGGAAATCGGGCAGCGGATCGCCATTATCGGCGCGAATGCTGCCCTCTCCGGAATAACCCTCGCCGCTCACGGCAAAGCGCCGCCCGTGGTAGAAAAGCTGGCGCGCGGTCATCTGGTTGAGCGTCAGGGTGCCGGTCTTGTCCGAGCAGATCACCGTGGTCGAGCCCAGGGTTTCCACCGCCGACAGCTTTTTGACGATGGCGCGGTTCCTGGCCATGCGGTGCATGCCGATGGCCAGGGTCACCGTCACCACTGCCGGCAGCCCTTCGGGGATGGCGGCCACGGCCAGGGCGATGGACGTCATGATGGTCTGCACCAGCGGATCGCCGCGCAGAATGCCGAGCACGAAAATCAGGCTCACCACCACGCCGGCGATGAGGGCGAGACGCTTGCCCAGCGCATCGAGTTGAACCTGCAACGGCGTGGCGCTTTCCTGCGCTGCGTCCAGCAGGCCGCTGATACGGCCCATCTCGGTGCCCATGCCGGTGGCGGTCACCACCAGCTCGAGGCGGCCACGGGTGATGACGGTGTTCATGAACGCCATGTTCAAGCGTTCGGCCAGCGCATGCTCGCCGGGCGGCAGCGCCCCGGCGTGCTTGCCTACGGCGTGGGATTCGCCGGTCAGCGCCGCTTCGGCCACTTCAGCGTTGTGCGACACCAGTACGCGGCCGTCGGCGGGAATCCGGTCGCCCGCCTCGAGCAGCACGAGGTCGCCCGGCACCAGTTGCTCGGCGGGAATTTCCAGCACCCTCCCGCCGCGCCGCACCCGGGCGTGCTGCGCCAGCATTTTCTTCAGCGCAGCCAGCGTCGCCTCGGCGCGGTGCTCCTGGTAGAAGCCCAGCGCGGCGTTGAACACCACCACGATCAGGATCACCACCGCGTCCTTGAGGTCGCCGATCGCCGCCGCCAGCACGACGGCGCCGAGCAGCACCATCACCAGCACATTCCTGAACTGGTCGAAAAACTTGAGCCACGCCGGGCGCGGCTTTTTCTCGGCGAGCCTGTTGGGGCCGTGATGGGCCAGCCGCTGCGCTGCCGCGTCGGGAGCCAGCCCCCGCGTCGGGTCGGTCTCGAGGTCGGCGCAGACCTGGCCGACACTTTGCTCATGCCAGTGCTTGGTCGCGGTGGGTTGTGTCGTTGTCATGTCTCGGTTTTCCTTAAATGGGCGGGGCCGGCCTCGCCGTCAGCATGGCCGCGATCAGCGCCGTGGTCAGTCCGGCCGACTGGTCGGCCTTGAGCGGTTTTGGGTGACAGACGCCGCAGGCGGTTCAGCATCGTTCGCTCAGGCATGGTCAGGGGTTGCAATAATCGCAGCGGCCCGGATCGGCATGTTCCACACCGGCACGCGCGCGGGTCTCACGGTGCGCGCACTTGAGACAGCCGTGAATGTCGGCGCGAATCTCCCGCGTGGGCGCGCCGCAGTCGGCACAGGGCAAGCCGCTTAATCGCTCCCTCACCTGGAAGCCCGGCGCACCACACGCGGGGCAAAGCGAATTCAGTTTGGCCGCGAGGTCCACGGCGGCCAGACGGATGACGTCCATGCGGGTGGGATGGGCATGGGCGCGGAGGTCGTTTTCCAGAAATACCCGGCCGTTTTCCGCCTCCCCGCGCGCCTGGTTGAAAGCCGCTTCGAGCGCCGTCCAGCCGGCGAGGCCTTTTTCGATGCGGGGATCGTCCTGGCCTTGCGGGCGTACCACCAGGTGATGCTCGGGGAATCCGGCCTGGTGGGCGAATTGCACGGCCTGCGCCCAGTCGTCCGTGAGCAGGTGGGCGAACCGCGTCGCTTGCTGCGCCATGCCCGTCACTTCGATGCCACGCTCGTCGTCGATGAACACCAGCAGCTCGACGTTCCAGGGGAACAGTCCCGCCATCGGATCCGGCCCGAACGCGCCCTCGCTCGCCAGGCCCAGCGGCAGACCCGACAATTCCATGCCGATGCGCGCCTTCCTGCGCGCCGCTTCGAGCTGCGTGCCGGCGCGCGGGATATCGCGGGCGAAGGTGCCCAGGGTATCGGTATCGAAGCCGCCCAGCCACTCGACCCGGCAGCCGAGCGCGGCATCCAGCACCGGCGCGATCACCCGTTCCTTGCCGTGCTGGGTGAGCAGGGCGACGCGCCGACCGGAATACGGCCCGGCAACGGGCTCCGCCGGCGCCGGGCCGGTCATGACATGCCCGACCCGTGGTAGACGATCGCGCCGACCACGACCAACGCGACGGTCGCCCAGCCCAGGCGGTCGATGGTGCGATGCAACGCCGCTTCCATGCGCGCGCCGCCCCGGGCCATCAGCCCGGCAACCAGGAAGAAGCGCGCGCCCCGCCCGATCAGCGAGGCCAGGGTGAAGGGCAGCAGCGCCATGGAGAGGGCACCGGCGGCGATGGTGAACACCTTGTAGGGGATCGGCGAAAAACCGGCGATGAACACCGCGAGGGCGCCCCAGCGCTCGAACCAGCTCACCGCGGCCAGATAGCTGTCCCAATATTTGGAAGCGCGCAGCCAGGGCTCGAGTGAATCGAAGGCGAAATAGCCAATGGCATAACCGAGCAGGCCACCGGCCACCGAGGCCAGCGTGGTAATTAATGCGAAGCGCCAGGCCCTGGACGGATTGGCGAGGCTCATCGGCGCGAGCATCACGTCGGGCGGTATCGGAAAGAACGACGATTCGGCGAAGCTCACCCCGCCCAGATACCACGGCGCATGGCGGTGCCGCGACCAGCACATGGTCCGGGCGTAGAGGGCCGAAAATATCCGCAAGACGTTTAAACCCCGCGCACCATGGCCATGACGCGGCCCATGTCGAGGTTGCCCGCCTGCTGCTGGATCTGCGGCAGGTATTGCGTTTGCATCTGCTTGGCGGGGCCGAGCAGGTTCTGGAACGTTTCTTTAAGCACCACCGTATTCATTACCCGGCCGCCGGCGTAATAGCGCTTGGCGAGCTGCCCCAGCGCGTAGGTGGTGGCAAAGGAGAAGGCCATGCCGGTGGCAGCACTGCCCACCTTGCCGAAGGTCTTGCCGGCGGCCTTGCCGAGCAGGCCGCCCAGCAACTTGCGACCAAACTGTTCGAGATATTGCGAGGTGAGCCCCACCCCGGCGGCGGCGATGAATTCCTTGATGTGGCCCTGGTCGAGCTGAACCCCGTGAGCCTTGCCGATGCCGTACACCATCTTGATCTGCAGCGGAATGATGGCCATGGACGCCCACGACTGCGGCAGCAGTTCCAAGGCGCCGTTCATCAGCGCGTAGTTGAGGATGGACTTGTCCAGCTCTGCCTCGGTCACGTTCGGCTGCACCGCCACCACCGGGCCAGGCGCAACGGCGACCGCGGCAACAGCGGCGCCTGCCACGACGGCGGGCGCCGCGGCCTCGGACAGTTCGACGATGACGTCGGCCTCGCGCTCGAAGGCGGCGGCCTGTCCGGCATCGAGCTTCAACAGGGCTTTCAGGTCGTTCAGGAAGTGTTGCTCGGCCTCGCTCTGGCGACCGTCGGCGTAACAC
>CAZUVC010000019.1:0-59051 GCA_964623745.1 uncultured Thiobacillus sp. | reverse complement strand
AATCTGGCACGCCCCCTGCTATATACGAAGTGAGTATCCAAACCGCATGGCCAGGTTGCTCAGGCAGTCTCCTCCGACTTGGCGGCCTCTCCGGAGGCCGCATTTTTTTGAGGTCGGGTTAAACCGGATGAATCGATGCGCGTATTGATTGTTGAAAACCAGCCCGAGCGGCTGGCGATGCTGGTGCCGGCGCTGGAAGCGGCGGGCTGCGTGGTCGCGGCCACGCTCAATTCGGCTCGCAGCCTGGACGCGCAGATCCAGACATTGCGGCCGGACGTGGTGATCATTGCGCAGGACTCGCCGGATCGCGACACGCTGGAGCACATCTGCGTGGCGAACCAGGACTGCCCGCGCCCGATCGTGATGTTCACCGGCGACGGCAGTGCCGAGGCGATCCGCGCGGCGACACAGGCGGGCGTAACGTCCTACGTAGTGGACGGGCTCGACCCGGCGCGCATCCGCCCCATCCTCGACGTCGCGGTGTCGCGTTTCGAGGCGTTCCAGGCACTGCACGACCAGCTCGAGCAGACCCGACTCGAATTGTCCGAGCGCAAGCTGATCGACCAGGCCAAGGCACAACTGATCAAACAGACCGGCGCGTCCGAACCCGAGGTGTATCGCGAGATGCGGCGCGCGGCGATGGACCGTGGGCTGAAGCTGTCGGATATCGCTCGCCAGATTCTGCAGAAAACCACCTGAAGCATCCGTGTCCTGATTGGTGCGCACGAGCCAAAATCCGCACCGCCACAGTGCACGACGCACCGCCCGGTTTGCAGGCCGCCCGCACCGGATTCAACAAACCCCTTGCAATACAAGGTACTTGCAGAGCTGGCACAACGGTTGCTAAACACCCACTGAACAGTCGCAATGATGTGACTTTCTTCAAGCGTGACCGAACTACCCTTCGCAACTGGACAAAGGCGTCCGCCCCCGAGGCGACGCCTTTTTTATTTGGAGAACCACCGTGAGCGACACCCAGGACAAATCCCTCGTGCAGGACCCGAGCAAACGCGATTTCATGAAAAAGACCACTCAAGTATCTGTCGCCGCCGCGCTGATGGCGCTGGTGCCGCCTGGCGTGCGCCAGGGTGCCTGGGCCGCCGGCTCGGACGCGCCGGAGAAGCCCAACCTCAGCATCGGTTTCATACCGCTGACCGACTGCGCCTCGGTGGTGATGGCATCGGTGAAGGGCTTCGACAAAAAGTACGGCCTCAAGATCACGCCCTCCAAGGAAGCCTCGTGGGCGGCGGTGCGCGACAAGCTGGTCAACGGCGAGCTCGACGCGGCGCACGTGCTGTACGGCCTGATCTACGGCGTGCAACTCGGCATCGGCGGACCGAAGAAGGACATGGCGGTGCTGGCGAGCATCAACCACAACGGCCAGGCGATCTCGCTCTCGAACCAGCTGAAGGCGAAGGGTGTCACCGATGGCGCGTCGCTCGCCAAGCTGGTGAAGGCTGAGCCGCGCGAATACACCTTCGCCCAGACCTTCCCCACCGGTACCCACGCGATGTGGCTGTACTACTGGCTCGCCACCTACGGCGTCGACCCCTTCCGAGACGTCAAGAACATCGTGGTGCCACCCCCTCAGATGGTCGCCAATATGCGGGTGGGCAACATGGATGGCTTCTGCGTGGGCGAGCCCTGGGGCGCGCGCGCGATCCGCGACAACATCGGCTTCACGTCGGTGACGACGCAGGAAATCTGGAAGGACCATCCGGAGAAGGTGCTCGGCACCTCCGCCGAATTCGTCGAGAAATATCCCAACACCGCACGCGCCATGGTAGCGGCGGTGCTTGATGCGTCGAAGTACATCGATGACATGAAGAACCGCGATGAAGTAGCCAAGGTGATTGCCGCCAAGTCTTACGTCAACACCGACTACGACTCGATCGTCGGCCGCATGCACGGCGAATACGACAACGGCAACGGCAAGAAGTGGAAGGACCCCGACTACATGAAGTTCTACAACGGCGGCATGGTGGGCTTCCCCTACCTGTCCGACGGCATGTGGTTCCTCACCCAGCACAAGCGCTGGGGCCTGCTGAAAACGCACCCTGACTACCTGGCGGTGGCGAAGAAGGTCAACCGGATTGACATCTACAAGCAGGCCGCGGCGATGACCAAGACGCCGCTGCCGAAGTCCGACATGCGCAGCAGCAAGCTGATCGACGGCGTGGTGTGGGACGGCAAGGATCCGGCCAAGTACGCCGACAGTTTCAAAATTAAGGCCTAACCAAGATCAAGGCATGAGCCAGAGAGGAAACCTGTCATGACCCCTGAAAACATTGGACTCGTGAAGAGCAGTTGGCAGCTGGTGCTGCCTATCCAGAAGACGGCTGCCGAGCTGTTCTATGGCCGGCTGTTTGAACTGGACCCGGCGCTGCGTCCCCTGTTCAAGGGCGACATGACAGAACAGGGACGCAAGCTGATGGCCATGATCAACACGGTCGTCATGAGCCTCGACCGGCTCGGGGCCATGCTGGGCGCGATCGAGGATCTCGGACGTCGGCACGTTGCCTACGGCGTGACCGAAGCCCATTACGACACCGTCGGCAGCGCACTGCTGTGGACGCTGGGCAAGGGCCTGGGCGAGCAGTTCACCCCGCAGGTCGAGGCTGCCTGGACCGAAGCCTACGGCACCCTGGCCACCACCATGAAGCAGGCCGCTTACGCGCCGGCATGAGCCATCGGGCGTAACCAAGATTGAGGAGTGCGATATGAGTGCAGTGAATGCAACCCACGAAAACCTGAAACAAATCCTGGCAGGCGAGAACATCGCCCCGGTTCCCATCGCGGCGGCCGCCAACGAACCCGCGCTGCCCGCGCGGCGCACGCCGCTGTTCGAAACCGAAGGCGGCAAACGCTTCCTCGAAGGCATGGTCAACGGCGTCAAGGCCACCATCCCGCCGCTACTGGGCATGGCGCTGTTCGTCGCGCTGTGGGCGCTGATCGCCAACACCGGCGGCAAGATTCCGGGGCCGGCCGAAACCTGGGAGGCGGCGGTCACGCTGTTTTCCGATCCGTTCTATGACAACGGGCCGAACGACAAGGGCATTGGCTGGAACATCCTCAACTCGCTGTACCGCGTCGGCATCGGCTTCGGTCTGGCTGCCGCCATCGGCATTCCGCTCGGTTTCATGATCGGGCGCTTCGCCTTCCTCAACCAGATGCTCTCGCCCATCATCAGCATCCTGCGTCCGGTGTCGCCACTGGCCTGGCTGCCGATCGGCCTGCTGGTGCTGCAGAAGGCCGAGCCGGCGTCGATCTGGGTGATCTTCATCTCCAGCATCTGGCCAATGGTGCTCAACACCGCCGCCGGCGTGCAGCGCATTCCGCAGGACTACATGAACGTCGCGCGCGTGCTCAACCTGTCCGAGTTCAAGGTCTTCACCAAGATCCTGTTCCCCGCCGTGCTGCCCTACGTGCTGACGGGCGTGCGTCTCGCGATCGGCGTCGCCTGGCTCGTCATCGTCGCCGCAGAAATGCTCACCGGCGGCGTCGGCATCGGCTTCTGGGTGTGGGACGAATGGAACAACCTCAACGTTGCCCACATCATCATCGCCATCTTCGTCGTCGGCATCGTCGGCCTGCTGCTTGAGCAGATGCTGATGCTGATTGCGAAACGGTTTTCGTATGAGTGAAGGGAGAAGGGTAAAGGGTGAAACCACACACCCTTCACCCTTGAGCGCCGCAGGCGCGATCCCTTCCCCCTTCACCCATCCCGCTTTATTGGAGAATTCAAAATGCAAAGCTACGTCCAGATCGAAAACGCCGGCATGACCTTCAACACCAAGAAGGGCAAGTTCACCGCGCTCACCGGCATCGACCTCCACATCGACCAGGGGCAGTTCGTCGCGCTGATCGGCCACTCGGGCTGCGGCAAGTCGACGCTGCTGAACCTGGTGGCCGGCCTGCTCGACGCCACCGACGGCGTGCTGCTGCTCAACAACAAGGAAATCAAGGGCCCCGGCCCCGAGCGCGGCGTGGTGTTCCAGAACCACTCGCTGCTGCCCTGGCTCACCGCCTTCGAGAACGTCTACCTCGCGGTGGAAAAAGTGTTTGGCAGCAGTGAATCGAAGAAGCAACTGAAGGCGCGCACCGCCGCCGTGCTCGAACTCGTGGGCCTGACCCACGCCGCCGGCAAGCTTCCGGGCGAAATTTCCGGCGGCATGAAGCAGCGCGTCGGCATCGCCCGCGCCCTGGCGATGGAACCCAAAGTGCTGCTGCTGGACGAGCCCTTCGGCGCGCTGGACGCTTTGACCCGCGCCCACCTGCAGGACGAGCTGATGAAGATCGTCGCCGCGACCCAGAGCACGGTCATCATGGTCACCCACGACGTAGACGAGGCCGTGCTGCTGTCCGACCGCATCGTGATGATGACCAATGGCCCGGCTGCCACCATCGGCGAAGTGCTCAGCATCGACCTGCCGCGTCCGCGCGATCGCCTGCAACTGGCACACGATCCGAAGTACCACGAATTGCGCAGCCAGGTGCTGGAATTCCTCTACAGCCGGCAGATGCGGCCGAAAGAAGCCGCCTGACGCTCAGCCGAGCGGCGCGAGGCCCGGCCTTGCGCGCACGCGTGCGTGTCCTGGTCGGCGCACGCTCAGGACGGCGTCGCGAGCTTGAGCCCGATAATACCGGCAATGATCAGCGAAACGCTGACGAGCCGGGCTGCGTTCGCTGGCTCGCCCAGCAACACGATGCCGAGCAGCACGGTTCCGACTGCGCCCACGCCGACCCAAATCGCGTAAGCGGTGCCGACGGGAAGGGTCTTCATGGCTATCCCCAGCAGCCCAAAACTGACGATCATCGCCAACACGGTCCAGACCGTAGGCCAGAGCCGGGTAAATCCGTCCGTGTATTTCAAACCGATTGCCCAGCCGACCTCGAACAAGCCGGCAACAACAAGAATGGCCCAAGCCATGTTTGACCTCCACAAGTGTCAGGGTCGTCCCCGGTGCATGTTGGAGCGGTGAGGTCGTCCTCACTTCCTGACAAGGTTCAAGCGCAGCACATGCCTCCCTGAACGCTCGCTGAAATTGCAGATGCACTTGGCCCCTGTTGCCGCCATCTCGGCGCCAATGCCCTTGATGGGGAAACCGCAAGTTCATCATCGCGCAGTGTACCGTCCCGTCGTTATCGCATGGGTAGTCCGAAACCATCCACCTGCCATGGTCTGCACCGGGCGCGCGGGACATCGGGCAATGCCGCCGTTGGCATCGACCGCGTTGAATAATTCCAGCTGACGATTATGCTGATCCAAGGCAGCAGCCACGCGCGGGTCAAAGGGGATAGCGTCCGCCCGCACACAACCCAAATTCAATTGAGGACAAACCCATGTCGAACCTGCTTCTGTTCGGCACGCGCAAGGGGACCGTCATTTTCGATCGGTCGATTACCGGCTGGGCCCCGCGACCCATTACGCATGCGGGCATCCCCGTGTGCTACGCGGCGCGCGACCCGCGCGACGGCACCCTGTGGGCGTCGCTCGATCACGGCCACTGGGGGCCCAAGCTGTCGCGCTCGCGCGACGGCGGCGCCACCTGGGAGGACGTGCTGTCGCTGAAGTATCCCGAGTGCGCGCGCCACATCGCCCAATACCTGCCGACGCCGGATTTCGACCCGGCGGCGCCCGCGGGACAGCCCGAGTACAAGGACGCGACGGTTTACAAGATATGGACCCTGACGTTCGGCACCGCCGACCAGCCCGGCCGGCTGTACGCCGGCACCATCCCCGGCGGTCTCTTCGTCAGCGATGACGGCGGCGACACCTGGGTGCTCAACCGCCCGCTGTGGAACCATGAAAGCCGGGGCGGCGACCTCTTCGCCGGCGAGGCCACGAGCGAAACGCGCTGGGGCGGCACGCCGGCCAGCATCGACTACGGCGTGTTCGAGCCGGGCATCCATTCCATCGTCGTCGACCCGCGCGACCCCCTGCATCTGCACGTCGCGGTGTCGTCCGCCGGCGTGATGGAAACCACCGACGGCGGCCAGACCTGGGTCGGGCGCAATCGCGGCCTGCTGAACGACTACATGCCCAACCCGGAAGCGGAATGGGGGCACGACCCGCATTGCGTCGCCGGCTGTCCGGCACAGCCGGCGCATCTGTGGCAGCAGAACCACTGCGGCGTGTTCTACAGCGACGACGGCGCGGCGAACTGGAAGAAAGTCAGCGTGCCCGACGCCGGCGTGCATTTCGGCTTCCCCATCGCGGTCGACGCGCACGACGGCCGCACCGCCTGGGTCGTGCCCGCCCGCGCCGACTCGGAGCGCATGGCCATCGGCGGCGGCGTGTGCGTCGCACGCACCACCGACGGCGGACAATCGTGGCAAGCCTTCCGCAGCGGCCTGCCGCAGGAAAACGCCTACGACATCGTGCTGCGGCACGCCCTCGACATCGCCGGCGACCGCCTGTGCTTCGGCAGCACCACCGGCAACGTCTACCTGTCGGAAGACCGCGGCGAAACCTGGCAATGCCTGGGCCACCATTTCCCGCCCGTTTACTCGGTCCGCTTCGGCTGAACGCCATGCCCACCGTAGAAATGACCCGGCACCTGTACCGCTACTTTCCGGCGCTGGAAAACCGCACCATCCAGGTGCCGGCCGGCTCGGTCGCCGACGTCCTGCGCGCGGTCGACGCACTCGCCCCGGGATTCTCCGATTACGTGCTCGACGAACACGGCGCGCTGCGCCGGCACGTCATTATCAGCTTCAACGACACCGTCGTCGTCGACCGCAAAACTCTTTCCGACCGCGTGCCGGAGGGTGCGACCCTCTACATTTTTCAGGCGTTGAGTGGGGGGTAGGGATCTGGACGTGTTGTCGGGCAAACGCCGACCCCGGTCACCGTTGATGCATCCTATTGTGGCTGAGGATTGCCGCCCCTTGCCCGGTATGCAGCATCGTCTGTGCCATTTCAAGCGAACTGATGAATATCAATGGCTTGGCATGAAACAGGCAACCGGAACCGGTTTGCGATGGCTGGAAATGGGGCGCGCGCGCACGCGCCCGACCCATTCTGGTGCAGGCGATGCGATCAGGATGCGCGGCACCCCTGCGGACGCAGGCGGCATGAAGTAGCGCTTCGACCTAGCTACGCGCGCCGCTCATGTAACGCTGAGGCGGCGCCGCCTCTTTCTTCTCGACGCGCTCAGGTTCTCGGACAGGTGTCGCCGGTATCTCGGACATCAGGCCGAATTTGACGCGTAGGGTCATCGACAGCAGCACCAGCGATTCGAAAGGCAGTTTTTCGATTGCGGACAAGATTGCGCGGGCATATTCGGCATCCGTCGCCAATTTCACCAGATCGATATCCGGTCCGCCGGCTTTGCGCGATGAGAATTTCAGTTTCACCATTTCGCCGAGGGTTTCACTGTCCAGATTCGCCATGTTCCATCCTGTTTTCGTTGAGTCATTCACGCGCCTTACGGGCGGGCGGCACCGTGACAGGGGCCGCTCCCGTATGAGGTTGGGAGCAACCTCTATGCCAGGTTTGGCCGTGCTTGATTATCAAGGGCTTGCTGCTGCCACGCCTTGAATTCCCTGCGCCCATGCCGGATGGCAGCGCATGGATACGGTATCCCGCACCAGGCAGGTGCGGGATACCGTGATGTCTCGGGTCAGCAGATCACGCCGCTCAGGCAGCGACGCGCGAAATCACCGAGAGGTCGAGCCACACGCGCCCGCCTTCGAGCTTGACGGGAAATTCCCGTGCACAGCCCTGGTCCGGCGCGATGGCGCAGCCGGAATCAAGCTCGATGTTCCAGCTGTGCATGGGGCAGGTCACCTTCTTGCCGTGCACGATGCCCTGCGACAGCGGTCCGCCCTTGTGCGGGCAGCGGTCTTCCAGCGCAAAGACTTCATCGTCAGCGGTGCGAAACACCGCGATGTCGAGGTTGCCGTGGCGCACCACGCGGGCGCCGAGTTTGGGGATGGCGTTCACATCCAGAATATCGGTCCAGTTGCTCATGTCGGTTCCTTAAGCGGCGACGGTTTCAAATTCGTGCTTGAGCTTGCCTTCCTTGGCGCGCTCGACCCAGGGGTCGCGTTCGACCGACAGCGCGAACAGCAGGCGCTCGTACAGCGCGTGTCGGCCTTCGTGGTCGTCGAGGATCTTCTTCTTCACATAGTCGAGGCCGACGCGCTCGAGGTAATGCACGGTACGGTCGAGGTAGCGTGCCTCTTCGCGATAGAGCTGCAGGAAGGCGCCGGAATATTCGAGCACTTCGTCAGGCGTCTTCACCTTGACCAGGAACTGCGCGACCTCGGTCTTGATGCCGCCGTTGCCACCGACATAAATTTCCCAGCCGGAATCGACACCGATGATGCCGACGTCCTTGATCGCGACTTCGGCGCAGTTCCTCGGGCAGCCCGACACCGCGAGCTTGACCTTGTGCGGCGCCCACATCTTGAAGAACACTTTTTCCAGATCGATACCCATCTGGGTCGAATCCTGGGTGCCAAAGCGACACCACTCCGAGCCGACGCAGGTCTTCACCGTGCGCAGCGCCTTGCCATACGCATGGCCGGACGGCATGTCGAGGTCGGCCCATACGCCCGGCAGATCTTCCTTCTTCACGCCGAGCAGATCGATGCGCTGGCCGCCGGTGACCTTGACCGACGGAATCGCGTATTTGTCGGCCACGTCGGCGATGCGGCGCAGCTCGGACGGTGTGGTCTGGCCGCCCCACATGCGCGGAATGACCGAGTAGGTGCCGTCCTTCTGGATGTTGGCGTGCGCGCGTTCGTTGATGAAGCGCGACTGCGGGTCGTCCTCGGCCTCGCCCGGCCAGGTCGAGATCAGGTAATAGTTGAGCGCCGGGCGGCAGCTGGCGCAGCCGTTGGGCGTGCGCCATTCCATGAAGGTCATCACCTGCGGAATCGTCAGGAATTTGTTCTGGCGGATCGCCTCGCGCACCGCTTCGTGGGTGTGGTCGGTACAGCCGCACATCGACTTGGTCTTCGGCGTGGCGGAATAATCGCCGCCCGCGGTGACCGCCAGGATCTGCTCGACGAGGCCGGTGCACGAGCCGCACGACGACGACGCCTTGGTGTGCTTCCTGACATCCTCCAGCGTGAACAGGCCCTTCTCGCGGATCGCCTTGACGATGTCGCCCTTGCATACACCGTTGCAGCCGCACACCTCCATGTCATCGGTCATCGCCGCGGCCTTGTTGATGCCCTGGTGGCCGAGATTGCCGCAGTGGTCCTGGCCGAACATCAAATGATCGCGCAGCTCGGACACGTCCTTGCCGTCGCGCAGCAGCGAGAAATACCAGGCGCCGTCGACGGTGTCGCCGTACATCACGCCGCCGACCAGTTTGTTGTCCTTGATGACCAGCTTCTTGTAGACGCCGCCGATGGGGTCGGAATACAGGATCGCCTCGGTGCCCTCGCCGCCAATGAAGTCGCCGGCGGAAAAGAGATCGATACCGGTGACCTTGAGCTTGGTCGAGGTGATCGACCCCTGATAGCGGCCGATGCCGTAGTGGGCGAGATGGTTGGCGCACACCTTGGCCTGCTCGAACAGCGGCGCGACCAGACCGTAGGCAATGCCGCGGTGTGCGGCGCATTCGCCGATCGAGTAGATGCGCGGGTCGAAGGTCTGCATCGTGTCGTTGACCACGATGCCACGGTTGCAGTGCAGGCCGGACGCTTCGGCGAGCTCGGTGTTGGGGCGGATGCCGACGGCCATCACCACCAGATCGGCCGGCGCGCTGTCGCCATCCTTGAACTTGATGGCGGCGACGCGTCCACTCTCGCCGCGCACCAGTTCGGCCGTCTGCTTCTGCAGCAAAAACTTCATGCCCTTTTCTTCCAGGCTCTTCTGCAGCAGGCGCGCGGCCGGCTCGTCAAGCTGGCGTTCCATCAGCCACGGACCGATGTGCACGACGGTGACGTCCATGCCGCGCTTCATCAGACCGTTGGCGGCTTCCAGGCCCAGCAGGCCGCCGCCGATGACGACGGCGTGGCGGTACTGGCTGGAGGCGCGGATCATCGCGTCGACGTCGGCGATGTCGCGGAAGCTGATCACGCCTTCGAGGTCGGCGCCGGGCACCGG
Source organism: uncultured Thiobacillus sp. (assembly GCA_964623745.1). Classification (GTDB taxonomy): domain Bacteria; phylum Pseudomonadota; class Gammaproteobacteria; order Burkholderiales; family Thiobacillaceae; genus Thiobacillus. Next base: position 48,985 of record CAZUVC010000019.1, on the reverse strand, counting down.
CAGGATGAAGGGATTGGAACCGGTGGCGAGCAGCAGGCGGTCGTATTCGGCGCGAGTGCCGTCGTCGGTTTCGACCGTGCGCGCGGCGCGGTCGATCTTCACGACTTTCTTGCCGGTGTGCAGGGTGATGTGATTTTCGCTGTACCAGTCGAGCGGGTTCAGCACGATGTCGTCGACCGTCTGCTCGCCGGCGAGCACCGGAGAAAGCAGAATCCGGTTGTAATTGGGGTGCGGCTCGGCGCCAAACACGGTGATGTCGTAGAGGTCGGGCGCCAGCTTCAGCAGCTCTTCCAGCGTGCGCACCCCGGCCATACCGTTGCCGACCATCACGAGTTTCATTTTGGGACCCTGTCCCATCGGCGTACTCATATCCATCTCACCACTCCAAACGAAAGACCAAAAGTGATGACCGAGATACGCCGTTGCATTCGGTCTACCTGCACAACACCTAGCAATCGCTATGCCATGCGGGCTGCATACGCAAACGGTATTGTTTTAACAGGGATTATTTTCGGGTCATCGGGATCGACCCGGTGTGACATGCACCACCACAGTGCCAAACCGCGGTGCATGCACCACGCCTATGCAGCCGCTCGACCGAAGCCATTGATGGCGGTGATCGCACGCGCCTGGTTGAGGTCCTCGGTATAGCCCGCCGCAAAGAGGCACACCGCCAGCTGGTTGCGAATCGGCAACGGCAGCGGCAACTGCTCGCGCATCACCCGGTTGATCCAGGCACCGGTCGCGCGCGCATCCCGCTCGGGCAGATTGGCCTGTGCCGACGGCATCGATTGCGCCTCGTACACCGGCAGGGACTGCCCGTCCTGTACCAGCACCATGTCGGGCCGCTGCAACGGATCGGCAAAGGCTTCGCCCTCGCAGCCCTGCAGCAGCAGGGCGTGCCCGCCCAGCGCTTCCAGCACGCTGCGCACGCCGGGCAGGTCGGCAACCGTCGGCACCGGCGTTACCCGCACCGAGTGCGCGCCTGCCACGTCGGCCAGCATCGCCAGTCGCGTCACCCAGCCGTCGATGCCGAGTCGGGAACGCAGCGCCAGCAGCGACGCCAGGCCGGGGCTCAACAACGCCACCGGCGCGAACGCGATGCCCTCATCCAGCAATGCCGTATTGACCTGCGCCGCGGTGCTGCACGGCATGATGCCGAGCTCGCGCAGCACATAGGCCGCCGCCGTGCCGCCACCGCCTTCGAGCACACCATGAATCAGCACCGGAATGCCAAAGCTTTTAAGCAGCAGGGCCAGCAGCGGCGTCAGATGCGGAAACTCGCGTACGCCGTGATAGGTGGGCAGCACCACGGTGCGAAACGGTCCCGACGGCACCCCGAATTCGGGCAGCCGCTCGGCCAGTGCCGCGTGCAGGCCGAGCCAGGCATCGAGTCCCGGGTTGTGCTGGTTGAAGGCGACCAGGAAGGCCGCCGTCTCCAGTTCCGGCACACCGCCGTCGAGCAGGGCCGCCCCCAATGCGCGCGCTTCGACATAGTCGAGGTCTTCGCCGGCTTCGATCTGACGGATCAGGGTCGCGTAGCTCATGGGTATGTATCCGCGAAGGCTAGAGACGCGCAATGACGGTAATTGCGTGGGCTCATCATGCCGCCGCCCGGTTGCCTGCAATCAGGCGTTTCAGTTCCGGCACGCACGAACCGCATTCGGTGCCGCATTTGAGCGTGGCCTGCAACGTGGCGAGGTCGGCGCCGGCCGTGACGGCAGCGAGGATGTCGGGCTCGGCCACGTTCAGGCAATTGCAGACAATGCGCCCGCGCCCTGCCCCGCCTGCCGGCGGGCGCGCCACCGGTGCCAGCATCCAGGCGCGCAGCGAGGCGGCATCGACGCCGTCGACGATGACGTCGCGCAGCCAGTCGAAGGCGGCGGTTTCGCCGGTCAGCCGCGCGGCGGTCACCTTGCCGCCGTCGACCCGCACGCGCTTGGATATGCCGCGCGGCCGGTCTTCGTAATGCATCACCGCGAGCGGGTCGTCCAGCCCCAGCGCGGCATCGAGTTCAACCAGCAGCGATTCCGGCAAGGGCTGCGTGTGGGCAAGGCGCAGCGTCAGCACATCGCGGTCGCGCCCGGCCAGCCCGGCGGCAGCGTAGTCGCAGGCGCGCAGCAGCGGCTGCACGGCGTCGAGCATTTTCGCGCCGTCGCCCACCGCCAGCGCGGCCATGCGCCAGGGCAGCACGGCCTTGGCCACCTGCACCGCGGCGTGCTTGAGTTCGGGCTGCTTCGACACCGCGTCGAACACCGGCAGGGTCAGCGCATTGATGCCGCGGCCGCCCATGAAGCGCGCGCCCCAGTGCATCGGCAGGAAGCACTGTCCGGGGCGCACGCTGTCGCTGGCCTCGGCCACCACGACCACGTCGCCGCGGCGGCTTTTCACCCGCACCAGATCACCCGCGTTCAGCCGCCGCAGTTCGAGGTCGCGCGCATTCATGCTCAGCACCGGCGTGTCGGCGTGGGCGAACAGCCGCGCCACGCGGCCGGTGCGGCTCATCGCATGCCACTGGTCGCGCAGGCGACCGGTGTTGAGATGCAGCGGGAAACGCGCGTCGATCGCTTCCGCCACCGGGCGATAGGGTGCGGCATGAAAACGCGCGCGACCGCTGGCGGTAGGGTAGACGCCGTCGGCATACAGGCGCGCCGGGCCCGCGGCCGCGCCTTCGGGAAACGGCCATTGTTGCGGCGCCTGGTCGAGCAGTACATAGGAGAGCCCGGTGATGTCGAGGTCGCGCCCGCGCGTGGTTTCGCGGTGCTCGTTGAACACAGCTTCGGCGCGGGTGTAGGGGAACAGGCGCGCACCCATGTCGGGCATCAGCCGCTGCGCAAAGTCGGTGACGATGGCCCAGTCGGCGCGTGCTTCGCCCGGGGGCGGCACGGCAGCGTGAACGCGCGTGATGCAGCGTTCCGAATTCGTCATGGTGCCGTCGGTTTCGCCCCAGCTCGACGCGGGCAGCAGCAGATCGGCAAACGGCGCGGTTTCGGTGTCGGCAAACGCTTCCTGCAACACCACGCACTCGGCGGCCTCGAGGGCCTGCTGCACCAGATTCTGGTCGGGTATCGACTGCGCGGGGTTGGTGCAGGCGATCCAGATCGCCTTGATTTCGCCGCGGCGCACCGCCTCGAACATTTCCACCGCGGTTTTGCCCGGCGTCGCCGGCACCGCCTCCACGCCCCACAGGCGCGCGACTTCGGCGCGGTGCTCGGGATTGTTCATGTCGCGGTGCGCGGACATCAGGTTGGCCAGCCCGCCCACCTCGCGCCCGCCCATCGCGTTGGGCTGCCCGGTGAGCGAAAGCGGCGCGGCGCCGGGCTTGCCGATCTGTCCGCTGGCCAGATGCAGGTTGATCAGTGCGGCGTTCTTGTCGACGCCGCAGCTGGATTGATTGAGGCCCTGGCAATACAGCGAGAGCGTCGGCCCGGCGGCGAACCAGCGCGCCGCCTGCACGATGTCGGCCGCCGCCACGCCGCAGATCGGCGCAACCTTCTCCGGGGTGTAGTCGCGCACCAGGTCGCGCAACGCCTCCCAGCCTTCGGTGTGGGCGGCGATGGCGGCGCGGTCGATCAGTTCTTCCCACAGCATGACGTTCAACATGGCGTGGAACAGCGCAACGTCGGTGCCGGGCAGGATGGCCAGATGCAGGTCGGCCTCGTCGGCGGTGTCGGTGCGGCGCGGGTCGACCACGATCAGCTTCAGATCCGGATGGGCCTTCCTCGCCGCTTCGATGCGACGAAACAGGATCGGGTGCGCATACGCCGTGTTGGAGCCTGCGATGAAGATCGTGCCGGCGTGATCGATGTCGTCGTAACAGCCGGGCGGCGAATCCGCGCCGAGGGTGGCCTTGTAGCCGGCCACCGCGGACGACATGCACAGGCGCGAGTTGGTGTCGACGTTGTTGGTGCCGATCAGGCCCTTGGCGAGCTTGTTGAAGACGTAATACGCCTCGGTGGTGAGCTGGCCGGAAATATAGAAGGCGACGGCATCAGGGCCGTGCTCGAGGATGACCGCGCGGAATTTCTCGGCGGCGTGGTCGAGCGCGGCGTCCCAGCTCACCCGCCGCCGCGGCGTGGCGCGGTCGGCGCGCAGCTCGGGATACAGCGCACGCCCGGACGCCTGCGCCGACAGTGCGAGCGCCGCACCCTTGGTGCACAGCTTGCCGCGGTTGGCCGGATGCGCGGGATCGCCGCGCACGCCGGTGATTTTTCCGGCGTCGGCCTCGATCAGCACCCCGCAGCCGGTGCCGCAATAACAGCAGACAGATGAAACGACAGACATGATGGCTCCTCGCCCTGTCTGTCAGCAGGGTCTGTGCCAGAAGCCTGCAGCGCAATGAATTCAAGGGTTTGGCGCAATCCGGTCGGGCCAATGCCGGCCGCCGTGCTCAGCGGCAGTGCATGCGCGCAGCGGGGTGCCGCAAATTGGTGCGCCGGGTCAGGGCGTGGATGGGTTCGCGCGCGGCGGATCGAGCAGGCTGGGACGGAGGCTGACCTGGACGCGGTTGCCGCCCTTCTTTTTGGCGTCATACATCGCCTCGTCGGCATAACGGATCAGCTGCTTGTAGTCGCGACCATGGCCGGGATAGAAGGCCATCCCGATGCTGGGCGAAACCCGCACCTGCTGGCCGGCCAGTTCAAAGGGCTGGTCGAGCGCAGCGCGAATCTTCTCGGCGACCGCCAGGGCCTGTTCCGGCGGATCGATGCCGTTGAGCAGCACCAGGAATTCGTCGCCGCCGATGCGTCCCACCGTATCCGATTCGCGCACGCAGCGCCGCAGGCGGTGCGCCACCTCCTGCAACAGCAGGTCGCCGATGGAATGCCCCAGCGTGTCGTTGACCTGCTTGAACCGGTCCAGGTCGAGGTACAGCAGGGACAGCGGTGACGGGGTGCGCTCGGACAGGCGCAGCGCAGTTTGCAGCCGGTCGTGGAACAGCTCGCGGTTGGGCAGATCGGTGAGCGGATCGTGCCGGGCAATGTGCTGCAGCCAGAGCTCCATCTGCTTGCGCTCGATCACCGGGGCGACCTGATTGGCGGCGAACTGCAGCAGCTCGATGTCCTTCTGGGTGTAGCGCACCTCGCTGTCATAACTTTGCACCACCAGCGCACCGATGACGCCCTCCTTAGCAAACAGCGGCACGCCCAGCCAGTGCAGCGCGTTGCGGCTCACATCGGGGCAGCCGCTCAGACCCGGGTTGGCCTGCGGCGCCAGCAACAGCACCTGGCCGGACCGGATGACCTCGGCGCTCATCGCCGCCGAATCCAGCTTCTGCGGCGCGGGCGCCTGGCCGAATTCATCGGCGCAGTAGGGAAAGGTCAACGCGTCCTCGCCGGCGTCGTACAGCGCGACGAAGAAATTGACCGCCGGCAGCAGCTCGCCAATGATCTGGTGGATGCGCTCGAACAGGGCGACCAGGTCTTCGGCGGCATGCGCCGCTTCGGAAATGGCATAGAGCGCGGCCTGCATGGCGTCGGCACGCTTGCGCTCGGTGATGTCGCGCGCCACTGCCACCCGCAACTGGTCGGACGCCGACCAGCGCGCCGACCACATGATGTGGACGATCTGGCCATTCTTGCGCACATAGCGGTTCTCGAAATGGGGCTGGGGCTGGCCGACCAGGATGTCATCGATCGTCTGCAGCGTGATTGCCCGGTCGTCCGGATGCACGAAATCAAGCACCGGCCGGCCGATCATTTCTTCCGGCCGGTAGCCGAAAATGCGTTCACCCGCTGCGCTGATGAAGACGAAGACACCCTGCGCGTCGACGACGCAAACCGCGTCGAGCAGCAGATCCATGACTTTGTGGAGCGGAAGCGGGCTGCCCGCGCTCATCTCGTCGGTATCGGAGGACCGACCGGTGCCGGCGTCGTCGCTGCGGTGCTCAGGCATGACGCGAACCGAACATGATGATGGCCATGCCGAGCAGGCACACGCTGACGCCCACCCAGTCGGTCAGGCTGGGGCGCACCGCCTCCACCGCCCATAGCCAGAGCAGGGCGACACTGACATACACGCCGCCATAGGCCGCATAGACGCGCCCTGCAGCCTGCGGGTGCAAGGTCAGCAGCCAGGCAAACGCAGCCAGGCTGAGTGCGGCCGGGAGCAGAAGCCACGCCGAATGCCCCTGCTTCAGCCACAGATACGGCAGATAGCAGCCGACGATTTCAGCGATGGCCGTCACCGCGAACAGCCCCAATGTCTTGAAAAACTCCACCACTCGAATACCTTTAGTTCGGCCTTTCAGCCTGGCGATGCTGCAGGCGGATTCGAATCCCGCGTCGGTTCCCCGAGTCATGACGCTGCCCGGGCCTGTGACGGCTCATTTTATCCCTTGCCCCCACCCGCCGGCAGAAACCGTACCGGTGCCGCCTTCGAGGTTGCAGGAGGTCTTGAATTCGCCTGACGCGCATCTAGATTGAATACACGGTCGCCCACGCGACCCAAGCGCTTATCCAAGGTCTTTTTTCAGGAGTGAAGATCATGCCCAATCTCAGTCGTTACGACCCTCTCAATCTTGCCCGTATCGATCCGTTCAGCGATATCGACGACATGCTCAAGGGCTTTTTCGTGCGCCCGGCGCTGTTCGAAGGCCAGCCGCAGATGCAGATCAAGCTGGACCTGAAGGAAAACGACAACGCGTATACCGTTCACGCCGACATTCCGGGCGTGAAGAAGGAAGACATCCATGTCAGCATCGACGGCAACCAGATTTCGATCAGCGCCGAAACGAAGATGGAAAAGGACGTGAAGGAAGGCGAGAAAGTGCTGCGTTCCGAGCGCTACAGCGGCAAGGTGGCGCGCAGCTTCACCCTGGCGCACGACGTCGACGAAACCAGCGCCCAGGCCAAATACAGTGACGGCGTGCTGGAACTGACCTTGCCCAAAAAGGTAGCCAACTCGGCCAAGGAACTGGCGATCCAGTAATCCGGCCTGTATCTACGCGAGCAAAGGGCGGCGTCCGCAAAGGGCGCCGCCCTTGTCGTCTGGGCGCAGTACGTCAGGCAGGACCGCGATAACGGCAACCGGAGTCGTGCGTTTCCATCACTCTGACCTGGGACAGCCCCGGCAGCACCGGCTTGAGCTGTCCCCACAGCCACGCCGCCAGGTTTTCGCTGGTGGGGTTGTCGAGTCCGGCGATCTCGTTCAGATAGCGGTGGTCGAGCGCCGCGTGGATGGGCTGCCAGGCCGCCTCGATGTCGGCGAAGTCGAGCACCCAGCCGAGCGCCGGGTCGACCTCGCCGCTGACGGTCAATTCGACTTCGAACGAATGGCCGTGCAGGCGTGCGCAGGGATGGGAAGCGGGAAGCGCCGGCAGGCGCCGCGCGCATTGCAGATGGAAGATGCGGAAGATGTCCATGCCGCATTCTCGCCCAAGTCGTGGCCGCTGGCCATGCGGCACGCGGAACTTAATGCCGGATTTGCCAACTCATGCGTGCCCCTGATAAAAATAGACGGAGAACGCATGTCCATGAAGCATCCCCTTCCCCTTGCCGCCGCGCTCGCGCTGCTGACACTCGGCGCGTGCTCGACCGAGAGCGGTCCCACGCTGACGGCCCCCGAAGCCTTTGCCCAGGCGCAGGCCGGCCAGTTGACGCTGATCGACATCCGGCGCCCCGACGAATGGCGCCAGACCGGCGTCGCCGAGGGCGCGATGCGAATCAACATGGTGCATCCGCAGGGCGGACAGGGTTTTGTGCGCCAGGTCGCGACCGAACTCGACGGCCAACGCGATACGCCGATCGGGATCATCTGCCGCACCGGCAACCGCACCACGCACATGCAGAAAGCCCTGCAGGAAGCCGGCTTCACCCAGGTCTACAACATCAAGGAAGGCATGGTCGGCAGCAGCGCCGGGCCGGGCTGGATCGCGCGCGGCCTGCCGGTGGAGCCTTGCAAAACCTGTTAGTCAACACCGCCGCAGCAACTGTCCGTCTTGCCCGCCCGCTGTATCGGCGGGCACGGCATGGTGCCGTAGGAACAGAACACGCAGCAATCCCCCGGCAGCGGCATCAATACGGTGTGGCAGGCTTCGCATTCGTAATACCACTGGCAGGCATCGGTCGGCATGGTTTCGGTTTTGACGTGGCCGCACAGCGGACAGGTCAGGGTCGATTCGAGCACGACGTCCGTCACTTGCCCGGCTCCTTCAGCGTCGACGGATAACCGGCATCGGCGGTGGCTTGCGTCAGGCTCGCCACGCCGGTCCTGGCATCGTCGAAGGTCACGACGGCCTGACGCGTGTCGTAATTGACGACCGCACGGGTCACGCCATCCACGCGGGTCAGGGCCTTTTTCACGGTGATCGGACAGGCGGCGCAGGTCATGCCCGGCACCTCCAGGATGACGGTCTGCTGCGCCGCGAAAGCGGAGGTGGCAAGGGTGGCGAGCAGGGTCGCCAGTGGAATGCGCAATGTCATGCGGGAGCTCCTTCAATAGAACAAGAACGCGTACCAGGGAAAAGCCAGCAGAAGCAGCAAGGGCACTGCAACGCCCCAGAAGACCAGGCGCTGGCGCCGCAGCACGGCGGCATCGGCGCAGGCCTGTCCGGGCATGCAGACAGCGGCGCGGCGATAGAGCGTGTGCCAGGCGAGCGCCAGCAAACCCAGCGTGAGAACGATGAAAAGCGGACGCAGCGGCTCGAGCCGGGTGAGCGTTGCGAGCCACGCGCCGCCCAGCCCGAGGCTGACGAGCACCAGCGGTGCCACGCAACAGAGCGAGGCGCCGATTGCAGCCAGCGCGCTGGCCCAGAGGGTGGGTTTCGTGTCCATCGGTGTTTCGAAATGCTGACGATGGACGTACGATAAGCGCCGTACCCAAGTACGGAGTCAAGATGGGCCGCCATACCATTTCAGGCGTCGCGCAGGCAGCCGGCGTCAACGTCGAGACCATCCGCTTCTACCAGCGGCGTGGCCTGCTCGTCGAGCCCGCCAAGCCGCTCGGCGGCATCCGCCGTTACGGCGACGCCGAGGTGGCGCGGGTGTTGTTCATCAAGGCGGCGCAGCGCATCGGCTTTACGCTGGACGAGATTGCGCAGTTGCTGCAGCTGGACGACGGCACCCGGTGCGCGGAAGCGCGGGCGATCGCCGAACACAAGCTGGCCGATGTGCGTCAGCGCCTAGGTGATTTGCAGCGGATCGAAGCGGCGCTGGCGCAGCTGGTGGATCGCTGCGCCAGCCGTCGCGGTCAGGTGAGCTGCCCGTTGATCGACGCATTGCAGCCCGCGCCGGTCGCCTGAAGCTCAGGCCGCCAGTTCCTTCGCCAGCGTATTGCGTCGGGCGGTCTCGCTGCCGGTGAGTGCAAACCCCTGCATGCGGCCGCTCGCGTCGAGATGCAAGGCGCACACACCGCCGTCGAAACAATCGACTTTCCAGCTGCCGGCCGCGCCGATGCGGGGCGGCAGCACCGCCACCGGGTGCGCCGGCGTTTTCACCATTACCGGCATCGGCGCGTAGACCACCGGCGTCGGCGTGCCGGTCAGCGTGGCGGCGAGTGCGCGCGCCTGCACCATCAGTGGCTGCACGTAAGGCAGGTTGAGGCCTTCGACCTCGGCACAGTCGCCCATCGCATACACATGGGGCGCGCTGGTTTCGAGCAGGCCATTGGTCTGGATCCCGCGCCCGACCTTGATGCCGGCGACCTGCGCCAATTGGGTGCGCGGCTTGAGGCCGATCGCCGACAGGACAACGTCGGCCGCGACGGCTTCGCCGTTGTCGAGCGTGATCGAATAGCCCGCTGCCGTCCGCTCGACGCTTTTTCCGGTGCGACCGAAATGCCAGTTCACACCCAATGCAGCGAGGCTGTCGGCCAGGCGCTGGCCCGCTTCCAGCGGCAGCAGGCGCTCCAGTGGCCAGTCGCCGAGGTGCACCACGTCGACGTCGAATCCGGCATGCACCAGGTCGTTGGCGAACTCGCAGCCGATGAGGCCACCGCCCAATACGGTGACCCGCCGCTTGCCGTCGAGGGCGCTGCGGAAGGCGGCGTAGTCGGCCAGATCGTTTACCGTCAGCACGTCCGCCGCACCGCTGCCGACAAGGCCGTGCGCGAACGGGTCGGCGCCGAGGGCAAGCACGAGTTGGCTGTATTCGATCTCGCCGTTCTCAGTACGGACACGTTGCGCCTGCGTGTCGATCGCGGTGACGCGGGTATGCGTCAGCACCGTCGCATTCTGGTCGGCCGCCATCTTTTCCGCGCTGGCGCTGGCGAGCGCCGCGGCCGTGCGGCCGGTGGCCAGGGCGTTGGACAGGTTGGGCTTGGAGTAAAAGGCGCCGTCGTCCGCAGTCACCAGCGTGACCGGCGTGGTGGCGTCGCGCTTGCGGATTTCCTTCAGCAGGGTGTATCCGGCGAGGCCGGAACCGACGATGACGATGGGGTGCATGACAGACTCCTGGATTCAAATTGCGGGAGAGGCACAAAGCCCCTCCCGGTACAGCTGACGATCAGACTGCGGTGACTTCGACCATTTCGAAATCCGCCTTGGAGACGCCGCAGTCCGGGCATTCCCAGCTCTCCGGCACGTCTTCCCAGCGGGTGCCGGGGGCGATGCCGTGCTCCGGGTCGCCTTTGGATTCGTCGTAAACATAACCGCAAACGATGCATTGCCAAGCTTTCATGATGTGTCCTTTCAATCGGTCAATAAAGAGTGTTCAGGTTTCGCTCAGGCCGCAATCGCGTCTTTTTGCGCCTGATAATGCCTTGCGTGCTTTTCTTCCACCTTGGCCAGCGCGGCGAAGCGCTTGGCGGCCTTTTCCAGCACGCTCTTGAACATTTCCGCGTGCTCCTTCGATTCGGCGATCTGCTCGTCCATCTCGGCCACCGCAGCGGTGTTGCCCTCGATCATCGCCTCGTGGCGGAATTTCGGGTACATCTCGGTGTACTCGTGGGTCTCGCCATCGATCGCATACTGCAGGCACTTGGCCGGCGTCATCGTCTCGTCGGCGAACAGCAGCTCGGCGTGGCCGAAGGCGTGCAGCATTTCCTGTGCGGCGGTGTCCTCGAACACCTTGGCGGTCGCTTCGTCGCCGACCTTGCGGCACTGGCGGGCGAACCACATGTACTTGATGTGGGCCATCGACTCGCCGGCAAAGGCGGCTTCGAGGTTCTGGATGGTCGGGGACGTCGTGTTCTGCATGGTGGGCTCCTGTAAGTTGATTTGCGTTGTCAATCAAGACAGGTGCCATGGTAGAGATCATCAATAAATCGATCCAACGGATTATATTGATATGATCGATTGATGTCATCAATCGAAAGCTTGTAAGCGATACGCCGGTGCATGGGTTATTGCATGGGCAAGCCGTTGTTCCTCTGTGCTCTCAAAACGTGTCTGAATCCCGACGCATTCACGCCGACACGAGCGGGTGCTGAGTCTTTCGTTTCGCTTCAATCCGCACCCGGGCTGTGTAACACTGGTCGCTGAAGCCTTCCGGAGACCCCCATGCACACGTTGTTCCGCCTTGCCCCGTTCGTGCTGGCGGCGTTGCCCGCCGTCGCAACCGCGGCCGCACTGCAGCCCGGCCTGTACGAAGTCTCGCTGCAACTGGTGATGCGCGGCACGCCGCTGCAACTGCCGGTACGGGTGGTGCAGCAGTGCGTCACGCCGCGCGAGATCGTTGACGGCAGTGCCTACGCGGCCAGCGAGACCGGAATGCCTTGTGCGGTCAGTCGGCTGCAGCAATACGGTGACACGGTGAATTACCACTTCAGCTGTCCGATGTCCGGCGGCGGGCGCATGGTCGGCCGCGCCAGCGGCAGCAGCCATGCGGCCGGCTGGGACATCCTGATGGGCGGACGCTATGTCCCGTCGCTGGAGGGCATGCGCGAATTCACCCAGCACGCACGGGCCCGGCGCATCGGCGACTGCACGTCGCGCTGAATGACGATGGACTGGACGCTGTTCGGGTCGGCGCTGTTGTCGTCGACGCTCTTTCCCGGCGGCTCCGAAGCGCTGCTGCTGTATCGCCTGCACCAGGGCGCCGATCCGCTCGCCAGCGTGGCGACGGCCACCGTCGGTAACGTGCTGGGCAGCCTGATCACCTACGGCATGGGACGCTTCGGCCGGCAGGCGGTGCGGCGCAGCGAAAAGGCCGAGCTGCGCGCCGCTCGCGCCGAACGCTGGTTCGCGCGCTGGGGTCGGCCCAGCCTGCTGTTCGCGTGGCTGCCGGTCGTCGGCGATCCGCTGTGCCTGGTCGCGGGCGTGCTGCGTGTCGGCGTGCCGGTCTTCCTGCTGCTGGTGACGCTGGGCAAGCTGGCGCGTTATGCCGCGCTGGCCTGGATGATGTAAGCGAGGCTTAAAGGCCGTAGCGCGCGCCGAGACCGAACAGGACGGCCACGCCGAGCACTGCAAAGATCGCCGCGGCAATGCCATGCACCAGGTTCACCGGTATGCGGTGGGCCACCCGATCGCCGAGATACACCGCCGGCACGTTGGCGATCATCATGCCCAGCGTGGTGCCCGCCACCACCCACAGGAAGTCGCCGTACTGCGCCGCCAGCGCAATGGTGGCGATCTGGGTCTTGTCGCCCATTTCGGCCAGAAAGAACGCGATCAGCGTGGTGCCGAAGACGCCGAACTGCACCAGCCGGGCGTCGTTCTCGTCGAGTTTGTCGGGAATCAGGATCCACACCGCCATCGCGATGAACGACAGGCCCAACACCCAGCGCAGCACGTCGGGCGAAAGCAGCGTGGTGATCCAGGCGCCGAGCGCACCGGCCAGGCCATGGTTCGCCAGCGTGGCGATGAGGATGCCGAGAATGATGGGCAGCGGCTTGCGGAATTTCGCGGCGAGCAGGAAGGCGAGCAGCTGCGTCTTGTCGCCGACTTCGGCCAGTGCGACCACGCCGGTCGAGATGAGAAATGCGTCCAATTGAAGCTCCAGGCCGGTTCCACGCAATGACCCGACTGCCACGCCGGCCAGCCGGGGCAATCAGGTCAAAGGTCTTGCCAGGCCCTGCCTTCAACAGGCACTCGATGCTGCATGCGCCATGGCCGGACGGCCAAGTCTGTTGACGCATGCCCCGCTGAACCGCCGCGGGCGACTACTCCCCAATGACGCCGGCGATTCTACTCGGCGGGCGCAGTGCGGTCCACCCTGCCGAAGCGCTGCCGCAGCCAGGCTTCGAGGCGCGCCATGCTCACATAGAAGGTGGGCGTGATGTAGAGCGTGAGGAACTGCGAGAACACCAGGCCGCCGACGACGGCGATGCCGAGCGGCCGGCGCGCCTCGCCACCGGCGCCGAAGCCGATCGCGATCGGCAGGGTGGCGACAATCGCAGACAGCGTGGTCATCATGATCGGGCGCAGGCGGACGAGACAGGCTTCGACGATCGCATCCTCGGCGCTCATGCCGGCACGCTGCCGCGTCAGCGCGAAGTCGATCATCATGATGCCGTTTTTCTTCACCAGGCCGACCAGCAGGATGAGGCCGACGAAGCTGAAGATGTTGAGTTCCTCGCCCGTCAGCAGCAGCACCAGCAGCGCACCGAAACCCGCCAGCGGCAGCGCGGTGAGGATGGTGAGCGGGTGCCCCAGGTGCTCGTACAGCACCGCCAGCACCATGTAGATGATGACGATGGTGAACAGCAGCAATAGCGGCAGCGTGACGGTTGATTCCTGGAATTTCTGCGCTGCACCCGTCAGCTCGACGCTAACCTCGGCCGGCAGCGCCTCGCCCACGGCGTCGAGCGCGGCATTGAGGCCGACGTCGAGCGACACGTTGGGCGCGAGCCCGAACGACAGCGTCACCGCGAGCTGCTGGCCGTAGCGGTGCACGGCGATCGGACCGACGCCGGTCTCGACCTTCGCCACCGCGTCGAGCCTTGTCATCTCGCCCGAGGCAGTGCGCAGCGGCAGCTGGCCGATGACGGCGGGATCGAGTTGCGCTTCGGGCAGGATCTTGAGGCTGACTGTGTACTGATCGTCGACGCCGTAGATTTCGCTGATGCGGCGGTCGCCAAGCGCGTCGTACAGCACCTGCTGCACCTGCCGCGCGGTGATGCCCAATCGGGCCGCCTGCACCGGATCGAGCGCGACCTGCAGTTCCGGATTGCGCAGTTCGAGGTTGCTGTTGACGTCGACCAGCAGCGGCACCTGATCGAGGCGCTTTTCGACTTCCTGCGCCGTGGCCTTGAGCGCCTCGAAATCGATCGACGTCAGCGTGAGCTGGTAGTCGCTGCTGGAGATCAGCGACCCGACATTGATCGAGGCGGGATTTTGGAAGCTGATGTTGGCGCCGCCCACGCCGCGCGTGGCGGCGCGCAGTTCCTCGATGAGTTCATCGGCGCCGATGCGCGTGTTGCGCGGTGTGAGGCGGATCACCAGGCGGCCGATGTTGCTGCCCGTGACGCCACCGCCGCCCTGCCCGGCCGACGACATGAGTGCATCGACTGCGGGATGCTTCGCCACGATGTCCGCGATCTGCTGCTGCCGGCGCGACAGCTCCTCGAAGGGAATGCCCTCCGGGTACTGGATGCTGGCAAAAATGCGCCCCGAGTCGACGCGCGGAATGAAGCCCTGCTTGACTTCGCCGGCGAGCCACACCATCGAGCCCAGCACCGCTGCCGAGAGCAACAGCATGGCGCCACGGTGGCGCATGCTGGCGCGCAGGGTGTCGCCATAGAAATCGCGGAAGGCGAGGAAAGCACGCTCGAAGCCGCGCGACAGCGGGTTGTTGAGGGTTTCGTGCGACAGGCCGCGCGCGCACAGCATCGGCGTCAGCGTAAGCGCCACCACGCCGGAGAGCAGCACGGCGACGCCGATGCTGACGGCGAACTCCTGGAACAATCGGCCGATCATGCCACCCATGAACAGAATGGGCAGGAACACCGCGGCGAGCGACACCGTCATCGACACCACGGTGAAGCCGATTTCCTGCACCCCATCGACTGCGGCCTGGTAGCGCGACTTGCCCATTTCCATGTGGCGAGCGATGTTTTCGATCACCACCACCGCGTCGTCGACGACGAAGCCGATGGCCAGAATGATCGCCATCAGCGACAGGTTGTTGAGGCTGTAGCCGGCGAGGTGCATGAAGGCGAAGGTACCGAGCAGCGAACTCGGCAGCACCAGCGCGGCGATCAGCGTGGCGCGCACGTTGTGCAGGAAGGCGAAGATGACCAGGATCACCAGCACCAGCGCGAGCGCCAGCGTGATATTGACCTCGTGCAGCGTGTCCTTGACGAAGACCGAACGGTCGATGAAGGTTTCCAGCCGCACGCCGTCGGGCAGGTCGGCTTCGATCTGCGGCAGCAGCGCCTTGATGCGTTCGGCGACCTCGACCGTGTTGGCGCCGGGCTGGCGCTGTACCGCGAGCACGATGGCGCGGTTGCCATTGAACCAGGTGCGCGCCCTGTCGTTCTCGACGCTGTCCTCGGCGCGGCCGAGGTCCTTCAGCCGGATCGCGGCGCCGTCGCGGTAGGCGACGATGATCTCGCCGAAATCCTGTGCGTCGGCGAGCGTCACCGGCGCCTTCACCGAATAGCTGCGGGTGGCCCCATCGAGCGTGCCTGAGGGCAGGTTGGCGTTGGCGGTCTGCACCGCTGTGATCACCTCGGCAAAACTCAGGCCCCGCTGCTGCAGTTTGGCAGGATCGACGTACAGGCGCAGCGCGTATTTCTGCGATCCGTACACCAGCACCTGGGCGACGCCGCTCATGCCCGACATGCGTTGCGCCACGCGCGAGTCGGCGATGTGGTCGAGCTGGGTCAGCGGCAGGCGATCGGACGACAGCGCCAGGAACAGGATGGGCGAGTCGGCCGGGTTGATCTTCCGGAGCTGCGGCGGATCGATGCCGGCAGGCAGGTTGCGCTGCGCCTGCGCGATCGCGGTCTGCACATCCTGCGCGGCGGCGTCGATGTCGCGCGACAGCTCGAACTGCAACGTGATCGACGTCGTGCCCTGGCTCGACTGCGAGCTCATCGACTCGATGCCGGGCACTGTTGCCAGTTGCCGCTCCAGCGGCATCGCCACGGTGTTGGCCATGGTTTCCGGGTTCGCGCCCGGCAGGCTGGCGCTGATGCGCAGGGTGGGGAAGTCGACCTGCGGCAGGTCGTTGACCGGCAGTTGCTTGTAGGCCAGCGCGCCGAACAGCACCATCGCCAGCACCAGCATCAGCGTGGCGACCGGGCGTTCGATGAAGATGCGGGACGGGTTCATGCCGGCGTGCGCGCAAGGGTGAAGCGCAGGGAGGGTTTATGCATCACGATCCCGCCTTGCCCGGTTTCCGGTCCGCATCAGGCGCGCCTTCGAGCCTGACTGCGCCGCCGGCTCTCAGCCGCTTGGGGACTTCGATCAGAACCGCCTCGCCCGCCTGCAATTCGCCCTCGACCACCAGCAGGCCATCGAGATTGTGGGTCGCCCGTACCGGCTGGATCACCGCACGGTCATCGCGCACCACATACACATAGGTGCCTTCCTGCCCCTGCTGCAGCGCCGCCTCGGGCAGCACGTTCACATCGGCGAGACTGCCCAGCATCAGCCGTAGCCGCACGCCCTGCCCCGGCATCAGCGCGCCCGGGGATCCGGCGATCCGCACCTTCAGCGGCACTGCGCCGGTGGCGGGGTCGATCTGGGTGTCGACGAACACCAGCTCTCCCTGCACCGCGCTTGCCTGTTCGGTCGTTGCGCCCAGCGTATCGGGGCGCACCTCGGCCATCACCCTGCCTGCCGCGCGCGCTGCGATGACCTGCGGCCAGTCCGCTTCGGTCAGGGCCGAGCGCACGTCGAGTGCACCCGGCGCCACGACGGTGGTCAGCGGCTCGCCGCCGGCCTGCACCAGGCTGCCCTGTCGGATCGCGATGCGCCCGACGCGGCCGGCGATCGGCGAGCGGATCTGTGCGTACTGGGCATCAAGTCGCGCCGACTCCAGCTCGGCACCGGCCGTGCCGGCACGCGCCCGCGCAGTCTCCAGCGCCACCCGCGCATCATCGAATTCCTGCTGGCTGATGTAGCCGGATTGCATCAGCGGCGCCAGCCGTTCCACGGTTTTTTCCGCCTCGGCGGTTTCGGCGCGCGCGCCGGCGAGCGCCGCCTGGCTTTGCGCAATGCGCGCCTGCGCCGGGCGCGCGTCGAGCGTGAAGAGCGGCTCGCCGGCACGCACCTGATCTCCCTCCTGCACATGCTGCCGCAGTACGGTGCCGCTGGTCTGGGCGACGATCGCCACCTGCTGGGCGGCTTCGAGCGTGCCCGGCAGATCGATCACACGCGGAAAATCCCGCACCTCGACAGCCACTGTTTTCACCGCGATTGCGCGATCGCCGCCGCCCGGTCTGCCGTCGTCGCTTTCGGCAAACTGGGTGCGATACACCACGCCTGCGATCAGCGCCAGCACGACGACGATGACAAGGATGCGAACTTTCATGGGTGTCCTTCGGCAGTGAGGGCGGGCAGACGGCCCAGCGCATGGTTCATACGGGAAAACGCGGCCAGCCAGTCGGCGTCGGTCTGCGCCTGGACCTGCCGCGCGCGCGCTAGATCGGCCTGCGCGGTCAGCCATTCGAGCAGGTTGCCGACACCGGCGCGATAACGCGCTTCGGCCGCCTGCGCCGACTCGAGGGCGCTGTCGAATTGCACCGCCACGCCGGCGCGTTGGGCCTGGGCGTGCCGCAAATCATGAAAGGCCTCGGTCACGGCGCGCGCGATCAGGCTGCGCTGGGTCTCGGTTTCGGCCTGCAGGCGTTCCGCATCGCGCGCAGCCGCGCGCGCCTCGGCGGCCAGGCGGCCGCCGTCGAACAGCGGCACCGACAGATTCACGCCGGCGTTGTAGGTGTTCGACGCGGTGCGGTCGTCTTCCAGAAAATAGGTGCGGCCGACGTTGGCGCTCAGCGCCAGACTCGGCCAGCGCGCCGCGCGCGCGCGATCGGCATCGGCGCGCGCGGCGGCAGCAGCAGCCTGCAGCGCCTGCAGATCGGGACGCTGGCGCTGCGCTTCGGCCAGCAGATCGGCCAGCAAGGTATCCGCTTCCAGCAACGTGGGCAACGCGGTGTTCCAGTTGAGCACCAGCATTTGCGTCTGCGCGATGCCGGCTGCCTGCTTCAGCGCAGCCACTGCACGCGCCTGGTCGCGCTCGGCAGTCTGGCGAATGCGTTGCGCCTCGGCCAGCGCGGCGCGCGCACGCAACTGATCGGCACGCGAGGCCAAGCCACCGCGCAATCGCACGTCGACGGCATCGAGGCTGGTGCGCAGCGAGGCCTCCTGCTCCGTCTGCGCGGCCACCTGCGCGCGCGCGGCCAGCAGCGCGAAGGCCGCGGTTTCGACTTCGACCACCCGGTCCTGCAGGTTGCGGTTGTTGCTCAGGAGCGTGGCAATCAACTGATAGCGCTGCGCGTCGATGCTGGCCGCGCGCGCGCCGAAGTCATACAACACATAGGCGAGACCGAGGCTGGGACCGTAGCGGTGCAGCGTCGGGGCACTTGCGCCGGAACTCGACAGCGCGCGGCTCACCGTAAAGCCGACCTGTCCGGTCAGCGTCGGCCAGTTGGCGGCCGTTGCGGCATCGAGCCGCGCCGCTTCGGCCTGGATGCCGAGCCAGGCCGCGCGCGTTTCCGGGCGCGCGCGCAACGCGTGCTCGGTCAGCGCGGCCAGGCTGTCGAAGCGCAGGGTATCGGTCTGGAGCGCCGGCGCCTCGGGCTGTTCGGGGAGCCGGTCGAGTTGCAGCCAGAAGCTGCCGGGGCGATCGGGCAGGTCGAGCGCAGCCGCATGGGCCGCAAGCGGCCACAGCAAGGCGCACATCAACAGGGCAGGCGAAACACTACTCAAGGGGTGTCGATTCGGAACGCGTCTCGACTGGACCCCGCCAGACGCAGGCAAGTTCCGCCGACTCGCCGCACCGGCGCGGGCAGATGCGCGTGTCAGGGCGCGATGCCGCTTCAAACGGGATCCACCTCGGCCGGCAACGCATTTTTCAGCGTCTGCGCCAGGCGCTCGAAGGTTTCCGGAAACGGCGCACGCTTGCGCCACACCAGTGCGATCGTGCGGCCCGGCGGCGGCGCCTTGAAGGGACGGATCTCGACGGCTTTTTTATTGACGCGCGGCGCGGCATCCACCGCCAGCGCCGGCAGCAGCGTCAGCCCCAGACCCATGGCCACCATCTGACGCAGGGTTTCCAGGCTGGTGGCGCGCACCTCCTCGCGGCCGCGGGATCCAGTGCCGCAAACATCGAGCGCCTGGTCACGCAGACAATGTCCTTCATCAAGCAGCAGCAATTTCTCCGCCATGATGTCGGACACCTTCAGCACATCGCGCTTGGCGAGCGGATGCCCGGCGGGCAGCGCAGCATAAAACGGCTCGTAGAACAGCGGTTCGGCGCGCAGGCTGTCGTCGGTGACCGGCAGCGCCAGCAGGCCGGCATCGAGTTTTCCCTCAGCCAGATGCTCAAAAATCTGCGGTGTCATCTCCTCACGCAACAGCAGGCGCAGACCGGGATGCTTCTTGTGCACCAGCGTCAGCGCATGCGGCAGATAGTAGGGGCCGAGCGTGGGGATGACACCGAGATGAATCGTGCGGGTCATCGGATCCTGCGCGTGCTTGGCGACTTCGCGAATGCGCTCGGCCTCCTCGACGATGTTGCGCGCCGCCTGCAGGATCTCGCGGCCGATCGGGGTGGGGCTGACGCGCTTGAGGCTGCGGTCGAACAGCGTCACGCCGAGAAAATCCTCCAGCTTCTTGATCTGCGTCGACAGCGTAGACTGCGTGATGAAGCAGGCCTCGGCCGCGCGCCCGAAGTGGCCGTGGTCGGCGAGTGCCACCAGATATTTCAGCTCTTGCAGGGTCATGACAACCGTTCGATTTTGTCAATGGATCCATTCTAGACTATTCATGTGACAAATCTGTCGCCCTGGTCTTAAATACAGTTACTCCGCTGTGGAGTCGAATAAATAGGGAAAGCGCCATGTCTGAAAGCAAATGTCCGTTTCATCACAAAGTCGGGAGCGGTACGTCGAACCGGAATTGGTGGCCGAACCAGCTGCCGCTGGAAATCCTGCACCAGCATTCCCCTGAGGCCAGTCCGATGGGGCAGGATTTCAACTACGCCGAGGCATTCAAGACGCTCGATCTGGCGGCTGTGAAGCAGGACCTCACGGCCCTGATGACCGACTCGCAGGACTGGTGGCCGGCGGACTACGGCCACTATGGACCGTTCTTCATCCGGATGGCGTGGCATAGCGCAGGCACCTACCGCACCGGCGATGGCCGCGGCGGCGCCGGGCACGGCAACCAGCGGTTCGCGCCGCTCAACAGCTGGCCCGACAACGTCAACCTCGACAAGGCGCGCAGGCTGCTGTGGCCGATCAAGCAGAAATACGGCAGCAAGCTCTCCTGGGCCGATCTCATCATTCTCACCGGCAACGTCGCGCTGGAATCGATGGGCTTCAAGACCTTCGGCTTCGCCGGCGGGCGCGAGGATATCTGGGCACCTGAACTCGATGTCTATTGGGGCAACGAGGACACCTGGCTGGACGACAAGGCGCGCTATTCCGGCGAACGCGAGCTTGAAAATCCGCTTGCGGCGGTGCAGATGGGACTGATCTACGTCAATCCGGAAGGCCCCGGCGGCAACCCGGATCCGGTCGCGTCGGGTCGCGACGTGCGCGAGACCTTCGCGCGCATGGCGATGAACGACGAGGAAACGGTCGCGCTGACCTGCGGCGGTCACACCTTCGGCAAATGCCACGGTGCTGGCGATGCGGCGCTGGTCGGCGCGGCACCCGAGGCTGCCGGACTCGCCGAGCAGGGCCTAGGCTGGACCTGCCGTCACGGCAGCGGAATCGGGGGCGACCAGATCGGCAGCGGCCTGGAAGGCTCGTGGACACCGACGCCGACGCAGTGGGACATGAGCTATCTCGACATGCTGTTCGGCAACGAGTGGGAGCTGACCAAGAGTCCGGCGGGCGCCCATCAGTGGACGCCGAAACAGGCGACCGACAGCAACATGGCACCGGCCGCACACGATGCGTCGAAAAAAGTGCCGATCATCATGACCGCCGCCGACATGGCGATGCGCATGGATCCGATCTACGAAAAGATCGCGCGCCGCTTTCACCAGAATCCGGACGAATTCGCCGACGCCTTCGCCCGCGCCTGGTTCAAGCTGACGCACCGCGACATGGGGCCCAAGTCACGTTACCTCGGCCCGGAAGTGCCCGCGGAAGACCTGCTCTGGCAGGACCCGATTCCGGCCGTCGACCATCCCCTGATCGACGACCAGGACGTTGCCGCGCTCAAGGCCCAGGTGCTGGCATCCGGGCTGACCGTCCCGGAGCTGGTCTCGACCGCCTGGGCCTCGGCGTCCACCTTCCGCGGTTCCGACAAGCGCGGCGGCGCAAACGGCGCACGCATTCGTCTCGCGCCGCAGAAGGACTGGGAGGCCAACCAGCCGGCGCAGCTGGCCAGGGTGCTGGCCAGGCTTGAAGGCATCCAGGCCGAATTCAACGGCGCGCAATCCGGCGGGAAAAAGGTCTCGATGGCTGACCTGATCGTGCTGGCCGGCTGCGCCGGGGTCGAGCAGGCTGCCCGCAATGCCGGACAGTCGGTCACGGTGCCATTCACGCCAGGCCGCATGGACGCCTCGCAGGAACAGACCGACGTCGACGCCTTCGCCGTGCTCGAACCGGTCGCCGATGGCTTCCGCAACTACCAGAAGGCCCGCTTCACCGTTGCGGCGGAGGAACTGCTGCTCGACCGCGCACAGCTGTTGACGCTCTCCGCGCCCGAGATGACAGTGCTGGTGGGCGGCCTGCGCGCGCTGGACACGAATGTCGGACAGTCCCGGCATGGCGTGCTCACCCGGCGGCCAGGGGTGCTCACCAATGATTTCTTCGTCAACCTGCTCGACATGGGCACCGCGTGGAAGGCCACATCGGACACCGAGGACGCGTTCGAAGGGCGCGACCGCAAGACCGGCGAAACGAAGTGGACGGCCACCCGCGTCGATCTGATCTTCGGCTCGAATTCCCAGCTGCGGGCACTGGCAGAAGCCTATGGAAGTTCGGATGCGCAGGAGAAATTCATCCGCGACTTCGTGGCGGCGTGGACCAAGGTAATGAATCTGGATCGCTTCGATCTCGCCTGATGCGAGGCAGGCGCCTGTCCCGAACCGGGCAGGCGCCGTGCACCGAACAAATTTCTTGAGGCTGGACCCATGAAAGCGCTATTGATCACCCCCGACACCCGCAGCATCGAAACCGTCGATCTCGACAGCCACGCCGACATCGTCCGGCTGGTCGGCTACGACACGCTCGAATCCGATGCCGTCGGCACCGCGGGCGACCGCCTGTTTTTCGACGAGGAATGCTTCCTGCGCGGCAGCGGCGGACGCTTCCAGATCGACCGCATCATTCCGGTATCGGGCCGCGCAGTGATTGTCGGCACCGCCGACGACGGCGCCACGTTGCGCGACGTGGCCACGGACATCGAAGATGTGCGCGGTCGCATCCAGTATTTTTAAACGGAAGGAGAACCCCAACATGATCGGATACTTGCGAGTTCACCTGCTTGCCGCGCTGGCGCTGCTCGGCGCCGGACTCGAAGGCGTGACGCTGGAGTGGCCGGAATGAGGCCTGCAGTCTTCATGCAAGCGCCGACCACCGGCTTTCACCTGCGGCCAGCGCACGCGGCCGACCTGCCCGCGCTCAATGGCGTGATCGAGCGCGCCATCGCGACCTGGCCGCTGCCCGAGCGCGTGAAGCGGCTGACGCTGCCGAGCTATCGTTATCAGCCGCACGATCTCGATCATCTGCATCTGGTCGTGGCGGAGGATGCCGGCGGCACGGCCGTCGGCGTCGCCGCCTGGGAGCCGGCCCACCTGCGCGACCTGCCGGCCGGTCGGCGGGGACTGCTGCTGCATGGCCTCTATGTCGACCCAGTTCATCAACGCCGCGGCGTCGGCAGCCGGCTGCTTGATGCAGCGACCGACGCGGCGCGGGCGCAGGGACTGGATGGCGTACTGGTCAAGGCGCAGGCAGCGGCTGTTGCGTTTTTCATATCGCGCGGCTTGCACGCGTTACCGGTCGACGATCCGGCGCGCGATTATCCGCATCGCCTCTGGCTGGCCACGCACGCTTGAGTCGAACGCCTTGCCACTGCCTACTGCAAGGCGGTAATGCTTGGCATCTAGAATAAAAAAGGGAGGCGTACACGCATGGAACTCGCACACAACGAAACGCCGCTTAGCTGGCGTGCCACCTGGCTGGCCCAGGCGCACGCCCATCCCTATACCAGCGCCGGACTGGCGCTGGCGGTCGCGGTCGTTGCATGGCTGCTGCTGGCGAGCGCGTGGCGGGTGAGCCAGGGCGAGGCCGATGCGGCTTTGCGGCTGGGACTGCTGGGTGGCATGGCCGGCTTTGCCGCTACTGCGCTTGGCGCGCTGCCGGCGCTGTTCCTGCGCAATCTGTCCAGCCGCACCGAGGACACCATGCTCGGCCTGGCGGCAGGCATGATGCTGGCCGCGAGTTCGTTTTCGCTGATCCTGCCCGGCCTGGCGGCCGGCGAATCGCTGACCGGCAGCGCCCCGCTCGGCGCGCTGACCGTGGTCGCCGGCCTCGGGCTGGGCGTGCTGCTGATGCTCGGGCTCGACCAGTTCACGCCGCATGCGCACGAACACCTCGGGACCCACGGGGCCGGCAGCGACCGGGTGGGCCGGGTATGGCTGTTCGTGTTTGCGATTGCGCTACACAACCTGCCGGAAGGCATGGCGATCGGCGTGTCGTTTTCACAGGGCGACCTCGCCGTGGGCCTGCCGCTCACCACCGCGATCGCCATTCAGGACATTCCGGAAGGGCTGGCGGTCGCGATGGCGCTCAAGGCCGCCGGGCTGAGCCCACTGCGCGCAGTGGGGATTGCGGCGCTGAGCGGGCTGATGGAGCCGGTCGGCGCGCTGCTCGGTATTGGCCTGGCAAGCGGGCTGGCGCTGGCCTATCCGATCGGACTCGGGCTTGCGGCCGGCGCAATGATTTTCGTGGTGAGCCACGAAGTGATTCCGGAAACCCACCGCAACGGCCACCAGACGCCGGCGACGCTCGGCCTGATGGCGGGATTTGCGGTGATGATGGTGCTGGATACCACGTTGGGCTGAATTCGCCCGGCGGCCCCGGCTAGCGCAACGACTCGGCCGGCTTGCCTTGTACCGATGCGGCTTCCTTGGCGGGAAGGGGCGGGTGTTGTCCCAGCGCCAGCGCATAAATCCGCTGCAGGTCCTCTTCGCTGACATCGACAAAGGTGTCGATCTGGCTCAGGGCATAGACCAGGTCGCTGTGCGGGATCATGTGCTTCTCGCCAGGTTCGTCGGCCGGTTCTTCTTCGCGGCGATGCCAGCATTGCGGATAGCGGCGCCAGGCAAAGGGGTAATTGAACACCACCGCCACCGCCAGGATGATCAGCGCATTCAGCAGGATGGGGCTCAGCACATACAGGTAGCCCAGCGCCAGCACGGAGTCGCCGCCGAACACCGCCCCCAGCGCGGTGGCTCCGCCCGGCGGATGCAGGCAGCGCAGGCTGTACATGGCGGCAATCGACAGTCCGACCGCCAACGGCGCAGTCAGCACGTGCTCACTGCCAAGCCATTGCACGCAGGCCACGCCGGTCAGGGCCGAAACCAGATGCCCGCCGACCAGCGGCCACGGCTGCGACATCGGACCGTGCGGCGCGGCAAACAGCATGACTGCGGTGGACCCCATCGAGGTGGCGACCAGCACCGCGCCCTGGCTGTCGAGCACCAGCGAACTGACCCACCACACCGCGAGCATGCCGAGCAGGCCGCCGGTGGCCGAGATCCAGTGTTCGCGCTCCGAGACGGTATACGCCAGCTTGCGCACCATCAGCCCGTGCTCCAGGCGCGCGGGCGGCGCATGCCGGCAATCTTGCAGGCCTGCTTCACGTAGCCGTAGGGGTAGAGCTCGAACAGCTTCTTCTGCGCGTCGCGTCCGTAGCGCTCGCCCAGGTGCTTGATGACGAAGCGGGCGTCGGCAATGATCTGGTGTTCCTCGAAGTAATCGCGCATGAAGCGGATCGTGTCCCAGTGGTCGTCGCTGAGCGCGATCTGTTCTTCCACAGCCAGGGCTTCGGCGATATCCTCGTTCCAGTTTTCGGGGTCGACCAGATAGCCCTCGGCATCGCGCTCGGGCATCACGGCCGTCAGATCGGATGGTTGGTTCATGGCTGGCTCCTTGTCATGCGTTGAAGCCAGTTTAGGGAATTCTTATATATCCATCCAACGATTAATTTTGGTGTTTAATATCGGAAAAATCGATATATAGCCATGGACACCGAACTCGCCCGCACTTTTCTGACCGTTGCCGCCACCGGCAACTTCGTCGCTGCCGCCAGCCGGCTGCACGTGACGCAATCGACCGTCAGCGCGCGCATCCACACACTGGAAACCACGCTCGGCGCGCGCCTGTTCCAGCGCGGCCGCAACGGCGCGGAGTTGACCCCCGCCGGCAAGCGCTTCCTGCGTCACGCCAAGCATCTGGTTCGCACCGTCGAGCAGGCGCTGCACGATGTCGGCCTGCCCCAGGGCTTCCATGACGTGCTGACGCTATCGGGGCGCATCGCGCTGTGGGAAGGCTTTCTGCCGCACTGGGTGGCCTGGATGCGCGAGGCGGCGCCCGACGTGTCGCTGCGGCTGGAAATCGGCTTCGAGGCCGACATCATGCAGGGACTGATCGAGGGCACGGTCGACATCGGCGTGATGTATACGCCGACGTCGCGCCCTGGCCTGGTGGTGGAGCCGCTGTTCGACGAGACCCTGCTGCTGGTGACCAGCGATCTTGCCCGCGGCTGGCCCGACGAAGGCTATATCCACATCGACTGGGGGCCGGAATTTCATGCCCAGTTCAGCGACCACCACCCCGACGTGCCGCCGCCCACGCTGGTGGCCAACATCGGCTGGCTGGGCGTGCAGCAGCTGCTGACCTATGGCGGCAGCGGCTATTTTCCGCAGCGCCTGGTGCGCCACTACATCGAGGCAGGGCAGTTGTGGCGGGTGCCCGACCGCCCGCAGTTCAGGCTGCCGGCGTGGATGGTGTTTCCGCGCGACAGCGACAGCGCCACGCTGCGGAATGCGCTCGACGGTCTGCGCACGCTGGCACGCGAA
The DNA here is from genome assembly GCA_964623745.1 of uncultured Thiobacillus sp. GTDB lineage: Bacteria > Pseudomonadota > Gammaproteobacteria > Burkholderiales > Thiobacillaceae > Thiobacillus. The sequence goes on along the minus strand of CAZUVC010000019.1, from coordinate 22,901 downwards.
GAGCAAGCCGGCTGAGCGCGTGTTCAGGCCCGCCGGGGCCGGTTCAGCAGGCTGACGATCGACACCGCCGGCTCCGCCAGATCGGCCAGCGTGTAGTGCCCGACATGCTCGAGGAATTGCCGCTGCGCCTCGAACAGGATGGCTTTCAGCGTGCAGTTTTTCCGGATGATGCACACCGGGTCGTCGCAATTGACCGGCACCAGCGTGGCTTCCATCAGCTCGATCACGCTGCGCAGATTGATCGCGTCCTTCGGTTGCCCAAGCCGGATTCCGCCCTGCTGGCCGCGGCTTGCATGGATCAGGCCGGCGCCTGCCAGCTTGTGCACGATCTTCATGATGTGGCTGCGCGAGACGTCGAATTTCTCGGCAATCTCCTGCACGGTCGACAGCCTGTCCTCCGGTATCGACGCCAGATAAATCAGCACCCGGAATGCATAGTCCGTATGTTTGGTGAGCCGCATGTGTCGACATCCGTTAAGTGAATGGCGACATTCTAGTTGACCCGCCCCATAAGATTCACCTAATATTCGCATTCTTTCATTCATATCAGATGAATGTTTGGATGGTCTTAATTCACGGGAGAACCCATGCTGTCTGCAGAAACGCTGGCCACGATCAAATCAACCGCCCCCCTCCTCGCCGAGCAGGGCAAGGCGATTACCGACCTGTTTTATTCCAAGCTGTTCGCGCAGCATCCGGAATTGCAGCACATCTTCAACATGGCCAATCAGGCGCAGGGCGAGCAATCGCGTGCGCTGGCCGAGTCGGTGTTCATGTACGCCACCCATATCGACAAGCTGCAGAACCTGGGGCCGATGGTCAGCCGCATTGCCCACAAGCACGCCAGCCTTCAGGTTGCACCCGAGCACTACCCCATCGTCGGGAAATATCTGCTGGAAGCCATCCAGGACCACCTGGGCCTGGAAGCGGACCACCCTGTGCTCGGTGCCTGGGCCGAGGCCTATGGCCAGCTGGCCGGTATCTTCATCCAGACCGAGGAGGGCATCTACAGCCACAATGCAATGAAACCCGGCGGCTGGCGCGGCTTCCGCCCGTTTGTCATTCGGGAAATCCGGGACGAGGCCCGCGGCATCAAGTCGATTTACCTGGAAGCCGAGGACGGCCAGCCCATCGCCAGCTTCGAGCCTGGCCAGTACCTCGGCATCAAGGTCAGGGTGCCCGGGCACGAATACGACGAAATCCGCCAGTACTCACTCTCCGACGCCCCCGGCAAGAACCACTACCGCATCACCATCAAGGCCGAAAGCACGCCGCCCAGTCACGAAGGCAAGGTGTCCAATCACCTGCACGGTGCCCAGCCGGGCGACCGGGTGTGGGTGCAGCCGCCGACCGGGGATTTCACCATCAAGCATCCCGACCGGGAGCTCGCCCTGATCGCGGGCGGCGTCGGCATCACGCCCTTGCTGAGCATGCTGCTGCACCGCATCGAAAGCGGCGCGGACGTGAGCGACCTGACCTTCATCCACTGCTGCCGCGATGAGGCGCACCACGTGATGCGAAATGAGCTGCGCCGGCTGAGCACGCAGCACGGCTTCCGCTACTACGTCAGCTACGAAACCGGCAGCAGTGCCGACCACCAGGGCATCCTCGACCGTGCCGTCCTGTCGCGCTGGCTCACGCAAGCGGACGCCGACGTGTATTTCTGCGGGCCCAAACCCTTCATGGCGGCGGTCAACCACCAACTGCTCGAGATGGGCTACGCGGATGACCAATTGCACTACGAGGTGTTCGGGCCCAGCACGCGCCTGCAGACGCACTAAGCAAAAAAGGAGCCGGCCGGCTCCTTTTTTTCAGGGCTTCTTCGCGACCAGGTCGATCAGCGCCGACATGCCGTGATGATGCGTGCCTTCGCTGATGATGGATTCGTGTTCATGCAGATGCACGATGTCCCAGTCGCCGAACCATGCACGCAGCAGCTCGGCGGTATACAGGTTGGCCGGGTTGGACGGCCCGCCGGTGGCGAATTCGATCTGCCTGGGCGTGTAGCCCTGCAGGATCAGCGTACCGCCCGGCTTCAGTGTACGGCGGATGCCGGCGATGATGCGGTCGCGCTCGGGTGGCGGAACGAACTGGATGAAGATCGCCACGACCAGATCATAGGCCGCCTCCGGCCAGGCCCAGTTCAACACGTCCACCTGCTCGGTCTCCAGCGTCACCCCACGTTCGGCGGCCAGCTTGCGCGCCTTCTCCAGCGCTGGCGGCGAAACATCGATCGCATGCACCTGCGCCCCTTGTTCGGCTAGCCACACGCCGTTGCGACCCTCGCCGTCGGCGATCGCCAGCGCACGCATGCCCGGTCGAATCAGGCTTTGCTGACTCGTCAGGAATACGTTCGGTGCGGTGCCGAAGATGTACTCGTCAGTGGCGTAGCGCGCGTTCCAGAAATCCGAACTCACTTCGCGTTGGCGGCAAGCAGGCGCTCGAGTTGCGCCGCAGGCACCATGCCGGGCACACGCTGGCCGTTGGCGAAAATCAGCGTCGGCGTGCCCGACACTTTCAGCTTGCTGCCGAGCGCGATGGTGGCGTCGACCGGGTTGGCGCATTTGCCGTCGTTGCGCGGCACGGTGCCGCGCGTAATGTAGTCGTCCCACGCCTTGTTGCGGTCAGGCGCGCACCAGATCTGCTTCGAGGTCTGCACCGCCTTGGGGTGCAGACCCTCGATCGGATAGAGGAAAGTGTAGACGGTGATGTTGTCGACCTTGGTGAGCTCTTCCTCGAACTTGCGGCAGTAGGGACAATCGACGTCGGAGAACACCACCAGCTTGCGCTCGCCCTTGCCCTTGACGGTCTTCAGCGCGTTGTTGAGCGGCAGCGTGTCCCATTTGACTGCCTGCAGCTTGTTCAGCCGGGCCTGCGTCAGGTTGGTGCGATTTTTCAGGTCGACCATGTCGCCAATGAACACGTATTGTCCTTTGGCATCGATGTAGACGATCTGGCCGTCGAGATAGACTTCGAACAGGCCGCTGTAGGGCGTCTTCGTCACCGAGCTGATTTGTGCGCCGGGAAACTGCTCCGACAGTGCCTTGCGGATGACGGCTTCGTTGGCCTGCGCGGTCGCGGCACACATCAGGGTAGCGGCCAGCGCCAGGGAAGTGAATTTCATTTGATGCTCCAGAAAAAACAAAAAATCAGGACATGGCCTCGCGCACCAGCGCCGCTTTCAGCGGCGGCACCTGGTTGACGAGCGTCATGCCGGCATTGCGCAGCCAGGCAGCCCGGCTGTCGGAAAACAAATGATGCAGGCCGTGGGTGAGCGCCTGCATGCGTTGCACCGGCTCGGCCCGCTGGCGGGCATAGGCCTGCAGTACCCGCAGATCGCCCAATCGGGTTCGGCGGTGCTGTGCCAGCGTTTCAGCCAGCGCCTCGGCATCGCCAAAACCCAGGTTGACGCCCTGCCCCGCCAGCGGATGCACGCCGTGCGCGGCGTCGCCGATAAGCGCCACGCCCGGCGCCACGATGGCCTCGACCCGAATCAGCCGCAGCGGAAAAGCCGCCGCTGGCGTCAACACGCGCAGCGCACCGAGCCGGTCGTGGCCTGCCGCCTGCACCTGGGCGGCCAGTGCGGCCGCATCCAGCGCGAGCAGTTCGTCCGCATGCGCCGACCGGGTAGACCAGACCATCGACATCCGGGTTCCGCCGAGCGGCAGCCAGGCCAGAATATCGCTGTCGAAGAACCACTGGAACGCGGTGCCGCGATGCGGCTGCTCGCAGTCGAAATTGGCCACCACGCCACTCTGGCCATAGGGCGTCAGCGTGGACGCCAGACCCGCCCATTCGCGGATGCGCGAGGCGGCGCCGTCGGCGCCGACGACGAGTTCGGTTTCGAGCATCGCCCCGTCGTCCAGCTCGATCCGCGTATACGGCGCGCCGGATTCGATCGACGTGATCGCGGCCGGACAATGCAGCGCCACGCTGCCGTCGGCCTGCAGCGCCTGCCACAGCGCGTCCTGCAGACGGCCGGCCTCGACGATGGCAGCCAGGTGCGACACGCCGGCTTCATAGGCATCGAGGCGGATCGCGCCGCGGGCGTCACCCGCCACGTCCATGCGGAAGACCGGCTGAACGCGATCGCGATCCAGCCGCTGCCAAACGCCCAGGCGTTCGAGAAAGCGCTGGCTGGCCGGGCTGATGGCGTAGATACGGGTATCCCAGGTGTCGTCCGGGGGCCGGGGTGGTTCGCGCTCGATCAGCGCGACGCGCAGGCCCAGCCGGCCGAGCGCGTGTGCCGCCGCAGCGCCCACCAGGCCGGCGCCGACGATGACGATCTGGTAACGGTCGCCGCTCATCCGCGCGCCCCGAACATCATCCGCCGCGCGACGAAGCTTTTCAGCGGCGGCAGCACTTCCAGCGCCAGCAAGCCGAGCCCGCGCGCGTGACGCAGCGGTCCGATGTCGTTGGAGAACACCCGCACCAGAAAATCGGTGAAGCCGACACCGCCCAGCACGTCGACGCGCCGGCCTCGCGCGTAGGCCGCCAGCATGGCGGCGCTGCCGATTTCATCGATCGGCGACTCCCCGCACAGCGCCGCCAGTTCCCAGGCGTCGCGCAGACCGATGTTGAAGCCTTGTCCCGCCACTGGATGAAGCGTCTGCGCGGCGTTGCCGATGCGCACCACGCGCTCGGCGGCTTCGCTACCGACATAGGCGAGCTTCAGTGGGAAGGTCTTGCGCGGGCCGGCCTGCAGGAAAAGGCCCTGGCGTCCGCCGAAGTGGCGATAGAGCGCCGCCAGAAATTCAGCGTCGGTCAGATGGACAATGCGTTCGGCGTCTTCACGGCTGGCGGTCCACACCAAGGCATACGATCTTTCACGCGCTTCAGCGCGTAGAAAGTCGGAGTCCCCTTGTGGGGCATATTGATCATCCTTTGGAAGCAACGCCGCCGGCCCTTCCGGGGTGAAGCGCTCGTAGGCCTGGTTGGCGTGCGGCAGTTCGGTCTGCACGTCGCACACTACGGCCATCTGGTCGTAGTCGCGCTGAAGTTTGGGCGTGGGCGCCGCCTCGCCGCGTCCGCCGTCGGCCACCACGACCAGCGGGGCGCTGTCGCTTCGTCCATCGGCCCGATGCAGCGTCGCCACGTCCGCAGTGGATTCAATGCGTTCCACCACGACGCCGTAATCGACCGTGACAGCAGCATCGGCTAGCGCCTGCTTCAATGCGATGGTCAGCGTAGCGTAGGGCAGCACATAGCCCAGTGCCGGCACCTTGACTTCATCCGCCGACAAGCGCGCGACGCCCAGCGCGCCGCGCTGCGAAACATGGATGCGGGTGATCGGGGTGACAGGATCGAGGCGATCCCACACGCCAAGCCGTTCGAGGATCAGCCGCGCGCCGTGCGACAACGCCAGGGTGCGGCCGTCGGCACGGGCGTCTTCAGCCTGCGCATACGATTTCGCACGAGCTTCAGCCCGTAGCGAATCGGAGTCCTTTAGGGCCTCGATCACCCGCACCGCGATCCCCTGCTGCTGCAACGCCAGCGCGCACACCGCGCCGACCGGACCGGCGCCGACGATCAGCACGCTGTTCACTGCTGCATCCAGTCTTCGATCTCGGCCACGGTTTTCGGCGGCGTGGTCAGCACCTCGCACCCGGACGCGGTCACCGCCACGTCGTCTTCGATGCGGATACCGATATTCCACAGCGCCTCGGGAATGTCGTCCGCCGGGCGGATATAGAGTCCGGGCTCGACGGTCAGCGTCATGCCGGGCTGCAACGGCCGCCACGCGCCATTAAGCTTGTATTCGCCGGCATCGTGCACGTCGAGTCCCAGCCAGTGGCCGGTTCGGTGCATGTAGAAACGATCGTAGGCTTTCGATTCGATCAGGCCGTCGACCTCGCCCGCCAGCAGCTTGAGATCGACCATGCCCTGGGTCAGCACGCGCACCGCCGCGTCGTGCGGCGCATTCCAGTGATTGCCCGGGCGCACCGCGTCGATGGCTGCCGCCTGCGCCGCCAGTACCAACTCATAGGCATCCTTCTGCGCCGGCGAAAAACGGCCGTTGACCGGGAAGGTGCGGGTGATGTCGGCCGCATAACTGCCGAACTCGGCCGCGGCATCGATCAGCAGCAGGTCGCCATCCTTCAACGGCTGATTGTTAAAAACGTAATGCAGCACGCAGGCGTTGGCGCCGCTGGCGACGATGGAGGTATAGGCCGGCGCTTCGGCGCCGCCGCGGCGGAAAGCGGACAGCAGTTCCGCCTCGATTTCGTATTCGTGACCGCCCGGCCGGGTGGCGCGCATCGCGGCGCGATGCGCACCGGTGGAAATCTCGGCGGCGCGGCGCATCAGGGTCAGCTCGTGGGCATCCTTGATCAGGCGCATTTCGTCGAGCGCATGCCGCACATCCAGGATCTCGCCCGGGGCGAGGATGCCCTGCCGCGTCTTCGTGCGCACTGCGTTGAGCCAGCCGATCACCCGCGCATCCCACGCCGGGTCCTGCCCCACCGCGTAGGCGAGACGCGCCCGGTTGCCCATCAGGTCGGGCAGCCGGGCGTCGAGCTCGGTGATCGAATAGGCCGCGTCGAAGCCGAAGTGCACCTGCGCCGCTGCCGGCCCATAGCGGAACCCGTCCCAGATCTCGCGCGTCTCGTCGCGGTCGCGGCAGAACAGGATGGTCTCGGGCGCGTCGCCGCCGATCACGACCACCACCGCCTCGGGCTCGGCGAAACCGCTCAGCCAGTAGAAATAGCTGTCGTGCCGGTAGGGGTAATGGGTGTCGCGGTTGCGCGGCACTTCCGGCGCGGTGGCGACGATGGCGATACCGTCGCCAAGCTGGGCGGCAAGCCGCGCGCGGCGGTCGGCGTGGATGGCAGGGTCAAACATGGGTGCGCAGGCTTTCGTCGAGTTGTTGCAATCGGTCGGGCGTCCCTACATCGACCCAGCGGCCGCCGAAATGTTCGCCGCTCGCACGCCCGGCGTCGATCGCCTGCCGCAACAGCGGCGCCAGCGGCGCTTTTTCGCCCGCCGGGGTGCCGGCAAACAGCGCACGGTGGTAAACCCCGATGCCTGAGAACGTCAGGCGTGCGGGGGACGGCGTGTCAGCATTCGTCAACCGCCCGCCGTCGAGCACGAAATCGCCCTGCGGATGATGCGGCGGGTTGTCGATCAGCACCAGGTGCGCCTGGTCCTGCCCCGCGGCAAGCCGCGCCATCGGCTCGGCCAGCCGGCTGAAATCGTATTCGCAGTAGATGTCGCCGTTAACCACCGGGAACACATCGACCCCAATCAGCGGTAACGCCGTAGCAATGCCGCCCGCGGTTTCCAGCGCACTGCCCTCGCGCGAATATGAAATCGTCACGCCAAACGCCGCCCCATCCCCCAGCGCATCCTCGATCTGCTGCCCGAGATGGGCATGGTTGATGACGATGCGGGTGAAGCCCGCCGCAGACAGCCGTTCGATATGCCAGACGATCAGCGGCTTGCCGCCGACCACCAGCAGAGGCTTGGGCGTGCGGTCGGTCAGCGGGCGCATGCGTTCACCGCGCCCTGCGGCGAGGATCATGGCGGTCAGACCACCAGCCCCGGTCATTTCAAAACACACCCGCAAATGCCGGGGCGATTCTGATCCATATTTACGTTGGCTTGCCACATTGTTTGGTTTCCATAGCCTTGCGAAGCGCCTCTTTTTCTCCCCGCACATTTGCAAGCTCAGATGCCTCGATCCCATCACCTTGACCATATCCAAGCCAAAATGCTTGAACATTACTGGTTTTTACCCGCTGCTCTTGAGCTACAACTAACTGGTTCTCTCTACGTGCAAGTGAATCCATTTCTACAGATAAACGTGCGCATGGATAATCTTCGTATCTAAGTCCTGAAGTATATGAACCTGTAATCTGCGATGAGGGTGTAGGCATATTGAAACACCCGGCCACGATTAATGAAGTCGCCACTGCGGTAATGATTCCTGAAAACTGAACTCTCATCGTTAAATCTCCCTTGGTGTTGAAATCCAACAAATATATTCTTTCACCCTCGCTTTAATATTTATGGCGTAGAGAAGTGTGAAGCTCAAATAGTAACCACAAATTACTCAGCTAGCGCTGACCTGGTTTTGACTTTACTTCCCCTTGCAGCCCCGCCGAAAATCGAGCCTGCCGGGTGGATCAGCGGCAAAGGTGTCTGAGCCCCGCTCACCTTCGAAATACAACAAAAGCGGGGCGAGTTCTTTGCCGCCCACCCGGCAGGCTTGATTTTCGGGAATTCGGGGATGCTGGGGTCGCCTTTTCTTTGGTTACTTTCTTTTGGCGAGACAAAAGAAAGTAACTAGCCGCCGGGCTACCCCCGGCCAACGGTCAGTCGCACAGCCACAGCGTACGAGCCCCCTCCCCAACCCCTCCCCCGTAATACGGGAGAGGGGCTTCTTCCTAGAACGTATACCCCACCTGCGGTTTCTTGTCCTGCAACCCATCCAGCAAAAACAGCAACGGCTTCAACTCGTCATACCGCTCGCACACCCGCCGCAAGTAACCCATCACCCGCGGCATGTCCTTCAGATACCCGTCCTTGCCGTCACGGTGATACAGCCGCGCGAAAATGCCGAGCACCTTGATGTGGCGCTGCGCGCCCATCCATTCGAAATCACGCCAGAACGCGCCGAAGTCCTCGGGCACCGGCAGGCGGGCCGCGCGCGCCTTCTCCCAGTAGCGGATCACCCAGTCGAGCTGCTGTTCCTCGTCCCACTGGATGTAGGCGTCGCGGTAGATCGAGGCGAGGTCGTAGGTGATGGGGCCATAGACCGCGTCCTGGAAGTCGAGGATGCCGGGGTTGGGCTCGCTCACCATCAGGTTGCGCGAATGCCAGTCGCGGTGCACGTAGACCTGCGGCTGCGCCAGGTTGTTGGTCAGGATCCGCTCGAACACGGTATCGAGGAGTGCCTTGTGCTCGTCCTTCATGTCGACGCCGAGGTGCTTCGCTACATACCAGTCCGGGAACAGCATCAGCTCGCGGGTCAGCAGCGTGCGGCCGTAGTCCGGCAGCACGCCGGGGCGGCTGGCCTGCTGGATGCGGATCAGCGCGTCGTTCGACGCCAGATACAGCGCGCGTACCGCGCCCTGATCGGACCCGGCGTCGTTGAGCGCAGACAGGTATGTGGTGTCGCCGAGGTCGGTCAACAACAAAAAGCCCTGGTCCAGGTCCTGCGCCAGCACCTGCGGCACGTGCACCCCGGCGTCGGCAAACAGCCGGGCGACCGCAATGAAAGGCCGGCAATCCTCGTGCGCCGGGGGGGCGTCCATCACGATATAATCGCGGCCTTTGGCAGTGACGCGAAAATAACGGCGAAAGCTGGCGTCTGCCGACGCCGGGGCGATATCGAGTGAATCGCCCCCCAACTGTCGGGCGGCCCAGTCCTGTAATGCTTGCAAACGTTCCACAGCCACACTGCTCCGAATAACGAACTTCCGGATTTTACATCCTTGCCCACCCTGCCCGGCTTTGCGTATGTTGTCCTGTTGCTGGCTGCCTCGTCCGCAGCGGCGGACGGGCTCGCGCTGAAAAAGGATGTCGAACTGCAAGGCTCTGCGGTGGCCGGCCCGGACGGCCCCATGTTCCTGACCGCCGACCGCATCGAATCGACCGAGCCCAACGTCATCGAAGCCAGCGGCCAGGTTGAAGCCCGTCAGGCCGGGCAGAACTTCTTTGCCAACTGGCTGCGCTACGACACCTCGCTCAATTCCGTCGAGGCGCGGGGCCAGGTGCGGCTGGAGCAGCCTGCGCTGCTGGTGAGCGGCGATTTGCTCAAACTCGATCTCGATGACTACAGCGGCGAGCTCACTCAGCCGGTGTACCAACTGACGGCCCAGCCGGGCCGCGGCGATGCCGAACACATCGATTTCATCGACAAGAACCATTACAAGCTGCGCGACGCCACCTACACCACCTGCTCGGCCGACAACGAGGACTGGTACCTCAAGGTGGCCGACCTCGACATCGACAAGACCCGCAACGTGGGCACCGCGCGCAATGCCTCGCTGCATTTTCTCGGTGTCCCCATCCTGTATACGCCGTGGATGAACTTCCCGCTCGACAATGCGCGCAAGACCGGCATGCTGGCGCCCACCATCGGCACCACCGAACGCAGCGGCCTCGACATCCTGGTGCCCTACTATCTGAATCTCGCGCCCAATTACGACGCCACGCTGTATCCCCGCCTGCTGTCCAAGCGAGGCGTGCAGCTGGGCGGCGAATTCCGCTACCTGCTGGATAACGCCTTCGGCGACAACCGCCTCGAGTATCTGCCCAATGACAACCAGGCCGGCCGCTCGCGCTGGAGCACCGTCCTTAACAACACTTATCGCCTGAACGCAAACACCCACGCCGGCATGCAGTTCAACCGCGTGTCGGACGACGATTATTTCCGCGACCTGTCCAACCTCATTTCCATCACTTCGATCACCCACCTCAACCGCGAAGCCTGGGTCACCACGCAGCATGCCAACTGGTATGCCGACCTGCGCGCACAAAGCTTCCAGACGCTGCAGGATTCCACCGCGCCCACACTGATTGCCGAGCCCTATGCGCGGCTCCCGCACGCGCGGGCGGGGATGTGGCATACCTTCGGCAGCGGCCTCGAATTCAAGCTGGACAGCGAGGCCACCCGGTTTGCCCATCCCACCAATATCGAAGGGACCCGGCTGCTGGCCTACCCCACGCTGCGGTTGCCGCTCACCAACCAGTTCGGTTTCCTCACCCCGCAGATCGGCTGGCACAGCAGCCACTACACGCTGGACGACAGCGCACCCGAGCGCCGCATCACACGCAATGTGCCCATCTTCAGCCTCGACACCGGCGTGGCCTTCGACCGTCCGTTCCGGTTTGCGGGCAATGACTACGAGCAGACGCTGGAGCCGCGCGCCTACTATGTCTATGCACCCTATCGCGACCAAAGCGCGATCCCGATATTCGACACGGCGGCGATGGACTTCAGCTACGCCCAGATGTTCACCGAAAACCAGTTCGTCGGCGGCGACCGCATCAATGATGCCAACCAACTGACGATCGCGATCACCAGCCGCTTCGTCGAAGCGGCCAGCGGACTGGAGCGCCTGCAGGTCACCGTCGGCCAGCGCTTTTATTTCAGCGACCAGCTGGTGACCCTGCCCGGCGTGGCACCGCGCACCAGCACTGCGACGGACCTGCTTCTGGCCGTCAGCGGACAGATCACGCGCGACTGGCGCATCAACACGGCATGGCAGCTCGACACCCAGAACGGCACCACGATCCGCCAGAATCTGGGTGCGTCGTACCGGCCCGGCCCCGGCCGCGCGTTGAACTTCGGCTACCGCTTCATTGACCAAACCACCGAACAGATCGATCTGTCGGGGCAATGGCCGCTGGGCGATCGCTGGTACGGCATGTTCCGCTACAACTATTCCTTCCAGGACGACAAGCTGGTCGAAGGCCTGGCGGGGGTTGAATACAATGGCGGCTGCTGGGCGGTGCGCGCGGTGTTCCAGCGCCTGGCCACCAAGGAGGACCAGTCGACCGATGCACTGTTCTTCCAGCTCGAGTTGAGCGGCATGGGGCGACTCGGCTCCAACCCGCTCGACGTTTTGAAACAAAGTGTTCCCGGATACAGGCCTAGCAATGAACTCCTTCAAACGCCCTGAATGGTATCGCCCGCAGTCGGTGCTGGCACTGCTGCTGATCGCCGCCTCGACGCTGCTGCCGGCGCACGCGGCCATCACGCCGCTCGACCACATCGTTGCCGTCGTCAACGACGAGATCATCACGCGCCAGGAACTCAACCGGCGTTACGCCGAGGTTACCCGCAACCTCGCGCGCCAGAACACGCCGATGCCGCCGCGCGACGTGATCGAGAAACAGCTGCTCGAACGCATGGTGACCGAACTGGCGCTGCAGCAGCATGCCCGCACCACCGGCGTGCGGATCGACCCCACGCTGGTCGAGCGTGCGGTGCAGCGGATCGCCGCCCAGAACAAGCTCGACATGGCGGGCCTGGCCGCTGCGCTGGAACGTGAAGGCCAGACGCTCGACACCATGCGCGCCACCATCCGCAACGAAATGCTGATCGCGCGCGCGCGCGAGCGCGATGTCGACAACCGCATCACGGTCAGCGACGCCGAGATCGAGGGCTATCTGCAGACGCAGGTGCAGCAGGGGGTCGAGACCGAATACAACTTCTCGCACATTCTCGTCACCGTGCCGGAGAACGCGTCGCCCGAGCAGGTGCAGGCCCGCCGCGCCCGCGCCGAGGAGGTGTTGGCGCAGCTTGCCAGCGGCGTCGATTTCGCCCAGTTGTCGGCAAGCCACTCCGACGCGCCCAACGCGCTGGAGGGCGGCGCGTTCGGCTGGCGCGCCAGCGGCAAGATGCCGGCCCTATATGCCGAGGCCCTAAAGCCGCTGCAGCCCGGCCAGGTCAGTCCGCTGCTGAGAAGCGGCAACGGCTTCCACATTCTCAAGCTGCACGACAAGCGCGGGCTCGATGCCACGCTCAGCGTCACCCAGACGCACGTCCGCCACATCCTCATCAAGACCAACGAGATCACCTCCGAAGCCGATGCCCGCGCCCGTCTGCTGCAATTGAAGGAGCGCATCGACAACGGCGTGAAATTCGACGAACTGGCGCGCCTGCATTCCGAGGATGGCTCCGCCGCCAAGGGCGGTGACCTGGGCTGGATCAACCCTGGCGACACCGTGCCCGACTTCGAGAAAGCGATGGACGCCCTGCAGCCGGGTCAGGTCAGCGCGCCGGTCCAGTCACCGTTCGGCTGGCACCTGATCCAGGTGCTGGAGCGCCGCGACCAGGACGTCACGCAGGAACGCCAGAAATTCGTGGCACGCCAGGCCCTGCGCGAGCGCAAGGCCGCGGAGGCCTTCGAAGACTGGGTACGCCAGATCCGCGATTCGGCCTACGTCGAACTGCGCCCGCTCGACTGACCGACCCCGGCATGGAACTGCCCGTGCTCGCGCTCACCGCGGGCGAGCCCGCTGGAATCGGGCCCGACCTCTGCATTGCGCTGTCGCAGCAGGCGCTGCCGTGCCGACTGACGGTGCTGGGCGACAGGGACGTGCTGCGCGCCCGCGCGGCGCAGCTCGGCATCGCGGTCGACTTTCTGGGCGGAGACGCCATTCCCGAACACACGCCCGGCGCGCTGCACGTGCGCCACATCCCGGTGGCGTCGCCTGTCACTCCGGGCGTACTCAATGTCGACAACAGCGCCCATGTGCTGGCCCTGCTGGATGCGGCAATCGAGGGCTGTCTGAACGGTGCCTATCACGCCATCGTCACCGCGCCGGTGCACAAGGGCATCATCAACGATGCCGGCTTCGCCTTCACCGGCCACACCGAATACCTGGCCGACCACAGCGGCACGCATAAAGTGGTGATGATGCTCGCAGGCGGCGGCCTGCGCGTGGCGCTGGCCACCACCCACCTGCCGCTGCGCGCGGTGGCCGATGCGATCACCCCGGCGCTGCTCGACGAGGTGATCCGCATTCTGAACGCCGACCTGCGGGACAAATTCGGTGTCGCCCGACCGCGCATCTTGGTCGCCGGACTCAACCCGCACGCCGGCGAATCCGGCCACCTCGGGCGCGAGGAAATCGACCTGATCGAACCCGCGCTCGCTCGACTGCGCGGCGAAGGCATGGACCTGGTCGGCCCGCTGCCGGCCGACACGCTGTTCTCGCGCATTCGCAGCGAACCCTGCGACGCGGTGCTGGCGATGTATCACGACCAGGGGCTGCCGGTGCTGAAATACGCCAGCTTCGGCGCCGGCGTGAACATCACGCTGGGCCTGCCTTTCATCCGTACCTCGGTCGACCACGGCACCGCGCTCGATTTGGCCGGCACGGGGCGCGCTGAAGTCGGCAGCCTGCTGGCGGCGATTCAAGTGGCGATGGAGATGGCTGAGAAGAAGGGGCTAGGATTTAGGGACTAGGAATTAGGAACGTGCGGCTTTGCCGCGCTTCTCTGAAACCCCTAGCCCCTAGCCCCTAATTCCTGGCCCCTAACATGCATACCCCGCGCAAACGCTTCGGCCAGAACTTCCTGATTGACGACGGCATCATCCATGCCATCGTCAACGCGGTGCGTCCGCAGGTGGACGAAACCGTCGTCGAGATCGGGCCCGGCCTCGGTGCGCTGACCCGACCCCTGCTCGAACGTCTGCCGCACCTGCATGCGGTCGAGCTCGACCGCGACATCGTCGCGCGCCTGCAGCGCAGTTGGCCTACCGAGCGGCTGACGGTGCACAGCTGCGACGCGTTAAGGTTCGATTTCGGCTCGCTGGGCCATGAGCTGCGCATCATCGGCAACCTGCCCTACAACATTTCCACGCCGCTGCTGTTCCACCTGATGGACTTCGCCGCGCACATCCGCGACATGACCTTCATGCTGCAGAAGGAAGTGGTCGAGCGCATGGTCGCCGAACCGTCCAGCGGCGATTACGGGCGGCTGTCGATCATGCTGCAGCGCCGTTTTCACCTGGAATGGCTGCTCGACGTGCCGCCCACCGCGTTCAATCCCGCACCCCGCGTCGACTCGGCCGTGGTGCGGCTGATTCCGAAAACGCCTGCAGAAATCGTCGCACTCGACGAGGCGCTGTTTTCGCGCGTGGTTGCCGCCGCATTCTCGCAGCGCCGCAAGACGCTGCGGAACACGCTCGGCAGCCTGATGAAATCGGAAGACTTCGCGGCGATCGGGATCGACGCCGGCAAGCGCGCCGAGAATCTGGCGGTCGCCGACTACGAGGCCATCACCCGGCACCTCTCCGGCTTGCAACGGCCCGCTGGATAACGCTCAGCCAGCCAGAAAGGGATAGTCGGTGTAGCCCTTTTCCTCGCCCGTGTAGAGCCTGTCGTAATCGGGCGCGTTCAACGGTGCGCCGCGGCGGAAGCGCTCGACCAGATCGGGGTTGGCCAGCAACAGCCGGCCAAACGCAATCGCATCGGCCGCCCCGGAGACCACCGCCTGCTGTGCCGATTCGAAGTCATACTCGTTGTTGCGGATGAAGTTGCCTTCATACAGCGCGCGCAGCCTGTCGTAGTCGAACGGAAGCCACTGTTCACGGGGCGCACCGCCGGTCCCCTGCAGCACATCGAGGAAGGCCAGCTTCAGCGGATTGAGTTGCGTCACGACATGGTCGAAGGTGTCTTGCGGATCGTCATCGGCAATGTCGTTGAACGGCGTCACCGGCGACAGCCGCAGGCCGACCCGGTCGCTGCCGATTGCGCTGCACACCGCGTCCAGCACCTCCAGCAACAGTCGCGCGCGTTTTTCCTTGCTGCCACCATAGGCATCGGTGCGGTGGTTGGTCGACGCGCGTAAAAACTGGTCCAGCAGGTAGCCATTGCCAGCATGAATTTCAACCCCGTCGAACCCCGCCTCCATCGCATTGAGTGCCGCCTGGGCAAACTGCGCAATCAGGCGGGGGATTTCTGCCAGATCCAGTGCACGCGGGGTGACGTAATCCTTCATACCCTCCCCGGTGAACACTTGGCCGGCCGGACGAATCGCCGAAGGCGCAACTGGCAGGGCGCCGTTCGGTTGCAGATCGGGGTGCGAAATCCGCCCTACATGCCACAGCTGCAACGCGATCTTGCCGCCGGCACCCTGCACCGCCTGCGTCACCTGCTTCCAGCCGGCAATCTGCTCGGCCGTGTGGATGCCCGGTGTGCGCGGATAGCCGTGGCCCTCGGCGCAGATTGGCGTCGCCTCGGTGAGAATCAGCCCCGCCGACGCGCGTTGGCGATAATATTCTGCGATCAGCGGCGTCGGCACGTTGCCGGCACCGGCCCGGTTGCGCGTCAGCGAAGACATGACCACCCGGTTGGCGAGGTCGATGGCGCCGAAGCGGGCCGGGGAGAACAAATCAGTCACGTTGAGATCCTTTGAGGTGCGCCTCGAGGGCGGGTGGGGAATAATCCGTATCGACGTATGTTGAGGACGGCAAAGGCCATAAAGTTTCCGACGGCGCCTGATGGGCCCGCGAACAAGGATGCAAGATGATCGAGAATCAGGAACGCTTCAATCGGACGCTCGCGCTATTCGATGCGGCCAATGCGCAGGATCCCAACCTGGATGAAGGCCAGCCGAAAGAGCTGTTATACGCCCAGCGCATGTCGGACATGATCGCCCGCTTTGCGCCGGAGGCCTCCGAAGTGGCGCAACTGGCGGTGCGCGCCCAGCATATCCAGCGCTGGAAGGTGCCGCGCAACACCTACCCGATGACCAAGGAAGGCTACCACGCGTGGCGCACCGGGCTATACGCGTTCCAGGCAGACACGGCCGGCGACCTGATGCGCCAGGCCGGCCATGACGACGCGATGATCGAGCGCGTCAAGAAGGCGGTGGGGAAACGCGGCATCAAGAGCAATCCCGATACGCAGATGCTGGAGGATGTCGCCAGCCTGGTCTTCATCGAGCACTACATGCTGGCCTTCGCCCAGAGCAAGCCCGACTACGACGAGGCGAAGTGGCTGGAAATCATCCGCAAGACCTGGAAGAAAATGTCGAAACAGGCCCAGGCCTTTGCCCTGTCCGGCCAGCTCACGCTGCCGGAGTCCCTGGTTCCGCTGATCACCAAGGCGATCAGCTAATTCCATTTCCAGATTGAAAATCTCTTTGTCGGTTTGCCCGCAAGGGGTAGGCCGTGGTTGTAAAGACGCTAAAGCGTCAACAACCACGCTCTCGCCTTGCCGTGCTACAGCACTGTCTGCGGCTCACCTTCGCGATCTTTTCAATCTGGAAATGGAATAACAGGCCTGGCGCGGACGGAGGATATTTACTCCGCCCACTCCTTGACCCAGCCCGCGGTGCCCTTCTGGATGAATTCGATTGGGTAGCCGTCCGGATCCTCGATGAAGGCGATCACTGTGCTGCCGTGCGACATCGGTCCGGCCGGGCGCAGCACCTTGCCGCCCTTGGCCGCCGCCGCATCGCAGGCGGCATAGGCATCGTCGACCTCGATCGCGATGTGGCCGTAGCCGCTACCGACCTCGTATTTATCCACGCCCCAGTTGTAAGTGAGCTCGAGTACCGCCGCCTTGTCCTCAGTATCGTAGCCGACGAAGGCCAGCGTGAACTTGCCGCCCGGATAGTCCTTGCGGCGCAGCAGCTTCATGCCGAGGACGTTCGTGTAGAAATCGATCGAACGATCGAGATCGCCTACCCGCAACATGGTATGAAGTAATCTCATCGTGCAATCCCTTCAGGCTTCGTTTGACCCCTCCACATGCGGGTAGGAGCATCCCTCCAGCGGGTCGATCCCCCTGCGGGGGCCCCTCGCCCAACACTTCCGGGCGCCACCCGTAACATGGTGTGAAGTAATCTCATGGTGCAATCCCTTCTGGCTTCGTATAACGCACTTTCTTGGACCCGTTTGTCCGCTCGCAGTGCCGGAAATCAAACCTGAAACAGCACGGTACTCATTTTGCGCAACTCGGTCCGCCTTGCCAATGCGTCGGGATACAGCGCGGCCACCTGAGCCCAGAAGCGCGGCGAATGGTCGAGATGGACGAGATGGGCGAGTTCGTGCGCGGCGACGTAATCGATCAGGGCCAGCGGCGCCTGCACCAGGCGCCAGTTCAGGCGGATGTGGCCGTGGCGGGTGCAGCTGCCCCATTGCGTCTGCGCGTCGGACAAGGCAAAGCGGCTGGGTGCGCGCCCGAGCTTGCGTGCCAGACGCGCCAGCCGCCAAGCCAGCAGACGCTGGGCCTGCGCGCTCAACCAGGCACGCACCAGCGATCCGATATCCGCATCCAGTGGCGCATGCACGCGCAGTGTGTCGCCGTGTCGCTCGACCTCGACGAACAACGAATCGCGAATATCGAGCGTCAGCATGCGGCCGAGGTAGCGTACCTCGCCGGCCTTGTCTGCCCGCATGTCCGGCTTGCGCACCCGCATGCGCGCCCAGGTGCGACGCAGCCAGTCGCGCTGCAGCAGCACATAGCATTCGATTTCGGCCCGCGGGGTCCAGCTCGGCGCGTGGATGCGCACTTCGTTGGCCGTGACGGTCAAGCCCAGCGTGCGACGGCGATGCGAGCGCCGCAGCTGGTACGGCACATCGACGTCGCCGAGCTGCAGCACGCCATTATTGACGCGCGGCAGCAGGGGGCAACCTCGTCATTTCGGTTTCGATCCAGGCTTCGACCGCGCGGGTGAGCTCGGCCGCACTCTTGCCGGTGCTGTCGATCACCGGGCCGATGCGCACGGTGACGGTGCCGGGCCGCTTGATGAAGGCATTCTTCGGCCACACTTCGCCGGCGTTGTGCGCCACCGGAACGATCGGCGCGCCGGTCTCCGCCGCCAGCCAGGCGCCGCCGATGCCATAGCGGCCCTTTTCGCCCGGCGCGACGCGCGTGCCCTCGGGGAACACCAGCACCCAGAATCCCTGCGCCAGCTTGTCGCGACCCTGGCTGACGATCTGCTTCAAGGCTTCGCGTCCGGCGCTGCGGTCGATCGCAATCGGCGACAGCAGGCGGAACGCCCAGCCGAAGAACGGCACGTTCAACAATTCCTGCTTGATGACCGGCGCGACAGGCGGAAACAGAAAAAGAAAGGCAACCGTCTCCCAGGCCGACTGGTGCTTGGCAAGAATGATCGCGGGCTGCGACGGCAGGTGCTCGCGTCCTTCCACCACATAGCGGATGCCAAGCACCCAGCGCGCCAGCCAGATCACCGTGTGGTTGTAGCCGGTGATCAGCCGGTAGCGCGCATGCGCCGAAAACGGAAAACTGAGGAAGGCAACCAGGCTGAAAAAGATTGTCAGCACGGTCTGCATGACCGCAAAAATCAACGACCGGATCAGGCTCATGCTGCTGTCGACAACAAGAATTCGACGGCCTCGTTCAGATCGGCAAACACCGGCGTGTCTTTGGGCAGGCCGCCGGCAGCCAGTGTCTTCTCGCCCTTGCCGGTGCGCACCAGCACCGGTCGCGCACCCACGCTGGTCGCCGCCATCAGGTCGCGCAGCGAATCGCCCACCGCCGGCACGTCGGAGAGGTCACGACCATAGCGCGCGGCGATCTCGTCGAACAGCCCCGGCTTGGGCTTGCGGCAACCGCATTCCATATCAGCCGCGTGCGGGCAATAAAAAACCGCCTCGATGCGCCCGCCCGCCTGCGCCGCCGCCTTGTGCATCTTGGCGTGGATGGCGTTGAGCGTCGCCATTTCGAACAGCCCACGCGCGAGGCCCGACTGATTCGTCGCCACCACCACGCGCCAGCCCTCGCGCGTCAGTCGCGCAATCGCCTCCAGGCTGCCGGGAATGGGCTTCCATTCCTCGGGTGTCTTGATGAACTGCTCGGAGCCAAAGTTGATGACCCCGTCGCGGTCGAGAATGATCAGTTTCATGGATGAAAGTTTACGCCGCCATACGCGATAAATCCGCAACCCGGTTCATCGTCCGGTGCAACTGGTTCAGCAGTGCCAGCCGGTTGGCCTTAAGGGCGGGATCGTCGGCGTTGACCATGACGCTGTCGAAGAAGGCGTCGACCGGGGTTTTCAGCGCGGCCAGCGCCTGCAACGAACCGGTGTAATCACCGGCTTCGAAGGCTGCATCGGCACGCGGCGCGATCTCGCCCAGCGCGGCAAACAGCGCCGTTTCCGCCGCCTCGACAAAGCGCGCCGGATCAGCCATATCACCCACTTCGCCCTCGGCCTTTTTCAGGATGTTGCCCACGCGCTTGTTGGCAGCGGCGAGCGCGGGAGCTTCGGGCAGAGCGGCAAAAGCACGCACGGCATTGAGTTGCTTGGGAACAAGCCTGATTTGAACAGGCCGCATGCTCAGTACCGAATCCACCTCGTTCGCCGTATAGCCCTGTTCGCGCATCATTCCGCTCAACCTATCAAACACAAATGTTTCCGCATCCGTGTGCGCATCACCCAGCCTTCCTGGGGGGAACGCGGCAAATGCAATGTTGATCAGGTCAAAGAGGCCAAGCGGCAGCGATTTGTCGATGAGGATACGCAAGATGCCAAGCGCATGGCGGCGCAGCGCAAACGGGTCCTTGTCACCAGTCGGCTTCTCACCGATACCGAACAGGCCCACCAGTGTTTCCAGTTTGTCTGCCAGGGCCACGCACACGCCCACGTCGCTGCGCGGCAGTTCGTCACCGGCAAAGCGCGGCTTGTAGTGATCCTCGATGGCAAACGCAATGTCGTCCGACAGCCCATCGTGCTGCGCGTAGTAGCGCCCCATGATGCCCTGCAGTTCAGGGAACTCGCCGACCATGTCGGTCAGCAGGTCGGCCTTGGCCAGCAGCGCCGCCTGGTCGGCCTTCAGTGCCAGCGTTTCGCCGCCCAGCTTCTCGCCGATGGCGCGGGCAATCGCCTGCACCCGCGTCACGCGCTCGCCCTGGGTACCGAGCTTGTTGTGATACACCACCTTGGCCAGCCCAAGCACGCGCGAATCCAGCGCTCGCTTGCGGTCCTGGTCGTAGAAAAACTTGGCGTCGGCCAGCCGCGGACGCACCACGCGTTCGTTGCCCTGGATCACGGCGGACGCATCGGCGGGCGAGATGTTGGAGACGATCAGGAACTGGTTGGTCAGCTTGCCTGCCGCTGTGTGCCTTGCACCGTCAACAATGGCCGGTGCATCCTGGAGCAGCGGGAAGTATTTCTGATTTGCCTTCATCGTAAGGATCAGGCATTCCTGCGGCACTTCAAGGAAGGCCTCCTCGAACTTGCCGACCAGCACATTGGGACGCTCCACCAGCGCGGTGACTTCGTCCAGCAGCGCGTCGTCCTCGATTGGCTCCAAGCCCAACGGCACGGCGGCCGCCTGCAACTGGCGGACGATCTCGGCGCGGCGTTCGGCAAAGCCGGCGATCACGGCGCCGTCGTCTTTCAATTGGGCAGCGTAGCTGTCCGCATTCTGAATGGACACCGGACTGACGCGCGCCTCAAAGCGGTGGCCCTGTGTGTCGCGCCCAGCCTGCAAACCCAGCACGGAAACCGGCACGACATCGCTGCCATGCAGCGCAACCAGCCCATGTACTGGACGCACGAAATGCACGCTGCTCCAGCCGTCGGCCAGCTGGTACTGCATCACCTTCGGAATCGGCAGCTTAGCCATTGCGGTTTCGAGCGCATGCTGCAGGCCGTCGGCGAGCGTCATGCCCGGCGCGACGCTGTCGTGGAACAGCGCCTCATTCTTGCCGTCCGCCGCGCGGCGCAGCTGGCTGACGGCGGACGCATCGGCACCCAGCGCAGCCAGGCGCTTCAGCAGCGCGGGCGTGGCCTTGCCGTCCACATCGAGGCCCACACTCACTGGCATCAGCTTGGTCGACACCGGCTTGTCGGCCGCCCGTGCCAGCACGTTTTCGATATGCACGCCGAGTCGGCGCGGCGAAGCGAAGGAGGTGACTGCAGCTGTCGAATCGGACAGCCCTTGCGCAACCAGGCTCTCGGTGAGCGCAGTAGCAAAGGCTTCGCCCAGTTTCTTCAGCGCCTTGGGCGGCAGTTCTTCGACAAAGAGTTCAACGAGCAAATTTGCGGCGGTCATGCTGCGGCCTTCTTTTCAATCTGTGCCAGCACTTCGTCTGCCCAGGCCTTGGGCGCCATCGGGAAGCCCAGCCGCGCGCGGCTGTCGAGATAACTCTTCGCCACTGCACGCGCCAGGTTGCGGATGCGGCCGATGTAGGCCGCGCGCTCGGTTACCGAAATCGCGCCGCGCGCATCGAGCAGGTTGAAGGTATGTGCGGCTTTCAACACCTGTTCGTAGGCTGGCAGCGCGAGCTGCGCGACCATCAGTTCCTGTGCTTTCTTCTCGTGCGCAGCAAAGGCGGTGAGCAAGAAATCGACGTCGCTGTGCTCGAAGTTGTAGGTCGACTGCTCGACCTCGTTCTGATGGTAGACGTCGCGGTAGGTCAGCCCTTCTGTCCAGACGAGGTCGTACACGCTTTCCACGCCCTGCAGATACATCGCCAGGCGCTCGAGGCCATAGGTGATTTCGCCGGTGATCGGCTTCACGTCGATGCCGCCAACCTGCTGGAAATAGGTGAACTGGGTCACTTCCATGCCGTTCAGCCATACCTCCCAGCCCAGCCCCCAGGCGCCGAGCGTGGGGTTCTCCCAGTCGTCCTCGACGAAGCGCACGTCGTTCTTCTTCAGATCGAAGCCAAGCGCTTCGAGCGAACCCAGATACAACTCCAGAATGTCGGCCGGCGCGGGTTTGAGCACCACCTGAAACTGGTAGTAATGCTGTAGCCGGTTGGGGTTGTCGCCGTAGCGGCCGTCCTTGGGGCGGCGCGAGGGCTGCACGTAGGCGGCCTTCCAGGGTTCGGGGCCGAGCGCGCGTAGAAAGGTCGCGGTATGCGAAGTGCCGGCGCCGACTTCCATGTCGTAGGGCTGCAAGAGCGCACAGCCGCGCTCGGCCCAGTAGCATTGCAGGGTGAGGATGATGTCCTGAAAGGTGGGTTTCACGGGGGATGAGCGGCTTTTCGGGAAAGCGGCATTTTAACGTGGTTGGTAGGGGTTTCGTTGTCGATGGTAGCAGCGGACTGTGATGAGCGACCGACCGTTGGCCGGGGGTAGCCCGGCAGCTAGTCACTTTCTTTTGCTTCGCCAAAAGAAAGTAACCAAAGAAAAGGCGACCCCGCTCATCCCCGAAACCCCGGAACTTGAGCCTGCCGGACGGGCGGCAAAGAACTCGCCCCGCTTTTTTTGTATTTCGAAGGTGAGCGGGGCTCAGACACCTTTGCCGCTGATCCGCCCGGCAGGCTCAATTTCCGGCGGGACTGAGAGGGGAGGAAAGTCAAAACCAGGTCGGTGATGACGGGGCGGCTTGTGTGCTTGTGGACCCCCACTGCGAAGCCTTCGATCCGGTTCGCGACGGTGCTCGTCGCCAAACTGATTTTGACTTTCTTCCCCTTACAGACCCGCCGAAGATCAAGTGCGTCGGGTGGATCAGCGGCAA
>CAZUVC010000018.1:0-60650 GCA_964623745.1 uncultured Thiobacillus sp. | reverse complement strand
GTCCATGCCGAAGGCGAGCGCGGCCGCGGTCGGCTCGTTGATGATGCGCTTGACGTCGAGACCGGCGATGCGGCCGGCGTCCTTGGTGGCCTGACGCTGGCTGTCGTTGAAGTAGGCCGGCACCGTGATCACGGCTTCGGTGACTTCCTCGCCCAGGTAGTCCTCGGCGGTTTTCTTCATCTTGCGCAGGGTCTCGGCCGACACCTGCTGGGCCGCCATTTTCTGGCCGCGCACTTCCACCCAGGCGTCGCCGTTGTCGGCCTTGACGATCTTGTATGGCATCAGGCCGATGTCCTTCTGCACTTCCTTCTCTTCGAAGCGGCGGCCGATCAGGCGCTTCACCGCATACAGCGTGTTTTTCGGGTTGGTGACCGCCTGGCGCTTGGCCGGCGCGCCAACCAGAATCTCGCCGTCTTCGGTGTAGGCGACGATGGACGGCGTGGTGCGCGCGCCCTCGGCGTTTTCGATGACTTTCGGCGTGCCGTTTTCCATCACCGCCACGCAGGAGTTGGTGGTACCCAGGTCAATGCCAATAATGCGTCCCATGATGCGTTCCTTCTAAAAGAGATTGAATTGATTCGAATGTGGGGGAGGTTGGGTTTATTTCAAGACAGCGCTACTCAAGCTCGGCCGCAGTGTCTATCGCGGCTCAGCCGCCGGGGCCCTTGGCCACCATCACCAGCGCCGGCCGCAGCGTGCGTTCGTTGAGGCGATAGCCTTTCTGCAGCACCGTCACCACCGTATTGGCCGGCTGGTCGGACTCGACCACCTGGATCGCCTGATGCAGGTGCGGGTCGAATTTTTCGCCCAGCGGGTCGATGTCGTTGAGATTGAATTTGCCGAAGGCAGCAACCAGCTGCTTCAGGGTCAGCTCGACGCCGTCGCGCAGATTCTCCACGCTGGGCGACTCGGCGGCGAGCGCGGCTTCCAGGCTGTCCTTCACCGCCATCAGTTCGCTGGCAAAGCTTTCCACCGCAAACTTGCGCGCCTTGTCGACGTCTTCCGCCGCGCGGCGACGCATGTTCTCGGTCTCGGCCTTGGCACGCAGCCAGGCATCGTGATGCTCGGCCGCCTGCAGTTCGGCGGCCTTCAGCAGCGCTTCCAGGCTGGGCATGCTATCTTTTTCGGGGTGCTCGCCGGCGTCGGCGTCGGTTTTGAGTTCGTCCTGCATGGGGGCTCCAAATGGGTTCTCGCGAAGACATGGGGGCCGCTGCGGGCTTTTCAAGCCCCCGGCGAAAATTCGCGGGCAGCGCCCGGAATAAAGCAGCCCCCGACGCCGTCTTCATAAAAGGGGGGCGGAGATGGAACGATACGGCTCAAGGGCTTTGCGCATGGTACTGGCTGTGATGACGCTGGTCCTGGCGCCTTGGGTCAGCGCTGGATTCCAGACGCGGGAAGAAGCGCTCGCCGCCCTGGAGCAATACAATCGCCTGATCGAAGCGGCGCCGGGCGTGGCCGTCTTCTACACGCAGCGCGGGGATGCCTACTATGCCCTGAACGACTTGTACGCGGCGATGGAAAACTATACCGCCGCCATCAGGCTGGACGACCGTCAGGATCAGGCCTTTTTCGGGCGCGGCATGGCGCTCGGCCGCATGGGGCTGGTGGACGAAGGCATTGCCGATCTGGACGTTTTTATTCAGCGCCACCCAAACAGTTCCGTCGCCTACACCAAGCGCGGCGTGCGCAATATCTGGCGCAACCACCTAACAGAAGCCGAGCGCGATCTCACGCGCGCGATCGAACTGGACCCGAACAATGCCGAAGCCCACGACGACCTCGGCGTGGTGCATGCCAAGCACAACCGTCTCGGTCTGGCGGCCCGGCACTTTTCCACCGCGATCCGCCTCGACCCTCACTACCAGAAGGCCTACCACAACCTGGCCATCTGCTTTCATCTGAGGGGCCAGCCCCGGGAAGCACTCGAGATCGTCGATGCCGGTCTCGTGCTGGACCCCGACAGCCGGGATTCGCTGCTGCTGAAATCGAGCATCCTGGAGACGCTGGGGCAGGCAGACGAAGCCAGGCGTCTCGCCGAACGCGCCGCGTTCCTGCCCGAGAGCAACTGGTCCGAGCGCAGCGAAGTGGAAGTCACACCAAGACAGGGAGAATCAAAATGACCCGGCATCGTCTGCTGCGCAGTGTGTTGCTTGCGGGACTCCTTGCGTCGGCTGCGGCCGGCGCTGCCAGTCCTGACGTGACGCTGCCCGATGTTCATGGCAAGCCTCACCATTTCAGCGACTACATCGGGCGCGGTCAGTGGACGGTGCTGACCGTGTGGGGACCGCGCTGCCCGCCCTGCATCGAGGAAATGCCGGAGCTGCAGAAATTTCACGACGCCCACAAGGACGGACGGGCGAGGGTACTCGGTGTGGCGGTGGATTTCCCCAGCTTTGGCCCTGCGCGACGGGATGAAGTCGCCCGGTTTTCAGAGAATTATCTGATCAGCTTTCCCTTGTTGCTGGGAAGCGAGGACGCCTTTACGCGTTTTGGCGGCGCGGATCTGATGGGCGTGCCGACGACGGTGATCTACGATCCAGCCGGCGCCATCGTGGCGCGCCATATGGGCAGTGTGAGTCGCGACATGCTGGAACGTTTTATCAACAAGTGGGACAAGGTGGAGACGTCGAAATGAAGCGCTGGGTAACGATACTGGTTTTATGTGCCTCGCAAACCGCGCTTGCGGCGCCGTCGCGGCCGGAATTCCATCGCGCGGTGTATGCCCTGCATCAGCAGCAGCTTGCGCGGCATACGGTCCGCACCGAAGAAACCCGTGGCGCCTACGAGGGCGTGGCCGCTGCCGGATACCGTTACCGCATCACCAGCTACTACGACGCGGACAGCGGACGCCTGCTGTCGCGGATTCAGCGCGACGCCACGCTGCCCGAGGCAATCCATATCGCAGAGGTGAATATCTACGATGCCGACGGCCGGCTGGTGCGGGATTATTTTTCCAGTGCGCCGCCTTGGCGGCCGCTACACCCGTCGCACG
Organism: uncultured Thiobacillus sp.; assembly: GCA_964623745.1. Lineage (GTDB taxonomy): Bacteria > Pseudomonadota > Gammaproteobacteria > Burkholderiales > Thiobacillaceae > Thiobacillus. The sequence goes on along the minus strand of CAZUVC010000018.1, from coordinate 57,658 downwards.
CCTACCTCAACCTGCATCACCATAACGGCGGGCTGCACAGCTTTCGCCAGTTCGAACTTGACGGACAGGTGAATTACGAGTCGTGCGAAGGCACGCTGGAAGGCCAGCCGGTCCGCATCGCCGGGGATGGGAGCGGCAGCGACGATAAAATCCGAAAGACGCGCGCATACCGCGCATGTTTCGACGGCATCAGTGCGGACTGGGCGCGTTACACCTCCCCGCATTAGCCGGCGCGCCTTGGATTGCGGCGCCTCTCCGGTTTGCCTTAACCCGGCCGCTCGATTAGAATGCGCGGCTCCCGGAGAGGTGGATGAGCGGTTTAAGTCGCACGCCTGGAAAGCGTGTTTAGGATAATATCCTAACGCGGGTTCGAATCCCGCCCTCTCCGCCAGCATTCGCCGTATCGCCTGTTCCCCGCCGCCTCAGCCACACCTCGCGGCATTCCGTCCCCGCCCTTTTACCTTGAACGTCCGAATCGACCTGTCCTGTAGCGGGCCGTCGAAATCAGCGCGTTGGTATAAATGAACTAAAATATCGGCTGTCCCAATCCCGCGCATCAGCGTGCCGCCAGCGCGATCACGCCATACAGCAATGCCGAAACATGCCTATCACGGCAGGTTGTCCGTGGTCGTACCCGTCAAGAACGAGCAGGACAACGTCGAACCGCTGGTGCGCGAAATCGCGACGGCGCTGTCCGGCAATACCACGTTCGAAATCCTCTATATCAATGACGGCAGCACGGATGCCACGCAAGCACGTCTGCAGTCGCTGAAAACCGAATTCCCGATGCTGCGCGTACTTCGCCATCGCGAGTCGTGCGGGCAGAGCCGGGCGGTGACCACTGGCGTCGTGGCGGCGCGCTACGAATGGATCGCCACGCTCGACGGCGACGGCCAGAACGATCCGGCCGACATTCCCGCGCTGCTGGCCGAACTGGCCAACCCGGTTCAACCGGCGAATCTGGAACTGCTGGCGGGCTGGCGTGCCAAGCGCAACGACACCTTCGTGCGCCGCCTGTCGTCGAAAGTCGCCAACGGCGTGCGCTCGCGCATGCTCAAGGACAACACGCCGGACACCGGCTGCGGCCTCAAGCTGTTTGCCCGCGAGACCTTTCTGCAACTGCCCAACTTCGATCACATGCATCGTTTCCTGCCGGCGCTGGTGCTGCGCAACGGCGGTGCGGTGGTGTCGGTGCCGGTATCCCACCGTGCGCGCGAACGCGGCACGTCGAAATACGGGCTGCACAACCGGCTGTGGGTGGGCATCGTCGACCTGTTCGGCGTCGCCTGGCTGCAGCGGCGGGTGCGCCTGCCGCAAATCGAGCCCGACTCCGATCTTTAAATGAAAGCGCGACTTATTTTCAAGGGCCTGGCGCTGATATTCAGCCTGGCGCTGCTCGGCTATGTGTTCCATACCAGCGAACTGGGTGGCAGCCTCAATGAAGCCTGGATCGATGGGCGGGTACGCGGTCATGGCAGCAGCGGTGAGCTGCTGTTTTTGCTGATGGGCGGGTTGTTCACAGCCATCGGCCTGCCGCGCCAGATCATCGCCTTTCTCGGCGGGTATGCTTTCGGTGTGGAACTGGGCACGCTGCTGGGCGCGATGGCGGCCTTGCTGGGTTGTATGCTGACCTTTGCTTACGCGCGTTTTTTCGGCAGAGCACTGCTGCGCGCGCGGATGGGCGAGCGTGCAGGACGGTTTGATCGATTCATTCACGATCACCCCTTTACCATGTCAGTGCTGATCAGGTTGCTGCCGGTGGGCAACAACCTGCTGACCAACCTGGCCGCGGGTCTTTCGAGCATCCGCCCGCTGGCTTTCCTTTCCGGAACGTTTATTGGTTATCTACCGCAGACGCTGGTGTTCGCGCTGGTCGGGAGCGGCGTGCATATTGCGACTACGCTGAAAATCACATTGGCCATTGCCCTGTTTGTGATTTCCGGAGCACTGGGTGCTTATCTCTATCATCGTTTCCGGCATGGTCAGAGTCTCGATCCGCAGATCGATGTCGCGCTGGACGAAACTGGACCTTCACCCAATGAACCTGAAACAAAGCCCTGATGCCTCCAGGCGTGGCCTGCTGCTCCTGAGCCTGCTGCTGGTTGTACTGGCCACAGTGGCGCTGTGGGTGCGCCCGCTGACCCCGATCGACGAAACGCGCTACGTCAGCGTGGCGTGGGAGATGTGGCTGCGCGGCGATTTCCTGGTGCCGTACAAGAACGGCGAGCCCTACAGCCACAAGCCGCCGTTCATGTTCTGGATGTTCCACGCCGGCTGGACACTGTTCGGCGTCAACGACGCGTGGCCGCGGCTGGTGATGCCGCTGTTTTCCGCCGGCGCGCTGGTGCTGACCTTCCTGCTTGCCCGTCGCCTGTGGCCGCTGTATGTCGGCCTCGGCGGGCAGGCCACGTTGATACTGGTCGGTGCGCTGCTATGGATCACTTTTTCCACCACGGTCATGTTCGATGTGATGCTGGCGTTCTGGGTGCTGGTCGGCATGCACGGCGCACTCGCCGCCAGCGAAGGAAAACGGCGCGGCTTCGTCATGCTGGGCATTGCGATCGGACTGGGCGTTCTGACCAAGGGTCCGGTGATTCTGCTGAACCTGCTGCCGGTCACCGTGCTGGCGTTGTGGTGGAATCCGGGCCTGCAGTGGGGACGCTGGTTCGGCGGCGTGGGGCTGGCGGTGCTGCTGGGCGCGGCGATTGCGTTGGCATGGGCGATCCCGGCGGGACATGCCGGTGGCGACGCCTATCGCAATGCGATTTTCTGGGGGCAGACCGCCGATCGCATGGTCGAGTCCTTCGCTCATCGACGTCCATTCTGGTGGTATCTGCCTTTGCTGCCCTTGCTGCTGTTTCCGTGGTTCGTCTGGCCGGGCTTCTGGAAGGCGCTGGTGCATCACCGGAAAACCGGCCTGGACCGCGGTACGCGCTTTTGCCTGTCCTGGATGCTGCCGGTGTTCGTCGCGTTTTCCTTCATCAGTGGCAAGCAGCCGCATTACCTGGTTCCGATTTTCCCGGCGTTTGCCCTGCTGGCGGCGCGCGTGCTGGCAGATCGACCTTCATCCCGGGTCGGGGTGCCCGCTTTACTGACAGCGGTTTTGGGCGGTGTGCTGATGCTCGCGGCCAGCGGGCAGATCGCCGCGTTGCGGGATGACGTCGCTGCTGTGCCGCCGCTGTGGCCGGGTGCGCTGCTGGTGGTGGCGGCGCTGGTGGCCTGGGCGGGGGGGCGGCGCGGCGTGCCGCCGGTGGTGAATCTGGCGCTGCTGGGTGTGGCGGCCCTGATCGTGCTGCAGTTCACCCTGGTGCAGTCGCTCAGGCCGTACTACGACATCAGGCCAATGGCGCTGGCGATCAAAGCGGTGCAGGACGAAGGTGGACGGGTCGCGAATGACGCCAAGTATCACGCCCAGTATCAGTTCCTGGGCCGGCTGGAAGCGCCGCTGGACGAATTGCAGGGCAATGAATTGGCCCCTTGGCTGGAGGCGCACCCTGATGGATACGTGGTGATGTATCTGAACGACAGGAAGGCGCTCGAGTCGATCCCCGCCCGCTACGGACAGGGCTATCGGGGCGGTGCGGTCGTGCTGGTGGATGCGCCGACGGCGGCCAGTTTGCTGGCCGCCCGGGTCGAGTAAACGACGGTCAGGCCTCGACGGCGTCGCGCGGCGGCAGCACCACTTCGCGCGACGGCGAGATGGTCGAGATGGCGTGCTTGAAGATCATCTGCGCGGCCTGGTCCTGGCCCTTGAGCAGCACCACGAACTGGTCGAAGGATTCGATTCGCCCCATCAGCTTGATGCCGTTGACGAGAAACACCGACACCGGAATGCGCTCTTTGCGCAGGGTGTTGAGAAAAACGTCTTGCAGTTGATTATGTTCTTTGGCCATGCTTGGCTCCCTGTCAGGTGAAGGCCGGTAGATACCGCCCTTGAATCATTATTAGTCGTTTATTCGATTTTTGCACTGGCGCGTGCTTTGAGAATGGCATCGCGCACGCGCGTTTGCTGCACCTGCTTGAGAATTTCACCGCGCACAGCGTCCAGCGGCGGGATCTGCGGCTTGCGCGTGTCGTCCAGGCGAATGACGTGGTAGCCAAACTGGCTCTTGACCGGCGTCTTGGTGGTTTCGCCTTTTTTCAGGGCGGCCAGCGCCTCGGAAAACTCGGGGACAAACGCACGGCGGTCGGACCAGTCAAGTGCGCCGCCATTCTTGGCGGAGCCGGTGTCGATCGACTGTTTCTTCGCCAGATCCTCGAATTTGGCTTTCTTGCCGAGGTCGGCAATGATTTTTTTCGCTTCCGCCTCGGTCTTCACCAGAATGTGTCGGGCCCGGTATTCCGGCTCGGTGGCGTCGGCCTTGGCCTGGTCGTAGGCGGCCTGGATTTCGGCATCGGTCACCGGATTGGCTTTCACGTAGTCTTCCAGATAGGCCTTGGCCAGCGTGTCCATGCGGCGGATGTCGAGGCTGGCAGCGAGGCGTGCGTCCTTGTCGAGGCCCTTGTCGACGGCGGCGCGCGACAGCAGTTCCAGATTGATCAGCGATTCGCGCACGCGGGCGTCGAGTTGCGGCGAGTCGGGCTGGCCTTGCGCCATTTCGCGCTTGACGATGTCCGCATAGATCGAGGGAATCGCCTTGCCGTTGACGACAGCCATGGGCGCGGTCGAGGTTGCGGGGGTTTGCGCCTGCGCCAGCGGGGCGAGGGCAAGCAGGATCAGGGTGGGGAGGAGGGCAATACGCATTCGGGTTCCTTTTAGAGTTCTTCGGGGGTGAGGGCGGTGATCGACAGCGCATGAATCTCGCGCTGCATCAGTTCGCCCATGGTTTCATACACCAGCCGGTGGCGGGCGAGGGTGGAGAGATTACGGAATCGGGGTGACACCAGGGTGAGACGGAAATGCCCGCCGCCCGAGGCCGCGCCGGCATGGCCCTTGTGCTGGGCGCTTTCGTCTTCCAGCGTGAAGGTTTCGGGCTCCAGCGCGGCGAGGCGCTCGCGGATCAGGTCGGCCGTGCTCATTGGGGAAAGACTTTCTTGAAAGGTTTGACGCTGACGCCGGCATAGACGCCCGCCGCCACGTAGGGATCGGCATCGGCCCACGCCTGCGCGTCGGCCAGGGTGTCGAATTCGGCGACGATGAGGCTGCCGGAAAAGCCCGCAGCGCCCGGATCGGTGCTGTCGGTGTTGGGAAAGGGGCCGGCCAGCAGCAGGCGTCCGGCCTGTTGCAGGGCCTGCAGGCGTTCCACATGCGCGGGACGGGCGGCAACTCGCAGATTCAGACTGTCGGGCACATCCTGCCCGACGATGGCGTAGAACATTATTGCTTTTCTTCCTTGTCCAGTTTGGCCTGGTCCAGATCAGCCTGGTCCAGGTATTTGGTCAGCATCATGCTCTGACCGACGACGAACACCAGCATCAGCCCCAGGCTGCCGAACAGCTTGAAATTGACCCACGCATCCGTCGAGAAGTTGAAGGCGACAAACAGATTTGCAAGCCCCATGAACGCAAAAAAAGCGCCCCAGCTTGCATTCAACCGACTCCAGGCGATGTCGGGAAGTTCCATCTGCTTGCCCATCAGGCTGCGGATGACGTTGCGGCCGAACGCGGCGGCGCCAAAAATGATGGCCGCAAAAATCCAGTACAGCACGGTCGGCTTCCACTTGATGAAGCTCTCGTCGTGCAGCCACAGGGTGGCACCGCCGAATACCACGATGATGCCCAGCGTGACCCACAGCATGGTCTCGACCTTGTGCCCGCGCAGTTTGACCCAGCCGATCTGCGCAAAGCTGGCGACGATGGCGACCAGGGTGGCGAGGTAGATGCCGGGCTTTTCGCCGGCCGCCCCGGGCTGCGGCAGACCCACGCTCGCCATGAAGGCGCGCGTGGCTTCGACGTTGGCGTCGCCGAGCTTGTAGGCGATGAAGAAGATGATGACGGGGAACAGATCGAACAGCAGTTTTTTCATCTGGCTTTTTGTCGTTCAGGTGGCGCCCCGCCCCCTGTAATTCGGGCGGCCGCTTATTTTGCTATGATTCCCCCTCCTGACCAAGCGCTTTTGGCCCTGGTCGCCCGATCCCGATCATCGATGCTCAATATCGATCTGCATTGCCATTCCAACGTGTCCGACGGTGTACTGCCGCCCGCCGACGTGGTTGCCCGCGCCGCGGCCAACGGCGTGCATGCGCTCGCCCTGACCGACCATGACGACGTGGCCGGCATCGCCGCGGCGCAGGCGGCGGCCGAGACCGCCGGGGTGGTGCTGATCCCGGGCGTCGAAATCTCGGTCACCTGGGGCGGGCAGACCGTCCATATCGTCGGGTTGCGCATCGATCCGCTGCACCCGGACCTCGCAGGTGGTTTGGCCGGCATCCGCCATGGTCGCATCGAGCGTGCCCGCCGCATGGGCGACGACCTGGCGCGGTCCGGCATCACCGGTGCCTATGAGGGCGCGTTCGGCTACGCCGTCAACAAGGAAATGGTGGGCCGAACGCACTTTGCACGCTGGCTGGTGGCCCAGGGCCACGCGCCCGACATGCGTACGGCATTCAAACGATTCCTGACGCGCGGCAACCCCGGCTATGTCGAGCACGAATGGACCGCGCTGGAAAACGCCGTCGGCTGGATCCGCGCTAGCGGCGGCATGGCGGTGATCGCGCATCCCGGGCGCTATGCGTTCAACGCGCGCGAAATGCACCTGCTGCTGGATGCCTTCCGCGCGCTGGGCGGCGAGGGCATCGAGGTCATCACCGGCAGCCACCACCCGTCCGAATACGGCAAATTTGCCGACCTCGCGCGCGCCTTCGGTCTCAAGGCTTCGCGCGGGGCCGATTTCCATGCGCCGGGCGAGGGCATCGACCTCGGCCGCCTGCCCGCGCTGCCGCATTACTGCCAGCCGGTGTGGCAGGGCTGGCCCGAACTGGCCGATCATTTTTCTCCCACGCTGGCCTGAGACCGTATGGCGCAATTCTTCAATATCCACGCAGACAATCCACAGCCGCGGCTGATCCAGCAGGCGGTCGACATCCTCAAACGCGGCGGGGTGATCGTCTATCCCACCGACTCGTGCTACGCGCTGGGCTGCCACGTCGGCGACAAGGAAGCGGCGATGCGCCTGTTGTCGGTACGCGGCCTCGACACCGGACACGACCTCACGTTGATCTGCAGCGACCTGTCCGAACTCGGTCGCTATGCCCAGGTCGACAACAGCCAGTTCCGCTTTCTGAAGGCGCACACCCCGGGCGCCTACACTTTCATCCTGCGCGGCACGCGCGAAGTGCCGAAGCGGCTGCTGCACAAAAAACATGACACCATCGGCCTGCGGGTGCCGGATCACCCTATCGTGCAGGCACTGCTGGCGGAGCTTGGCGAGCCCATCCTGTCGTCCACGCTGCTGCTGTACGGCGAGGACGTGCCGCTGACCGAGCCGTGGGAAATCCGCGAACGTCTCGAACATCTGGTCGATCTCGTCATCGATGGCGGCGCCTGCGGGCTGACGCCCACCACCGTGGTCGACCTCACCACCGACACGCCCGTCGTGGTGCGCTTCGGCAAGGGCGACACGACGGACTTCGAGTCCTGACATGGAGCTCTCGCTGATCCAGAAAATTGCGGTGTTCGCGCTGCCGGTGATTTTTGCGATCACGCTGCACGAAGCCGCGCACGGCTATGTCGCACGTTATTTCGGCGACATGACGGCAGCCGCCGCGGGCCGCATCACCGCCAACCCGATCAAGCACATCGACCCGGTCGGCACGATCCTGGTGCCGCTGCTGATTCTGGTGGCCAGCAAGCTGCTGGGCGGCGGCGCGCTGCTGTTCGGCTGGGCCAAGCCGGTGCCGGTCAATTTCGGCAACCTGCGCCGTCCCAAGCAGGACATGCTGTGGGTGGCCGCTGCCGGGCCCGGCGTGAACCTCATCATGGCGGTGTTCTGGGCACTGATGATCCAGGTCGGCCATGCGCTCGGCAGCGGGTTTGCCAGCGCGCCCTTGATGCTGATGGGGGCGGCCGGCGTGTTCATCAACGTCATCCTGATGGCCTTGAACCTGATTCCGCTGCCGCCGCTCGACGGTGGCCGCATCGCGGTGAGCCTGCTGCCGGTGCGGCAGGCAATCCAGTATTCTCGCATCGAGCCCTACGGCCTGTTCATCCTGCTCGGCCTGCTGTTCACCGGCATCCTCGGCTTTGTCCTGTGGCCGCTCATCAGCGTTTTCATCGGTCTCATTGCGCTGGTCACCGGTCTCGAACCGATGCAGCTCGCAGGCCTGATCAATGTTGTGCTGAAGTGAACACCCCCCTCATCCCTATCTCCTAGCCCCTACTCCCTGACATGTATTCCGATCGCGTTCTCTCCGGCATGCGCCCCACCGGGCGTCTGCATCTTGGCCACTACCATGGCGTGCTGAAAAACTGGCTGCGCCTGCAGAGCGAGTACCAGTGCCTGTTCTTCGTTGCCGACTGGCACGCGCTTACCACGCACTATGACACGCCGCAGATGATCGAGGAAAACGTGCGCGACATGACCATCGACTGGCTCGCCGCCGGCGTCGACCCGGCGCAGGCCACGCTGTTCGTGCAGTCGCGCGTGATCGAGCACGCCGAGCTGCATCTCTTGCTGTCGATGATGACGCCGCTGGGTTGGCTCGAACGCGTGCCGACCTACAAGGACCAGCAGGAGAAGCTCTCGGAAAAGGACCTCTCGACCTACGGCTTCCTTGGCTACCCGCTGCTGCAGTCCGCAGACATCCTGATCTACCGCGCCAATCTGGTGCCGGTCGGCGAGGACCAGGTGCCGCACATCGAATTCACCCGCGAAATCTGCCGCCGCTTCAACCACCTGTATGGCCGCGAGCCAGGGTTCGAGGACAAGGCGCGCGCCGCCGTCAAAAAGCTCGGCTCGAAGAAGGCCCGGCTGTACGAGGAATGCCGCACCGCCTACCAGGAAAAGGGCGACGACGAAGCGCTGGAATCCGCTCAGGCGCTGCTGAACGATGCGCAGAACCTGTCGTTGAACGATCGCGAGCGCCTGTTCGGCTACCTCGAAGGCTCCGGCAAGATGATCCTCGTCGAGCCCGATGCACTCTTGACCGAGGCCTCGAAAATGCCGGGGCTCGACGGGCAAAAAATGTCCAAGTCCTACAACAACACGATTGCGCTGCGCGAAGACCCGGAATCGGTCACCAAGAAAATCCGCACCATGCCCACCGACCCCGCGCGCGTACGCCGCACCGACCCGGGCAACCCCGCCAACTGCCCGGTGTGGCAATTCCACCTGGTGTATTCAGACGACACGACCCGCCAGTGGGTCACCGCCGGCTGCACCAGCGCCGGCATCGGCTGCCTCGATTGCAAGCAGCCGGTGATTGACGCCGTGCTGGCCGAACTCGCGCCAATCCGCGAACGCGCCGCCTACTACGAAGACAACCCCGACCAGGTGCGCAACATCCTCGCCGACGGCTGCGAGAAGGCGCAGGAGCTGGCGCGCGACACCATGCGCGATGTGCGGGAGGCGATGGGGCTGACGTTCGGGTGATCGAGTGAATGCAATCGGAGCGAGTCGCTCCGATTGCGTTCACTGAACCGCGATTTACAGGGAAATGTGTTCCGCAAGCTTGTGCGGACACCCGTTCACTGGCGTGCATCCGGCGTCCGGTTGGGTGCGCCGGGCCGGATGGCGTCTCGGTGACGATCCGGTCAGGCGGCTTTCATTAGAACCGGGGCTTCGGCGCGGGGCAGGGCGCGCGCCGTCCGGACCGGGGGGCGTGCAGGGTGGGGCGCGGAGGTGATATGCGTCCGGGGCTGACCTGGCGCCGCAACGCCGGTTTCGATGCGGAACACGGCGACGGCTTCGACAAGTTCGCGTGCCTGCGAACTGAGGCCGGTGGCCGCGGCGGCGATTTCCTCGACCAGCGCGGCGTTCTGCTGGGTGGTTTCGTCCATCTGGGTGACGGCTTCGCCGACCTGTGTGATACCGGCGCTCTGCTCGACACTCGCTGAGCTGATCTCGCCCATGAGATCGGTGACGCGGCGGATGCTCGCGACCACGTCCTGCATGGTAGCGCCGGCGCGGTCGACCAGCGTCGAGCCCTGATCGACACGTGCGACGCTTTCCTCGATCAGGTGCTTGATCTCCTTGGCAGCCTCGGCGCTGCGCTGCGCCAGGGTGCGGACTTCGCCCGCGACCACGGCGAAGCCGCGGCCCTGCTCGCCGGCGCGCGCGGCTTCGACCGAGGCGTTGAGCGCCAGGATATTGGTCTGGAAGGCGATGCCGTCGATGACGTTGATAATGTCACCGATCTTGCGGCTCGATTCGCTGATGCCGCGCATGGTGTCGACCACCTGCGCCACCACGTCGCCGCCCTGTTCGGCAACGCCGGCGGCGCTTTTCGCCAATTGGTTGGCCTGCTGGGCATTGTCGGCGTTCTGCCGCACGGTCGAGCCCACTTCTTCCATCGAGGCGGCGGTTTCTTCGAGTGCGCTGGCCTGGCTTTCGCTGCGCGACGAGAGATCCTGGTTCCCTTGCGCGATTTCGGCGCTGGCGGTGGCCACCGATTCGGCGCCCTGGCGCACCCGGCCTACAACCTTCGTCAGTGCTGTCTGCATTTCGTCGAGCGAGGCCAGCAGGGGGCTGAATTCGTCGCGCGCGTCGTCGTGGATATGGACGGTCAGGTCGCCGTCGCGCACGCGCTCGGCGACAGCTTGCGAGATGGCCACGCGGCGCTTGAGCACGCTGCCAATGTGCCAGGTCATGGCCAGCAGGCCGAGCGCCACCGCCAGCACAGCGGAGACGACCAGGATGCGGGTGCTGTCGTTGCCCGCCTTGATGACCTCAAGCTCCTGGTCGAGGTGCCCGGTCTGGTAGGTCTTCTCGGTTGCCAGCACCTCGAGCAGACGGTTGCGTGCGGGGATGGTGTCGTTGACCAGCATCGCGAAGGCGGCGTTCTTGTTGCCGGCTTCGATCAGCGCGATGTTCTCGCCGCCGATGCGCCAGAAATCGTCCATCAACGGCGTGAGTTTGGCGAACAATTCGCGTTCGGCCTCATCGATGATGTCGGCCTCGAATGCCTTGAGCGCGTCGTCGATCTGGCGGCGCTTGTCGCCAATGTCGGCGAATGTCACGCGCAGGTCGTCGTCCGAACTGACCAGCATGGCGTGGCGAAGCTGCAGGGAGACGCGGGTGATGTTCAACTCGACCGAGGCGATCCGCATCAACTGCGGCATGCGGATTTCGCCGGCCCGGTCGGCGAGGGCGGCGTCATTCTTCAAGGCTATCCAGCCACTGATCGAAACCGCAGCGAGCGCTGCGATCAGGAGAAAGGAAACCAGGTAAAGCCGCTTCGCGATGCTGAAATTGAAGATAGTGCGCATGGTCTTGTCTCGGTTGGTTTCGATGGTATTTCCGGTGTGGTCACCGGATCGAGTTACGGGTGCGCTCTGCGGCCGCGTCAACCGTCCGGATGGATGACCCGTAACAGGAGTATCGTTAGTCCAAGACAAAACTTTAACAAAATTGGCAATATAGGTACATATGTACGATATGGCGTAGACAAATAGGGGGCGTGATCAGGGTGGCTCGTGATGAAACCGCTCGGGCGTGGCGTTTATTGCCTGAAATCTACCCGCCCGACCCCATGCGGCGCTTTGCCAGCCTGCAGTTGCAGCAGCACGCCCTCGCCTGAGCCCACGCCGGAACCGGCAATCGCCTGAATGTTGACGAAATGGGTCACCAGGATGATCAAGGGGCCGTCCACCGGTTGCCTGGCGAAAAATGCGTTCAGCGCGACCAGGCTGCTCATCCGCTCTTGCTCGCGCTCGAAAAACGAGTTCAGTGCGGGCAGCGGCGTCACAGGCCCGAGATCGAGTAATCGAGCGGTCTCCAGGCTGCGGCACCATTGGCTGGAGTAGACGCGCGCGTCCCGCACCCCCTGACGCCGCAGCCATTCGCCGATCGCTGAGGCCTGGGCACGGCCGCTGGCATCCAGGTTGCGCTGGGTGGTGCAGTCGTCGAGTTTGAATTGCGCCGGATCGCCAAAGCCGGGGGCGTGCGCGTGCCGCAACATCAGGACGTGACCGCCTTGCTGCAGGCGTGTTGTGAGGTCGATTTCGCTCGGATTGGCGAGCGCGGGCAGCAGCAGGCCCAGTAACAGCATCCACGCGCCAAGCCGTCGTATCCAATATGTTCGCAAGGGGGTCATGGCGAATCCTTTCCAGAATGGTTCATGCCGCAGATCGCGCGCGCGAGCGGCCCGCCTGTTTTGTAACACCGATTCGAAATGATCATCAAGACGCGGCACGCGGACAGCGAGGCATTCAGCTGTCCGTGCCTGATTTCACCGTCCGTAGCTTCTTGGTTTCTCCTCGCCGCTGCTTGCTGTCCAGACGCCGCTTCTTCGACGCCAGCGTCGGCCGGGTCGGTCGGCGCGGCTTGTCGACTTCGCAGGCCTCGCGGATCAGCTCGAGCAGCCGTTCCAGCGCGTCGTCACGGTTGCGCCGCTGGCTGCGGTAGCGTTCGGCTTCGATGATCAGCACGCCGTCCTGGGTGACGCGACGGCCGGCCAGGGCGATCAGGCGGGCGCGCACCGGGTCGGGCAGCGAGGGAGAGCGGGCAACGTCGAAGCGCAGCTGCACCGCGGTCGACACCTTGTTGACGTTTTGCCCGCCGGGGCCCGAGGCGCGCACGAAGTCCTCCTGGATTTCGCGCTCGTCGAGCTCGATCTGGGCGTTGACCCGGATCATGCGCGGGGCGGGGCGGCTACCACTTCACCACGTGCACGTTGTTGAGCGTGCGCCCGAGAAAACGCTCGCCGATGGTCTGGAAGCGCAGCGGCACGTCGGTGACGTAGAAATCGTAGCGCGGCTGCGTGGGACCGGGGTTGGCCAGCTTCTTGTCGGCCAGTACTGCGGCCACCTGTTCGGCCATGGCTTCGGCGGAGTCGACCAGTTGCACGCCGTCGCCCAGCACCTGCCGCAGCAGCGGCTTCAGCAGCGGATAGTGGGTGCAGCCGAGCACCAGGGTGTCGATGTGTTCGGCCTGCAAAGGCTTCAGGTAATCCTGCGCCGTCAATCGCGTCACTTCGTGATCGAGCCAGCCTTCCTCGACCAGCGGCACGAACAGCGCGCAGGCCTGCGAATGGATGCGCGAATCGGGCGCGTAGTCGTGGATCGCGCGCGCGTAGGCGTTGCTGTTGATCGTGGTGGGGGTGCCGATGACGCCGATTTTCTTGCCGCCGCGCGCCGACACCGCGCCGGCGTCGATGACGTCGAGCACCGGCACCGGGGAGAGATCCTTGACAATCTGCGCCGCCACCGCAGCCATCGTGTTGCAGGCGATGACCAGGAGCTTGACGTCCTTTTCCAGTAGGAACTGCGCGATCTGGGCGGTGAAGTGAGCGATGGTCTCGACCGATTTCACGCCGTAGGGCACGCGCGCGGTGTCGCCGAAATAGACAATGTTCTCGTAGGGCAGGCGCTCCATCAGCGCACGCACCACCGTCAGTCCGCCGATGCCGGAATCGAATACGCCAATGGGGGAGTTTGTATTCGTGGACATGGGTGGCAGGATGACGGAATGAGAAAGACGGCATTTTACCTGCAGGGCCCGATCCAAAGGCAGCCAGCATGAGCGGCTGCGGGTGCGATTCGGTTTGCGGCACCGCGCCGCCCGACCCGCGCTATCGGCGCGCGCTGTGGATCGCGCTGGTGCTCAATGCGCTGATGTTCTTTGTCGAGCTGTTTGCGAGCGTTGCCGCGCAGTCGGTGTCGCTACTGGCCGATGCGGTGGATTTTCTGGGTGACGCTGCCAACTACGGCGTCGCCTTGTTCGTGCTGGGTCTCGCGCCGGTGTGGCGCTCGCGCACCGCGCTGTGGAAGGGCTGGCTGATGGTCGGCTTCGGCGTCTTCGTGCTCGGCAAGTCGGCCTGGCAATGGACGGCCGGCGTTGTGCCCGAGCCTTTCATCATGGGCTGGGTGAGCCTGGTGGCGCTGGCGGTCAATGTCGGCGTGGCGGCGCTGCTGTATGCGCACCGCCAGGGCGACGCACAAGCGCGCTCGGTATGGCTGTGCTCGCGCAACGATGCGCTCGGCAATATCGCGGTGATGGTTGCGGCGGGCGGGGTGTGGGCGACGGCGCACGGCTGGCCGGATATCGCGGTGGCCTTGTTGCTGGCCGGGCTGGCGCTGACGTCGGGTGCGTCGGTGATACGCCACGCGAAGAAGGAGTTGCGCTCGGTTTAAGTCTCCGTGTGGCGCGCCAGCGCCCACGCCACATGCTCGCGCACCAGCTCGGACGGATGCGCCAGGCGCGCCCCGAGTGCAGCCTTGATTTCAAGCGAAGCCGGCGCATTGCCCAGCGCGACCGCGATGTTCCTCAGCCAGCGCGTGTGGCCGATGCGGCGGATCGGCGAGCCCGCCAGCCGATCGTTGAAATCCGTTTCACTCCAGCCAAACAGGTCCACCAGCCGCGCGCTGTCGAGTCCGTTCCGCACGCCGAAATCCGCCAGTTCGGTGGTCTGCGCAAAGCGGTTCCACGGACATACCAGCTGGCAGTCGTCGCAGCCATAGATGCGGTTGCCGAGCAGCGGACGCAGTTCAAGAGGGATGCTGCCCTTCAATTCGATGGTCAGATAGGAAATGCAGCGCCGCGCGTCGAGCGTGTGGGGCGCGACGATGGCCTGCGTCGGACAGATGTCGATGCAGGCCTGGCAGGTGCCGCAGTGGCTGGCTTCGGGCACGTCGACCGGCAGTGGCAGGTCGGTGTAGATCTCACCGAGAAAGAACCACGAGCCGTGCTGTCGGTTCAGCAGCAGCGTGTGTTTGCCGCGCCAGCCGAGGCCGGATTTAGCGGCGAGTTCGACTTCCAGCACCGGCGCGCTGTCGGTGAAGACGCGGAAATGGTGTGTGCCGACTTCCGCGCTGATTTTTTCGGCCAGGTGCTGCAGGCGGTTGCGCAATACTTTGTGATAGTCGCGCCCCAGCGCGTAGCGCGCTACATAGGCAGCGTCCGGGTCGGCCAGCACCGCGTGCGGATCGGCCGACGCCGGCGGAAAATAATCCAGCCGCGCGCTGATGATGCGGACGGTGCCGGGCACCAGTTCGGCCGGACGGCTGCGCTTGGTGCCGTGCGCCGCCATATAATCCATCTCGCCATGAAAGCCCCGATCCAGCCATTCCTGCAGCCCCGCCTCGGCCGCACTCAGATCGCCGTCGGCAATGCCCACCGCGGCAAAACCGAGCTCGCGCCCCCATTGCTTGATTTGTTGCGCAAGCTGACTTAGCTTGGTCTTATTTAAGGCCTGATCATGCATACAGCCGATGATACCGTGCGCTGCCATTGCCATCTGGCCGACGAGGCCGCGACGCTGGCGTTTGGCGCGCAACTGGCGCGGGAACTGATTCCCGGGCTGACGTTCTACCTCGAGGGCGATCTTGGCGCCGGCAAGACCACGCTGGTGCGCGGCATGCTGAGGGGGCTTGGATACAACGGTCGGGTAAAAAGTCCGACCTATACCCTCGCCGAAACCTACAGCCTGCCGGCGTTTGAGCTGTATCATTTTGATCTGTATCGGATGCACGACCCGCGCGAGTGGATGGACGCCGGGTTTCGTGAAGTCAGCGACGGCCATGCGGTCAGCCTGATCGAATGGCCGGACAAGGCTGCCGGCTGGCTGCCACCGCCGGATGTGATCGTCCGGTTGAAGGTTGCCGACGAGGCACGCGAGATCGAGTGCGAGGCCGCAAGCGCGCGCGGTGCACATTATCTGGAGACGAGTTGCACGCTTTGCTGAAGGTTTTCCTGTTGTGTGGTGTGCTGGCCTCGGGCTGGGCCCAGGCTGTGCAGTTGAGTGCGACCCGCCTGTGGCCGTCGCCCGACTACACGCGGATCACGCTGGAGGCGTCGCAACAGGTCAGGCACACCTATTTCAGCCTGGCCAATCCCGAGCGGCTGGTGATCGACCTCGAAGGGGTCGAGCCCGGTCCCGCGCTGAGTGCGCTGGCCGGCCAGCTGGGTGCGGACGACCCCTATATCAGCGCAATCCGCGTCGGTCTGAACCGCCCCGGCGTGATGCGCGTGGTACTGGACCTGAAAGCACCGGTCAAGCCGTCCGTCTTTCAATTGCAGCCATTGGGGCAATACGGCCACCGCCTGGTGGTGGACCTCTATCCGGCGCAGCCGGGCGCCGCGGCATCGAACCCGGCGATCGCGCAACCGGTCATGGCGCAGCCGTCCCGTCCGGCGGCAGTGCCGCAATACGCCCGCCTGATCACCGTGGCGATCGACGCCGGCCACGGCGGTGAGGACCCCGGTGCCATCGGCGCCAAGGGCTCGTATGAGAAGCACATCACGCTGGCGGTGGCGCGCAAGCTCAAGGAAAAAATCGACGCACAGGAAAACATGCGCGCGGTGCTGATCCGCGATGGCGACTATTTCGTACCGCTGGCGCAGCGCGTCAACAAGGCGCGTGCAGTCAAGGCCGATCTCTTCCTGTCGATCCATGCCGATGCCTTCATCAAGCCGCATGCGCACGGTTCGTCGGTGTTTGCGCTGTCGGAAACCGGGGCCACCTCGGTGGCCGCGCGCTGGCTGGCCAAGAAGGAAAACGACGCTGACCTGGTCGGCGGCATCAATATCGACGTCAAGGATCCCTTCCTCAAACGCACGCTGATCGACCTGTCGCAGACCGCCACCATCAACGACAGCCTCAAGCTGGGCCAAGCCGTCCTCAAGGAAATCGGCACCGTCAACAGGCTGCACAAGCCACATGTCGAGCAGGCGGGCTTCGCGGTGCTGAAGGCGCCCGACATTCCCTCCATCCTGATCGAGACCGCCTTCATTTCCAATCCGGAAGAGGAACGGCGCCTCAACGACCCCGGCTACCAGGACAAGCTGGTCGATGCCATCGTCGTCGGCGTCAAAAACTACTTCAACACGCACCCGCTGACCGCACCGGCGCGGCTGACCCTCAATCCATGACCGCCAGCCTGCTGGGCGCGGCGGCCCCGGGCTTCGACCGGCCGCTGGCGGTGCTTGAGGCCTGCCATGGCCGCATCGCCAAGCAGTGCGACACCCTTGAAAAACTGCTCGCCCATCTGCCCGGCCACGGCGCCGACGCCCAGGCGCAGCAGGCCGCGCGCGCGGTGCTGGCCTACTTCGATACCGCGGCGGTGCACCACCACGACGACGAGGAGCGCAACCTGTTTCCGCTGCTGGAACAGGCCGGCGCCCCCGGCGCCTGTGAGCTGGTCGAAACCCTGACGCTGGAGCACGACGCGCAGGCCCTGGTCTGGCGCCGCCTTCGCGTGCAACTGCAGGCGATCGAAGCCGGTACGGCCGGCACGCTGGATACGGAACTGTCGCGCCGCTTCGTCGAGATGAACCGCGCCCACCTCGAATTCGAGAACACGCATGTGTTGCCACTGGCGCAGCAGGTGCTCGGCGCGGCCGATCTTGAACGCCTCGGCCGTGCGATGGCGGCGCGGCGCGGCGTGCCGTACGAAGGCCGGTTGTGAACATCCGCATCTTGCCCGATGTGCTGATTTCGCAGATCGCCGCCGGCGAGGTGGTCGAGCGTCCCGCGGCGGCGCTGAAGGAAATGCTCGAAAACAGCCTCGATGCCGGCGCCACCGACATTCAGATTGATCTGGAGCAGGGCGGCATCAAGCGCATCCGTGTGAGCGACAACGGCTGCGGCATCCCGCGCGATGAACTCGCGCTTGCGCTGACGCGGCATGCCACCAGCAAGATCGCGAGCCTTGCCGACCTCGAGCAGGTGGCGAGCCTGGGTTTCCGTGGCGAGGCGCTGGCATCGATCGCCGCCATCGCGCGGGTCAATCTCACCAGCCGCAGCGCCAATCACACCAGCGCCGAGCACGCCTGGACGCTGCAGGTCGAAGGCGGCCGTCTCGGCGAGCCGGTGCCGGCCGCGCGCGCAACCGGCACCACCGTCGACATCCAGGACCTGTTCTTCAACACGCCGGCGCGGCGCAAGTTTCTCAAGACCGAGGGCACCGAATACGTGCACTGCGCCGAAACCGTGCGGCGGCTGGCGCTGGCGAACCCGCACGTGGCGTTCACGCTGACCCACAACGGCCGCGTGCAGCTGCGCCTGAACGCCGAGCCGGCCGCATCGCGGGTGCGCCAGGTGCTGGGCGAGGCGTTCGAGAGCCATGCGATTGTGGTCGATGCCGCCGCCGGGGCACTGCGGGTCGCCGGCTGGGTGATCCGTCCCGGCGCCGCCACCGCCAGCCGCGACAGCCAGCACGTGTTCGTCAACGGCCGCTACGTGCGCGACAAGCTGATCGTCCACGCGCTGAAGGAAGCCTACCGCGACGTGCTGCATCACCAGTTGAACCCGGCGTACTGCCTGTTCATCAGCCTGCCGCCGGACGGCGTCGATGTGAACGTGCACCCGGCCAAGACCGAGATCCGTTTTCGCGACAGCCGCGGGGTGCACCAGTTTTTGTTCCATGCGGTCGAGCGTCTGTTGTCGACGCCGGTCGAGGCGGGCGCGGTGGCGGTGCCGGAGGCCCAGGCGCCCGCCGGGTTCAGGCCGGCCTGGGGTGCGCCGCAGCAGGCGTCGATGCCGCTGCAGGTGAACGAAGCGATGGGGTTCTATGCACCGCTTCAGGGGTCAGGGGTCAGGGGTCAGGATTCAGGGGGGGGTGTTGCGCCTGCGGCGCAGTCCTTGCCCGAAGCCGGGCAGGGCGACGCGCCGCCGCTGGGCTACGCGCTGGGGCAGCTGCACGGCGTCTATGTACTGGCGCAGAACGCGCAGGGGCTGGTGCTGGTCGACATGCACGCGGCGCACGAGCGTGTCGTCTACGAAAAGCTGAAGACCGCGCTCGATGCCCGCGCGGTGCCGGCGCAGACGCTGCTGATCCCGGTCGCGCTGACGGTCGACGCGCGCGACGTCGCGGAAATCGGCCCCCATCTGGACGCGCTCGCCGGCATCGGCTTTGAGCTGTCGATCACCTCGCCGACCTCGGTGGCGGTGCGCTCGGTGCCGTGGCTGCTGAAGAATGCCGATCCGGTCGAGCTGACCCGTGCGGTGCTCGCCGAGGTCGCCGAGTTCGGCGTTGCGCGCCTCTTGGCCGAACGTCGCAACGAACTGCTGGCGACGCTGGCCTGCCACGGCGCGGTGCGCGCCAACCGGATGCTCACGCTGCCTGAAATGAATGCGCTGTTGCGCGAGATGGAAGCCACCGAGCGGGCCGGGCAGTGCAATCATGGCCGCCCCACCTGGTTCCAGATCAGCCTCAAGGAGCTCGACGGCATGTTCATGCGCGGGCGCTGATTTGGCACCTGGCGGTTTTGAATATAAGCTTGAGCTAATTAGTCAGGTATTAACGAGATTCCCATGAGCGAACGCAACGAACGCAAGACCATTCCGATCCAGGACGTCAACGAGGCCAGCAACTGCGCCAGCGCCGAACCCTATGCATTGATGGTGCTGGGCGACTCGATGCTGCCCGAATTCGAGGAGGGCGAAATCATCGTGGTCGAGCCGTCCGGTCTGGTCAAGGACGGCTCCTACGTGGTGGCCTTCGTCAACGACGAATACATCTTTCGCCAGATCGTGAAGCACGACGACGGCTGGATGCTGAAGCCGCTGAACCCGATCTACGAGAATATTCCGATCCCCGACATCGATGTCGCCAAGGGTGTGGTCATCTTGAAGAAGCGCCCCGGCAAGCGCAGCGAGCAAAAAAGTTATATTTGATTGTCAACTAACATTCATATGTTATTGATAATGCTAAGTATGCACAGAAGCACCATACATTGTTTTTATTGATCACCCCATTAAACTATTAAATAAATTAGTTGACTGATTTAGTAGGAATTAATACACTGGCGCCTGTTCAACCTTAACCAACAGCAGGAGGCGTAACCATGAGTGGACTGATTGCAAATTTTCCCAATGACGGTGTTGTGACCATCAACCGGGTGATTCTCAAGCCCGAATACACGGTCGACGACCTGCAGGAACGGGTGGCGTTTCTCTGTGAAAACGTCAAAACCTATCACTCCGATACCGGCTTCGTCGGCGGCTTCGTCGCGCTGAACTCGGGGGCGGTGTCGAACGAAGGCTCGACCATCGGCCAGGCCGTCGAAAGCCCGATGAAGGGCAAGGAAGCGCTGATTGTGACCTTCTGGACCACCTTCGAAGAGCACGAGAAGTCGCACCAGTCGGAAACCTTCCAGCCGCTGTTCCAGAAAGTGCTGGACCTGTGCGAGAACGGCAACGAGGAAATCGCCTACGAAATGCTGTGGTCGGGCAAGGCCTACGGCCCTGAAGAGATCGCGGCAGCGCGTCAGGCCAAGGCGCAGTACGCCAACGCGAGCTGAACGCGGCAGTAGCGCACGCCAAAGCAAAGCGGCGGGGGAAACCCCGCCGCTTTTTTATGGCCCTCGTGTTTATTTAGGGTCGCTGATCGCGCTGTCCCGACCGGCTCAGGCCGTGCTCTCCATGCTGCGGGCATACTTGCCGGCGCGGGCCAGACCGTTCAGATGGCAGCGGTTGAGCAGCGCACGCTGCGCGGCGACGACGTTTTCCTCCCGTCCCTGCCAGGCCTCCAGCACCGGCGCCTGCAGCGCGCGTCCATACGAAAAGCTGACCTGCCAGGGCTGCGGTTCCATCGCGTTCATCGCGTTCAGGTGATCGGTCGCGTCGACAGCGCTTTGCCCGCCGGAGAGGAACACAATGCCGGGAACCGCCGCCGGCACGGTGCGCCTGAGGCAGCGCAGCGTGGCCGCAGCCACCTCCAGCACGCTGGCCTGGATCGGGCACAGCTTGCCGGCAATCACCATGTTCGGCTTCAGCAGCATGCCCTCGAACACCACCCGGTGGGCGTCGAGCTCGGCAAACACCACCTGCAGCACCTGTTCCGTCACCGCCTCGCAGCGCTCGATGCTGTGGGCGCCGTCCATCAGTACTTCGGGCTCCACGATCGGCACCAGCCCCGCTTCCTGGCACAGTGCGGCGTAGCGGGCCAGCGCATGGGCATTGGCGCGAATGCCGAAGGGCGACGGGATGTCGTGTTCGTCGATCTCGATCACTGCCCGCCACTTGGCGAACTGCGCGCCCAACTGCCGGTATTCGGCAAGCCGCGCGCGCAGGCCGTCGAGGCCCTCGGTCACTTTTTCACCGGGATACAGCGCCAGCGCCTTGGCGCCCTGGTCGACCTTGATACCGGGAATGATGCCCCGTTCCGCCAGCAGCTGAGGGAAGGGAACGCCGTCATGCGTGCGCTGGCGCAGGGTTTCGTCGTACAGGATGACGCCGCCGACCGTGCGTTCGATGCCGTCGGCGGTAAACAGGATTTCGCGGTAGCGCCGGCGGTTCTCCTCGGTGGATTCCACCTGGATCGAAGCGAAGCGCTTCTGGATCGTCGGATTGCTTTCGTCCGCCGCCAGCACGCCCTTCTGCTCCGCGACAATGGCATTGGCCACGGATTTGAGTTCGTCGATGTTCATTTGAGAGGACTCCGGTCTGGAAAAGTGATCAGGCAGCACATTCATGCCCACTAAGCACTGTAGACGCTGTTTGTGATGCTAGGCCCGGCCGCGACGTGCCGGCGCAGCGCCGGCGACCGCCAAGCTGGGGGATAATCGCCCCCCATGTCCGCCCCCCGCCTGCCTCCCGCGATTTTCCTGATGGGTCCGACCGCGTCGGGCAAGACCGCGCTGGCGGTGAGTCTGGTCGAACGCCTTCCGCTGGAAATCATCAGCGTCGATTCGGCGCTGGTGTATCGCGGCATGGACATCGGCACCGCCAAGCCCGACGCCGCCACGCTCGCCCGCGCGCCGCACCATCTGCTGGACATCCGCGACCCCACCGACGCCTATTCGGCTGCCGCGTTCCGCGACGACGCGCTGGCATTGATGGCCGACATCGTCGCGCGCGGCCGCGTGCCGCTGCTGGTCGGCGGCACCATGCTGTACTTCCGCGCGCTGCTGCAGGGTCTGGACGACCTGCCGCGCGCCGACGCGGCGCTGCGCAGGCAGCTGGAAGCCGAGGCCGCAGAATGCGGCTGGCCCGCGCTGCACGCAGAGCTGGCCGGGGTCGATCCGGAAACCGCTGCCCGGCTGGCGCCGAACGATTCCCAGCGCATCGGCCGCGCGCTGGAAATCTTCCGCCTCAGCGGCAAACCGATGTCGGCGCTGCTCGACCGTACCCAAGCCGACTTGCCCTACCGCGTGCTGCAGCTCGCGCTCATTCCGTCCGACCGCGCCGTACTGCACCAGCGCATCGCCGACCGCTTCGATGCCATGCTGGCCGAAGGCCTGCTCGACGAAGTGAAGGCGCTGCGCCAGGCCTTTGCGTTGACGCCCGAGCTGCCGGCCATGCGCGCGGTCGGCTACCGCCAGGCCTGGGCCCACCTCGACGGCGACATCTCGCTGGATGAACTGCGCGAAACGGGCATCGCCGCCACCCGCCAGCTCGCCAAGCGCCAGCTCACCTGGCTGCGTTCATGGCCGGATGCGGTGGCGCTGGATTGTCTGGCGGCGGATCTGGAAGTGCAGGCGACGACGCTCGTGGCGCGCCATCTGAAGGCCTGACCGGGCTTAATCCGTGCTCGTCGACTCGACCGTCGCGCGGGCCTGCCCGCGGTGGAAACGAATGCCGATTTTTTCGCCGGCATTTAGCGCCGCGGCATCCTGCACCACCGCGCCGTTGGCCTGCAGCACGATGCTGTAGCCGCGCGCCAGCACGCCTTCCGGGTTGAGGTGGGCGAGGCTGCTGGCATGGCGATCCAGCGTGAGCTGACGCTGGCCGAGGTCGCCGGCGAGCGCGCGTCGGGTGCGCAGGCCCAGCGCGTCCAGCCGCTGCTGCTCGCGCCGGATGACGTGGATCGGGGTCACCAGCCGCTGGCTCAGGCGCGCAATGCGCAGTTGGCCTGTCGCCAGGCGCGTGCTGGCGGCGTGGCGCAGCCGCTGCGCCAACTGGGTGAGTTCGTCCTGGCGACGGCGCAGCTGCTCGGCCGGGTGAACCAGGCGGCGCGCCAGGTAATCCAGTCGCTGCATCTCGGTCTGCTGCCGGCGGGCGAGGTGATGCTGCAGTCGCCGCGCCAGTTGGTCGAGCTGCATCAGCAGTTCGGCGCGCACCGGGCTGGCGAGCTCGGCCGCCGCGGTCGGCGTCGGCGCGCGCAGGTCGGCGGCAAAGTCGGCCAGGGTGAAATCGGTTTCGTGGCCGACCCCGCTGACCACCGGCATCGGGCTCGCGGCAATCGCGCGCGCCACCGCCTCGTCGTTGAACGCCCACAGGTCTTCCAGCGAACCGCCGCCGCGGCACACCAGCAGCACGTCGCACTCGGCGCGCGCGCCCGCCGTGCGGATGGCGGCGGCGATCTGCGCGCCGGCGCCCGTGCCTTGCACCGGGGTGGGGTAAAGGATCACCGGCAGGCCCGGCATGCGACGCGCCAGTGCGGTCAGCACGTCGTGCAGGGCCGCCGCCTGCGGCGAGGTGACGATGCCGAGGGTGCGCGGAAAACGGGGCAGGGCGCGCTTGTTCGCCGGGTCGAACAGGCCTTCGGCGTCGAGCTTCGCTTTCAGTTTGAGGAAGGCTTCGTACAGCCGCCCGGCACCGGCGCGGCGGATCTGCTCTGCGCCGAGCTGGAATTCACCGCGCGCTTCATAAAGTGAGGGCAGGGCGCGGATCTCGACATGGTCGCCGTTGGCCGGGGTGAAATCGGCAAACTGGTTGCGACCGCGAAACATCACGCAGCGCACCTGTGCGCTCGCATCCTTCAGCGAGAAATACCAGTGGCCCGAGGCGGCGCGCATGAAGTTGGAGACTTCGCCTTCCACCCACAAGAGCGGCAATTGCGACTCCAGCGCGCGGCGCGCCATGCGGTTGAGCTCGCTGACGGTGAGCACGGGCAGGGCCGCGGGGCTGTCGGGTAGGTCGTCCGAAAATTCCATGGCGCCGAGGATAACGGGTTCGCGCCCGGCATGCTTCATGCACAGTCACGGTTTCGCCATAAAAATTATTTTGATCGCCCTATTGACGATAGGAGTGTTTTTATAAGCTCTTGATATCTATGAGTAAACAGGATTGGCTACTTTTTGTGCCGAAACGGTTTTTCCTTTGTGGGCGGGCCTTTAGGGCATGCGACCGGTAGTTCCTCACAGACTTATCCACACGAATTGTGGAGAAGTCGATGGCCCTGCGAAATCCGCCGCTGCCGACAATTCGTGCTTGCCCAAACCTGCACGCGGGGGCTACATTTCGCCTGGTGTTTTCAATGTGGAGTGGTATTCAGTGTTAGCCATCATCGAGGCGGCCGGTTGGCCGATCTGGCCGTTGATCCTGGCGTCGGTCATTGCCGTCGCCATCATCATCGAGCGTGCCTACAGCCTGCGCGTCTCGGAAGTGGCGCCCGCCGGCCTGCTGCTGGACACGGTCAAGCGCTATCAGGAACGCGGTGTCACCCAGGAGCTGGTGACCCAGCTGGCCGAGGGGTCGCCGATGGGCCGGATTTTCGCGACCGCGCTGAAAAACGCGCACAACTCGCGCGAGGTGATGAAGGAATCGATCGAGGAATCCGGCCGTGCCGTCACCCATGAGCTCGACCGTTTTCTCACTTCGCTCGGCACCATTGCCAGCATGGCGCCGCTCTTGGGCCTGCTCGGCACCGTGATCGGCATGATCGAGATCTTCGGCGCGCAGACCTCCACTGGCACCAACCCCGGCCAGCTGGCGCACGGCATTTCGATCGCGCTGTACAACACCGCCTTCGGCCTGATCGTGGCAATCCCGGCGATGATTTTCTATCGCTACTTCCGCGCCAAGGTCGAATCGCTGGTGGTCGACATGGAACAACAGGCGATCAAGCTGGTGGAGATCGTCCACGGTGACCGGAAGTAAGTCATGGATTTCAGAAGAGGCCGTCGCGAGGACTATCCGGAAATCAACCTGATTCCGTTCATCGACATCCTGCTCGTCATTGTGATTTTCCTCGCGGTGACGACCACCTACGCGCGCTTTGCCGAACTCAAGATCAACCTGCCTACCAGCAGTGCCGAGCAGACGCCCAGCCAGCCCAAGCAGATCGAAGTCGCCGTCGCCGAAAACGGCCGCTACCAGATCGACAACACGGCCATAGGCGACGCCTCGGTCGAGGAACTGGCCGCCGCGCTGCAAAAGGCGGCGGCCTCGCTGAATGAGCCGGTGGTGGTGATCAACGCCGATGCGCGGGCTGCGCATCAGTCCGTGGTGAACGTGATGGAAGCGGCGCGCCGGGTCGGGCTGTCCCGCATTACCTTCGCCACCCAAACCGCCCCCTAAGCGGGCCACGCATGCTGTCCGTGCAAACACTGTGGGCGCGCACCGGCGTGCTCACCCTGCTGCTGCTTCCTTTCTCCGCCGTGTTCGCCGCCGTATCCGGGCTGCGCCGCCAAGCGTATCGGCGCGGCTGGCTGGCCTCGGTGGCGGTGGGCGTGCCGGTGATCGTGGTCGGCAACCTCACCGCCGGCGGCAGCGGCAAAACCCCGCTGGTGATCTGGCTGGTGCAGCAGTTGCGCGCCCGCGGCCATCGTCCCGGCGTGGTCAGCCGCGGCTACGGCGGCGCCGCCCGCGGCTGCGTCGAGGTGATGCCCGACAGCGCCGCCGCCGAGGTGGGTGACGAGCCGCTGCTGATCCGTAATAAGGCGGACGTGCCGGTGGTGGTGGGGCGCGATCGGGTGGCGGCGGCGCGCGCCCTGCTGGCCCGCCATCCCGGCGTCGACGTGATCGTGTCCGACGACGGCCTGCAGCATTACCGCCTGCAGCGCGACCTCGAACTGGCGGTGATCGACGCGGCGAGCGGGCTGGGTAACGGCTGGCCGCTACCGGCCGGGCCGCTGCGCGAACCGCCCAGCCGCCTCGCCCGCGTCGACGCCGTCGTACAGGTGGTGCGCGGCGCCGCCGTGCCGCGCCCCTTCGAGGGCGCCTGGCGCGCCGACTACCGCGCAGGCCTCGCCTATCGCCTGCAGGCGCCGCAGCACAAAATCGCGCTGCACGAACTGCCGCAACACGACTGGATTGCCGCCACCGGAATCGGCCGGCCGCAGGGTTTCTTCGATATGCTGGCCGCGCAGGGCATCCGTTTCAGTCCGCGCGCCTTTGCCGACCATCATGCGTTTCAGACCGGTGATCTGCCCACCGCAGCCGCCGTGCTGATGACGGAAAAAGACGCGGTAAAATGCCGGACGATCGCAGGAGCGGACTGGTGGGCGGTGGAACTCGACGTTGCCCCCGAAGCCGGTTTCATGGACTGGTTGGACGCACGCCTCAAACGATAACAATCCGGGCGCGCGCGAAGGAGGGAACGATGGGAAAGCCATACACAGACTGGAGTGACCGCCGCCATCCGTGCCGCTGGGAATCGATCGAGGGCGAGGCCGGCTTCTGGATGCCCGACCGCTCCGAAATCGTCACCCAGTTCTTCACCCGCTATCTGTTCTTCTCGCTGGCGGTGATCTATTTCTCCACGCTGGAGAGCGTGCCCTCGGTGCTGTTCACCATCGAGCAGCTGCTGATCGCGCTCGGCGTCTATTTCCTGTTCAACACCTGGTTTTTCCGGCAGGCGCTGCAAGGCGTCACGCTGTTGAACATTCGCAGTGCGATGACCGCCGACCTGATCATCGTCACCCTGTGCGTGATCCACGATCCCAATCCGATCCCGCCCTCGGCGCTGGCCTTTTTGATGGTGTTGCTCGGCAACGGCATGCGCTACGGCATGCGCCTGTTTGCCGAGGTGCTGGGCGGCGCCTTCATCGGCATGGCGCTGTCCTTTGCGATGCGCTACCGCATGGGCGGTTTCGAAATCAGCGCCGGCGACGTGTTCTTCGGCGTGTTCTGGGTCAGCCTGGCCTTGTATGCCTACATCCTGATGGGGCGTATCGAAAGCCAGCGCAGCCAGCTCGACTACCGCAGCCGTTTCGACACCCTCACCGGCCTGCTCAACCGCCACGGCCTGCTGGCGGCGGCCGACCGCATTTTCGACAGGGCGAATCCCGAGGTGCCGGCCACCGTGCTTTTTGCCGACCTCAACCAGTTCAAGGCCGTCAACGACCGCTATGGCCACGGCGTCGGCGACCGCGTGCTGGCCGAGTTCGCGCAGATTTTCAGCGAGTCGGCTGAAATGGGCGTATGCGGGCGCTGGGGCGGTGACGAATTCGTCGCCATCCTGCCGCAGCGGAGCGAGGCGGACATGCAGCAGATTTTCGACCGCATCGAGACGCGCACCCAGGCCTGGAGCAACAGCAACGGCCTGCCGATGGCGGTGAGCCTCGGCACCAGCCAGGCCCCGCAGGACGGCCACGACCTCAACACGCTGCTCTCGGTTGCCGACATCCATCTCTACAAGAGCAAATCGCAACAGCCGGAAACGGACGCTGCCCCCGCGTTTTACAGGACACTCACGAATGAACCCGAAGCTACTTGATATCCTTGTCTGTCCGGTCTGCAAGGGACCACTCGACTGGAAAAAGCCCGCGCAGGAACTGGTTTGCCGGGCCTGCCGCCTGGCCTATCCGATTCGCGACGACATCCCGGTGATGCTGCCGGAAGAAGCCCGCACCCTGAATCCCGACGAAATCCACGGCGGCTGAGCATGCATTTCAGCGTCGTCATCCCCGCGCGCTATGCATCGAGTCGACTGCCGGGCAAGCCGCTGGCCGACATCGGCGGGCGGCCGATGGTGCTGCACGTGCTCGATCGCGCGTTGCAGGCGGGGGCCGAATCGGTCGTCGTCGCCACCGACGACGTGCGCGTGCAGCAGGCGGTCGAGGCTGACGGCCATCAGGCGTTGATGACCTCGCCCGATCACCAGTCCGGCACCGAGCGCCTGGTCGAAGTGGCCGAAACCCTTGGCTGGGCCGACGACACCCTGGTGGTCAACGTGCAGGGCGATGAACCGCTGATCGATCCGGCATTGATCCGCGAAGCCGCGCGGCAGCTGATCCTGCACGACGACGCGGTGATGGCCACGCTGGCGCATCCGATCCACGACCACGCCGACTTCATCAATCCCAATGTCGTCAAGGTGGTGGCCGACGAAGCCGGCTATGCGCTGTATTTCAGCCGTGCGCCGGTGCCGTGGCCGCGCGACGCCTTCGCCGACCGGCAACCGATGCCGCACGAATTCGGCGCGCTGCGCCACATCGGCCTGTATGCCTACCGCGCCGGTTTCCTGCGCACCTACGCCGACCTGGCCAGCTCGCCGCTGGAACGCCACGAAATGCTGGAACAGCTGCGCGTGCTATGGCACGGCTACCGCATCAGCCTCGGCATCACGCCCATGGCGCCGGCCCCCGGCGTCGATACGCCGGAAGATCTGGCGCGCGTCCGTAGCCTGTTTGCCGCGGCATAGCAGCCGCTTGAATCCCCCAATAAAAATTTTTAAGTGTTGCTCGCATCGTGCTTGGCTTAGGCTTAGGCGGTTTGGCATCCTCATATCAATCAAGGGAGACTCGCAATGCGTTTGATTCTGTTGGGCGGCCCTGGCGCCGGTAAAGGCACCCAGGCCAATTACATCAAGGAAAAGTACGGCATCCCGCAAATCTCCACCGGCGACATGCTGCGTGCGCAGATCAAGGCCGGCACCGAGCTCGGCATGAAGGCCAAGGCCATCATGGACGCCGGCGGCCTGGTGTCCGACGACATCATCATCGGCATGGTGAAAGCCCGCCTGACCGAAGCCGACTGCCAGAACGGCTACCTGTTCGACGGCTTTCCGCGCACCATTCCGCAGGCCGAGGCGATGAAGGCCGCCGGCGTGCCGATCGACTTCGTGGTCGAGATCGACGTCCCCGACGCCGAAATCGTCAAGCGCATGTCGGGCCGCCGCGTCCACGTCGCATCGGGCCGCACCTACCACGTCGTGTTCAATCCGCCGCGCATCGAAGGCAAGGACGACGTCACCGGCGAAGACCTGATCCAGCGCGACGACGACACCGAAGCCACCGTGAAGAAACGCCTCGACATCTACCATGCGCAGACCGAGCCGCTGGTGAAGTACTACGGCGACTGGGCCGCGCGTGGCGATGCCGGCGCACCCAAGTACATCAAGGTCCCCGGCACCGGCAAGGTCGAAGGGATCCGCGATTCGATCTTCGCCGCCCTGGGTTAATTTCACGCCAGACCGCCATGCCGCAGCAGATTCATCCGATGACCGACACCGAACGCTGGATCGTGACCGGCGCGGTGAAGGAACGCTACGGCAAGGCGGTCGAGATCCAGGATGTCGAAACCGAAATTCGCCTGCATATCGACGACCGCGAACTGACCCTGTGCCCGGGCTTCTACTGGAACGAGCGCGGCTGTCATTTCGTGTTGTCGAAAACCGGTGATTCGCGCTATCGCAGCATGTTCTTCTACCGGATTCGCGATCGCTTCGCGACCGGCCGCGAGGAATACGACGACATCGGCGACTGCGTCACCACGCTGCTGAAAATGCAGGCCGACGAGGAGGCCAAGCGCCTCGCCGAGAACGAGGCGTCCGGCAATAGTTGAATTTAGAAGCCAGCACGCGCTGGCTTTTTGTTTTTGCAAACGACCACACAGAAAATCAAGGAGACAGCACCATCATGGCGAAAAAAATGAACGCCTTTTACGCACAGTCCGGCGGCGTCACCGCCGTCATCAACGCGTCCGCCAGCGGCGTGATCGAAACCGCGCGCAAGCACAAGGACAAGATCGGCAAGGTCTACGCCGGTCGCAACGGCATCATCGGTGCGCTCACCGAAGACCTGATCGACACCAGCAAGGAATCCGCCGCCGCGATCGCTGCATTGCGCAGCACGCCGTCCGGCGCGTTTGGTTCCTGCCGCTTCAAGCTGAAGTCGCTCGAAGCCAACAAGCGCGAATACGCCCGCCTGATCGAAGTCTTCAAGGCGCACAACATCGGCTATTTCTTCTACAACGGCGGCGGTGATTCGGCCGACACCTGCTTCAAGGTCAGCCAGCTGTCCGAGCAGATGGGCTACCCGATCCAGGCCATCCACGTGCCGAAGACCGTCGACAACGACCTGCCGATCACCGACTGCTGCCCCGGCTTCGGCTCGGTCGCCAAGTACATCGCCGTGTCCACGCTGGAAGCCAGCTACGACGTGCGCTCGATGGCCAAGACTTCGACCAAGGTGTTCGTGATCGAAGTGATGGGCCGTCACGCCGGCTGGATCGCCGCTGCCGGCGGCCTGGTCGAGGATCACGGCATTCCGGTCGTCATCCTGTTCCCGGAAATCGAATTCGACCAGAAGAAATTCCTCGCCCGCGTCGACAAGCTGGTGAAGGAGCACGGCTACTGCACCGTCGTCGTCTCCGAAGGCTGCCACTACCCGGATGGCAAGTTCCTCGCCGAGCAGGGCACGCGCGACGCCTTCGGCCATGCGCAGCTCGGCGGCGCCGCGCCGGTGGTCGCCAACATGATCAAGGACGCGCTCGGCCACAAGTTCCACTGGGCCGTCGCCGACTACCTGCAGCGCGCCGCGCGCCACATCGCGTCGAAGACCGACGTCAAGCAGGCCTACGAGCTGGGCAAGAAGGCCGTCGAGCTGGCCGTGAAAGGCCACAACTCGGTGATGCCCACCGTCGATCGCATTTCCGATTCGCCCTACAAGTACAAGATTGGCATGGCGGATTTGAAGGATGTCGCCAACGTCGAGAAATTCATGCCGCGCGACTTCATCACCAAGGATGGCTTCGGCATCACCGACAAGTGCAAGCGCTATCTGACGCCGCTGATCCAGGGCGAGGACTATCCGAAGTACAAGAACGGCCTGCCGGTCTACGTGACGTTGAAGAACGTCGCGGTGGCGAAGAAGCTGGCGGCGTTCAAGCTGTGAGTGAAGGGGGAAGGGAGAAGGGGGAAGGGCGAGGTTTCGCTCCACGCCTCGCTTCTCGCGCCTCGCGACAGTCATGACACTCGACCGCGCCAGACAACTGCTCAAGGTACAAGCCGACTTCGGCGGCTTCTACAACGGCAATTCGGCCAAGCTGATCTTGTCCGAGGTGCAGCGCGAGCATGGGCAGGACGCGGTTGATCAGATGATCCGGGAGCTCGAGCTCGACCGGATCTTCGGGTTCGAGCCCGGCACGCGCTTCGAGGGCGGGCTGGCGATGGGCAAATAGCAGGAAATACGGCAGCGCAGGCTGCCGTTTTGTTTTTCACGCAGGCTTCGAAGGTCCACAAAACGACAAGGAGGAGTAGATGGAGACGCAGTTGATATGGGTGTTGGCCAGTGCAATTCTGGCCCTGCTATACGGTGTGGTATCGATCGGCTGGATCCTGAAAAAACCGGCTGGCAACGCGCGCATGCAGGAAATTGCGCTGGCGATCCAGCAGGGGGCTCAGGCTTACCTCAACCGCCAGTACACCACCATCGGCATGGTGGGCGCGGTGCTGTTCGTTGCGCTGTGGCTGGCACTGGGCGCGCACACGGCGATCGGCTTTCTGATCGGCGCGGTGCTCTCGGGTGCGGCGGGCTACATCGGCATGAACGTCTCGGTGCGGGCCAACGTGCGCACTGCCGAAGCCGCGTCGCACGGCCTGAATGCTGCGCTCAACGTCGCCTTCAAGGGCGGTGCCATCACCGGCATGCTGGTGGTGGGCCTGGGCCTGCTGGGTGTGGCCGGCTACTACGCCGTGCTGACCGCGATGGGCTCGACCCCGATGGAGGCGATCCATGCGCTGGTCGGCCTCGGCTTCGGCGGCTCGCTGATTTCCATCTTCGCGCGTCTCGGCGGCGGCATCTTCACCAAGGGCGCTGACGTCGGCGCCGACCTGGTGGGCAAGGTCGAAGCCGGCATTCCCGAGGACGACCCGCGCAACCCGGCGGTGATCGCCGACAACGTGGGCGACAACGTCGGCGACTGCGCCGGCATGGCGGCCGACCTGTTCGAGACCTATGCGGTGACGCTGATCGCCACCATGCTGCTCGGCGCGCTGATGTTCTCCGGCACCGGCGCGGTGATCTACCCGCTGGCGCTGGGCGCGGTGTCGATCGTCGCCTCCATCGTCGGCTCCTTCTTCGTCAAGGCGCGCGACGGCGGCAAGATCATGAACGCGCTGTATCGCGGCCTTGCGGTCGCGGGCGGCCTCAGCCTGATCGCCTTCTATCCGGTGACCACGATGCTGATCGGCGACGGCCTCGCGCTGAGCGACGGCACCCTGATCCCGGCGATGAACCTGTATTACGCCGCGCTGATCGGCCTGGTGCTGACCGCTGCGATGGTCGTCATCACCGAGTACTACACCGCCACCGAATATGCGCCGGTGCGTCACATCGCGCAGGCATCCACCACCGGTCACGGCACCAACATCATCGCCGGCCTCGGCGTGTCGATGAAATCCACCGCGGCGCCGGTGCTGGCGGTGTGTCTGGCGATCTGGGCGTCCTACACGTTCGCAGGCCTGTACGGCATCGCGATCGCCGCCACCGCCATGCTGTCGATGACCGGCATCATCGTCGCCCTCGACGCCTACGGCCCGATCACCGACAACGCCGGTGGCATCGCCGAAATGGCCGACCTGCCGAGCGCGATCCGCGACATCACCGATCCGCTCGACGCCGTCGGCAACACCACCAAGGCCGTCACCAAGGGCTACGCCATCGGTTCGGCCGGGCTCGCCGCGCTGGTGCTGTTCGCCGACTACACCCATGCGCTGGAAGCGATGACCGGTGACGTTACCCTGTTCGACCTGTCGAACCACATGGTCATCATCGGCCTCTTCATCGGCGGCATGATTCCCTACCTGTTCGGCGCCATGGGCATGGAAGCGGTCGGCCGCGCTGCCGGCTCGGTGGTGGTGGAGGTGCGCCGCCAGTTCAAGGAGATCCCCGGCATCATGGCCGGCACCGCCAAGCCCGATTACTCGCGCGCGGTCGACATGCTGACCAAGGCGGCGATCAAGGAAATGATCGTGCCTTCGCTGCTGCCCGTGCTGGTTCCGGTACTGGTCGGCGTCATCCTCGGTCCGCAGGCGCTCGGCGGCGTGCTGCTCGGCGCGATCGTCACCGGCATCTTCGTGGCGATCTCGATGACCACCGGCGGCGGCGCATGGGACAACGCCAAGAAATACATCGAGGAAGGCAACCACGGCGGCAAGGGCAGCGAAGCGCACAAGGCCGCCGTCACCGGCGACACCGTGGGCGATCCCTACAAGGACACCGCCGGCCCCGCCATCAACCCGCTGATCAAGATCATCAACATCGTGGCCTTGCTGATCGTGCCGCTGATCGCGTGAAATAGCCGGGCGGGTCCCGGTTGCCCAACAAAAACAGTGCGCCCGCGGGCGCACTGTTTTATTTTCGATCGCAATGGCATTTTCTCATCAGTCCGGAAGCCGCATCCAGACGCCATTTATGATGCAAACGTTGTCTGTAAACAACACAAATCCAGGCGATCCAAATAAATGTTTGCCAACAGCCTCAAGAAGCCTACAGAAGCCATGAACGGCGTCGTAACAGGCAGTACGGTTGTTTATCCCTCGTTGGAATCGACCGGTAACGCTGTCCGCACGCCGATCGTACTATTGACTTCGATTCGAAGCCTGAATTTTTGTCGAAAGTGCACGAAGTGATCGGCGGATTAGGGAAGAGAACGAGAAGGGGGCCTGATGTCCTGCACGCGCTGATCCAGCGCACGCGTGATGGCAGACCCCAGGCGGATGGCGATTTATCCAATCGTCAAAGGAGAACGAATATGAGCAACATGAGCGTAGCAGACCGTATTACCCGCGTCGTCATTGCCGCGGGCCTGATTTACTGGGCGATGACCCCCACCGGCCCCACGCTGGCGGCGGGCTACACCAGCATGTTCATGCTGGCCACCGCCATCATCGGCTGGTGCCCGCTTTACTCGCTGGTCAGCTTCAAATCCAAAAAGCAGTAAACTTCCGCAGCGCCGCAAGGTCTGCTTAAGTGCGCCCCCGTGGCGCACTTTTTTATTTCCGGAATCCTGATCCCATGCGTCTACTGTTCCTGCTCTTCGCGTTCGCCCTCGGCGGCGCAGCCCACGCTGGTGGCGTCGACCGTCTGCAGGCCTTCATTGCCGGCGCCAAAACCGCCGAGGCCGACTTCACCCAGACCGTGGCCGACAAGAACGGCCGCGTCACGCAGCAGGCCAGCGGCAAGATGGCCTTTGCCCGCCCCGGCAAATTCCGCTGGGATTACAACAAGCCTTATGAACAGGTGATCGTGGGCGACGGCACCAAGCTATGGCTGTACGACACCGACCTCGACCAGGTCACCGTCAGGACGCTCGGCGACGTCATCGCCGGCACCCCGGCCGCCCTGCTGGCCGGCGACAACGCCATCGAGAAATACTTCGTCCTGAAAGACGCCGGCGTTGCTGACGGCCTGGAATGGCTGGACGCCACCCCCAAAACCAAGGACACCAGTTTCGAGCGCATCCGCATGGGCTTCAAGGGTGACACTCTGGTGCAGATGGACCTGTTCGACTTCTTCGGCCAGCGCACCACGCTCAAGCTCACCAGGATGGTACGCAACCCGAGTATCCCGGCGTCGCGCTTCACCTTCACCCCACCCAAGGGCGCCGATATCATCGGCGAGTGATCCCGTTACATCGCCCGCAACGGCGCCGGGGTTCTGGGGGATAATTTCGCGCACATGAGCACCCCCGACCTGTTCCAGACCGACACCCCCGCACCCGCGCGTGACGATCCGCACGCACCGCTCGCCGAGCGCCTGCGCCCGCACACGCTCGCCGACGTCGTCGGGCAAACCCACCTGCTCGGTCCCGGCAAGCCGCTACGGCTCGCCTTCGATTCCGGCAAGCTGCATTCGATGATCCTGTGGGGGCCGCCGGGCGTCGGCAAGACCACGCTGGCGCGGCTGACCGCGCAGGCTTTCGGCGCCGACTTCATTGCGATCTCGGCGGTGCTCTCCGGCGTCAAGGACATCCGCGAAGCCGTCGAGCGCGCGCGCATGAACCAGACCCTCGGTCGCGCCACCATCCTGTTCGTCGACGAAGTGCACCGCTTCAACAAGTCGCAGCAGGATGCCTTCCTGCCGCACGTCGAATCCGGGCTCTTCACCTTCATCGGCGCCACCACCGAAAACCCATCGTTCGAAGTCGTCGGTGCGCTGTTGTCGCGCGCCCAGGTCTACGTGCTGAAATCGCTCACGCCCGACGAACTCGGCCAGCTGATGCAGCGCGCGCTGACAGAACTGCCCGACCTGAAGCTGGGGGAGGGCGTCGACAAGCTGCTGGCCGCCTACGCCGACGGCGACGCCCGCAAATTGCTCAACCTGCTGGAACAGCTCGACACCGCTGCGCGCACCTCGCAGGTGAAGGAAGTCGACGCCGCCTTCGTCGAGAACGCGTTAGCCCAGTCTTTACGCCGCTTCGACAAGGGTGGCGAAGCCTTCTACGACCAGATTTCCGCGCTGCACAAAAGCGTGCGCGGCTCCGACCCCGACGCCTCGCTCTACTGGCTGGTGCGCATGCTCGACGGCGGCGCCGACCCGCGCTACCTCGGCCGCCGACTGATCCGCATGGCTTCTGAGGACATTGGTCTCGCCGACCCGCGCGCATTAAGACTCGCGCTCGACGCCGTCGAAACCTACGAAAGATTGGGCTCCCCCGAAGGCGAACTCGCGCTCGCCCAGGCCTGCCTCTACATGGCCTGCGCCCCCAAGAGCAACGCCGCCTACGTTGCCTACAACGCCGCGCGCGCCTTCGTGCAGTCCAACCCCTCCAACGACGTCCCCATCCACTTGCGCAACGCGCCGACCAAGCTGATGAAGGAGCTTGGCTACGGACGCGCCTACCGCTACGCCCACGACGAGCCCGAGGCCTACGCCGCCGGCGAGCGTTACTTTCCCGACGACCTCGATGAACAGCAGTTCTACGCGCCCACCCCGCGCGGCCTCGAAGGCAAGATCGCCGACAAGCTGGCGCATTTGCGCAAGCTGGATGAGGAGGCGGGAAAGGCGTAAGAATTTCTGGCTCCTGATCCCACGCATCCAGTTCGCCTAGATTCTCGCGATATGTAAAGAAAACTGGAGTATTCTTTACACGTCATTGAAGTCGTGTAAAAAAATCGCGTATTTCTTTACTCATGCCTGATCAACTGAAACCCTTGCCGGTGCCGAGCAGCATTGAACTGGAGACGCCCGCAGTGCTGCGGTTGGCAGCGCGCGCGCATCGCGCGCTGGCGGAGTTGAAAGGGGCGGCGGCAACGATACCCAACGAGGCGATCCTGATCGACACCCTGGCTTTGCAGGAAGCGAAGGATTCATCGGAAATCGAGGACATCATCACCACGGAAGACCAGTTGTTCCAGGGCGATGTCATCTCGGGGCAGTTTCCCAGTGCGGCAGCAAAGGAAGTCCACCATTACGCGACCGCGCTCAAGATCGGTCTCGCACATGTGCGGGAGCAGGGTTTTTTGCGGTTGGACGACGTGCTCGAAATTCAGGGGGCGCTGGAACAAAATCGAGCCGGCCTGCGCAAACTGCCGGGAACCGTGCTGAAAAACCAGAATACCGGGGAAGTCGTTTATCAGCCCCCGCAAGATCCGGCGGAGATCGAACAGCTGATGGCGAATTTCCTGGAGCATTTCCATCGCAACGAACCGGGCGATCCCGATCCGCTGGTTCGCATGGCAGTGCTGCATTTCCAATTCGAAAGCATCCACCCGTTTTACGACGGCAACGGACGCACCGGCCGGATTCTCAACCTGCTTCACCTGGTGATGCACGGCCTGCTCGACGTGCCGGTGCTTTATCTCAGCCGATATATCGTTCGGCACAAGCCGGATTACTACCAGGGTTTGCAGGCGGTGAGGGAGCGAGATGACTGGGAGGCTGGGTGCTCTACATGCTCAGTGCAGTGGAGGAAACCTCGCGCGAGACGCTAACCAAGGTGCGTGGTATTCGCGATCTGATGCAGGCAACGAAACAGCGGCTACGGAACGATATGCCCAAGATATACAGCCAGGATTTGCTGAATAATCTGTTCCGCCATCCTTACACCAAGACCGAGTTCGTCGAGCGCGACCTCGGCGTATCGCGGCCAACGGCGGTCAAATATCTTGAGGCTTTGGAGGCCGCAGGATTGCTACGCAAGACGAAACTCAGACGAACAAATTTCTATATTAACGAACCGCTCTTCGAGTTGCTGAGCCGATAAGACCCACAACGGCAGGCAGGCTTGCCGCCGGCAAACGCTATTCCCGACGACCTCCAGAAACAGCAGTTCTACACGCCCACTCCCGCGCGGCCTCGAAGGCAAGATCGCCGACAAGCTGACGCATCTGAAGAAGCTGGACGACGAAGCCGCGAAAGCCTGAGGGCTGCCTTCGCGGCTGAGCCCGGCCCCGCCGGACTACAGCCGGGCAAGCTCCGGGGGCGCCGACCCGAGCCAGGCCCGGGTGAACTGATTGCGCGCGGTGTCCGCCGCGCCCTGTTTGCCGAGACGCTGGTAGGTCGTCGCCAGACCGTGCAGCGCCCAGCCGTTGTTGGCCGCGCGCAGCAGGCTCTGCCGGAAGACTGTCTCGGCCTCGTCCAGTTTGCCGGCGGCCAGCAGCACCGCCCCCAGCGACTGGCGCACCGGGTAGTACCAGTAGGGCGGCTCCGAATAGACGAGTTTGTCCTCCAGCGCCACCGCCTGCTCGAACTCGGCGCGCGCCTGTGTCCAGTCGCCGGCGGCCTGCGCGATGCGCCCCAGCATCACGTGCTCTGCCAGCGCGATCACGTCCGGCGCGGGCACGCCGGCCTCAACCAATCCGGCAAAATCGCTGCCTTGCGCCAGGCGCCGCAGGGCGGCCACCTCGGCCCGCGCGGCGGCCGGTTCACCGCGCCACGCCTGCGCCACGCCGCGCGCGTAGTGCCACATGGCCTTGACGTAGGGCAGTTCGTTGCCCGGGTCGGGCAGCGCAAGCGTGGTGGCGGGCTCACTGAATTGGGCATGGGCGAAGTAGGGCGCCACCAGGATCGGCTGCACCCAGGCGATGCTGCGCCCGGCGTCCTGGCTGACCACGCGCGCGAGCTTTTCCGCTGCCGCCACCGCGCTGGCGCCGTCGCCCGCCATCTGCGCCGACGTCATCAGCGAATGGATGTTGTGCGGGTAGTAGGCCAGCGGGTAGATGCCCTCGGGCCGGGCCTCGGCGAGATAGGCCTCGTCTGCCGCCACCGCGCGGCGGTTGGCCTCGATCGCGTCCTTGTATTGCCCCACACGGTAGTAAATGTGAAATGGCATGTGCACCAGGTGCCCCGCGCCGGGCATCTGGCTGCCGAGCCGGTCGGCGTAGGGCAGCGCGCGACGGGGATCGGTGGAGGCTTCCACCATGTGGATGTAGTAGTGGATGGCGCCGGGGTGGTCGGGCTGGCGCTGCAGCACCTTCTCCAGCGCCGCGAGGATCTCGGCCGTGCGGCCCTTGGGCCGCGCGCCGGCCGCTTCCCAGTAATCCCAGGGCGACAGATTCATCAAGGCTTCGACATGCAGCAGCGTGATCTGCGCATCGTCCGGGTAGCGCGCGGCCGCCTTGCCCATCGCCTCCGCATAGGCCGCATTGAGCGCGGCACGATCCGCCTTGGGGTCGCTGGCATAGCGGCGGGCGAGCGCTGCGATCAGATCGCGTTCGCGCGCGCTGGCCTTGCTCGCCAGAGTCTGCGCCCGCGCGATCGCAGCCAGCGCCGCCGCGTTGGCCGACGCGTCCATCGGCGCATTGATGTTGGGCCCCAGCACCAGCGCCTCGCCCCAGTGGCACATGGCACAGTGCGGATCCAGGCTTTGCGCCTGGCGAAACGCCCGCGCCGCCTCGGCGTGGTTAAAGGCGTACGCCAGCCTCAGCCCCTGGTCGAAGTAACGCTGGGCGATTGCATCGGGCGTGCTGATCGCAAAGTGCAATGTGCCGAGGTTGTCCCACAGCGGCGGGGGCGTGAACGCGGCTTCCGCAGCCGCCGGCGCCTGGGTCGGGAAGGGGCGCACCTCGGTCTTGGCGGCCGCGAGTTT
Source organism: uncultured Thiobacillus sp. (assembly GCA_964623745.1). Lineage (GTDB taxonomy): Bacteria > Pseudomonadota > Gammaproteobacteria > Burkholderiales > Thiobacillaceae > Thiobacillus. Next base: position 18,701 of record CAZUVC010000018.1, on the reverse strand, counting down.
CTGGTAATAGCCCATCAGCCGTTGGCCCTTGTCGCCGCCCACGCAGGCCATGCCCTGCGCCTGCAGCAATGGGTCGAACTCGGCCTTCGCAGAAGCCGGGCCGGAGGATTGCACCATCAGCAGGCCGCCCGTCAGCAGGCCGGCAGTGGTGAGCGCGTAAAACAGGGGTCGAATAGCCATGATCACGCCTCCATAACAAAGTGGGCGGCCACCGAAACCCGGTGGCCGTATCGTCTCTGGTTTAGTCCAGCCGAGCGCCGAAGCCAAGCCCCGGCGCGAGCAGGTTTCAGGCCGCCGCCTGCTGCTTGTATTCCACCCACTTGGCCGCCTGCTCTTCCCAGTCGTCGGAACGGAAGTAGGGGTTGGAGCGCGGCTCCCGGATCATGTTGGGGTCGATCGGGATGTCCATGCCTTCGAGGAAATTGGCCAGGCCGATGCGTTCGATCATCTCGCCGGTGCGCTCGTGGTCGAGCGCGTTTTCGGCGAAGAAATCGAGCACGTTGCGCGCCAGCTCGTTCAGCTTGTCGAAGTCCTCGTCGGTCTCCAGCTTCATGAACGGGATCACCACGGTACCCATCGTGGCGCCGATCTTCAGCACGCCCTTGCCGCCCACCAGGATGGTCACGCCCTTGTCGGTGCCCGGCAGCAGCCCGCCGGGAATCACGTTGAGGCAGTGCATGCAGCGCACGCAGTTCTTGTTGTCGATGCACAGCGCATGGCCGTCGCCCAGCTGCGCCACCGATGTGTGTGGCCCCGCCTGCACCTCGCCGGACGGCACCACCGTGATGGCCTTGGTCGGGCAGCGGCTCACCACGTCGTTGTAGAGGTCGTGCATGCCGTGCGCCTGGTAGTAGTCCTGCACCTGCGCCTCGTTCACGCGGATGTTGTCGCGCCAGGTGCCGATGGTGGCCATGTCCGAGCGCTGGATTGCGTTGACGCAGTCGTTGGGGCAGCCCGAAAACTTGAACTTGAACTTGTAGGGCAGCGACGGACGGTGCATGTCGTCGAGGTTGTTGTTGATGACGGTGCGCAACGCGCGCGCCTCGTCAAAGCACGACATTTCGCAACGCGCCGCGCCCACGCACGACATCGAGGTGCGCAGCGCCGGGCCGGCGCCGCCGAGGTCGAAGCCCATTTCGTTGAGGCCGTTGAACACCCCCTGCACGTTGGCGGTGCTGACGCCCTGAAACATGATGTCGCCGGACTGGCCGTGAAACGCGATGAGGCCCGAGCCGCCGTTGCCGATCCAGACGTCGCACAGCTTGCGCAACAGGTCGGACGAATAATGCATGCCGGCCGGCGGCTGTACGCGCAGGGTATGGAATTCGGCCGCCTCGGGAAACAGCGGCTTGCCCGATTCGTCCTTCAGTTCGGTAAAGCGCGGGATGATGCCGCCGCCATAGCCGAACACCCCCACCGTGCCGCCTTTCCAGAAGCCTTTGCGGGTTTGGTAGGAGGTTTCGAGTTGGCCCATCAGGTCGGTCATCATCGGGTTTTCGCGGGCCAGCCGCTTGAGCCCGGTGACAAAGCTGGGCCAGGGGCCGCTTTCCAGCTGGTCGAGCATGGGGGTGTCGGGGAGGGTACGAGTAGACATGGCAGTCTCCTGTCAGAACGAAGACATTTCCACTGTAGACAATGCTTGAGCAAATTTCTCGGGATTGTGCAGATCAGAATTCTAGCGGGCCAGGGGCGGGGCACACGCTGGAAGGTGCCCAGCCCGCCACCCAGTCAATACGCGGGGTTTGAGCGCATGCCAGATGGATTCGCTCATCCGATCGCCCTTGCCAATAGTCCATAAATAGACTATGTTGATTAACATGTTCATCAAGACACTGGCAAGGAGGGCACGATGCAAACCCCAGCACACGCCGTAAAAGCCCAACCCAAACCCAGCAGCCGCGACCTGTCTGCCGCCGGCCTGCGCGCCTTCTTCAACATCGCGCGCGACTGGGGGCTCAGCACCGACGCGCAGATGGTGCTGCTGGGCACCCCGGGCCGGTCGACCTTTTTTAAATGGAAGTCCGCGCCCGAGAGCGCCGATCTCAAGCGCGACACGCTCGAGCGCCTGTCTTACCTGCTGGGCATCTACAAGGCGTTGCAGGTGCTGCTGCCATCAACCGCGGCGGCCGATGCCTGGGTGAAAAAGCCCAATACCGCGCCGCTCTTTGGCGGCAAGAGCGCGCTTGATCGCATGCTCGGCGGCAACGTTGCCGACCTGGTGGCCGTGCGCCAGTATCTGGATGCCCGGCGCGGTGGTTGGGCGTAGGCGTGGCTGGCTTGACCTATCCCACCACGCGCCTGGGCTGGAACCCGGCCTACCGCGTCATCCCCAGTCGCTTTCCTTCCATCGGCCTGTTCGAGCGCGTGGCCAGCCCCGAGGATTTTGACGCCCTCTATGCGCTGGAGGCCATGACCAACGACCGCATCCGCGACGAAGTCGGCGAGATCAATCTGGTCCCCCCCGACGAGCGGCTGTTCGGCCCCGGCAGCACCTGCATCATGGCTGCCTTCACCCACCTGAACCCGCAGGGCAGCCGCTTCAGCGACGGCAGCTATGGCGTGTTCTATTGCGCACGCAAGCCCGACACCGCCATCGCCGAAACCCGCTATCACGCCGCCCTGTTCATGCAGGCCACCCGCGAGCCCCCGATGCGATTGCAAATGCGGCAATACACCGTGGACGCGCAAGGCAAGGTGGCCGACCTGCGCAAGATCGCGCAAACCGAACCGCGCATCGTCGACCCCAACGACTACAGCTACCCGCAAACCATCGGCCGCACTCTGCGGGCCGAAGGCGCGCTCGGCATTGTCTACCCCTCCGTGCGCCACCCCGGCGGCCAGTGCCTTGCCGCGCTGCGCACCGCGCTGGTGAAAAACTGCCTGCACGCTGCCTACCTGGAATATCAGTGGAACGGGGAGGGGATCGATGCGGTGTTCGAGGTTTCGCAGTTGCTTTGACGCACAGGTGCCGGTTACTTGCCGGATGTGCGAAGATCGGGCAGAGAACAAAAACAGGGGGCGACCCAGTGGCCTTAAAACACAAGGTACCCGGTAGCGCAGCGCTGCATTTGATAACTAGAAAATCGCAAGGCGCCACATGGATGATTTGAACAATAATCGGCAAAGCAACAAGAGCATGGACCCCATGCTCAAAGCCGTCATTGGCGTGTTGGTGGTGGCTGTCGGCGTCTATATCGGCAACATTCTCTACACCAAATACATGATCCATCAGGTTGGCCAGGCGATGCAGCAGGCCACGACCGAGCTCCAGACCAATATGCAGGCACAGGCCGAGCGATCCCGGCAGTATCAGCTCGCCGTCGAACGCGAGCGTACCCGGCAAAAGCAGATGGAACTAGATTTCAAGCGCCAAGAGATGGAAAGACAGGCTGCACAGCAGGAGGCCGAACGTCTCAAGGAAGCGGCCTGGAAACAGTTCTACAAAAAGTCCGAGCAATGCGAAAACGCCACCCAGCATGACGTGATGGTCGAGTGCGGCAATCTCTATGTCAGAGAGAAGCGCAAGTTCGAGAAAATTTGGCTAGAGAAGCAAGCAAAGCTTTAGGCACAATGAGTTACCCACGGCGTCGTGAGTATGCATGCCTTGTTCTACAAGAATCAATTTGATAACAAACAAGGGGGAGGCGGTCTTGGATCCACTACAGGAACAGCAAGCAAAGGCATGGACGCGAGAGGAAGTAGAAGCAGCAGTTTCTGATTACCTGCATATGCTCACTCTCGAATTGTCAGGACAGGCCTACAACAAGAGCGAGCATCGCAGAAATCTACTAAATAAACTTAGGGATCGCTCGGAAGGTTCGGTCGAGCGTAAACATCAGAACATTAGTGCGGTATTAATTGACCTGGGTTGTCCATATATCAGCGGCTACAAACCTCTTTCGAACTACCAGTCAATTCTTTTTGACGTAGTGCAAGACCATCTTTCGCAGGATCAACATTTTGATCGTTCAGCTATCAGCGCAGCTGAGCAACCTGCTGTCATGCCGCTTGTTCCGGATTTCAATTTTGTTATCGAACCCCCACCAATAATGATGGAAGTCTCCGAGCCGAAGGCTGTCTATTCGGCCAGGAATAAGGGTATTCAAAGAGACTATCTTGCGCGTGAAGCACGCAATCGTTCGCTAGGTGCAGCCGGAGAGGAATTCGTACTTGCTTACGAACGTATCCGTTTAAATAATCTTGGCACTCCACACTTGAGCGACAAGGTGGAACAGGTTTCAAAGACCAAAGGGGATGGATTGGGATTTGATGTCCTTTCATACGAACCAGATGGACGGGAGCGCTTTATAGAGGTCAAGACCACTGCCTTTGGAAAAGAAACCCCATTTTTCATCAGTCGTAACGAAACAGACTTTTCGGCAGCTTTTGCCGAACAGTTTCATCTCTATCGGCTGTTCGAGTTTCGACGGCAACCAAAAATGTTTGACTTAAGTGGGCGTATACAGGACAAAGTCAGGCTAGACCCTGTCAGTTATTTGGCCCGTTTTTAGTGTGGGCTCACTTGAGTTTGTAGGAACGGGCCAGCTCAGAGCATAGCTTTCGCTCATAACTAGATGAACCAAAGCCCCCGTATACACGAAACCCTTTTCGCTAGCCCCGAAGGCCGGATGCTGGGCATCGGCCTGGCGCTCACCGGCCTGATGCTGCTGGCGTTCGGGATCGGGTGGCACCTGTATCCGGACCACATTCTTCCCTACGCGATCATGACCGGGCTGAACCTGATCATCGGCCGCGAGGCGGGGATGTCCTTCGGCTATGCAAGCGGTTTCGGCCATGCCCAGGTGGTGCCGCTCAACATCCTGATCGAGACGATCCAGGTGCTGGTGATCTACCCGCTATTCGTGCAGAGCACGCAGCATCTGATCAGGCTGCGCAGGCTGGAGCCTTTCATCACGAGCATCCACCACGCGGCGGAGTCCGGCGGGGGCGTGGTGCGCAAGTTCGGCATCGCCGGCCTGTTTGTTTTCGTGTTTGCGCCGTTCTGGATGACGGGGCCGGTGGTGGGGGCGATCATCGGGTTTCTGATCGGCTTGCGCCCCTGGGTGAATCTGGCGGTGGTGCTGGTGTCGACCTATATCGCGATTGGCCTGTGGGCGCTGCTGCTGAACGAGCTCAATGTCTGGGCGGCGCACGTCAACCAGTTTGCACCCTACCTGTTGTTCCTCGCGATCCTGCTGATTGCTGCCGCGATCGAGTGGGTGGCCCGGCATCGGGAGCGATCCGCTCGAAGCGAACATGACTGAATATGCGCTGTTCCATTCTTTCGGTACTTGGGGATGATTTATAGTGCCTAAATCACGCATAAGCATTTGAATAAAATCGCTTTTATGCGTTGGCGTTTTAGGGGGGGCTTGTTAGAATGATTTCATCAGCACCCGCCAAGGCTGGTGGTTTCAGCCTGGCCCCAAATTGGCGAGTCAATTTCAGGAGGGAAGAGTGAAGACTACAGCCGCTATTAATGTGAAAGTCATCAAGGCTGTTCAAACCTCCATGCGGATCGAAGGCTGCAAGTCCGCTGTATCCGTGAAGACAAAGGCGCAGGCAAAAGCGCTGATGGAACAGCAACGTGTCCAGGTATCAGTTCGGGAAAAGTGACATCTATCTTCCGGGCACGGATATCCCCAAGAATCGTCTGGGGATAACCGAAGCCGACCTGCTGCACGAAATCGAAGCAACCCTGCTGCAACAGGCCTATCAGACTTTCATCGACGAACTGCAACCCGCCACCCGCTTCGACGAGGCCTATTTCAAGTCTCTGCATCAGCGCACCTGGGCAAGTCTGTACGACTGGGCAGGCGAATACCGCAGCGTGGACATGAGTAAAGGCGGCTCGCTGTTCTGCCGGGCCGAGTTTCTGGAAAAAGAGTCCCAGCGCCTGTTTCGGCAACTGGAACAGGAAGACTATCTCAAGCAGGCTGCCGACTGGCCAAAGGAGAAGTTCGCCGAACGCATGTCGCACTACCAGTGTGAGCTCATCGCCCTGCATCCGTTTTACGAACTGAATGGACGCATCACCCGCTTGTTCTTCGATCTCATCGCCATGTACAACGGTTACGGCCCCGTCGACTACAGCCCGACCCTCGGCGAAGCGACGGACGAAACCAACACCTATATCCAGGCTTCCATCTTCTGTGTCCGCGCCGCAGACAACAGTATGCTGCGGCAAATCATCTTCGATGGCCTGAACAAGGCGGAGGCGTCATAGCGTTCCACGGCAACCTACCCCTACTAGCCAACCGCTTCAGCGAAATGGCCTACTTGCCGCAAGGCAGGCTTGGCCAATAGATTGACAATAAAGTCCGATTCCCTGAGCACTGTGTTCGACCCCTACGCCAGAATCTTCCTGCTGAGCCACATGCGCGCCTATACCAGCCTGGCGGGGCATATTCTCGGTTCGCACCCGCAGATCAACGGCTATTACGAAATGCACCTCGGCTATGAAGAGCCCGCTGCGCTGGACAGGCAGCTGGCGGCGTTGCAACAGGACGAGGCGCTCAAGCCGGACAGCCGCTACCTGTTCGACAAGCTGCTGCACAACGACTATGCGTTGAAGCCCGAACGGCTGGGGCGGGCCGATATCAAGATACTGGTGGCGCTGGCGGAGCCGGCGCACACGATCAGGAGCATCGTGCATCTGTTCGCGCAGAAGCTGGACCCGGACCTGTATGCCTCGCCGGTGCAAGCGGCCAACTATTATATCGAGCGGGTGCGAGCGCTGGCCGGGTTTTGCCGGACGACCGATTGGCCCTACCGCTACTTTGATGCAGAGCTGCTGCAGCGCGCGCCGGAGACGCTGCTGCCCAGGCTGACGGCATGGCTGGAACTGGATTCGCCCTTGAGCGAGCGCTACGAGGTGTTCAGCCAGACGGGGAAGGCGCGCCGGGGGGATACGTCGGAGCGGGTTCGCAGCGGGCGGATCGACCGGGGGCGGAGCGATTATTCGGCGGTGGTGATTCCGGAGGATGCGATGCGGGCGGCGCAGGCGGCGTATCGGGAATGCCGGGAGGAGATGATTGCTGGGGCGCGGGATTCGCTGGTGTTGTGAGGGGGGCCGTTCCACAAGTCCACAGAACCCCAGCATCGTCACCCCGGCGCACGCCGGGGTCCAGCGTTTTACTTTGACTGGATTCCGGCGTCCGCCGGAATGACGATTCAGGGTGGCTAAGGTTTTCCTGCTTCGCCCTCAGAACAACCCATCCCACGCATCCCGCTCGGCGCGGTAGTCCATCAAGGCCTCCACGATCTGTCGCTTGCGCTCGGCGCGATGCTCGGCGGACTGGATCTGGTGCCAGGCGGTGGCGTGCTCGCCAAAGTTGCGGTCGATGTTGTCGATGAAGGTGCGCACCTGCCCCAGTGCGTGGGCGATGGCGGGCGCGTGTTTGCCGGCATGCAGCCACCAATGGCCGGCGTCGAACACCAGCGCGCGGAGTTGCCGGTTTTTCTCGCCGATGGCCTGGTGCTTGTGCTGGTACAGCGCCAGCAGTTCGGCTTCTTTCTGCGCGACGGCGGCTTCGATCGCGTCCTGCGCAAAGGGCTGGTTCACGTCGGCGTGCTTCACCAGGTCTTCGGTGGCAAACAGCATCAGGTCGCCAAAGAACTGGCGCTCGAATTCGTTGGACACATCCACGCGGGCCTCGTCCAGTTCCACGCCGGGGCGGAAGTCGTCGCCCAGGCCCGCCTCGGTGGTGCGGCGGTGCAGGTTGGGCATGTTGAACGAGGCAAAGCGGGGGCCGATTTCGGCGGCGATCAGCCGCCCGGCGGTGGGGCCGGACATGCGCAGGCGCAGGTGGCCAAAGGGGATGACGTATTTGAGCCCGGCGTAGTTGACGATGTAGTTGCCGGGATACACGGTGCGCGCGGGGGCAAGCTGGGTGTAGCCGCTGCCGTAGGCAAACGCGGTCTTGCGCGTGAGGTGCTCGCCAAAGAAGAAGGCGTTGAGCCGCTGCGCAAAATCCGCCAGGCACGCGGTGTGGTCGTGTTCGCCGCCAAGGCGGCAGGCATAGGGAAAGGTCGCCGGCTGGGTGTCAAAGCCGAACAGTTTGGCCATGTCGTGATAGGCGGCGTCGCCGGCCACCGGCCCCTGCGCGCCGTGGAATGTGCACGGGTCAGCGCTGCCCAGCCCGGCCAGCCGCGCGAAGAAGGCGGCGACGTCGTCGAGGAAGTTGGCGGCCATCACTGCCGGCGACACCGGCGGGTCGCCGACCATCTTGCCGGTGAGCATCAGCGTGTCGGTGCGGCGAAAGATGCGGTCGATGGCGTGGAAGTAGGGCAGCGCGTAGACGACTTCTTCGCCAGTGCCGGTCTGCCGGTTCACGCACAGGCTCTCGTCGCTGTCGACCAGGTAGTAGAGCGTGCGGTCGCGGTCCTGCGTCAGCTGCAGAAACTTGAGGTAGCAGAGGTTGCGGTTGGCGGCCTGGCCCTTGAGGTAGAAGCGCTCCTTCGGCTGCGTGGTGAGGAGATTCCCCAGTCGTTCGCGCTGCGGCGGCGGCAGTGCGTGCAGCAGTTCGTACTGCTCGGCGAGCCCGTAGTGGACGACCTGCAGGCCTTTTTTCCGGTATTCGTCGACCAGCGCCTGGTGACGGCGCACATTGGCTTCGTCGCGGCTGTCCTCACTGACGACGACCTGGATCCTGTCCCACATGCCCGAGGCGTGGCCGCCATAGTCGAACAGCGCGCACACCTGGTAGATGCTTTCGAGGCAGGCGCGCAGGTGGGGCGGGCGGTCCGCCACCGGGATGGCGAGGATGAAGTGATGGCGGTCGTCAGAGGTTGGGCGATGCGCCCGGATCAGCGCTTCCTGCTCGCGGAACAGCGACTGGTAGGTCGCCAGCAGCGGGTGGAAGTCGGCTTGGCCAGACCACATGGCTTTTTCCAGCAGGGGGGGGCAGGTTTCGTAGAGCGCGAGGCAGGCGTCGGGGGTGTCTGCACGCTGCAGTTGCGTGCCCAGTTCATCCAGTCCGGGGATGACGGCGCGGTAGCGCGCGATGCAATCCCGCAGGCAGGCGGTGGCCGTTTCCTTCCAAGCGCCCGCGCTTGCCGGAAAGTGGAGGGGGCGTTGGTTTGCGGGAAGGTTTATCGACACTGAGGCTGCGCGTGCGGAGCGCGGGTACGAAGCAAAGGCCTAATAGTACCCGCCCATGACGCAAACCCGGATGGCCATGCCCGCATCCTGTAGCGTTCGCCCGCCTGGGCGGCTAAATTGAAATTGCAACCATCGATACGCATAGATAAATAAAGGACAGGCCATGAACACACGCATTTTGCTGCTTGCCTTGTGCATCGGCTTGGCGCTGCCCGCGGCAGCGCAGGACGCGGCGCGCGGCAAAGCGCTGTTCGAGTCGAACTGCATGCGTTGCCACCGCGATGGCGCGACCAGCCTGCGGACGGCGCCGGCGGATCTGCCGGCGTTGCTGGCGGACAAGTCGGTGCGGGCGCATCGTTTTACGCTGACCGAGGCCGGGGTGCGGGGCATCGTGGCCTGCCTCGCCGCGACCCGGGCGTCGCAGTAGTCGGTCGGGGGGTCTGGCCGGCAGCCCTCGTGCGGGTGGCGTTCGTGAAGCGGTCGGTTCATGGGCACTGGGGCGGCGCGGGGCGCGGGCCCGCTGCGAGGCAGAGGCGTAATACTACCTGCCTGGGCATCAAACACGGGTGCTTAGGGAAGTCCTGAACAAGACGTCACCCCGGCGGAGGCCGGGGTCCAGCGCTTGATTTAACTGGATTCCGGCTTTCGCCGGAATGACGAATGTGGGCTTGTTCAGGGTCTCCTTGGGGTGGGGTCCAACACACGGCGGCGCCTCGTCCCTGCCGCGGAATAACCAGCAAGTGAATACCGATGCGCGGCTTACAGGGTCCAGGGATTGAACACCTGCGGGAGCAGGCCGAAGTCCTGCACGTTGCGCGTGACCACGGTGAGGCCGTGGCACTGGGCGGTGGCCATGATCAGGCCATCCATCACCGGAAGGGGGCGCCCGGCGAGTTCGGACTGGGCGGCGAGTTGCGCCCAGCCGTGCAGGGCAGCGGCGTCGAGGGGCAGGATGCGGCCGGCGAAGCGTTGTTCCACCTTGCCAAGCCAGGCGGTGAGTTTCTGGCTGCGGCGGGGATCGGTGGCTCGCAGCTTGAGGATGCCCTTTTCGATCTCGCCCAAGGTAACGACGCTGAGGTGGAGGCTGGATTCGTCCTGCTCATCCAGCCAGGCGATGACCTGTGGCGCGGGCGATTTCCTGAGGTATTCGGAGAGGACGCAGGTGTCCAGCAGCCAGCTCATAGCTCGACGTTGCGGCCGGTGTCCGGGCTGCGGGTGAAGTCCAGATCCTCGCCTGCGAGGTCGGGCTGCAACAGCGCGGTGGAAAGCTTGCCCCGGCGCGGGCGGGTGAGCTTTGCGTAGGCTTCCGCCGACACCACCACGGCGGTCGGCTTGCCGTGCACGGTGACGACCTGGACGTCGCCGCTTGCGGCGTCCTTGATCAGCTGGCTCAGATTGTTCTTCGCTTCCTGCAATTGCCATTCGCTGTGCATGATGCGCTCCTGCTTATTCTGGCTAGTCTGGCCAGAATATAGCACGGTGCCGGCGGGTTGGCCATCTCCCGCTTGATCTGGCGATCGGCTCATGCCCGCAAGCGTACCCGCCGCTCCACCGTCAGCACATCACCCGCCGCATCCATCACCGCATACAGGCGCGGTTGCGGACGCCCAGCCCAGGAGGGGCCGGGAATGGGGCTGTCCAGGTACACCACCTGCGCGCCGTCGAACTGCTTTTCGACCTGGCCGCGGGCGAGCAGGTCGTTGAGGGCGGCGATGGAAATCCCGCGTTGCTTCATGCGGCTGAAGGCGAGGGGGCTGATCTTTCCGAGTTTCATCATGAGGGGGCTCCTGTTTGGCTGCGCGGGCGGTAGGCCATCGCGTAGTGGCGTTTTCCGGATTGGGTATTTATACTGTACACACATACAACTGTACATGCATACAGTATTTGGAGGAAGCCCCATGAAAGATCTGACCCCCCGCCAGGAAGAAATCCTGAATCTGATCCGCGAATGGATCGAGACCACCGGTGGGCCGCCGACGCGGGTGGAGATTGCGCAGCATTTCGGCTTCAGTTCGCCCAACGCGGCGGAGGCGCACCTCAAGGTGCTGGCGAAAAAGGGCGTGCTGGACCTGGTGCCGGGGACCTCGCGCGGCATCCGGCTCAAGGGTGGCGGCGGGCTGCCGCTGGTGGGCCGAGTGGCTGCCGGCAGCCCGATCCTGGCGCAGGAAAACATCGAGCGGCACTACCAGCTCGACGCCGCGATGTTTTCGCCGCGCGCGGACTATCTGCTGAAGGTGCACGGCATGAGCATGAAGGACGCCGGCATCCTCGACGGCGACCTGCTGGCGGTGCACCGCAGCGCCGAGGCCAAGGCAGGGCAGGTGGTGGTGGCGCGGATCGGCGACGAGGTCACGGTCAAGCGCTTCCAGCAGCGCGGCCACACCGTGCGGCTGCTGCCGGAAAACCCCGACTTCGAGCCGATCGTCGTCGATCTCAAGCGCCAGGAGCTGGTGATCGAGGGCATCGCGGTGGGGGTGATCCGCAGCGGCAGGGCTTTATAGCGCGTCGATACAACGGCAGTTTGGATTGGGAGGTATCACGATGAGCACAGGGCTTGGTGAAATCGTTCTGTACCGGTCGGCCGACGGCGGGCCGGCGCTGGATGTGCGGCTGGAGCGGGAGTCAATTTGGCTCACGCAGGTGCAAATGGCCGAGCTTTTCGGGGTGAAGGTTCCGGCGGTCTTCAAGCACATCAAGAACATCTACGCGACGGGTGAGCTCGAAAGCGGGGCAACTGTTTCCAAAATGGAAATAGTTCGCCAGGAGGGCAGTCGCAAGGTCAGACGCGCTGTCGATCACTACAACCTGGACATGATCATCTCGGTGGGCTACCGGGTGAATTCCCTGCGCGGCACCCAGTTCCGCATCTGGGCCACCAACGTGCTGCGCCCGCATCTGGTGCAGGGCTACACCGTGCACGCGCAGCGGCTGAAGGAGCTCAACCAGGCGGTGCGACTGGTTGCCGACGTGGCGCATCGTCGCACGCTCAGCGGCGACGAAGCGACCGCGCTGCTCGAAGTGGTGGCCGACTACGCCTACGCGCTGGAGGTGCTGGACGACTACGACCACCAGCGGGTGCGGCTGGGCGAGGTGTCGGCCGGCCCGGTGGCTGCGCTGGATCTGGACGAGGCGCGCCAGGTGATCGTCCGCATGGGGGAACGCTTCGGCGCCACCGGTTTGTTCGGCCGGGAATAGGACGAGGGATTGGAAGGGTCGCTGGCGGCGGTGATGCAGAGCTTCGGCGGGCAGGAGATGTATCCCAGCCTGGAAGAAAAGGCTGCGCACCTGCTGTATTTTCTGGTGAAGAACCACCACTTCGTCGATGGCAACAAGCGCATCGCGGCAGCATTGTTCCTGTGGTTCCTGCAGAAAGAACCAGGCGCTCTACCGCGCCGATGGCGGCAAGCGCATCGCAGATAACGCGCTAGTGGCGATGACACTGCTGATCGCGGAGAGCCGGCCGGATGAGAAGAACGTGCTGACGCGGGTGGTGGTGAACCTGATCAACCGGCAGAACGCGTGACCAGGAGGGATGCCGGCTGTCCTGCCACGCCTGCCGGTGGTGCCGACAGGAATGGACGCAGTGATTGCAGAATGGCATGCTGATGCCAATGGACCGCCGGATAAACACCTTGGAACGCCGCAAGCCGAGCCGCTTTGAAGGCTTGATCAAAGTCGCCGGCATGCTGCCCTGGTGGATGGGCGTGGCGCTCGCGCTTGGGGTGTATTTCGGACTGCACAGCCTGGTCGCCAGCGAAGGGACGCCCGTCTGGCAGCCGGGCATGACGGACCCATTCGCCAGCCAGAACATTTTCATCACGCTGGCCACAGTCGGCCAGTATCTGTTGCCGCTGGTTTTGCTGCTGGTCGCGGGCGTGTCGGCTTATGGCCGCTACACGCGCCGGGCCTTGCACCAGCGGGTGGCGTCCAGTCCGGACCGGCGTGCGCTCAGCAATGTCAGCTGGCGGCAGTTCGAGGCGCTGGTGAGCGATGCGTTTCGGCGCCGGGGCTATTCAGTGCGGACGACTGGCAGCGGGATGCCCGATGGCGCCGCGGATCTGACGCTGAAGAAGGACGGCCAAACCTATCTGGTGCAATGCAAGCAGTGGCGGGCGTCCCGGGTGGGCGTCAACACGCCTCGCGAACTCTATGACGTGATGGCATCCCGCAGCGCGGCCGGCGGCTTTGTGCTGACGTCGGGCATCTTCACCGACGAGGCGCGCGCGTTTGTCCGCGGCAAGAACATCGAACTGATGGACGGCAAGGCGCTGCTGGAGCTGATTGGCAAGGTGCGTGCGCCGGTCAAGTTTTTTCGCGACCCGCTCAGCATCAATACGACCGGCGCGCCTTTTTGCCCGGAATGCCAAAGCCGGATGGTGATGCGCAAGGCCAAACACGGCCCCAATGTGGGCAAGGACTATTGGCGCTGCGCACGCCATCCGGATTGCAGGGGCACGCGGCCGGCCTGAACGGATGGGCGATGCGGTGGGATTGCTGCAGGCAGGCTATTCTTAGCAGACAGGCTTGTTGTGCATGCACAGATGCGCAAGCCGATGCAGACTTCGAGGAAGGTGACTTCATGAACAAAATTCTGATGGGATTGCCGCTGCTGTGTGCGGCGAGTGTCGTGCTGGCGCAGGGCGGTGCGTCGGAAGGCACGGCCACGATGGAGACCACGCAGACGCGGGAACAGGCGCAGGCGCAGGTGACGGTGCGCAAGCCGCGGCCGCAGGAAGGCCCTGACCTGCGGCGTTGCCTCGAGCTGAAAACCAACGCGGCGATCATCCGCTGCGCCGAGACCGGCCGCCGGCGCTAAACGGAAAACTGCCGGCGGCACGCCTGCCGCCGGCGCGTGGTGTTCCGGAGGAGTATCGATCGATGCGTCAGGGCAGTCGGATCCCGCAGTTGCGATCAGTGCATCTGGTTCTGTCTGCCGGCGTGGCCGGATTTCTGGCCGGGCTGGCGGGCAGCCTGCTGGCGCAGGATGTGCAGTGGATCCGCTTTTTCGACAACCTGCACTGGACGGCGGGCACCCTCACCGCGGCGGCGCTGGCGTGGTTCGGGGTGCGCGCGGCGCCGGTCGATAGCGCACGGGGGCTGCGCTGGATCGCGATCGGCCTCACCGCGTATGCAGTGGGGCAGCTGATCTGGAACGTGCAGACGCTGCTTGGCTTTACCGGCTTCCCGACACCTTCCGACCTGTTTTATCTGTGGCTGGGACCCTGCGTTGCGGCAGGCTTGCTGATCGAGGCATTTCGACTGGCCGACCGCACCCAGCGCAAGACCCTGGTGCTGGATGCCGCAATCCTCGCCATTGCCGTCCTGACGCTGGTGCTGGTGCTGTATCTGCCCCGGCGCGGCGATACGGCGCTGCTGCCGCTGGCGGTGCTGGTGGCTTATCCGGTGAGCCTGCTGGCAGCAGTATGTATCGGCCTGATTGCGTCGCCCACCCTGCGTTTAAAGTTTTCGTGGAGCTATGCGCTGTTCCTGCTTTCGCTGCTGGGCACGGGCGCGTGCTGGATGGGATGGAACGCGATGGCGCTCGACGGCGCCGCACTCGACGGCGCCTGGTTCAACAGCCTGTTTTCCCTGTCGGTGATGGGAATGGGCCTGGCCACGCTGTACTGGAACCTCGAATTCTCCAGCAATGCCGCATGGGAGCGCTGGAGCGAAGGGGGGCTGCGTGTGCTGCCGCTGGCCGCGGTCGTGCTGGCCAGCCTGGCAGTGATCCTGTCGCAACCCGAGGACGGCGTGCCCCAGGCGGTCGATCACGCGATCGACATCGGTGCGCTGGTGGTCATTCTGCTGGCCATGCTCAGGCAGGGCATGCTGCTGCAGGAACACGCCCTGCTGAAAACCGTGACCCGCAATCTGGAAGAAAGCGAGCAGCTGAAACACCAGATCCTCAGTACCTTGCCCGACCTCGTATGGCTCAAGGATGCGGAGGGGGTCTACCGCATGTGCAACCCGGCATTGGCACGTTTTTTCGGTGTCCCCGAAACGGAGATTGTGGGCAAGACCGATTTTGATTTTTTCGAACCCGAGCAGGCACGCATGTTTCGCCAGATGGACCAGGCGGCCGTGGATGCCGGAAGGCCGAACCAGAACGAGGAATGGGTGACCCCTGCAGGCGGAGACACGGTGCTGGTCGAAACCATCAAGACGCCCCTGTGCGACCGCAGTGGCAAGGTCGTCGGTGTGCTGGGCGTGGCGCGCGACATCACCGAGCGCGAGCGCGCAAACCGTCAACTGGCGCTGCTGGATTTTGCACTGAACCATGTGAAGGAAGCGGCCTACATGGCCGACGAGCAAGGCTATTTTCACTATGTGAACGGTGAGGCGTGCAGGGCTCTGGGCCACACCTGCGACGCGCTCATGAACATGCGGGTGATCGACGTCGACAGCGTCGTGACGCAGCCCGAGCAGTGGCAGGCGTTCTGGGATCGACTCAAGGACCTCAAGGCCATCACTTTCGAGAGTCATCACAAGGCGCGCGATGGCACGGTGTTTCCGGTGGAAATCAACGCCAATTATTTCGAGTTTTACGGTCAGCCCTATGTGCTCGGCCTGGTGCGCGACATCACCGAGCGCAAGCAGGTGGAGCAGCAGATCCGCGACCTGGCCTATTTCGATGTGCTGACCCAGTTGCCCAACCGGCGGATGCTGATGGACCGCCTGGGCCATGCGCTGGCTGCCAGCGATCGCAGCCAGGCGTACGGCGCGCTGATGATTCTGGATCTGGACCATTTCAAGACGCTCAACGATACCCAGGGTCACGATGTCGGTGACCGGCTGCTGGTCGAGGTGTCGCGGCGCCTCACGGCGAATGTGCGCCAGCAGGACAGCGTGTGCCGTCTGGGCGGCGACGAATTCGTGGTGCTGCTGGAAGGCCTGGGCCCGGACGAGGCGCACGCCGCCAGCCAGGCCGAGGCGATCGCGGAGAAGGTGCGCTTCGCGCTCAACCAGCCCTATGCGCTGGACATCGGCGGAACGGCATTCCACAGCACCACCAGCATCGGCCTGGCGCTGTTCCGCGGGCAGGGTGCCTCGACCGAAATGCTGCTGAAGCAGGCCGATGTTGCGCTCTATCAGGCCAAGGATGGGGGACGCAATCTGGTCCGCTTCTTCAACCCGGCGATGCAGGCGGCGATCGATTCGCGCATGGTGATGGAAGCGGCGTTGCGTCAGGCATTGGACAAGGGCGAATTCCGGCTTTATTACCAGCCACAGGTCGATCAGGACGGCGGCCTGATCGGTGCCGAGGCGCTGCTGCGCTGGCTGCCGGCGAATCCGGGCATGGTGTATCCGGCCGAATTCATTCCGCTGGCCGAGGAAACCGGACTCATTCTGCCGATCGGAAAATGGGTGCTGGATACGGCCTGCGCCCAGCTCAAGGCATGGGAGCGTGATCCGCGTACGCGCGCGCTCCAGATGTCGGTCAATGTCAGTGCGCGGCAATTCCATCAGCCCGACTTCGTGGAAACGGTGCAGCAGAGCCTCACGGCGAGCGGCATCGATCCGTCGCGGCTCAAACTGGAGCTGACCGAGAGCGTGGTGCTCGACAACGTGGATGCCGTGATCAGGCAAATGCAGCAGCTCAATGCGCTGGGAGTGAGCTTCTGCCTGGATGACTTCGGGACCGGCTATTCGTCCTTGTCCTACCTCAAGCGCCTGCCGCTGGACCAGGTGAAGATCGATCAGTCCTTTGTCCGTGATGTGACGGTGGACCCCAACGATGCGGCCATTGTGCGGGCCATCATGGCGCTGAGTCGCTCGCTGGGCCTGCAGGTAATAGCCGAGGGCGTGGAAACCCAGGCGCAGCGGGATTTTCTGCTGGAAAACGAGTGCAGGGCGTATCAGGGGCTGCTGTTCTGTCGTCCAATCCCGATCGACGAATGGGCGAGCCTGCTGGCCCCGGCTGCCTGATCATCCAGGCGCGGGGTCGATTGCCGGTTACTGCACCGGCATCGGCTTGTTGTCGTTGAGGTTGAGCCAGCCCTTGGCGATGCGGTAGACATACCAGACGAAGGCCACGCCCCACACCACCCAGCCGATCAGGATCAGGAAGGTGGCCCAGCCGACCACGCACCACAGCAGGGTCCACCAGAAGGTGCTGATCTGCCATTTGAAATGGCTTTCGAGCCAGGTGCCCTGGACGTCTTCGCGCTTGATGTAGTTGAGCACGATGGCGACGATGGCGGAGACGCCGACAAACAGCGCCAGCGCATACAAGGCATAGGTGACCGTGGTCAGGGTCTTGAGGCTGGCGATCTTGCTGTCGGCAACGGGAGCGGTGTCCATGTTCATCAGCGTGCTTTCTGGTAGATGGGCATCATTTGGGGCACCAGCGCATTCAGGGCCTGAATGCGGTTGGCGGGCGAGGGGTGGGTGCTGAGGAACACGGGTGGGCCGCCGCCACCGGCGGCAGCCATTTTTTCCCACAGCCGCACGGCGGCATTCGGGTCGTAGCCGGCGCGGGCGGCGAGCTCGATGCCGTAGCGGTCGGCTTCGCTTTCGCCTTGGCGGCTGTTGGGCAGGGTCAGTGCAATGTCGGCCACCGGTGCCAGGATGCTTAAATCGCGGCCGGCGACGATGGAGCCGAGCGCCACGCCGCCCTGCATGGCCATGGCGCGCGACATGCGCTCGCGGCCGTGTCCCAGGATGGCGTGCGCGATTTCGTGGCCCATGATCTGGGCGATTTCGTCATCGCTGAGCTTCAGCTTTTCGACGATGCCGGTGTAGATCGCCATCTTGCCGCCGGGCATGCACCAGGCGTTGAGTGAGGGGTCGTCGATCACCGCCACCGACCATTTCCAGTCGCGGCTGGGCGCATACATGTTTCCGGCCTGCACGATCAGCCGGTCGGTGATGCGCTTGACGCGGTTGTTCAGCGCGGCGTCGCTGCTGAGCTTGCCCTTCTTTTGCGCGTCGGAAATCGTTTGCGTGTAGGCCTGCGCTGACGCAGATTGCGCCTGTTCTTCCGACACCAAAGACAGCTGACTCCTACCCGATACCGGGTTCTCCTGGCAGGCCGTCAGGCTGGTGACGGCGACGACGGCGGTGAGTGCGAGCTTGAATTTCATGATGACTCCTAAAAGGATTTGATGCCGAACCCACCCGAAAGGGCGTTAAACCGGCAATTGCCGGACCCGCACTCCGAGTAAGGCGTCAGGTTGGACAATCAATCCACCTTAGCAAATCTGGAGTCAAATACCGCGCAAGAGTTCGTTGATGCCGACCTTGGACAAGGTTTTCTCGTCGACCTTCTTCACGATTACCGCACAATACAGACTATAGCTCCCATCCTTGGACGGCAGGTTGCCGGATACCACCACCGAACCGGCAGGCACGCGGCCGAAATGGACTTCGCCGGTTTCGCGGTCGTAGATTTTGGTCGACTGGCCGATATAGACGCCCATCGAGATCACGCAGTTGTCTTCGACGATCACGCCTTCGACGACTTCGGAGCGGGCGCCGACGAAGCAGTTGTCGCCGATGATGGTGGGGTTGGCCTGCACCGGCTCGAGCACGCCGCCGATGCCGACGCCGCCCGACAGGTGCACGTTCTTGCCGATCTGCGCGCAGGAGCCGACCGTGG
>CAZUVC010000017.1:0-62319 GCA_964623745.1 uncultured Thiobacillus sp. | reverse complement strand
TCCAAGTGAATTGTGACTCCACTCAAAAATGTCCGAAATACCCGGGTCAGTTCAAACTGACCCCCTTTGTCTTTTTTGCACCCTACGTGAGCTGACTATTGTTGTGACAGAGTTCGGTGCGAGTAATGGTGGGGGGTGAAAGCGTGGCGCAAAAACCGTGGTTTGTTCCCGCCCTAAAATCTCGAGTCGTTTTCGCAAGGTATTCCGTCATAGTCACCATCCATTTTGGTATCAGGGCAGTTCCTTAGAAAATACTCGGCTTCGGCTCTCGAGTGCATTTGGCTGCAATGTTGCCGGCCATCGCAATGGAAGGGGCTGGGGGCGGCCGTCTCGTTGGATGGTGCTTCGTACGCTGTTTGTGACGTTGCGCGGTGGGTGTACTCGTTATAACCGTAGGCACCCAGGGCGATTACGAACGCAAACGGAATGAGACGTCCCAACAGTCCAGGTTTGTGGGGGCGTTTAGCGGGTTCGCTCAGGCGATAAGGTTTTGCGGCCGGGCGGGTGGGGCACACAATGTTCTTTGCCTGCTGCTTCCCATCCTTGCCGATTCCGATCTCGAACGAAAGACGCTCACCGAGCCGGGGTCGCTGACCGTCCTTGGGAAAGGCGGAGATGTGGGCGAATACCTCCGGTCCGCCTTGAATGGGCGTGACGAATCCAAAACCGCGATCATCGTTCCATTTTGTAAGTGTGCCGTCTATGCGCATAAGTATTCGAGCTTGGCCCTTTTAATTTTAGAACTCAGGGTCATCGTCCTCTTCAACTACATTGCTTTCATCATGGCTGTCGTCATCATAATCGTCAGTGAAAATAACACCCTCATACCCACCGTCACCTTGGTCATAGTCGATCAGCTCGTCAGCATTTTCGAGATCGAACAAGGACGACCAATCGACTAGATTGTGATCTGCAAGCGCGTTTTCCTTTGGGTGGAACATCGGCGACATGGTCACCGAGCCGTCGTAGAAGTGAATGTTCTTTACACGAAGTAATTCAAAGTGTGGGTCCGCTTTGATGTGGGTATCGGAAAATCCTCCCCAGCCCCGAAGGCCAGCTTCGTATGAGAGTAGCCACATGTCGCCGTGCAGTGCTTCCTTGACTTCTGCATGCTTCCAATAAGCCGTCTTTGGTGGCTTCGCGAGCTTGCCTGCCGCGTGAAGATCCAGAAGCAGTAGTGCACAGATAGAACTGTGCATGTCGGAGATTAGATCAATATTCGGGTCGCTAAGCTCTAGATCCAGGTCCTTACAAATCCATAAGCACCAGGCAACTTCACTGTGGTGACCGAGCGGCGCATGCTCTTGAATGATTGCGTTGATTAGGCGCCCCAGTCGATCTTTCTTCAGTGGGTAGCCGACATGAGCGTATGTAGATAGCAAACGAGAAATTGTCTGAAGGGTGTTTGGGTACCCTAGCGCGACATGGCAAATATGTGCCTCAAAATAATCCCAATTTTCCTTCCGAACTAGTACGGATGATGCGCGCTTAAGCGCATATGTCATGACACTCTCATCTGAGTTACGTCGAGCGAGATCCTTGGCTAACTCAAAGAAGTGGTGGATGTCCGATGTTTGCTTTCGCCCGACCCGAGCAATCTGAAAACTTCGTAGCTGGTGGGTCCAATAATCATCTGTAATTTCAAGAATGGAACAAATCTTCGTTTTCTCGAAGTTGATGTGAAGTTCGAATTCTTTAAGGGACCTGATCAGTGCTGCTAACGCAGCTTCAGCTTCGTTCAGTGAGCTGAAAAACATGAAGTAATCATCGACGTACCGCATTCCAGGCGGCCATATTTTTAGTCGCCTCCTCAATTCGATATCAACGGATACAGCAATTGCCTCTGCAATCATGTGTGACGTGTCAGGCCCGATAGGTAAGCCTATCGTTTGCTCTTCCTGGCATTGCCGCAAAGACAGATCAAGAAGATTACCAAAATACTTTGCTGTAGCTTTACGATTCTTTTTTGCGATGGCTTTACCATGAAGAGCCCACGGAACTGAGTGCGTGTAAATAGTTGGAAAAAAACGTGAGATATCGGTTCGCAACATATAGCGATATCCCGCAGCTTTGAGAACCTTGCGCTCATACAGAAGCTGCATTGAAGGAATGTTGGCGGCCCGGCTTCCAGCTTTAAGAAATCTAGGGCGACTCGCACTTAACCGTGATTGACGATAGTGCTTTATGAGTTGTGGCCAATGCTGCACTACATGGGCCGAGAGGTATGTCTGAGCGACAGGATTTGGAAGGCTTGTAACACGTCGTTGATGGCCTGCACGTGCGACACTGAATAGCTCCGTTTTGCTGCATGGTGCCTTTGGAACCTTTGGATCAGCTTGCAGGGCCTTCCATTCCGTATAGAGCGTTGCGTAGTTATGAGCAAGGTTTTCGGTAACGAAGCAAGGAGGTAGCTGTGATGGGAAATAGCCGTGTTCGAGCAGACGTTTGGTTCGATCCATTAGTGGTTATCCAGATGGTTATTCTGCGTTCTTGCTGAACGGCCTTCTATTCTGGCGCTTAGGATTACAGCATTCAGATTAGGGCGCAATAAAAAACGCGACTGTAGGATTGGAGTTCCAATCCTACAGTCGCGTTGGCGGACTAACTTACAACCTCGATTTAACCCGGCAGCATCGCCAACAACCCATTCAACCGCCGCACAAAACTCGCCGGATCATCAAGCTGGCCACCCTCTGCGAGCAAAGCCTGCTCGAACAACAGGTTGGCCCAGTCGGCGAAGCGGTCTTCGTCGGATTCGCTGTTGAGCCGCGTGACCAGGGCGTGGCTCGGGTTGACTTCCAGCGTGGGCTTCACCGTGGGCGCGGCCTGGCCGGCGGCCTTGAGCAGGCGTTCGAGGTTGGCGCTCATGTCGCCTTCGCCGGTGACGAGGCAGGCGGGCGAGTCGGTGAGGCGGTGGGTGACGCGCACATCCTTGACGCGTTCGCCGAGCGTGGTCTTGATGCGCTCGACCAGGGGCTTCATTGACTCCTCGGCTTCCTTCTGCGCGGTCTTCTCGGCTTCGTCTTCCAGCGCGCCGAGGTCAAGGCCGCCCTTGGCGACGGACTTGATCGGCTTGCCGTCGAACTCGGTGAGGTTGCTCATCAGCCATTCGTCGACGCGGTCTGACAGCAGCAGCACTTCGATGCCTTTCTTGCGGAAGATTTCGAGGTGCGGGCTGTGCTGGACGGCGGCGAAGCTGTCGGCGGTGATGGTGTAGATCGCTTCCTGGCCTTCCTTCATGCGGCCGATGTAGTCCTTGAGCGAAACCACTTGCGCATCCGTATCCGTATGGGTGGAGGCGAAGCGGAGCAGGGCGGCGATGCGCTCCTTGTTGGCGAAGTCTTCGCCCGGGCCTTCCTTCAGCACCTTGCCGAAGGCGTTCCAGAATTCGACGTATTTCTCCGGCTGGTTCTCGGCCAGGTCTTCCAGCAGGCCCAGCACTTTCTTCACCGAGCCATTTTTGATTGCATCAATGTCGCGGCTCGACTGCAGGATTTCGCGCGAAACGTTGAGCGGCAGGTCGGCCGAGTCGATCACCCCGCGCACGAAGCGCAGGTAGGCCGGCATCAGCTGCTCGGCGTCGTCCATGATGAAGACGCGGCGCACGTAGAGCTTGATGCCGTGGCGGCGGTCGCGGTCGTAGAGGTCGAACGGCGCGTGCGACGGCACGTAGAGCAGCGAGATGTATTCCTGCTTGCCCTCGACGCGGTTGTGCGACCACGCCAGCGGCGGCTCGAAGTCGTGGGCGACGTGCTTGTAGAACTCGTTGTATTCCTCTTCCGTCACGTCCTTCTTGGCGCGCGCCCACAGGGCGGAGGCGCGGTTGACGGTTTCATCCTCGTCGGTGGGCGTTTCCACGCCGTCCTTCCATTCGGTCTTCTTCATCACGATGGGCAGGGTGATGTGGTCGGAATAGGTGCGGATCACCGACTTGATCTTGTAATCGGAAAGGAACTCGTCCTCGCCTTCGCGCAGATGCAGCACGATCTCGGTGCCGCGGCCGGGCTTGTCGACGGTTTCCAGCGTGTAGTCGCCGGCGCCCTCGGATTCCCAGCGCACGCCGTGCTCGGCGGTGAGCCCGGCGCGGCGGGTGGTGAGCGTCACGCGGTCGGCGACGATGAAGGCGGAATAGAAGCCGACGCCGAACTGGCCGATCAGCGCGGCGTCCTTCTGCTGGTCGCCGGAAAGCTGGCTGAAGAATTCGCGGGTACCGGATTTGGCGATGGTGCCGATGTGCTCGATGACTTCCTGCCGGCTCATGCCGATGCCGTTGTCGCTGATCGTCAGCGTGCGCGCGTCGCGGTCGAAGGCGATGCGGATCTTGAGATCGGGGTCGTTTTCATACAGCGCGGAATCGGACAGGCCCTCGAAGCGCAGCTTGTCGGCGGCGTCGGAGGCGTTGGAAATCAGTTCGCGCAGGAAAATGTCCTTGTTGGAATACAAGGAATGGATCATCAGCTGGAGAAGCTGTTTGACTTCGGCCTGGAAGCCGAGGGTTTCTTTGCTGCTGGTGGCGGACATGCCTTTATCTCCCGTAAGTACAAACAAGGTGATACGAGAAATGGGGGCGGGTTGGCGGGTTTCAAGCCCTGTGGGCCGTCATTCCGGCGGACGCCGGAATGACGGTTGAGGGGGACAGCAGGCTTAGCGCGCGAACAGCTCCAGCAGCACGTCCTGGGCGCTGTAGTGCTTGGCGCGGCGCGCCTTGCGGCGGCGGTAGCTGCCGTCGGGCTGCATGTCCCAGGCCTGCACGTTGTCGCGCAGGTAGGGCTTGAGGCCTTCGATGATGACGCGCTTTTTCAGCTTGGGGTTGAGGATGGGGAAGCCGGTTTCGATGCGGCGGAAGAAGTTGCGGTCCATCCAGTCGGCGGAAGACAGATAGACATGCTCGTCGCCGCCGTTCCTGAAATAGAAAATCCGCGAGTGCTCGAGGAAACGGCCGACCACCGAGCGCACCCGGATGTTGTCCGACAGGCCGGCGATGCCGGGGCGCAAGGCGCACACGCCACGGATGATGAGGTCGATCTTCACCCCCGCCTGGCTGGCGGCATACAGCGCGGCGATCACCTGCGGCTCCAGCAGCGCGTTCATCTTGGCGATGATGGCGGCGGGCTTGCCGGCGGTGGCCAGCGCGGCTTCGTGATTGATCGCGGCGATGACTTCGCTGTGCAGCGTGAACGGCGCCTGCCACAGGCGCTTGAGCTTGCCGGCCTTGCCGAGGCCGGTGATCTGGGTGAACAGGCTGGCGACGTCGGCGGTGATGGTTTCGTCGGCGGTCAGCAGGCCAAAGTCGGTGTACAGGCGGGCGGTGCGGGCGTGATAGTTGCCGGTGCCCAGGTGGGCGTAGCGGCGCAGTTCGCCCTCTTCGCGACGGACGACGAGCGCGAGCTTGGCATGCGTCTTGTGGCCGACGACACCATAGACGACATGGGCGCCGACTTCCTCCAGTTTGGCCGCCCAGTTGATGTTGGCTTCCTCGTCGAAGCGCGCCATCAGCTCGACCACCACGGTGACTTCCTTGCCCGACTGGGCTGCGCGGATCAGCGCCTGCATCAGCTTGGAGTCGGTGCCGGTGCGGTAGACCGTTTGCCGCATGGCAACGACGCTGGGATCGGCGGCGGCCTGCTCGATGAAGTCGGTCACCGGCTGGAAGGATTCGAACGGGTGGTGCAGCAGGATGTCGTTCTTGCGGATGTGCGCAAAGATGTCGTCCTGCTTGGCCAGGCGCGGCGGCAGGGCGGGGGTGAAGGGCGCAAACTTGAGGTCAGGACGGTCGACCCAGTCGGGCACCTGCATCAGGCGCACCAGGTTGACCGGGCCGTGTTCCTGATAGAGGTCGTCGGCGTCGAGCTCGAATTGTTCCAGCAGAAAGGCCGCCATCGACGACGAGCAGTTGTCCGCCACTTCCAGCCGCACCGCTGCGCCAAAGTGGCGCTGCGGCAGTTCGCCCTGCAGCGCCTGGCGCAGGTTCTTGGTTTCCTCGTCGTCGACGAAGAGGTCGGAATTGCGGGTGACGCGAAACTGGTAGCAGCCCTGCACCGTCATGCCGGCGAACAATTCGCCGACGTGGGCATGCAGGATGGACGACAGGAACACGAAGCCGTATTCGCAGCCGGCGACTTCCTCCGGCAGGCGGATTACCCGGGGCAATGAGCGCGGCGCCTGCACCACGGCGGCGCCGGAATTGCGGCCGAAGGCGTCGCGCCCGGACAGCTCGACCGCAAAGTTGAGGCTCTTGTTGAGCACGCGCGGAAACGGGTGCGAAGGGTCGAGCCCCACCGGGGTGAGCACCGGCATCAGCTCGCGGAAGAAGTAGTCGCGGATCCACGCCGCCTGGGTTTCGCTCCACTGCGTGCGGCGAAAAAAATGCACGCCGTTTTCGGCCAGCTCGGGAACGATATCGTCGTTGAAGAGTTCGTACTGCCGGGCCACCAGCGCATGCGCCATGTCCGACACTGCGCGAAACTGCTGGCGGGGAGTCAGCCCGTCGGGCGAGAGCTGGTTCGACTTGGCGCGGATCTGTTCCTTCAGTCCGGCCACCCGGACTTCGAAGAATTCGTCCAGGTTGCTCGACACGATGCACAGGAACTTCAGCCGCTCCAGCAGGGGCATGGTTGGGTCGTCAGCCTGGGCAAGCACCCGGTGCTGGAACTCGAGGATGCCGAGCTCGCGGTTGATTAGCGTATCGGGACTGGGGAGTGCCATCGTTTTAATATCCATGTCGTGCTTGAATCCTGACGTGCTTGAATGATAAGGGGCCGCCGGGGTTCCAATATGACACTTAAATGACAACTACGCATCCGCAGGAAATCGAACTCAAGCTGGCGCTGCCGCCCGAACAGGCCGCGGCCTTTCTCAAGCGCATGGCCCGGCGGCGCAGCGTGCCGGTGCAGCACGACCTGGTCACGCGTTATTTCGACACCCCCGACTTTGCGTTGAGCGCGCAGGGCGTGGCGCTGCGCGTGCGCCGCGTGGGCCGGCGCTGGCTGCAGACCTTGAAGACCGAGGGCGAGCGCCAGGGCGGCCTGTCGCGCCGCGCCGAATACGAAATGCCGGTGGCCGGCGACGCGCCGGACTGGACGCGGTTTCCGCCCGAGGCGCTGGCGTGGGTGCCGGAGGCGCTGCGCGACGCCCCCGTTCCGGTGTTCGAGACGCGCTTTCACCGCACCGCCTGGCAGTTGAAAGGCAAGGGCGGCGCCGCGATCGAGGTGGCGCTGGACGTGGGCGAGGTGCGTGCCGGCGAGCGCAGCCAGCCGATCTGCGAGATCGAACTCGAACTGAAAGCCGGCCAGCCGGATGCGCTGTTCGAGTTGGCGCTGACGTGGGCCGATGCATTCGAGTGCCTGCCGTTCGACATCAGCAAGGCCGAACGCGGCGTGCGGCTTGCGCAGGGCGAGGCGGATGCGCCGCTGAAGTCGGCAGCGATGCAACTGGACGGTGGCATGAGCGTGGAAGACGGTTTTGCCGCGATCGTGCAGGTGTGTCTCGCGCAGTTCCAGAGCAATCTGCCGGGCGTGTTTGCCAGCAACGACATTGAGTACGTGCACCAGGCGCGGGTGGCGCTGCGGCGGCTGCGTGCGGCATTGCGGCTCTATCACAAGGCGTGCGTGCTGCCGGACGCACTGCTGGACGGGCTGCGCACGCTGGCCGCCGCGCTCGGTCCCGCGCGCGACTGGGATGTGTTGTTGACGGAAACCCTGCCGACGATCGCGCCGCATTGTCCCGACCCTGATGCCTGGCAGCGTGGCGTTCAGGTGCTCGAGGCGCACCGGAACGACGTGCGGTCGGCCATGCAGACAGCCATCAGGCTGGAGCACCCGGGCGCGTGGCTGCTGGCAGTTCAGCGTTGGCTGCTGCAGCGCGGCTGGCGGGCCGTTCCGCCGGCGCAGCGTCTGATCCAGTTGTCGCCGCTGGAGCAATGGGCGCGCCGTGCGCTGCAGAGGGGACACCGCCGCGTCGCCCGCGGTGCGCGCGATTTCGGCAAGCTGGAAGCGGCGCAGCGTCACGCCCTGCGCATTGCGATCAAGCGCCAGCGTTATGCGGCCGAGTTTTTCCAGAGCATCTTCAGCGGACGGCGGCAGACTCGCTATTTGGCTGCCCTGAGTGACGCGCAGGACAGCCTTGGGCGCAGCAACGACGCGCACGTTGCGTGGGGCCTGCTGACGACGGTGCATACGACTCCACACGTTCTTCAGAACGTAGTGGATCGGAGTCCTTTAGGGCATACGACTCCACACGTTCTTCAGAACGTAGTGGATCGGAGTCCTTCAGGGCCGGTGGTCGACGCCGGGCCGATGGGGCAATTCGTGCTCGGCTGGCTGGCGGCAAAGCTGACTGAGGCTGCGAACGACGAAAGCGCGAGTGCGATGCGGGATATTCTGAAGCTGAAGCGCGACTGGTAAGGCCGCCGTATGCCTGTGCCGGGTTCTGCTGGCCTGTGCTGATAAACGAACGATTTTTTGCGAGGCAAGACAGATGGATCTCATTTTGTGGCGACACGCCGAAGCGGAAGACGGGATGCCCGATCTCGAACGCGAACTGACCGACAAGGGCCGCAAGCAGGCTTCGCGCATGGCCGACTGGCTCAACCCGCGCCTGCCGCCGGACATCCGCGTGCTGGTGAGTCCCGCCACACGCACCCTGCAAACGGCACAGGCGCTGGGACGCTACTACGACCAGGTGCCGGCGCTGGCGCCCGGCGCCCGGGCCGAGGATGTGCTGGCTGCGGCAGGCTGGCCGGATGCGCCCTATCCGGTGCTGGTCGTCGGCCATCAGCCCACGCTGGGACAGGTGGCGATGCGCCTGCTGGCCGGACAGTCGGGTGACCTGACGGTGAAAAAAGGCGGCATCT
The DNA here is from genome assembly GCA_964623745.1 of uncultured Thiobacillus sp. Classification (GTDB taxonomy): domain Bacteria; phylum Pseudomonadota; class Gammaproteobacteria; order Burkholderiales; family Thiobacillaceae; genus Thiobacillus. Next base: position 53,468 of record CAZUVC010000017.1, on the reverse strand, counting down.
GGTGGTTTCAGGGCCGCGAACGGGCCGGGCAGATGCAGGTGGTATTGCGCGCTGTGGCCGCGCCTGACTGGTTATAATCCGTATGTGAACACACAGCCCATCCCGCATCAGGTGATCCAGCAGACCCCGGCCACGCAGACGAGGTGCTTTCCGTGCCGGGCTGGCTGAGCAGTCTGCGTGAATTGATCGCTGAAGCGAGTCCCCTGCGCCGCTTCACGTTCGCCCTCTTGGTGCTGTTGCCGCTGGCCGCACTGGCCGCGGCGTATCTGTGGTTTACCCCGCCTGTCTACCGCGTGCTGTACACGCAGCTGTCCGACCGTTCCGGCGGCGAAGTCATCGCCGCGCTCGAGCAACTCGACATTCCCTATCGCCTGTCTGCCGCCGATGGCAGCATCGAAGTGCCGGCCGATCGCCTGCATGCGGCGCGCTATCGCCTGGCCGCGCAGGGGCTGCCCCGCTCCGATGCCGATGCGCAGGACGAAGCCGAACGGGCGCCGCGCTTTGGCGCATCGTCGCTGCAGGAGCAGCAGCGTTTTCAGCGCGCGCTCGAAACCGATCTCGCGCGCTCGATCCAGACCCTGGAAGCGGTCGAACTGGCGCGCGTGCATCTCGCCCTGCCCAAGGTGTCGCCTTTCCTGCGCGATGCGCCGCCCGCCACCGCCGCAGTGCTGGTGCGGCTGCGTCCGGGTGCGCACCTGCAGCCGGAGCAGGTGACGACGATCCAGACCTTGGTGGCGGCCAGCGTGCCGCGCATGAAGCGCAGCGAAGTGCAGGTGCTCGATCCGCGCGGCATGCTGCTGGGCGAGGCCGTGCCCGAGCCGGTGCAGTCGCAGCGGCTGGCGCTGGAGCAGGATCTGGTGCGGCGCGTGCGCGCGGTGCTGACGCCCTGGCTGGGCGAGGACCGCGTCAGCGTGCAGGTCACCGCCACGCTGGAAGACAGCGAAACCCGGCAGACCGTGGAGCGGGTGCAAAACGTCGTGGTGGCGGGCAAGTCGCAACCACTGGAAAAAAGTGTGCGCACCACGCGCGAGCCGGAAGGCCGCATCGAGCGCATCCAGGCCATCGTGATTCTCGGTTACGACGCCAGCGCCGAGGAGTTGCAGCGCGCCGGTCAGCTGGCGCAGCAGGCGCTGGGCCTGGAGCCGGCGCGCGGCGACAGCGTCAATGTCTATGCCCTGCCGACGGCGGCGCCGTCCGCTGCCGCAGAGGACTTGGCGCCGGCCGAGGTGCTCGAGCGCGCCCCGCCGGCGGCCTCGGCCCCGGTCTCGGTTCCGCGCGTGTCGCCGGCACGTCCGTCGGCGTCAGCATGGGCCTGGCAGACCCTGCCGCCGTGGGTGCTGGCGGCGGCTGCGGCACTGCTGGCGCTGCTCGTCATGTTGATATGGCGCCGTCGCAGTCCGCTGCCCGAAGCGCCGGCGGTGGAGGCGGATTTCGATGCCGAGCTCGACACCACGCGGAATCAGGTGCTGGCCAATCCGCGCGTGACGGCGGATGTGATCCGGCTGTGGATGCGCGCATGAGCCAGGCCGGCATCGAAAAATCCGCCGCGCTGCTACTCGCCTTGGGCGAGGAGGCGACGGCCGCGGTGTTCCGCTACCTGAGCCCGCTCGAGGTGAGCCGGCTCGGCAGCGCGATGCGCGAACTCGACGTGCTGCCGCGCGACCGCGTGCGAGCCATCCTGCGCGACTACGCCAGCGAAGCGGTCGAGCAGACCGGCTTTGCCGCCGACACCGGACGTTTTCTCGATGAGGCCTTGAAGCAGGCCTTCCGCCCCGAACACGTACAGGCGCTGCAGCAGCGGCTGGGCGCAAGCAGCGCGCAGGCGCTGGAAAAACTGGCCTGGCGCGAGCCGGCCGAAATCGCCGGTCTGCTGGAAGCGCAGCCGCCGCAGTTGATCGCCGTGGTGATGACCCAGTTACCGCGCGATGTCGCCGCCGCCGTGCTGGAAATGCTGCCCGGTGAGACGCGTGCGGATGCCTTGATGAGCCTGGCGCACAGCGAAGCGCCCAGTTCCGAGATGCTGCGCGAACTGGACGACTGGCTGATCAGCCTCGACGCGTCCGCGTCGCCGCAGGGCGAGGCGGCGGTCGCCGGCCTGTTGGGCCAGATGAGCGAAGGCAGCGCGGCGGCTGCGCTGAGCCAGCTCGACCGCAACGATGCGGAACTGGCCGCGCGCCTGCGCGTGCGCAACCTCGCATTCGAGGATCTGGCGCGGCTGCCCGAGGCGAGCCGCAAGGCCTTCCTGCGCCACGTCGGCGCGCGTACCCTGCTGCATGCGCTGAAGGGCAGCGATGGGCAGGTGCTCGACGCGCTGGCGGCGGTGATGAGCCCGACTGCGGCGCAGCGCATGCGCGTGGATCTTGATACGCTGGGCGTGGTGCCGGTCACCGTGATCCAGGCGGCGCAGGATGAAGCCGGCGCAAGCCTGCGGCGACTGGCGGCGGAAGGCGCGATTCTGTATCCCGAAGAAGAGGAGGCGGCATGAGTACGCAAGACGACCCCTCGACCGATGACACCACGGCATTCGAGCAGTGGGAGGTGGTGGAACTCGCGGCGTCCGCCGAGGCGACGTCGCCGGCCGCCGACCTCGAGGCCGAACTGGCGCGCCTGCGCCAGGCCGCGCGCGACGAAGGCTACGCCGAGGGCCTGGCCACCGGCCGGCAGGAGGGCGAAGCAGCCTGTGGCCGCATGAAGCAGCTGGCCGAAAGTTTCAACACCACGCTCGACAACCTCGATTTCCGCCTTGCCGACATGCTGCTGCAGCTCGCGCTCGACGTAGCGCGTCAGGTGGTGGCGGGCGAACTCGCCGCGCGCCCGGAACGCGTGCTCGACGTCGTCAACCTGGCGCTTAAGGAAATGGCCGAGTCCAGCCGCGAAGCGCGCCTGCTGCTGCATCCGGACGACGCCATGCTGGTGCGCCCGCACCTCGACCAGGTGCTGGATAAGACCCGTCTGCGCATTGTGGAAGACGTGCGCATGGTGCGCGGCGGCTGCCTGATCGAAACCCCGCAGGGCGAGCTCGATGCCACCCTGCCGGCACGCTGGCGCCAGGTGGTGCAGGTGCTCGGCTCCAACCAGAACTGGATCGAATGAGCGAGCGCATCGTCCGCCTGCGCGAATACCTGGCCAACTGCCGGCGGGCGGTGAACTGGGCGACGCCGATCACGGTCACCGGACGTCTGACGCGGGTGTCCGGCCTGGTGATGGAAGCGGTGGGGGTGCGCCTCCCGGTGGGCAGCCAGTGCCATATCCAGGTGCCCGGCGGGCAGAGCATCGAGGCCGAGGTGGCGGGGTTTTCGGGCGAGCGCCTGTTCATCATGCCGGCCACCGACACCTATGGCGTGATGCCGGGCGCGCGCGTGGTCCCGGACAATCCGATGGTGGCGCAGCCGCCGCGCCTGGGCACGCGCTATGTGCCGCGCCGGCGTGCGCACGACCGCGTGCGCCATGTGCCGGTGGGCGAGCGGCTGCTGGGACGCGTGCTCGACGGCGCCGGACGGCCGCTGGATGGCCTCGGGCCCTTGGCGCTGGAGCGCCGGGTGCCGCTGTACAGCCGTCCGATCAATCCGCTCGAACGCGCGCCGATCCGGCAGACGCTGGATGTCGGCGTGCGCGCGATCAACGGTCTGTTGACGGTGGGACGCGGCCAGCGGCTCGGCCTGTTCGCCGGCAGCGGTGTGGGAAAAAGCGTACTGCTCGGCATGATGGCGCGCTACACCGAAGCCGACGTGGTGGTGGTGGGCCTGATCGGCGAGCGCGGCCGCGAGGTCAAGGAATTCATCGACCAGATCCTGGGCGCAGAGGGCATGGCGCGCGCGGTGGTGGTGGCCGCGCCCGCCGACCATCCGCCGCTGATGCGCCTGAACGGCGCAGCGTATGCGATGTCGATCGCCGAATATTTTCGCGACCAGGGCAAGCACGTGCTCCTGATCATGGATTCGCTGACCCGCTACGCGATGGCGCAGCGCGAGGTGGCGCTGGCGATCGGCGAGCCGCCCGCCACCAAGGGCTATCCGCCGTCGGTGTTCGCCAAGCTGCCGCAACTGGCCGAGCGCGCCGGCAACGGCCGCAGCGGCAGCGGTTCGGTCACCGCGTTTTTCACCGTGCTGATGGAAGGCGACGACCAGCAGGACCCGATTGCCGACGCGGCGCGCGCGATTCTCGACGGCCACATCGTGCTCACCCGCGACCTCGCCGATGCCGGCCATTACCCGGCGATCGACATCGAGGCCTCGATCAGCCGGGCGCAGCCCGACCTGCTGTCCGACGACGCGCTGGAGCGCACGCGCCGCTTCAAGTATCTCTATTCGCGCTACATGCGCAGCCGCGATCTGCTCGCCGTCGGCGCCTATGTGCCGGGCGCCGACGTGGTGCTGGACGAGGGCGTGCGGCTCTACCCGAGGATGCAGGGTTACCTGATGCAGGGCATGCGCGAGCGCGCGACGCTGGACTCGTCGCGCGCAGGGCTCGATGAGGTGCTGGCATGAAAACCTTTGCGCTGGCGCGCGTGCTGCAGCTGGCCGAACGGCGCAGCGAAACGCTGTCGCGTTCGGTCAAGCTCGCGCACGGCATCTGGCTGCGCGCACGCGGCCATCAGGTGCAGCTGGTGGCGCTGCGCGATGCGCGCATCGGGCAACTGGCCGGCGAGCTGCGCGCGGGCGTCACGGCCGCGCGGCTGCAGGAGACGAATCGGCTGCAGCAGGTGCAGGCGGCCGAAATGCGGGCGGCGCAGGCCGACATTGATGCCGCGCACCAGGCCTGGCAGGCGCGGCTGGCCGAATGGATGCAGGTCGAGCAACGGGTTAAGGCGCTGCGCCTGCTGGAGCAGCGTCATCTGGCCCACCTGGCCGTGCAGCAGCGGCGCACTGAGCAGCGCGAGCACGACGAACTGGTGGAGTTGATGCATCGCCGCGAAGCGGGCACGCGGGAGGCCTGGGATGCTGCTTGAGCTGACGCCGGCGGAAACCGCTTTCCTGACGACGCCGGTCGTCGTGTCCGACGCCTTCCCGCAGCGCTTGACCCGCCGCCTCGCCGCGACGCTGACCGCGCGCCTGCACCTGCCGGTGCGCGCGCTGCCGCTGCCGGCTGTCGCACCGTCGGCCGCGCCGGACGGGCCGGTCTGGCAGCCGGATGCGACGCTCGCCACGCTGTGGCTGACGCGCCGGCTCGGCGGCCAGCGTGTCTCGGGCACGTCGCCCTTTGTGCCGGCCGCGCTGATGCGCACGCTGGACGCGGTGCTGGCCGAAAGCTGGCTCGACGAACCTGCACCGGATCCGCTGCCGTCTGCGCTGGCCTGGCAGCTCGGAACCGATCTCGCGCAGGCGACCCTGAGCCTCGCCTTGCCGCCGCAGCCCGCCGATCTGACGCGCTGGGCGCGCGGCGTGATTCGCCATGGATAAGCACACGAACCGGACCCTACCGACCATGACACCTCCCCTCATTGCGGCCGTCGCGCTGCTGCTGACCCCGGCTGCGGCGCAGGCCGCGCCGCCCGACATGGCCGGCGGGCTGTTCACCGTGCTGCTCAGCCTGGCGCTGATCCTCGGCGGCTTCGTCGCGGTGGCCTGGTTCGCGCGCCGCTACCTGCCCGGCCTGGGCGCGCAGGGCGTGGTGAAAGTGGTGGGCACGACCGCGGTGGGACCGCGCGAGCGCGTGGTGGTGGTCGAGGTCGACGACACCTGGCTGATGCTGGGCGTGGGCGGCGGCAATGTGCGGCTGCTGCACACGCTGCCGAAGCCGGCCGCAGGCGCGCGATCCCTGACGGAGCGCGCAGAATGAAACGCATCCTGATGCTGCTGGCGCTGGGCCTGAGCCTGCCCGCGCTCGGCGCCGACGCGAACGTGCCGTTGTTGTCGGTGACGCCCGGCGCCGGCGGGCAGGTGATCGGCGTGCCCGGCGCGAGCCTGCCCTGGCTGCTGCTGTTTCCGTTTTTGCCGGCCTTGTTGCTGGCATTCACCGCGTTTACCCGCATTGCGGTGGTGCTGTTCCTGCTGCGCCAGGGGCTGGGCAGCCATACCGCGCCGCCCAATCTGGTGCTGATGGGACTGGCGGTGCTGCTGACGATTTTCGTGATGTCGCCGGCGCTCAAAGTCATCGACGCCGAGGCCTATCAGCCTTATCTGGCGGGCTCGCTTTCGTTCAACGAAGCGGCCGAAAAGGCGTCGTCGCCGCTGAAGGATTTCATGCTGCGGCAGACCCGCGCCGAGGACCTCGATCTCTTCGTCGGCGACGACAAGACGATCGATCCGCGCCAGGTCGATACGGTGCCGCTGGCTGCGCTGGCGCCGGCCTTTCTCACCAGCGAGCTGAAGACCGCCTTCCAGATCGGCTTCATGGTGGTGCTGCCGTTTCTGGTGATCGACCTGGTGGTGGCCGCGGTGCTGACCGCGCTCGGCATGATCATGCTGCCGCCGCAGCTGGTGTCGCTGCCGCTGAAGCTGCTGCTGTTCGTCACGGTCGACGGCTGGTATCTGCTGGTCGGCTCGCTGCTCGGGAGTTTTTAATGGAAGGCCTGGCCCGCGACGCCCTCTGGCTGACGCTGATGATTGCGGCGCCGGTGCTGCTGGCAGGCCTGCTGGTGGCGTTTGCGGTCAGCCTGTTCCAGGCCGCCACGCGGATCCACGAACCGACGCTGGCTTTCGTGCCCAAGCTGCTGATCATGGCGATCGTGCTGGTGGTGCTCGGCAGTTGGATGGGCGGCCAGCTGGTCGAGTTTGCGCGGACCCTGCTCACCGATTTTCCCGGCCTGATCGAATGAAATGCCGTTGACCGAAGCGGGCGTCTCGGTCTGGCTGTTTGCGTTTGCGCGCGTCGCCGGCTGGATCGTGTTCGATCCGCTGGCGGGCCGCTTGCCGCTGGTGCTGCGGCTATTTATCGCGGCAGTGCTGGCCGCGGTGCTGGCGCCGGGTGTGGCGGCCGGGGAACTCGCGCCGTTTTCCCTGCCCGGCCTGCTGGCGCTGGCGCTGGCTTTTCTGTGGGGGGCGGCGCTGGCACTGTGCGTGTGGCTGGTGTTTGCCGCGGTGAGCGCCGCACTGGTGTGGACCGGCCATACCGCCACCGGCGGCCTCTTGATGCTGACGGCCGAGCAGGCGGGACCGGCCGACGCTGCCTGGCGTGCGCTGGCGGGCTGGCTGGCGGCGCTGGCGTTCCTGGCGGCAAGTGGTCATCTGATGGTGGTCAGCGCGTTGCGCGACAGCTTTGCGGCCATGCCGGTCGCCAGCCTGCCCGCCGCGGCCGATCTGCGCCAGCTGGCCGAAGCCGCCGGCTGGCTGTTTGCGGTCGGCATGCAACTGGCGCTGCCGCTGGTGGCGCTGGCGCTGCTGATCCAGCTGGCACTGGGCATCGTCGCGCGCACCACGCCGGGGCTGGACATGTTTTCGGTCGGGCTGGGGCTGGCTGCGCTGGGGCTGATGGCGGCCTGGGTGTGGGCGGTGCCGCTGGTCACGCAGGCCATCGGCCTGGGCATCGGGCAACTGGGCGGCTGGCTGGCCGCGCTCGTCGCAAGATGACGCCGGCCCCGGCCAGATGCATTAGAATGTCGCGATTTAATGCAATCGCGCCGACCAAGCGGCGCGGTACTGAAATTACAGCGGCGGAAACAACAAGATGGCAGAGATGAACATGCTCCGAGGCAGCCTGGTTGCCATCGTCACCCCGATGTCCGACGATGGCGCGCTCGATATCGGGTCGCTGCAGAAGCTGATCGACTGGCACATTGCGGAAGGGACCGACGGCATCGTCGTCGTCGGCACCACGGGCGAATCGCCCACCGTGAATTTTGACGAACACTGCCAGCTGATCCGCGCTGCGGTCGAGCAGGCCGCCGGCCGGGTGCCGGTGATCGCGGGCACCGGGGCGAACTCCACCCGTGAAGCCATCGAACTGACCGAATGCGCGAAATCCGCCGGTGCGCAGGCGGGCCTGTCGGTGGTGCCGTACTACAACAAGCCGACGCAGGAAGGGCTGTTTCAGCATTACAAGAAAATCGCCGAGGCGGTCGATCTGCCGCTGATCCTGTACAACGTGCCGGGACGCACAGTGGCCGATCTGTCGAACGATACGGCGCTGCGCCTGGCGCAGGTGCCCGGCATCGTCGGCATCAAGGACGCCACTGGCAACATGGAGCGCGCGGCCGACCTGGTGCGCCGCGCGCCGAAGGATTTTCTGCTGTATACCGGCGACGACGCCTCGGCCATGCCTTTCATGCTGCTGGGTGGTCATGGCGTGATTTCGGTCACCGCCAACGTGGCGCCGAGAATGATGCACGAGATGTGCGTGGCGGCGTTCGAGGGGAACCTCGCGCGTGCGCGCGAACTCAACAATGCGTTGCTGCCGCTGCACAGCAGGCTGTTTGTTGAAGCCAACCCGATCCCGGTCAAGTGGGCGTGCGCCGAACTGGGTCTGATCCCGTCCGGTCTGCGCCTGCCGCTGACCCCGTTGTCTGCCGGATTGCACGACGCCGTTCGTGACGCCTTGCGTCACGCCCAATTGATCTAGCGTGGTGCGTTGCGCCGCCGGTTTGATGTAAGCCTTACGTTTAGGACACCTTATGCGTTTATTGCCCCTGTTTTTGATGATCGCGCTGACTGCAACAGGTTGCGGCATCATCGAGTCCAAAAAAATCGACTACAAATCGGCCGGCAAGCTGCCGACGCTGGAAGTGCCGCCCGACCTCACCGCGCCGACCGGCGACAACCGCTATGCCGTGCCTGACACGCAGGGCAGTGGCTCCGCCACGCTGTCGACCTACAGCCAGGAGCGCAAGGTTGCGCCTGCCGGCACGCAGACCCTGCTGCCGGCGCAGGACGCGGCGCGCATCGAACGCGCCGGCAGCCAGCGCTGGCTGGTGGTGCAGGCGACACCACAGCAGGTGTGGCCGGTGATCAAGGACTTCTGGCAGGAGACTGGCTTCATCGTCAACCTCGAGTCGCCCGAAACCGGCGTGATCGAAACCGACTGGGCCGAAAATCGCGCCAAGATCCCGCAGGACATCATCCGCCGCACCATCGGCAGGGTGATCGACGGCATGTACTCGACTGCCGAACGCGACAAGTTCCGCACCCGCATCGAAAGCAGCGGCACCGGCACCGAAATCTACGTCAGCCACCGTGGCATGATGGAAGTCTACGATTCCGCGAACAAGGACCGTACCGTGTGGCAGCCGCGCCCGGCCGATCCTGAACTCGAGGCCGAAATGCTGCGTCGCCTGATGCTGCGCTTTGGCGTCGAGGAAAACCGCGCGCAGACGCTGATGGCCCGGCAGCAGACGCCGGAGATGGCGCGCGTGCTCAGCGAAGGCGGCGCGACGGTACTGGAAATGGACGAGAACTTCGACCGCGCCTGGCGCCGTGTTGGCCTCGCACTCGACCGCGTCGGCTTTGCGGTGGAAGACCGCGACCGTTCCAAGGGCGTCTATTTCGTGCGCTATATCGATCCCGAGATCGACAACGACAGCAAGCGTGACGAAGGCATCCTGGCCAAGTTCGCGTTCTGGCGCAGCAAGAAGGAGCAGGCCTCGCCGCAGTTGCAGATCGTGGTCAACGACGCCGGCGAGAAAAGCCGTGTCAGCGTCAGCGGCGTCGACGGCAAGCCGGTCGATCCCAGCACGCGGACCCGCATCATCAACCTGCTGCACAAAGAACTGAAGTGATGCGGGACTCCGCCTGATGCGGTTTGCGTGCCTGGGCAGCGGCAGCGAGGGCAACGGCCTGGTGGTCGAGGCCGGCGCCACCCGGGTATTGATGGACTGCGGCTTTGGCCTTGCCGACAGCGTCGCGCGGCTGGGTCGCCTTGGGCTGCAGCCCGCCGACCTGGCCGGCATCGTGGTGACCCACGAGCACAGCGATCATATCGGCGGGGTGGGGCGACTGGCGCGCAGGCACAAGCTGCCGGTGTGGCTCACCGCGGGCACGCTGGCGATGGCGCAGGATCTCGACGGCGTGGCGGTGCAGGTGATCGATAGCCACGCCGCCTTCGCGCTGGACGGGATGGAAATCCAGCCTTATCCGGTGCCGCACGATGCGCGCGAACCGGTGCAGTATGTCTTCGGCGACGGCAACCGCCGGCTCGGCGTGCTGACCGACACCGGCTGCAGCACGCCGCACATCGAGGCCATGCTGGCCGGCGTCGATGCGCTGGTGCTGGAATGCAACCACGACGCGACGATGCTGGAAAACGGACCGTACCCGGTAAGCCTCAAGCGGCGCGTCGGCGGCCGCTTCGGCCATCTGGAAAACGGCCAGTCGGCGGCTTTGCTGGGTACGCTGAAGCACGAAAAATTACAATGCGTGATGGCCGCGCACGTCTCCAGAAAGAACAACACGTCCGCGCTGGCGCAGCGCGCGCTGGCCCAGGTGTTGGGCTGCGCAGACGACGACGTGCGCGTGGCCTGTCAGACGACGGGATTTGATTGGATAAGGCTTTGACGACTTTTGCTGAACTCGGGCTTGCCCCAGACATCCTGCGTGCCCTCGACGACATGGGCTACGCCACGCCGACCCCGATCCAGGAGCAGGTGATTCCGCTGGCGCTGCAGGGCGGCGACATTCTCGGCGCGGCGCAGACCGGCACCGGCAAGACCGCGGCGTTTGCGTTGCCGCTGATCCAGCGCCTGCTGCCGTTCGCCAACACCGGCACCTCGCCGGCCAAGCATCCGATCCGCGCGCTGATCCTTACCCCCACCCGCGAGCTCGCGATCCAGGTCGAGGAGAGCATCAAGGCCTACACCCGACACGTGCCCTTGCGCTCGCTGGTGGTGTACGGCGGGGTCAACATCAATACCCAGATCCCGATCCTGAAAACCGGCATCGAGATCCTGGTGGCGACGCCCGGCCGCCTGCTCGACCACGTGCAGAACAAGACCCTGATGCTGAACCAGGTCAACACGCTGGTGCTCGACGAGGCCGACCGCATGCTCGACATGGGCTTCATGCCCGACCTCAAGCGCATCGTCGCACTGCTGCCGACGCAGCGGGTGAACATGATGTTCTCGGCCACCTTCCCGGAGGAAATCCGCAAGCTGGCCGACAGCATTCTGAACACGCCCACCTTCATCGAAGTCGCGCGCAACACCACGGCGGTGACGGTGACCCAGGTGGTGCATCCGGTGCACCACGAGCGCAAGCGGCAGCTGCTGGCGCACCTGATCAAGAGCCGCGACCTGCGGCAGGTGCTGGTCTTTACCGGCACCAAGCTGGGCTGCAACCGGCTCGCCAATGAACTCAACAAGGTGGGCATCCACGCCGACGCGATCCACGGCGACAAGACGCAGCAGGAACGCATCAAGGCGCTCGACGCGTTCAAGGCCGGCACCATCCGCGTGCTGGTCGCCACCGACGTCGCCGCACGCGGCCTCGACATCGAGGCCTTGCCGTTCGTCGTCAACTACGATCTGCCGCACAACGCCGAGGATTATGTACACCGCATCGGCCGTACCGGGCGCGCCGGCGCGCTGGGCGAGGCGATCTCGCTGGTCAGCGAATCGGAGACGCGCTACCTGAAGGACATCGAACGGCTGATCGGCAACGCCATCGAGCCGACCATCGTGCCCGGCTTCGAGCCGGGCGCGGCCGACGTGCCGGCGTATCAGTCGCGTCCGCCGCGCCATGAGCGCTCCGCGGAACGTCATGCCGAGCGCGCGCCGGAACGTCCGACAGAGCGTCCCGAACGTGCGGCACCGCGCCCGCGCCCGACTGCGCCACCGCGCGACGCGCTGTTCGACGCCCCCTATGTGCCGGGCGAAACGTCGAGCAGTGCCGCTGCACCCGCCCGACCGCGCCCGACGCAGAAAAAACCGGTGGCCGCGCTGTTCCGCAGCCCGGTCAAGCCGGACGCTGCCGGGCAGTGAGCTGGGAAGTCCTGCTGCTGGGGCTGTTCGGTGCCGCCGCCTGGTACTGGTATGCCGGCATGCAGGCGCGCGAACAGGCGGTGGCGGTCAGCCGTCGCGCCTGCACCGACGCCGCCGTGCAGCTCCTCGATGACAGCGTATCCCTGCGCCGGTTGCGGCTGGCGCGCGACGGCAGTGGCCAGCTCCGGTTTCAGCGCGATTACCGTTTTGAATTTTCCGACAACGGCGACAACCGCCGCCCCGGCGTGGTCCGCATGCTGGGCGAGCGCGCCGAGTGGGTGAGCCTCGATGGGGCATGGCATGTGGGGCCGGCCGCCACGGTGACGCGGCTGCGCGACTGAATCCGCAGCGTGCGTTGCGCGGGTGAGGTTTATTCCTGCTCGATTTCCAGGATCGCCAGACTGATCTGCAGGCCCAGATTCGACTCGAATTCCGCCCAGTTACGGTAGGCCTTCAACTTCTCTGCGATCACCGGTTTCATCTCGAAGTCGCTTTTGCCTTCGTCGTACATGCGGCGCACTTCTTTCAGCAGGATGTCGAAATACGCCTGCTGGTCGGCGATGAATGTGCGCGTGCTGCTGGTCTTGCCGTGGCCGGGTATGTAGATCTTCGCATTGAGGTCGTACGCGCGCCGGGTGGCCTTGATCACACCCTTGAAGGTGCCGTCGCGCAGGTTCATCGATTGCCCGTTGAGTACGTTGTCCCCGGTGAACAGAATGCGGTCCTCGACGATCTCGATCATCAGGTCGGTCTTGCTGTGTGCATCGTCGGAGGAATGGATGCGGAAGGTCTTGCCGCCGATCTTGTATTCCTGGCCGTCGGCCGCTTCGATCGTCGGGATCACGGCGCGGGTGCCGTCGGTGTAGCCCTGGGTCAGGTTCGACATCAGGTCGAGCCAGAATTTATCGGCGCCTTCCTTCGCCTGCTTGATCATGTCGGGGTGCGCAATGATGACGGCCTTGGGCCAGGCTTCGAGCACCGCCTGGTTGCCGAGCCAGTGGTCGCCGTGCACGTGGGTGATGAAGACGTGGGTGACCGGTTTCTGGGTGGTTTTCTTCAGCTGCGCGACCACCATGCGGCCGGCCTGCACGCTCGAACCCGGGTCGATCAGCACCACGCCGTCGGCGGTGACGATCCAGGCCGGATTGTTCATGAAGCTCTGGTTCTCGACCGACGGGATGCCCATCGGGCCGTGGATCACGTAGGTGTCGGCGTGGATTTTTTGCGGGGGGTGGGGGCGCACGACGTCGTTGGGGCCCGCGCTGGCGAGTGTGGAAAAGGCGAGGGCGGCGAAGAGTGGAATCAGGCGCATGGCGTTTCCTTACAGGGTCAATGAGGCGGCAGGATCACCCTACCACCACTTCTCGAAAATGATGCGGTTCATCGGCACGCCGAGGTCATGCAGCAACGTGCTCATGTCCTCGACCATGCCCTTGGGTCCGCACAGGTAATACAGCGTGTCGTCCGGCACGTCGAGCGCATGCAGCTTGACCGGATCGATGCGGCCGGTGAGGCCGTGCCAGCGGGAATCGGGCTGGGTGACGGTGATGCTGACGTGCAGGTTGTCGTGGTTGCGGATGGCGGCATCGAGTTCGTCGCGGAACAGGATTTCGCGGCTGTCCGAAACGCTGTAGACCAGATGCGTCTGCGTCGGCAGCCCGGCATCGCGCACGTGGCGGAAGATGGACAGCAGCGGAGTAATGCCGACCCCGCCGCCAATCAACACCACGTTGTCGCTCATTTCCGGCAGGTAGACGAACGGCCCCTGGCCCTGGCTCACGCGCACGCGGTCGCCGACGGCGGCCTGTTCATGGACCCAGCGGGCCACAGGATGGCGCGCGCTCGCCTTGATCGCGAGTTCGATTTCTCCCGGATGCATGGGCGAGGTGGTGATCGAGTAGCCGGCCGTATGCGTGGCGCCATCGATCTCGATGCTGAGGTCCACCCATTGCCCGGGCAGGAAGCGGAAGGCGGGGTCGGGGATGGCGAGGCGCAGGGCGCGAATGCTGGGGGTGGCGGCGGTGAGGGCCGTGACGTTCGCGTCGAAGATGTGCAAGGCTCAGTCCTTTTTCTGAAAGCTGAGCGAGGCCGAATTGATGCAGTAGCGCAGGCCGGTAGGGGCGGGGCCGTCGGGGAAGACGTGGCCGAGGTGCGAACCGCAGCGACGGCACAATGCCTCGACGCGCACCATACCGTGGCTGCTGTCGGTTTTTTCCGCGACGGCGTCGGCGTTCAGCGCCTGGTAAAAGCTGGGCCAGCCGGTGCCGGAATCGAACTTGGTCTTGGACGAAAACAGCGGCTCGCCGCAGGCGGCGCAGCGGTACTCGCCGGTTTCGTGGTGGTCCCAGTATTGGCCGGTGAATGCGCGCTCGGTGCCGTGCTCGCGCAGGATGCGGTATTGCTCGGGGCTCAGTTCGGCGCGCCATTCGGCGTCGGTCCGGGTTTTGTCAACACTCATGGCAGCTCTCCTGTAGTCGACGAGTTTACCTTCAAGCGGCCGCTGCTGGATGCAATCCCATGCCGTAGCAAGGGCCACCCCGCGGGCAAATCCGGGGTGCGCCTCCACCGGCACGGCGAGGCGAAATATCTTTTCATCGGCAAAGCCCTGCGCGAGGTTGACAGCGTCATCACAGCGGGTTTATTCTTCGTTCAGGTATTAGACTTAGTCTAAAAACCGGATACCCTCGCGCGCTAAAGTGCTATAAAGCCTAGGCTTATGACGCTGTGACGGGCGGGGCTCATCAGTGCTGAAAAGCATGTCCAACGAATCAAGGAGATCAGGTTATGCAACTCAAAGGCTCAAAAACCGAAGACCATCTGAAAGCCGCCTTTGCCGGCGAATCGCAGGCCAACCGCCGCTACCTCTACTTCGCAGCGAAGGCTGACGTCGAAGGCTACAACGACGTTGCCGCCGTGTTCCGCTCCACCGCCGAAGGCGAAACCGGCCATGCGCATGGCCACCTGGAGTACCTCGAAAAGTGCGGCGACCCCGCCACCGGCATGACCTTCGGCCCCACCGCCGACAACCTGAAGACCGCAATCGCCGGCGAAACCCACGAGTACACCGACATGTACCCGGGCATGGCCAAGGACGCGCGTTCGGAAGGTTTCGACGAAATCGCCGACTGGTTCGAGACGCTGGCCAAGGCCGAGCGCTCGCACGCGAACAAGTTCCAGAAAACCCTGGACACCCTGGGCGCGTAATCCTGCCTGGATGAAAAGCGGGTCGATTGCGGCCCGCTTTTTTTGGCCCTGATTTTCAAAAAAACAATGGAGTTCGCATGAGCACACGTGAAGGCAGCCTCGAAGCCCCCACCCGTCATCCGCTCGACTGGAAAACCCCGGATTTCTACAACGAAGACAAGCTCATGCACGAGCTCGAGCGCATCTACGACATCTGTCACGGCTGCCGCCGCTGCGTGTCGCTGTGCACCGCGTTTCCGACCCTGTTCGACCTGATCGACGAGTCCTCGACCCTGGAAGTCGACGGCGTGGCCAAGGCCGACTACTGGAAGGTGGTCGACGAATGCTATCTGTGCGATCTCTGCTACATGACCAAGTGTCCCTATGTGCCGCCGCATCCGTGGAACCTCGACTTCCCGCACACCATGCTGCGCGCCAAGGCGATCAAGTACAAAAAAGGCGAGACGACCTTCCGCGACAAGCTGCTGTCCAGCACCGACGCGATGGGCAAACTCGCCTCGATTCCGGTGGTGGTGCAGGCGGTGAACGCCAGCCTGAAAAACAAGCCGATCCGGAAGCTCGTCGATAGCGTCCTGGGCATCCACCCCGACCGCAAGCTGCCCGAATACGACAGCGCGAAATTCCGTGCCACCGCGAAGCCGCGCGGCGACTTTGCGGTGAAGGCCGGCGAGAAGACACCGGGCAAGGTGGCGATCTACGCAACGTGTTATGTGAACTACAACGAACCTGGCATAGGCCACGATCTCCTCAAACTGCTGACGCACAACGAGATCCCACACGTGCTGGTCGAGAAGGAAGCCTGCTGCGGCATGCCAAAACTGGAACTGGGCGACCTGGACGCCGTGGCCAAGCTCAAGGAAACCAATATCCCGTATCTGGTGAAGCTGGCGCGCGAAGGCTACGCGATCCTGACTGCAGTCCCCTCGTGCACGCTGATGTATAAGCAGGAACTGCCACTGATGTTCCCCGACGACGCCGACGTGCAGGCAGTGAAAGAGGCGATGTGGGATCCGTTCGAATACCTGATGGCGCGCAACGTCGACGGCCTGTTGAAGACCGATTTCAATAGCCCGCTCGGCAAGGTCGCCTACCACGTACCCTGCCACCAGCGGGTGCAGAACATCGGCAACAAGACGCGCGACGCGCTGCAACTCGCCGGTGCCACGGTGACGATGGTCGAGCGCTGCTCCGGCCACGACGGCACCTGGGGCGTGAAGAGCGAGTTCTACGACAAGTCGATGAAGATCGGCAAGCCGGTATTCCGCCAGATGGCGGAACCTGCGCCGGATTATGTGAGTTCCGACTGCGCGATTGCCGCGCGTCACATCCTGCAGGGCATGGGCGAAACCGCCACCGCGCAGAAGCAGCATCCGATCACGCTGCTGCGCATCGCCTATGGTCTTGAGTAAAACCGTTCGCTAGGAGATATGAACATGCCGCACATTACCCGTGACAGCCTGATGAGCCTGGAAAGCTACGCCAAGGTGCGCCCCGAAATGCGCGCCGAAATCATGGCGCACAAGAAGAACCGCATGGTCGAGCTGGGCGACCACGTCACGCTGATCTTCGAGGACGAGAAGACCATGCGTTACCAGATCCAGGAAATGCTGCGTGCCGAGCGCACCTTCGAGGAAGCCGGCATCCAGGACGAGCTCGACGCCTACAACCCGCTGGTGCCGGATGGCAGCAACTGGAAGGCGACGATGATGATCCAGTATTCCGACCCGGATGAACGCAAGGTCGCCCTGTCGAAACTGAAGGGCATCGAGGACCGCGTATGGGTGCAGGTGGCCGACCAGCCGAAAGTGTTTGCCATCGCCGATGAAGACCTGGAGCGCGAGAACGAGGAGAAGACCTCGTCGGTGCATTTCCTGCGCTTCGAGCTCGATCCCACCTCGATCGCGGCCGCCAAGTCGGGCGCGGCGATCCGCATGGGCATCGACCTGTCTGCCTATACGGTGGAGCCGATGACGCTGGCTGAGAACACCCGCGCAGCACTGGTGGTGGATTTGGCCTAAGGTAATAGTCAGGGCGGTACAACGACGACGATAACGCACCGCCCATCCTGAAGGAGGGCGTTCAATGCTGGATCAGTTGCTGGTTCATCAGGTGCGGCGGCGGGTGGAGACTTCCGGCCTGCCGTTCGTAGTCGAATTATGGAATGGCGAGCGGGTCGGCGCGGTTGACGATGCCGCGGTGCGGGTGCGGCTGCTTCAGGCGGCCAGTCTCAAGGTGATGGCCGACCCCAGCCTGGGTGCGCTGGCGCGTGCCTATGTCGAGGGGCAGCTCGACCTGGAAGGCAATGTTCACGACATCCTCTCGCTTGGCGACCGCCTGTGCAACGCAGGCAGCTGCGCGCCACGGACCGGATCGGAAAGCTGGAAGTGGTGGCGGCATACCCGCAGCAAGGACCGCAAGAACATCCAGTACCACTATGACGTCTCCAATGATTTCTACGGCCTGTGGCTGGATAAACGCCGCGTCTATTCGTGTGCGTATTTCAAGACCCCGGACATGAGCCTGGATGCTGCGCAGGAAGCCAAGCTCGACCATATCTGCCGCAAGCTCGCGCTCCGGTCTGACGAGCAGTTTCTCGACATCGGCTGCGGCTGGGGCGGACTGATCCTGCATGCGGCGGAGTATTACGGCGTGCGTGCGGTTGGCATCACGCTGTCGGACGACCAGCATGCGTACGTCAGCGAGCAGATCGCGGCACGCGGACTCGCCGGCCAGGTCGAGGTGCGCCGGATGGATTACCGCGACGTGCCCGAGCACGGCGGCTACGACAAGATCGCCAGCGTCGGCATGTTCGAGCATGTCGGCCGCGCCAATCTGGTGACGTATTTCGAGAAAATCAGCGCGCTGCTGAAGCCGGGCGGACTGGTGCTCAACCACGGCATCACCACGGCCACGCCGGATGCCGGCGGGCTCGGCGGCGGCATTGCGGAATTCATCGAGGACTATGTCTTTCCGGGCGGCGAGCTGGTGCATGCGTCCGACGTATTGCGCGCCGCCGCGACAAGCGGCCTGGAATGTCTGGATGCCGAAAACCTGCGCCCGCATTACGGCAAGACCCTGTGGCACTGGGTGACCCGGCTGGAGCAGCACGCCGAATCGGCGCGGCGACTGATCGGCGAACAGAAATACCGCATCTGGCGCATCTACATGGCGGGGTCGGCGCATGCGTTCGACCGCGGCTGGATGGAGCTGTGGCAGGTGCTGGCCGGCAAGGGCATCGACGGCAGCCAGACAAACTATCCGTTCAACCGCGACTACATCTACCCCCATCCCTGAGCCGCCTCACAGCCTGGCCCCGACGCCCGGGGCCGGGCTTGCGCTTGCCTGGCAGCCATGCCATTCTGCGTCACGCCAGAATGAAAACGACAAAGGGGACGAACATGGGCATGTCGCGCAGGCAAGCGTTGGCAGGGTTGGGCGCGCTTGGCATCGCGGCGGCGTTGCGGCCGTTGCAGGCAGCCGGCGACGACATCATTCGGCTGAATATTCCCGGCCCGCACCTGATGCCGTTTTTCCCGCTCGAACTGATCCCGGTACTCGGCATCGACCGCGAACTCGGCGTGCGTCTCGCCATACGCCATCTGCCCTCGGGCGTGCTTGCCGCCGAGGACATGCTGGCCGGCAACGCCGACTTTGCCGGCACCGGGTTTCCAATCCTGCCGAACTTCATCGCCAAACACCGTCAGATCGTGGCCATCGCCGCGCTGTCGAGCGGCGCGCCGCCTTACGGCATTGTCGTGCGCACGGCGCTGGCGTCGCGGATACGCAGCCTCAAGGACCTGCGCGGGCACAGCGTCGGCGTGCCGATGGGCAGCGTGTCGACCAAGACCTATCTGCAATTGCTGGCTGAGCACTGGGTCAACGCCCACGGGGTGCGTCCGCAGGAAGTGCGCTGGGTGCCGATCACCCAGAACTATGAAGGGGTGCATGGCGCGCTGGCGGGCGAAGTCGCTGACGCGGTGTTCTGCGAGGAACCCAATTCAAGCTCGCTGGTGCGCGAAGGGCTGGGGGTGCAGATTGCCAGCCTGTACGATCCCGGCCCGGTTCAACTGCAGGGCAGCAACCATATCCGCGCCGTGCTGGCGGCGGCGCCCGCCACGCTGGACGCGCGGCCGCACGCACCCGCCAAGATGGTGCAGATGCTGCGCCGTGCGCTGAACTGGATCCACACGGTGCCCCGCGAACAGATTCCGTTGCGGCTGGGCATTACCGATGCGGCGCAGCGGGCCGACATCGTACAGGCGCTGGGCAGGCTGCCCAATTTCTACAGCCGGGACGGCCGTTTCGATGCCGCCGAAATCGCATCCACCCGGGTGTTCATGAAGTCCGTCGGGCTGGCGATACCGGCCGGGCGCGACATTGCAACCGTGATCGACGCGCGCTGGCTGCGCTGAGTGAATGACCCGCGTACGGGCTGATCTGAAAGGCTGGCTGCAGGAAAGCTTCTCGCGTTTGCGCGGCCAGGCGCTGGCGCATCTGCTGCTGGTGGCGCTGGTGGCGTCGGTCATTCTTGCCGTGGCGAGCTTTGCGTCCTTTTATGTGATCGAAGGGCGGGAGGTTGCGCAGAACCGGACCGCCACCCACGACTACTATCGCGATCAGCTGGTGCGCCTGGAAGCGTCCTGGCGAGCAAGTGCCGACCAGGTGGTCAGCCGTCTGGAATTTTCTCGCCTGCTCGAAACCAATACGCCCGGCACGGCGCCGCGGCTCAGCGCGTACCTCAACGCGCAGTGGGCCTTCCTCGAGTTTCCCACGATGCTGGTGATCGGCCCGGCAGGTGACGTCCGCTATCGCTACGGACCGATTGCCCAGGCCATCGAGGTGCGCGACGTCACTGAGGCGGAATGGCTGCTGGTACCGTCGCACGACGAAATCTACCGGGTGTTCCAGGTGCCGATCTGGCTCGGCCCCGATGGACAGGGCCGGCTGCTGCTGTTCCGCCCGCTCAATACCGACGCGCTGCGCCGATTGCTGATTCCTGAGGTTCATCTGGTGGCGTTGATGGACGGTCGCGAACGGGTGCGTTCGCATGTGCAGCCTGCGCAGCCGGAAACGCCGATGCGCCACGACACGATCCGGATCGGCGAGCAGCGGTATATCGGCGTGGATCTGCCCTGGCCGGTGGAGCGCGGGCCGGAACGGGTGCATATCAAGGCTTACCGGGTGGTGGGTGGCGCGCAGCTGGCCTGGCAGATACTCGGCCTTGCGGCTGCGGCGATTGCCGCGCTGATCCTGCTGTTGTGGGCGGGCTTGTGGCGCTGGCTGTCGGTGACCGTGCAGCGGATCGAGGCGGTCGACGGCGCGCTCGACGACTATGCGGCGGGGCAGGCAAGGGCGATCGACGTCGCGCAGCGGTTGGCGCCAACGCGGGTACGCAGCGATGAAATCGCCGCGCTGGCGGGTGCATTCGAGGCTTTTGCCACGGCAGTGGAACGTCGCGAGACCGAGCAGAAAATCTACATGGAAACCCTCGCCATGCTCGACGAGGCGGTGCTCGATCTCGATTTCGACGGCCGCATCCTCCACGCCAGTCCGGGCTGGGCGCGCCTGTGCCGCCGCAACGATTCGGTCGGCATGACGCTGACCCGGTTCGTGCACGGCGACGATCTCGACGCGCTGCTGGCGCAGTGCGAACTGCTGCGCACGGCCCGGAAAAACCAAACCAGCATGCGCCTGCGCCTGAACGTCGACGCCAAGCGGGAGGAATGGGTCGAGGCGCGCTTCATCGGCTATCGCGATGCGGGCGGCACGCTGGTGGCGATCCGCGGCGTCATCCGCGACATCACCCAGAGCTTCCAGCACGAGCGGCAGATCAGCCACATGGCGCTGCACGATGCGCTGACCGGCCTGCCCAACCGGGTGCTGCTGGAAGACCGCTTCAAGGTGGCGCTGCAGCTGGCGCAGCGCAGCGGGCACTGTGCCGCCGTGTGCTTCATCGACATCGACAACTTCAAGACCGTCAACGATTCGCTCGGCCACAAGGCGGGCGATGCGCTGCTGGTTGCGTTTGCCGACACCCTGCGCCGCGCGCTGCGTGCCGGCGATACGCTGGCGCGCTGGGGCGGCGACGAATTCGTGCTGCTGCTGCCGGACATGAGCTCGCTTGCCACCGTGCGCGAGGTGACGCACAAGCTGGGCAGCATCGTGCAGGCGCCGCAGCATATCGCGGGCAACGACATCCGCATTACCTTCAGCATGGGCGTCAGCGTGTTTCCGGATGATGGCGCCGACATGAGCCTGCTGTTCTCGCAGGCCGACCGCGCGATGTTCTACGCCAAGGCGCAGGGCCGCAACCAGGTCTGCTACTACAGCGACATGCGCGACAAGGACGAGGGCAGGCAGGAACTCTATATCCAGAGCCAGCTCGCCAGCGCCATCAATGGGCGCCGGATCGAGGCCTGGTTCCAGCCACTGATTGCGGCAGACAGCGGGCGCTGCATCGGCGCCGAGGTGCTTGCGCGCTGGCATGACGACGCGCTCGGCTGGGTCAGCCCGACAACCTTCATTCCGATGGCGGAAAACATCGGTCTCATTCGCGAACTCGGCCACCAGATCTGGGAAGCGGGCCTCGCCGCCCTGCGTGACTGGAAGGCCGCCGGCCACGCCGACCTGCACATCGCCATCAACATGTCGAAGCGGCAGCTGTTCATCGCATCGCTGGCCGAGCAGATGCTCGACGATGTGGCACGCTTCGGCCTGCAGCCGTCGGACATCATGCTCGAGGTTACCGAAAGCGTGGCGCTGAGCGATGTCGAGCATGCAGCGGAACGTCTGGAAGCGCTGCGCAGCGCCGGCTTTGCGCTGGCGATCGACGATTTCGGCACCGGCTATTCCTCGCTCTCGCAATTGCACGACATTCCGGTCGATGAGCTGAAGATCGATATTTCCTTCATTCGTCGCCTGCACGAACCCAAAGGACTGCCGATGGTGCAATCGATCATCCAGATCGCGCGGACCCTCGGCCTGAAATCGGTGGCCGAAGGCGTCGAGGATGCGGCCACGGCCGACCTGCTGCGCACCCTGGGTGTCGATGTGCTGCAGGGTTATTACTTTGGTAAGCCGATGCCGCGTACCGAGTTCATCGCCTGGCTATCGGCCGCGCAGCCGGCGAGGGTTGCGCCGCTGCACATGCAGCGGTGACCGGCTTACCGAGGTACGGAGATCCGCTTGAGCATCTTCCTCGCCGACCTGCTCGTGGTAGTCCATCTGGCGTTCGTCGTCTTTGTAGTGGCAGGCGGATTTCTGCTGGCACGCTGGCCGCGGCTGATCTGGCTGCACCTGCCGACGGCAGTCTGGGGCGCCTATATTGAATTCAGCGGCGGCATCTGCCCGCTGACGCCGATCGAAAACCGCCTGCGGGTGCGCGGCGGCGGCGATGCCTACAGCGGCGATTTCGTCGAACACTACCTGTTGCCGCTGTTGTATCCCGCGCAGCTCACGCCCGGGATTCAGTTCTGGCTGGGGCTGGGCGTGGTGGCGGTGAACGCGCTGGCGTATGTGCTGGCATGGCGTGCCTGGCGCCGGCGATCCGCTGCGGGCAGGCGCGGCACCGGCTGAATGATCAGGAGGACACACCATGCCGCACCTGCTCGATGCGATTCAACACCGTTTTGCGTGTCGCGCCTTCCATCCGGACCGGCCGCTGACGGTCGAGGAACTGGCGCTGCTCTGCGAGGCGGGACGGCTGGCGCCGTCGGCTTTCGGGCTGGAGCCGTGGCGTTTCATCGCGGTGACCGAGGCGGAAGCACGGGCGCGCATCGCCCATGCCTGCTTCGATCAGCCGGCGGCGACCAGCGCCGTGGCCTTCATCGTGATCGTGGCTATGGTCGCCGCACTCGACCCTGATTCGGACTATGTGCGGGCACGCTTTGAAGCGGAAGCGCGCGGCGGTGATATCGCGCCGATAGACGCCGCCTGGCGTGCGCTCTACCGCGACACGCCGCTAGCGGCGTGGGCGCAGGGGCAATGTCATTTCGCCGCTGCGCAGATGCTGTTGCAGGCGACGCATCTGGGGCTGGGCAGCTGCCCGATCGGTGGGTTCGACCCGGCGGCGTTGGCGCAGTCTGTATCGCTGCCGCCGGGCGAGGTGGCGGCGCTGGTGATCGCGCTGGGCCACTGCGCCGAGCCGGCACCGGCGCGGATTCGCAAGCCGCTTGAATCGCCACTTGGATGAGGCGTGTTCGAGGCGTGCGTCAGCGATCCCAGTAGGGCTCGCCTTCCAGATGAGTGGCCAGGCAGTCGATCAGCGCGCGCGCGCGGCTCGACAGGTGGCGGGTGGGGGGATAGACGGCGTACGCGGCAAGTTCGGGCCAGACATGGTCGGCGAGCAACGTTACCAGTTCGCCGGCACGCACCGCTTCATGAATATAAAAAGTGGGCAGCAGCACCACGCCTTCGCCGGCCACCGCCGCGCATTTCAGGAAGTCGCCGCTGCTGGCCGCCAGCCGCACCGGCACCCGCACCTGTCCGGACGTGCCGTCGGGCGCGCGGTAGTGCCACAGGCCGGGATCGCGCACGTTGCTGTAGGCCAGGCAGTCATGCTGCGCCAGTTCGGCCGCGTTGCGCGGCGTGCCGCGCCGAGCGAGGTAGCCCGGGCTGGCGCAGACGACATGGCGGATCGGCGCCAGGCGGCGCGCGATCAGGCTGGAGTCTTCCAGCGTGGCAATGCGGACGGCGAGGTCGAAGCCTTCCTGCATCAGGTCGATCTGGCGGTCGTTGAAATCGAGTTCGAGTCGCACTTCGGGATGCCGGGTCATGAAGGCCTGGATCGGCGACGTCAGGTGCAGCAGGCCGAACGCCAGCGGCAGCGCCACCTTGAGTCGGCCCTTGAGCGCGCCGTGCGCCTGCGACACCGCGGCGGCCGCGTCCTCGACGTCGGCCAGGATGGCGACGCAGCGCTCGTAATAGGCGCGTCCGCTGTCGGTGAGATTGAGCCGGCGCGTGGTGCGCTGGATCAGCGAGACGCCGAGCTGCGCCTCGAGCTCGGCCAGGCGGCGGCTGACCGCGGATTTGGCCAAGTTCAGCCGTTCGGCCGCGGCGGTGATGCTGCCCGCCTCGACCACACTGACGAAAATCTGCATCTGGGTGAGTCGGTCCATTGTTCTTTATTTGGCAATAGATAATTCAATAACTGTATCTTTATTCCTGTTAAAGCAAAACCAATAATGACATCACCGCGCCATGTTGGCGTCCGAATCAGGAGCGATGTCATGCAAGCAAGTCCGTCCATCTCTGCCCCGTCCCCCTTGCGCGTGCTGCGCGTCGACGCCAGCGCCCGCGTCGCGGGCTCGGTCACCCGCCAGCTCGCCGACCGGCTGCTCGACGGCCTCGCCGTCCGTGCGCCCAACCTCGCCATGCAGCGGCGCGACCTGGCGCAGGGCCTGCCGTTTGTCGATGCCGACTGGGTGGCCGCCAACCTCACCGATCCCGATGCGCGCACGGCGAAGCACCGCGACACGCTGGCAGGGTCCGACGCGCTGGTGGCCGAGGTGATGGCGGCCGACGTCTGGGTGATCGCGACGCCGGTCTACAACTTCGGCGTGCCGGCCAGCCTCAAGGCCTGGATCGACCAGATCGCCCGCGCGCGGCTGACATTCCGCTATACCGAAAACGGGCCGCAGGGTCTGCTCGAAGGCAAGAAGGTCTATATCGTGGTGGCAACCGGCGGCACCGAGGTGGGCAGCGCGATCGACTTCGCCACGCCGTGGCTGAAATTCGTGCTCGGCTTTCTCGGTGTGCGCGATATCGAGGTGATCGCGGCCGACCGTGGCATGGCGCGCGGCGACAGCGCCCGCCAGGAGGCCGCCGCGCACGTCGATGTCCTGCTCGAACGCGACTGGCCGGCGCGTGCGGCTGCGTAGTCCGCGCGTCCTTCACTCAATAGAAAGGAGTCCATCATGAACCTGCGTCCCCTCCGTCAGCGCGTCCCCGCCTTTGAAGTGACCGAAGGCGCCGGCGTCACCGTTCACCGCAGCATCGGCACGCCGGCGCTGAAGAACCTCGACCCGTTCCTGATGCTCGACCATTTCGGCAGCGACAATCCGGACGAGTACATCGCCGGGTTTCCCGAACATCCGCACCGCGGCTTCATCACCTTCACCTACATGCTCGACGGCCACATGGAGCACCGCGACAGCATGGGCAACCGCGGCGACCTCAAGGCCGGCGGCGTGCAGTGGATGAAGGCGGCCAGCGGCGTCATCCATTCCGAAATGCCGCAGCAGACCGATGGCCTGATGCGCGGCTTCCAGCTGTGGATCAACCTGCCGGCGCGCGACAAGCTGTCCGATCCCGCCTATCAGGAATTCTCGGCAGCAGCGATTCCCGAGGTGACGGCAACGGGCGCGCGGGTGCGCGTACTGGCCGGTGAATTCAACGGCACCCGCGGTGTCATCGACGACCCCGCCACCGACGTGCTGTACCTGGACGTCACGCTGGACGCGGGCGCCGCCTTCAGCCTGCCGCTCGCCGACAGCCGCAACGCCTTCGTCTATGTATTCGAGGGCGATGCGCGGCTGGCCGGAACCGACTTGGCGCGGCATACGCTGGCGGTACTGGGCAAGGGCGACGCATTCGGCATCGAAGCGGGTGCAACCGGTGCCCGTTTCATCCTGGTGGCCGGCCGCCCGCTGGGCGAACCGGTGGTGCAGTACGGCCCCTTCGTGATGAACACCCGCGAGGAAATCGAGCAGGCCTTTGCCGACTATCGTGACGGCCAGCTGGTACGGACCCGGGCGGCGATGACCGGCCACTGATCGCCGCGTCTATTTCGGGAGCCGGTCCAGTTCCTGGTCCGCCATGGAGAGTGGATCCTCCAGCGGTTCCAGGTGCGTGGTGAGGTGGGCGTAGGGCACGGCCTGACGGATGTCGGCCTCGATGCGCTCCGACCAGTCATGCCCTTGCTGGACGGTCCAGGCGCCGGGCACCAGCACGTGCAGGGAAACGAAGGCGCGGCTGCCGGCCTGGCGCGTTCGCAAGGCGTGGAAATCCAGCCCCTGACTGCGGTAGCGATCCAGCACGGCTTCGATTGCCTCGATGTCTTCAGTCGGGATGGAGACGTCCATCAGTCCTGCAGCGGACCGATGCAGCAGCTGCCAGCCGGTCCATACGATATTCATTGCCACCCCCAGCGCGATCACAGGGTCGAGCCACAGCCAGCCGGTCGCCCACACCAGGCCGACGCCGAGAATGACGCCTGCGGATGTCCAGACGTCGGTGCGCAGGTGATGGGCATCGGCTTCCAGCGTGATGGATCTGTATTTTTTGCCCACCCCCATGAGGATCTGCGAGGTGGCCAGGTTCACGATCGAGGCGACCACCGACACTGCCAGCCCGATGCCCACGGCTTCGAGCGGTTGAGGATTGAGCAGGCGTTCGATCGCTGTGTAAGCGATGGCGACGGCGGCAATGAGGATCAGGAAGCCCTCGAATGCGCTGGAAAAATACTCTGCCTTGCCGTGTCCGTGCGCGTGGTTTTGATCCGCCGGCTGGGCCGCCAGCGTCAGCATGGCCAAGGCCATCATCGCACCTGCCAGATTGACGAAGGATTCGAGCGCATCGGACAGCAGCCCGACCGAGCCGGTGAGCCACCAGGCCCAGCCCTTGAGCAGGATGGTCGCCACGGCCGCCGCGATGGAGAGCCAGGCGTAGCGTTTGAGGGAGGGAGGCAGCATTCGATGGTTCGCAGGACCCGGAAAGTCGGGTCGATTGTATCCCGGTGCCTGCTCTTCGACCGCATCAACATGTGGTTCAGGCGGGGTGTTCACGCGGCCTGCGGGGGTGGTTGCGGAGCGTCCTGGAATCAATCAAGCTGGCGTCACCCACGTTTTTTTCGGACGATTCACCATGGAAAACCTGCTGTACTGGGCCGGCATGTCGGCTGTTGCGGTCAACGCCCTGACCGGCGTGCTCGACGCCGGCCGCAAACGCATGGACCTGATCGGCGTGGTGATGGTGGGTGCCGCCACCGCACTGGGCGGGGGCACGGTGCGCGACGTGCTGCTGGGGCGCCCGGTGTTCTGGATCAGCGATCAGGTGTATCTGGTTGTCGCGCTGGCGACCACGCTGGTCATCTTCTTTGCGGTGCGCGGCCTGCGCCTGCCGCCGCGACTGTTCCTGAGTCCCGACGCGCTCGGCCTGGCGCTGTTCACCATCGTCGGCACTCAGATCGCACTCGAATGGAACGCCTCCTGGCTGGTGGCGAGCCTGCTCGGCGTGATTACCGGGGTCGTCGGCGGCGTGCTGCGCGACGTGCTGTGCAACGAGGTGCCGCTGGTCTTCGTGAAGGGTGAGCTGTATGCCTCGGCGGCCTGGGCGGGCGCCCTGGCGCTGGTGGGCCTGCAGGCACTCGGCGTGTCGCCGGTGATTGCGGCGTGGGCGGGGATGGCATGCGTGCTGGGCGTGCGCCTGCTGGCGATGGCGTACCGCATCTCGGTGCCGATCTATTCGGAGCGCCAGTAGGCCACGGAAACGGCGCCCGCCCATATTCCTGCAGACATCGCGGGGCCGAAGCCATAAAATGCCGGGCATGAAAATCCTCTCCGTACTGCTGCTGTGCCTGCCGCTTGCCGTCCACGCCGAGTGGGGCCAGTTCGATTTCGACTACGCCAATGAAAAGCCCTGGGTGGAACTGGCTGCGCAGCTGCCGGCCGCGCCCAAGGCGGAAAACCTGATCGAGTTCAATGTCTCGTCGGCCACCCGCAACCGGCACTACATCGATGCCGCCTCGATCAGCGTCGGCGAAGACCAGGTGGTGCGCTACACCGTGGTGATCGATGCCGCCGGCGGCGCCCGCAACGTCCTGTTCGAAGGCATGCGCTGCCTCACCTCCGAGCACCGCACCTATGCCTACGGCCAGCCCGACGGCAGCTGGACGCGGGCGCGCAAGTCGGGCTGGGAGAGCATCAAGCTGCGCTCGCTGCTGTCGTACCGCAAGGCGCTGTTCGAGGACCATTTCTGCTTCAACGGCATCACGGTCAAGGACGCCCGCGAAGCCGTGTTCTACCTGCGCAATCCGCGGCGGAGCGTGGACTTCCACTGATGCATTCCGTGGTGAAACACGCCCGGCGCATTGTCGTCAAGGTCGGTTCGAGCCTGGTCACCGCCGAAGGCCGCGGGCTCGATCATGCCGCGCTGTCGCGCTGGGCCGGGCAGATCGCGGCACTGGCCGGGCAGGGCAGGGAAGTCGTGCTGGTGTCGTCCGGTGCCATTGCCGAGGGCATCGCCAGGCTGGGCTGGAAAGCGCGGCCAAAGGCAGTGAACGAACTGCAGGCCGCCGCCGCCGTCGGCCAGATGGGTCTGGTGCAGGCCTATGAGTCGATTTTCCGCACCCATGGCCTGCATGCCGCGCAGGTGCTGCTGACCCACGAAGACCTCGCCGACCGCACCCGCTATCTGAATGCGCGTTCGACCCTGCGCACGCTGCTGGCGCTGCGGGTGGTGCCGATCATCAACGAAAACGACACCGTCGCCACCGATGAAATCCGTCTCGGTGACAACGACACGCTGGGCGCACTGGTAACCAATCTGATCGAAGCCGATTGCCTGGTGATTCTCACCGACCAGACGGGCCTCTTCACCGCCGATCCGCGCAGGGATCCGCAGGCGACGCTGGTGATGGATGCCCATGCCGGCGACCCCGAGCTCGAGCGCATGGCGGGCGGGGCGGGCAGCAACGTCGGCACCGGTGGCATGCTGACCAAGATTCTGGCCGCCAGACGCGCGGCGAGGAGCGGCGCGCATACGGTGATCTGCAGCGGACACGAGGAAAACGTGCTGCTGCGGCTGGCCGCCGGCGAGGCCATCGGCACTCAGTTGGTGGCGCGCCAGGCGCCGCTCGCCGCACGCCGGCAGTGGCTGGCCGACCATCTGCAATTGCGCGGCGGCGTCGTGCTCGACGATGGCGCGGTGCATGCGCTGCGCGAAGCCGGCAAGAGCCTGCTGCCGGTCGGCGTCAAGGGCGTCACTGGCGAATTCGAACGCGGTGAAGTGGTCGCGGTGGTCGATGCCGCGGGTCGCGAAGTTGCGCGCGGCCTGATCAACTACAGCGCGAGCGAGGCGCGCCGCATTGCCGGCAAACCGAGCAGCGCAATCGAGGCCGCGCTCGGTTATATCGATGAGCCGGAGCTGATACACCGCGACAACCTGGTGCTGGTGTGAGCGCGGTTCCCCAAGCACGGCAAGACGCAGTCGACAACGTATCGGCCCCCTTGAGGGCGGAGACCACGCTGGACCTGATGCGCCATGGCGAACCCGTCGGCGGTCGCAGATATCGCGGCCAGATCGATGATCCGCTGTCGGACAAGGGCTGGGCGCAGATGCGTGCGGCCGTGGGCGACGCGGCGCCGTGGACGCGCATTGTGTCGTCGCCGCTCGCACGCTGCCGCGCCTTTGCCGAGACGCTGGCGGCGCGGCATGCGCTGCCGCTGCATTTCGACGACCGCCTGAAGGAGGTCGGCTTCGGTGCCTGGGAAGGCAAGTCGGCCGTCGAGATCGAGCAGGAGGCGCCCGGCACGCTGGCGCGCTTCAAGGCCGACCCGATCCATGCGCGCCCGGCCGGCGCCGAACCGCTGGCCGATTTCCATGCGCGAGTGGCGACGGCGCTCGACGAGCTGCTCGCACAGCACGCCGGCCAGCATGTGCTGCTGGTGGGGCACGCCGGGGTGATGCGCATGGCGCTGGCGTGGGCGCTGCACATTCCGCTGGAGCACGCCTACCGCATCGAGGTGGCGAGCGCTTCGCTGACTCGCCTGCGCTTCGACGACGGCCGCGCCAGCCTGATTTTTCACGGCAGCGCGCGCGTCGAGCGGTGATCCGTCGGCTTGTACTCGGGCTGTGCCTGCTGCTGGCGGCGCCGCTGCAGGCCGCCACCACCCGGCTGGTCGACGACGCCGGCCACACGCTGGAACTGCCGCAGCCGCCGCAACGCATCATTTCGCTGACGCCGCATCTCACCGAACTGCTGTTCGCCGTCGGCGCCGGTGCGCAGATCGCGGGCGTCGACAGCGCCAGCGATTATCCTGCGGCGGCGCGCACGCTGCCGCGCGTGGGCGACTACAGCCGGATTCATTTCGAACGCATTCTCGCGCTGCAGCCCGATCTGATCGTCGTCTGGGTCGGCGGCAACCGTCCGGTGGACATCCATGCCCTGCAGCAGCTGGGCTTTCCGGTGCTGCAGACGCAAGCCACCCGGCTCGACGACGTGGCACGCCTGCTGCGTCTGCTGGGCCGCGCCAGCGGACATGCGGCGGTCGGCGAGGCCGCCGCCGTGGCGTATTCCGCGCGGCTGGCCGGGGTGCGGGGGCGAGCAGGGCAGCCGCCGCTGCGCGTGTTCTATCAGGTGTGGGACCGGCCGCTGATGACGGTGGGCGGCACGCACTGGATCAGCGATGCCTTGACGCGCTGCGGCGCGCACAATGTGTTCGCCGACCTGCAGGCGCTGGCGCCGACGGTGTCGCGCGAGGCCGTGCTTGGGCGCGCGCCGGAGCTGATCGTGGGCAGCAGCGACGCGCGTGACCTGCGCCGTGCCTGGCTGCCTTTCAGCCGGCTACCGGCGGTAAAGAACGATGCTTTCGTGCCGGTGGATGCGGACCGGTTGCACCGGTTGACGCCGCGCCTGGTCGAAGGCGTGATGGAGCTGTGCGCGGCGGTGGATGCCTACCGGTGACGCGGATCGGCGACTTTGCGGTTGGGGCAGTTTTCCTTGATGCAGTCGGCGTAGATCTGCAGCGAGTGGTCGTGAATGGAAAAGCCGCGTTCCTTGGCGATGCGGTTCTGGCGTTTTTCGATTTCGGCGTCGAAGAATTCCTCGACCTTGCCGCACTGAATGCAGACCAGATGGTCGTGGTGGTCGCCCTGGTTGAGCTCGAACACCGCCTTGTCGCTGTCGAAGTGGTGGCGCATCAGCAGTCCCGCCTGCTCGAACTGGGTGAGCACGCGGTAGACCGTGGCCAGGCCGATGTCCTGGCCCTCGTCGGACAGCAGGCGATAGACCTCTTCTGCCGTCATGTGGCGCTTCTCGCTCTGCTCGAACAGATCCAGGATCTTCAGGCGCGGCAGGGTGGCTTTCAGGCCGATGCTCTTGAGGTCGGATGGATTGCTCAAATGAGGCTCCAGAATGGAAACGCGAATACGTTATGATACGTTTTTTCCCAATCGCCCCAATTTTTCCGACTCCCCGGCTATGCGTCATATCCTGATTTCCGTTTTGCTCGTGGGCCTGGTGGCCGGCTGTTCCACCCCCCGAATCGGGCCCCATCGCATCGATGTGCAGCAGGGCAATGCCCTCGATCAGGAAAATGTCGCGCGCCTGAAGCCCGGCCTCAACCGTTCGCAGGTGCGCTTCCTGCTGGGCACGCCGCTGGTGGTCGATCCATTCCGCACCGATCGCTGGGACTACGTCTACGTCTTCTACAAGGCGGGCAAGCTGGCCGAACAGAAGCGCATCACGCTGTTTTTCGACGGCGATACGCTGACGCGCATCGAAGGCGATCTGCCGCCCCCGCCAGAGCCGACAGCCGAGCCCCAGCCGGTCTCGGCCGCACCGCAGCCCGCTGTCGCCGCCGTACCTCCGCCCGAGCCGACAGTGCAGCCGATGGCGCTGGCCGCCGAGCCTGCACCCGTTGCCACCCCGGTGGAGCCGGCGCCTATTGCACCCTTGGCCGCGCCGACGTCCACCGCTGTGGCCTCCACGCCGTCATCGGTGGCCGACCCGGCACCCGCAGCCTTGACACCTGCTCCGGCACCGGTGGCAGCTCCCGCCGCCCCGGCGCCGGCTGTCGCACCCCGCGCCACAGACGCGACGCCGCAGGAAGCGCCGACCGGTTCCAGCATCGTGCAGCCGCTGCCCAGCCCCAAGAATGTGCCGGCCTATGTCGATCCGCGGCCGCGGGCCGAGTTGAGCCTGCAGCCCGAAACCAATGTGATGCAAATCCAGCCAGACGTGATCCCTGCGTTCCCCGATCCCAACGCGGTGCCAGCCGACGACGCAGCCGTACTGAAGGCCGTGAATGAATGGGCGGCCGCCTGGTCGCGGCGCGACGAGGACACCTATCTCGCCGCCTACGACGCCAGCTTCGTCCCACCGGGTGGCGGCAGCCGTGCCGAATGGGAGAAACGCCGCCGCCTGCTGCTTGGCGTGGCCCAGAACATCGACCTCAAGATCGATTCGCCTTCGGTCGCTCGATCGGGCGCAGACGGTGTGACCGTGACCTTCAACCAGTTCTACCAGTCTGGCGCCTATCGCGATGCTGTCGTCAAGCAATTGCGGATGGTTGAGCGTAACGGTCGCTGGCTGATCGCCGAGGAAAAAGTGGTGTCGATCCTGCGCGGGATTCCGTAATGCCCATGCAGACCGCAATTGCCGGCGTGTCCGGCCGCATGGGACGGACCCTGCTCGAAGCGGTGGCCGCCGATGCCGGCTGTGTGCTGCATGCCGCCTTCGACCGCCCCGGCAGTCCGCTGCTGGGACACGATGCCGGCGCCGCCTGGGGCGCCGCCAGCGGGGTCCAGGTGAGCGATCAGCCTGCTGCTGGTTTGCCGGGCGCGCAGGCCTTGATCGACTTCACCCGCCCCGAGGCCACCTTCGCATACCTCGACGCCTGCATAACCGCTGGCGTGCCGCTGGTCATCGGCACCACCGGCTTCGACGAGACGGGCCGCGCCCGCATCGCGGCAGCGGCGCAGCAGATCCCGATCGTGTTCGCCCCCAACATGAGCGTGGGCGTGAACCTGTTGATGAAGCTGGCCGAACTCGCTGCCCAGGTGTTGGAGGACGGCTACGACATCGAAATCATCGAGGCGCATCACCGCCACAAGGTCGATGCGCCGTCCGGTACCGCGCTGGGCCTGGGGCAGGCGGTGGCCCGCGCGATCGACCGCGATCTGGCCAGCTGCGCCGTGTACGGTCGTGAGGGCGTGACCGGCGAACGTGACCCGAAGACCATCGGCTTTGCCACCGTGCGCGGCGGCGATATCGTCGGCGACCATACGCTGCTGTTCGCCGGCATTGGCGAGCGCGTCGAGCTTACCCACAAGGCCAGCAGCCGCGCCACCTTCGCCCAGGGCGCATTGCGCGCCGCCAAATGGCTGCAGGGCCGCGCGCCGGGCCTGTACGACATGCGCGCCGTGTTGAACCTCAATTAATCGCCAGCTACAGGAAAAACCATGAACGCCGTCAAGGTCTACAGCACCGGAACCTGCCCCATCTGCGTCAAGGTCAAGGCCTTTCTCGACAAGCGCGGCATCGGCTACGACGAAGTCCGCATCGACGTCGACCGTGAAGCGATGAAGGAATTTGCGGTCGTCACCAACGGCGCGCGCACGGTGCCGCAGATTGTTGTCGACGGTACATGCATCGGTGGTTTCACCGAATTGACCGAGCTCGACATGGATGGCGGTCTGGCGCACCTTCAGGCCTGATCCGGGGCGGGAGAAAGCCCGCTCCGGCGTCATCGAGCATTGAAGACGGGCGCCGGATCGGCTACAATTCGGCAATTCAAATTCAGGCGGGTTCGCGCGAGCGGCTCGCCTGAATTTTGTCACCTGCGCCACGCCCGATTTTTTGCCCAGCGGAGTATTCCTTGTCACGTGCCCAGCCCGCCATCCTTGTTCTAGCTGACGGTTCGATCTTTCGCGGCCTGTCCATCGGCGCCGACGGCATCACGACCGGCGAGGTGGTATTCAACACTGCGCTGACCGGTTACCAGGAAATCCTCACCGACCCCTCGTATTCGCACCAGATCGTCACGCTGACCTACCCCCATATCGGCAACACCGGCATCAATGCCGAGGACGTCGAGGCGGACCGCATCCACGCAGCCGGCCTGGTGGTGCGCGACGTGCCGCGTCTGCATTCGAATTTTCGCTCCACCCAGTCCCTGCCCGATTACCTCAGAAGCCAGAACATCGTGGCGATCGCCGACATCGACACGCGGCGGCTGACCCGCATCCTGCGCGAAAAGGGTGCGCAGAGCGGCTGCATCATGGCCGGCGCAGTGGACGAAGCAAAAGCGCTCGAGGCCGCGCGCGCGTTTCCGGGTCTGGCCGGCATGGATCTGGCCAAAGTGGTGACGGCGCCGGCGTCCTATGAATGGAGCGAGACCGAGTGGAAGCTCGGTGCCGGCTATGGCGAGCAATCCGAACCGCGCTTCCATGTGGTGGCCTTCGATTACGGCGTCAAGCGCAACATCCTGCGCATGCTGGCCGAGCGTGGCTGCCGGCTGACCGTGCTGCCCGCCACCGCAACCGCTGAACAGGCTCTGGCGCTGAAGCCGGATGGCATCTTCCTCTCCAACGGCCCCGGCGATCCGGAGCCGTGCGATTACGCGATCCAGGCGATCGGCGAACTGGTCGCTGCGGGCGTGCCGACCTTCGGCATCTGCCTCGGCCACCAGCTGCTGGCGCTCGCCTCGGGCGCCAAGACCGTGAAGATGAAGTTCGGCCACCACGGCGCCAACCATCCAGTCAAGGATCTGGACAGCGGTCGGGTCGCGATCACTAGCCAAAACCATGGCTTCGCGGTGGACGCGGCGACGCTGCCCGCCACTATCCGCAGCACCCATGTCTCGCTGTTCGACGGCTCGCTGCAAGGGATTGCGCGCACCGACGCCCCCGCATTCAGCTTTCAGGGTCACCCTGAAGCCAGCCCCGGCCCGCACGACGTGAGCTATTTGTTCGATCGATTTATCAAGCTGATGGCCGATCACGCCGGAGCACACTGATCATGCCCAAGCGCACTGACCTACACAGCATCCTCATCATCGGCGCCGGCCCCATCGTCATCGGGCAGGCGTGCGAGTTCGACTACTCCGGCGCGCAGGCATGCAAGGCACTGCGCGAGGAGGGCTACAAGGTCATCCTCGTCAACAGCAACCCGGCGACGATCATGACCGACCCGGACATGGCCGATGTCACCTACATCGAGCCGATTTCCTGGCAGGTGGTCGAGAAGATCATCGCCAAGGAGCGTCCCGATGCGTTGCTGCCGACCATGGGCGGACAAACTGCGTTGAATTGCGCGCTCGATCTGGCCAGGCACGGCGTGCTCGAAAAATATGGCGTCGAGATGATCGGCGCGTCGAAGGAGGCGATCGACAAGGCCGAAGACCGCGAAAAGTTCAAGGCCGCAATGACCAAGATCGGCCTGGGTTCGGCGCGTTCGTCGATTGCGCACAGCATGGAAGAGGCGCTGCAGGTGCAGGCGGCGCTGGGCTTTCCGTCGATCATCCGGCCCTCGTTCACGATGGGTGGCTCGGGTGGCGGCATCGCCTACAACAAGGACGAGTTCATCGCCATCTGCGAACGTGGCCTGGAAGCCTCGCCCACGCATGAACTGCTGATCGAGGAATCGCTGCTCGGCTGGAAAGAGTACGAGATGGAGGTGGTGCGCGACCGCAAGGACAACTGCATCATCATCTGCTCGATCGAGAACTTCGACCCGATGGGCGTGCATACCGGCGACTCGATCACCGTCGCGCCGGCGCAGACGCTGACCGACAAGGAATTCCAGATCATGCGCAACGCCTCGCTGGCCGTGCTGCGCGAGATCGGCGTTGAAACCGGCGGCTCCAACGTGCAGTTTTCCATCAACCCTGCGGACGGCCGCATGGTGGTGATCGAGATGAACCCGCGGGTGTCGCGCTCGTCTGCGCTGGCGTCGAAGGCGACCGGCTTCCCGATTGCCAAGATCGCGGCCAAGCTCGCGATCGGCTACACCCTCGACGAACTGCAGAACGACATCACCGGCGGCGCGACGCCCGCTTCGTTTGAGCCGTCGATCGATTATGTCGTGACCAAGATCCCGCGCTTTGCGTTCGAGAAGTTTCCGCAGGCCGACGATCGCCTGACCACCCAGATGAAGTCGGTGGGCGAGGTGATGGCGATCGGCCGCAGCTTCCAGGAGTCGCTGCAGAAAGCCTTGCGCGGGCTGGAAGTCGGCGCCGACGGCTTCGATCCCAAGACCACCGATCAGGAAGAAATCGAAGCCGAGCTGATGTCGCCCGGGCCCGAGCGCATCTGGTACGTTGGCGACGCGTTCCGCGTCGGCATGAGCCTCGACGAGATCCATGCGGTATCGAAAATCGACCCCTGGTTCCTCGATCAGATCCAGGGCCTGATCGAAATGGAAACTGCGCTGGCCGGACGCGCGCTGGTCGACCTCGGCCGCGACGAACTGCGCCAGTTGAAACGCGCCGGTTTCTCCGACCGCCGCCTGGGCAAGCTACTGAACACCGACCAGCATGCGGTGCGTGCGCGCCGCACCGAGCTGGCGCTGCATCCGGTCTACAAGCGGGTCGATACCTGCGCGGCCGAATTCTCCACCCAGACCGCCTACATGTATTCGACTTACGAGGAAGAGTGCGAGGCGCATCCGACCGACGCGAAAAAGGTCATGGTGCTGGGCGGTGGGCCGAACCGCATCGGCCAGGGCATCGAGTTCGACTACTGCTGCGTGCATGCCGCGCTGGCGCTGCGCGAGAACGGTTTCGAGACCATCATGGTCAACTGCAACCCGGAGACCGTGTCGACCGACTACGACACCTCAGACCGCCTGTATTTCGAGCCGCTGACACTGGAAGACGTGCTCGAGATCGTGCGCATCGAGAAGCCCTTCGGGGTGATTGTTCAGTACGGCGGGCAGACGCCGCTGAAGCTGGCGCGCGACCTGGAACGCAACGGCGTGCCCATCATCGGCACCAGCCCCGACATGATCGACGCCGCCGAGGACCGCGAGCGCTTCCAGCAGATGCTGCACGACCTCGGTCTCAAGCAGCCGCCCAACCGCACCGCGCGCAATCCGGAAAGCGCCATCCGCATGGCCGAGGAAATCGGCTATCCGCTGGTGGTGCGACCAAGCTACGTGCTGGGCGGCCGCGCGATGGAAATCGTGCGCGAGGAGGCCGATCTGCGCCGCTACATGACCGAGGCGGTCAAGGTGTCGAACAAGTCGCCGGTGCTGCTCGACCGTTTTCTGAACGACGCGATTGAGGTCGACGTCGATGCGCTGTCGGACGGCGAGCAGGTGGTGATCGGCGGCATCATGCAGCACATCGAACAGGCCGGCGTGCATTCGGGCGATTCGGCGTGCTCGCTGCCGCCGTATAGTTTGTCGAAAGAGGTTCAGGATGAACTGCGGCGCCAGACGGTGGCGATGGCGAAAGCGCTGAAGGTGATCGGCCTGATGAACGTGCAGTTCGCGATTCAGGGCGAAACCGTCTACGTGCTTGAAGTGAACCCGCGCGCGTCGCGCACCGTGCCCTACGTGTCGAAGGCGATCGGCGCACCGCTGGCGAAGATCGCCGCGCGCGCGATGGCCGGCATTTCGCTGAAATCGCAGGGCTTCGAGAAGGAAATCATCCCGCCGTATTTTTCGGTCAAGGAAGCGGTGTTCCCGTTCCGCAAGTTCCCCGGCGTCGACACCATCCTCGGCCCGGAAATGAAATCGACCGGCGAAGTCATGGGCGTGGGAGACACGTTCGGCGAGGCTTTCGTCAAATCGCAGCTGGCATCGAGCTCGGAACTGCCGAAGCCGGGCGGTCGCGCCTTCGTCAGCGTGCGCTCGGGCGACCGCGACGCCATCGTCGAGGTCGCACAGGCCTTGCTCGATCTCGGCTTCAGCCTGGTCGCCACCCGCGGCACGGCACAGGCGATCGAGTCAGCGGGAATTCCGGTGGCCATCGTCAACAAGGTCAAGGAAGGCCGTCCGCACATCGTCGACATGATCAAGAACGGCGACATCGATTTCATTGTCAACGTGGTCGAAGACAAGAAAGCGGTGAAGGACTCCTACGCCATTCGCGCCGAGGCGCTGTCACGCCGGGTCGTCTATTTCACGACCCTGGCAGGTGCGCATGCCGCCTGCATGGGCATGCGGCATGGCGACGAACTCGAGGTGTATTCCCTGCAGGCGCTGCATCAGCGCCTGCACTGAAAGAAAAGGTTAGCGTGTGAATAAATTCCCCATCACTGTCGTGGGCGCAGAAAAGATGCGCGCCGAGTTACAGCATCTGAAAACCGTGGAGCGGCCTGCCGTGATCCAGGCGATCGCCGAGGCGCGTGCGCAGGGTGACCTGTCGGAAAACGCCGAGTACGACGCCGCCAAGGAAAAACAGGGTTTCATCGAAGGCCGCCTCGCCGATCTGGAGGCCAAGCTGTCCAACGCGCAGATCATCGATCCGAAGACGCTGGACGCCGACGGCCGCGTCGTGTTCGGCGCGACGGTCGAGCTTGAAGACGCCGAGTCAGGCGACACCGTCACCTATCAGATCGTCGGCGACGACGAGGCCGACATCAAGCAGGGCATGATTTCGGTGTCGTCGCCGATTGCCCGCGCGCTGATCGGCAAGTATGCAGGCGACAGCGTCGAGGTTCAGGCGCCTGGCGGGGTCCGCCACTACGAAGTGCTCGACGTCGAGTACAAGTAATCATGCGACGCTTCTGGGACGGTCTCGCCGGAACGATGCTGGTGCTGTGGATCGGCGGCATCTGGGCAATCGGCTATGTCGCTGCGCCCGTGCTGTTTGCCAGCCTGGGCGACGACAAGCAGCTGGCCGGCATGCTGGCGGGCAAGCTGTTCGAGATGATGGCGTGGATCGGGATCGCCGCGGCGGCTTATCTGCTGATCTACCGCATTGCGCGCGACGGCGGCGCGGCGCTGAAGACCCTGTTCTTCTGGGCGGTGGCGGCGATGCTGGCGCTGACCCTGGTCGGCCTGTTCGGCGTCCAGCCCATCCTCCAGGGCCTGAAGGACCAGGCCATGCCGTATGCCGTGATGCAAAGCGTGTTTGCCGACCGTTTCCGGCACTGGCATGGCGTGTCGAGCATCCTCTATCTGATCCAGAGCGCGCTCGGCCTGTTGCTGGTCTGGCGCTCGGGGCTGGCGCGATAAGCGCTGCCCGGTGGCGGTCAGCGCGGCAGGACGATGACGGGCTTGGCAGCGGCGCGATAAACCACCAATACCTTGCCGATCTGCTGCACGGGCGCGGCGCCGGCCGTCGTGCAGATTTCCTCCATCCAGGCGCGCCGGGTGTCCGGTTCGTCGGTGGCCGCCTTGATCTTGATCAATTCATGCGCGTTCAGCGCGAGATCGACCTCCTTCAATACGGCAGCGGTCAGGCCCTGGTTGCCGATCATGACCACCGGCTGGCGCGTGTGGGCCAGGCCTTTGAGGAATTGCCGTTGGGCGGGCGTGAGTGGTTTCATGCAGTTTTCCTTCAAATGAGCGCGGATTGTAGCCGATAGAGCGGATAGAGATGGCGCAGAAACCCAAGCGGACCAAATCGGGCAGTGCCTGGATGCACGAGCATGTGACCGATCCTTTCGTCAAAAAGGCACAGCAGGACGGCTATCGCTCGCGCGCCGCCTACAAATTGCTGGAAATCGATGCCCGCGACCATCTGTTGCGTCCCGGCATGACCGTGGTCGACCTGGGTGCCGCGCCCGGTAGCTGGTGCCAGGTGGCGGTGCAAAAGATGAAAAGGCAGGGCAGGGTGCTGGCAATCGACCTGCTGCCGGTGGCGCCGATGCCCGGGGTCGACAGCCTGGAGGGCGACTTCACCGAGCCGGCGGCGCTGGCCTGGCTGGAAGAAAAGTTGCAATCCGGCCGGG
Source organism: uncultured Thiobacillus sp. (assembly GCA_964623745.1). Classification (GTDB taxonomy): domain Bacteria; phylum Pseudomonadota; class Gammaproteobacteria; order Burkholderiales; family Thiobacillaceae; genus Thiobacillus. The sequence goes on along the minus strand of CAZUVC010000017.1, from coordinate 13,798 downwards.
TTGACCTTGTATTAAGCGACATGGCGCCCAACATCAGTGGGGTGATACTGAGCGATCAGGCCCGCCAGTACGAGCTGTGCGAGCTGGCACTTGATTTTGCGGTGAACTGGCTGAAACCTGACGGGGCTTTTCTCGTCAAAGTATTTCAAGGCGTCGGCTTCGAGGAATTTCGGGCGCAGATGCGGCAGGCATTCGAGCAGGTGCTGATCCGAAAGCCCGATTCTTCGCGTGACCGCAGCACCGAAGTTTATCTGCTGGGGAAACGCCCGCTTGCCGCACAGCACGCTGCCGTGACAAGCCCGCAGGAACAGGTTTAGAATGAGTCTAAACGCGCTGCGCCCAATTGAATGTGCCGTCACCGGCACTGAGGAGTGAATGTGAACAACCTGTCCAAGAATATCGCCGTCTGGCTGATCATCGCCGTTGTCCTGATGACGGTATTCAACCAGTTCGGCGCGCAGCGCACCACGCAGACGCAGATGCCGTACTCGCAGTTCATCGAGGAAGTGCGTCAGCAGCAGATCACCAAGGTGGTGATCGAGGGCAACGTGCTAAAGGGTGAGCGCACCGATGGCCAGCGGTTCACCAGTTACGCGCCGAGCGATCCGTGGATGGTGTCCGACCTGCTGAAAAATGGCGTCTCGGTCGAAGCCAAGCCGGAAGAGCAACCGTCCTTCCTGATGAGCCTGTTCATTTCCTGGTTCCCGATGCTGCTCCTGATCGGCGTGTGGATCTTTTTCATGCGCCAGATGCAGGGCGGCGGCCGCGGCGGCGCGTTCTCGTTCGGCAAGAGCAAGGCACGCCTGCTCGACGAAAACGCCAACCCGGTGACCTTCGCCGACGTCGCCGGCTGCGACGAAGCCAAGGAAGACGTCGCCGAAGTGGTCGACTTCCTCAAGGATCCGACCAAATTCCAGAAGCTGGGCGGCCACATCCCGCGCGGCGTGCTGATGGTGGGCCCCCCGGGCACCGGCAAGACGCTGTTGGCGCGCTCGATCGCGGGCGAAGCCAAGGTGCCGTTCTACAGCATCTCCGGGTCGGACTTCGTCGAGATGTTCGTCGGTGTCGGTGCCGCACGCGTACGTGACATGTTCGAACAGGCCAAGAAAAGCGCGCCCTGCATCATCTTCATCGACGAAATCGATGCAGTCGGCCGCCAGCGGGGCGCCGGCCTCGGCGGCGGCAACGACGAGCGCGAGCAGACCCTGAACCAGCTGCTGGTCGAGATGGACGGCTTCGAGGCCACCACCGGTGTCATCGTGATCGCCGCGACCAACCGTCCCGACGTGCTCGATCCGGCGCTGTTGCGTCCGGGCCGTTTTGACCGCCAGGTGGTAGTGGGCCTGCCGGACATCCGCGGCCGCGAGCAGATCCTGCTGGTACACATGCGCAAGGTGCCGCTGGCCCCGGACGTACGCGCCGACATCCTCGCGCGCGGCACCCCCGGCATGTCCGGCGCCGACCTGGCCAATCTGGTCAACGAGTCCGCGCTGTTTGCCGCGCGCGGCAACAAGCGCCTGGTCGACATGGACGATTTCGAGAAGGCCAAGGACAAGATCCTGATGGGCGCCGAGCGCAAGTCGATGGTGATCACGCCCGAGGACAAGAAAAAGACCGCTTACCACGAGTCTGGCCACGCGGTGATCGGCATGACGTTGCCGGGCTGCGATCCGGTACACAAGGTCACGGTGATTCCGCGCGGCCGTGCGCTGGGGGTGACGATGTCGCTGCCGGAACTGGACCGTTTCAGCCTGTACAAGGACGAAATGTTGTCGCAGATCAGCATGCTGTTCGGCGGCCGGGTGGCCGAGGAGCTCTTCGTCGGCAGCATCTCGACCGGCGCGTCCAACGACTTCGAGCGCGCCACCAGCATCGCGCGCGACATGGTGACCCGCTACGGCATGTCCGAGGCCCTGGGCCCGATGGTGTATGGCGAAAACGAGGGCGAGGTCTTTCTTGGCCGCTCGGTGACCACGCACAAGAACATGAGCGAGGCCACGATGCAGAAAGTCGACGCCGAGATTCGGCGCATCCTCGACGAGCAGTACGCGGTGGCGACGAAAATTCTCACCGAGAACCGCGACAAGGTCGAGGCGATGACCGCCGCCCTGCTGGAATTCGAGACCATCGACGCCGACCAGATCGGCGACATCATGGCGGGGCGCCCGGCCCGCCCGCCGAAACCGGCTGCGACGCCGCAACCGCCTGCCGGCGGCGGCGACAAGCCGAGCGCGCCGGCGCCGACGGTGCAGCCGGCCGAGGAAACCTGAGCGTCGATCCGGTTCCACGCACTACAATGGAGGGGCTTTGGCCCCTCTATTTTTATGCCCGTTCTCCACGCCGGTTCGCACCGCCTCTCGCTGACCCGTCCCCTTGTGATGGGAATCGTCAATGTCACGCCCGATTCGTTTTCGGATGGCGGGCGTCTGGACGATGCACAGGCCGCCATCCACCATGCGCTCAAGCTGCAGGAGGCGGGCGCCGATATCCTTGACGTCGGTGGGGAATCCACCCGCCCAGGTGCGGCGGCCGTGGCGGCCGACGAGGAAATCTGTCGTGTGCTCCCGGTGATCGAGGCCCTGGCGCGTCGCGGCTGTGTGGTATCGGTCGACACGATGAAGCCCGAGGTGATGCGGGCGGCACTGGCTGCCGGGGCGGCGATGATCAACGACGTGATGGCACTGCGCGCGCCTGGCGCCATGGAGGCAGTGGCGGCATCGGATGCGGCGGTGTGCCTGATGCACATGCAGGGTGCGCCGCGGACCATGCAGCAGGCACCGCATTATGCCGATGTGGTGGGGGAGGTGAGTCAGTTCTTGCAGGACCGCGTCGCAGCCTGCGAAACAGCGGGCATCGATCGCGCACGGATGGTGATCGACCCCGGCTTTGGTTTTGGCAAGACGCTGGCGCACAATCTGGCGCTGCTGAGGCGTCTGGACCGCCTGACGGAGATCGGCGTGCCCGTGCTGGCGGGACTGTCGCGCAAGTCGATGCTGGGCACGCTCACCGGGCGAAATGTGGATGAACGTGAATTTGCCGGCGTGGCAGCGCATTTGATGGCGCTGGCGCGCGGCGCAAAGCTCGTGCGGGTGCACGATGTGGCGGCCATGCGTGATGCGCTGGCCATCTGGAATGCAGTGGAGGAACAACAGGATGGGACGTAAGTATTTCGGCACCGACGGCGTGCGCGGCAGGGTGGGCGAATCGCCGATCACGCCCGAATTTGTGATGCATCTTGGCTATGCCGCAGGCCAGGTGCTGGTGGCCGACCGCGGCAGCCTGCCACCGAACCAGCACCCGACCGTGCTGATCGGCAAGGACACCCGCATTTCCGGCTACATGCTGGAAGCCGCGCTGGAAGCCGGTCTGACCGCGGCCGGGGTGAACGTACTGATGACCGGTCCGATGCCGACGCCGGCGGTGGCCTACCTCACGCGCGCGCTGCGCCTGCAGGCCGGGGTGGTGATTTCGGCCTCGCACAATCCGTTCGAGGACAATGGCATCAAGTTCTTTTCCGCCAGCGGCGAGAAGCTGCCTGACAGCGTGGAGGAGGCGATCGAGGCCCGCCTGGACCACCCGATCGTCACCGTCGAAGCGCGCCAACTGGGCCGCGCCCGCCGCATCGAGGATGCCGCCGCGCGTTACATTGAATTCTGCAAGGGCACCTTCCCCAACAATCTCGACCTGCGCGGCATGCGCATCGTGGTGGACTGCGCCAACGGCGCGACCTATCACATCGCCCCGCATGTGTTGCACGAGCTGGGCGCCGAGGTGATCGCCATCGGCAACGAACCGAACGGCTTCAATATCAACGATGAATGCGGCGCCACCTACACCGATGCCTTGTCGAAGGCGGTGCGCGCCCACCGCGCCGACCTGGGCATTTCGCTCGACGGCGACGGCGATCGCCTGATGATGGCCGACGCCGCGGGCCGGATTTACGACGGCGACCAGCTGGTCTACGTCATCGCGCGCCATCGCATCCAGAGCGGTTATATGAAGGGCGGCGTGGTCGGCACGCTGATGACCAACCTCGGCACCGAGCATGCGCTCGGGCGCATCCAGGTCCCGTTCGAGCGTGCCAAGGTGGGCGACCGCTATGTGCTGGAGCGCCTGCACGCCAACGGCTGGGTGCTGGGCGGCGAGACCTCGGGCCATATTCTTTGTCTGGACAAGCACACCACCGGCGACGGTATCGTTTCGGCGCTGCAGGTGCTGCGTGCGGTACGCGAGACGGGCGAGACGCTGGAAGCCTTGACCGCCGATCTCGAAACCTATCCGCAGGTCATGATCAATGTACGGGTGGCAAAGGGCTTCAAGCTGGATGCGGCGCCTGCGGTCGGGGCGTCGGTCACCGAAGCGGAATCGGCCCTGAACGGCAGCGGGCGGGTCGTCCTGCGGGCATCCGGTACCGAGCCGCTGATCCGCGTGATGGTGGAGGGCCGGGATGCGGAACTGGTTCGCCATACGGCTGAAACAATCGCAGCGGTTGTCAGGACTGCTGCTACGGGCGGGTGATTTCCCGTCCTGAAATATATCTGTAATATTCGCCCGTTAGTATGGCAACGTCGCCCATGCGGCAATGTCACGACTACCGGAGATTTACATGCGTATATTCAACAAACTGGTTCAAGCCGCTGCTGCTGCGGTCCTGGGCCTGGCTTACTCGGCGGGTGCTCTTGCCGCCGACATCACGGGCGCGGGCGCGACCTTCCCCTATGCCATCTACACCAAGTGGGCCGAGGCCTATCAGTCCGAGACCGGCAACAAGGTCAATTACCAGGGCATCGGCTCTTCGGGCGGCGTCAAGCAGATCCGCGCCAAGACCGTAGATTTCGGGGGCTCTGATGCGCCCGTGAAGGACAGCATCCTGGATGCTGCGGGTCTGATCCAGGTCCCCGTCGTGATGGGGGGGGTCACCATCGTCGTGAACGTTCCCGGCATTGCGTCGGGCGCGCTGAAACTGGATGGCATGACCGCCGCCAATATTTTTCGCGGTGCCATCACCAAATGGAATGACCCGGCGATCGTCAAGCTGAACCCGGGCCTCAAGCTGCCGAACATGGCCATCACCGTGTCGCATCGTTCGGATGGTTCGGGCACCACCTACGCATTCACCCATTATCTCGCCAAGCAATCAGCAGACTTCAAGCGCGAGGTCGGTGCCGGTAATACGGTGAACTGGCCGCGCAACGCGGTCGGTGGCAAGGGTAATCCGGGCGTTGCCGCCAATGTGCAGAAAATCCGCGGCTCGATTGGCTACGTGGACATCGCCGATGCCATGCAGAACAAGATGATCTTTGTGGCGCTGAAGAACCGTGCCGGCAATTTCATCGTGCCGAGCCAGCAGGCTGTTGCCGATGCCGCTGCAAATGCGAACTTCAAGGTCAAGGGCATGGCCCCCGACCTGCTCGATCAGACGCACGAGAACGCCTGGCCCATCACCAGTGCCACTTATATCCTTGTGTATGAGAAAGGTGGCAACGCTGCCAAGCAGAAGAGCGTGGTCGACTTCTTTACCTGGTCGCTGAACAAAGGTCAGAAAATGGCCGCCGATCTCGGCTTCGTGGCATTGCCGCCCAATGTCGCGAAGATGGTCGAAGCAGAGATGAAAAAAATCAGATAAGTCTGCTGAGTTGAATGACGGATGCCGGGGCGGCCCAGTCGCCCCGGCTTTCTACGAAAGCACCTGCCCAGGCGGCGGGTGTTCCCGCAGACACTATTGAACCGATAGGCACCCCACCGTGAGTGAGCCCAGCGTAAGCGCCGCCGGAATTGATCTGCATGCCAGGCAGGTCCGCAAGTTTCGCCTGCAGGACAGGTTTTTCCATCATTCCACCCAGCTGTTTGCGTTCGTCGTGCTGGCGGCGCTGGCAGGCATCCTGGTATCACTCACGATCGAAGCCTGGCCCAGCCTCGAGGCATTTGGCCCGTCCTTTTTGTGGACCAATATCTGGAGCGTGCCGGACGACGAGTACGGTGCACTGGCCGCCATTTATGGCACGGTCGTGACCTCGGTGCTGGCACTCCTGATCGCGGTGCCGATCAGTTTCGGGATCGCGCTGTTCCTGACCGAAACCTGCCCGGTGTGGCTGCGTCGCCCATTGGGGACCGCGATCGAACTGCTGGCGGGCATCCCCTCGATTGTTTACGGCATCTGGGGTCTGTTCGTTTTCGCGCCGCTGTTTGCCGACCATATCCAGCCCCCTCTGCAGGCGCTGCTGGGCGATGTGCCGGTAATCGGCAGCTGGTTCTCTGGCCCGCCCATCGGCGTGGGCATTCTGACTGCCAGCATCGTGTTGTCGCTGATGGTGATTCCCTTCGTCGCCTCGGTCATGCGCGACGTGTTCGAAACCGTGCCACACGTGCTGAAGGAATCGGCCTATGGCGTAGGGTGCACCACCTGGGAAGTGATGCGCAACATCGTGCTGCCCTACACCCGCGTCGGTGTCATCGGCGGCATCATGCTGGGCCTGGGGCGCGCGCTCGGCGAGACCATGGCGGTCACCTTCGTCATCGGCAACGCCAACCGCATCAACGGCAGCCTGTTTGCACCCGGCACTTCGATCGCATCCACGCTGGCAAACGAGTTCGGCGAGGCCGATCCCGGCCTGCATATTGCTTCGCTGTTTGCGCTGGGGCTGGTGCTGTTCATCATCACCTTTGTCGTGCTGGCGATTTCGCGCTGGCTGATCAGCCGCAGCATGGGCCGTGAGGGCTTGTAAATGATGATGAGCCTGTACACCCGCCGCATCTGGGTCAACCGCATCGGCATCACACTATCCATGCTCGCGATGAGCCTGGGGCTGATCGCGCTGATGTGGATCCTGTGGACGCTGTTTTCCAAGGGTTTTGCTGCGCTGAGCTGGGATCTGTTTACCCAGGACACGCCCGCGCCGGGCTCCGAAGGTGGCGGCCTGCGCAATGCCATCGTCGGCAGCGGCCTCATCCTGCTGTTTTCCATGCTGATCGCGACGCCGATCGGCATCCTCGCCGGCATCTATCTGGCCGAATACGGGCGCGTGTCGAAGTTTGCGTCGCTTACCCGCTTCATGACCGACATCATGCTGTCGGCGCCGTCCATCGTCATCGGCCTGTTCGTCTACGCGCTGTTCGTGGCAACCACCGGCGGCTTTTCCGGCTGGGCCGGCTCGCTGGCGCTGGCGCTGATCGCCATCCCGGTGGTGGTGCGCACCACCGAGAACATGCTGAAGCTGGTGCCGACCAGTCTGCGCGAAGCGGCGTTCGCCGTCGGTGCGCCGCGCTGGCAAGTCTCGCTCAAGGTGACGCTGCGCGCGGTCAAGTCGGGCGTGGTGACCGGCGTGCTGCTGGCGATGGCGCGCATCACCGGCGAGACCGCGCCCTTGCTGTTCACCGCGCTGAACAACCAGTTCTTCAGCACCAACATGGCGGAACCGATGGGTAACCTGCCGGTGGTGATCTACCAGTTTGCGTTGAGCCCGTATGAAAACTGGGTGAATCTGGCCTGGGGCGGCGCGCTGCTGATCGCCTTTCTGGTACTGGCGGTCAACATCGTCGTTCGCGTCGCGTTCCGCAACAAAGACAAACGTTAATTTATCGGAGCTACGCCGTGCCCACTCAAACCACGCCCGATCAAGCCGCTTCCGCCGACGAAAATACGGCCCTGCAGGTACGCAGCCTGAATTTCTTCTACGGCGACTTCAAGGGTCTCGACAACGTCAGCCTGGATATTGCCCAGAAAAAGGTGACCGCATTCATCGGGCCGTCCGGATGCGGCAAATCCACCTTGCTGCGCACTTTCAACCGCATGTACGACCTGTACCCGGGGCAGCGCGCCGAAGGCCAGATCCTGTTCCACGGCAAGAACCTGCTCGACAAAAGCCAGGACGTGAACCTGGTGCGCGCCAAGATCGGCATGGTGTTCCAGAAGCCGACCCCGTTTCCGATGACGATCTACGAGAACATCGCCTTCGGCGTGCGCCTGTATGAGCGCATGTCGCGCAGCGCGATGGACGATCGCGTGGAATGGGCGCTGAAGAAAGCCGCGTTGTGGGGTGAGGTGAAAGACAAGCTGCAGCAGAGCGGCCTGTCGCTTTCCGGTGGTCAGCAGCAGCGCCTGTGCATCGCGCGCGCGGTCGCCGTCAAGCCCGAAATCGTGCTGCTGGATGAGCCGACTTCGGCGCTTGATCCGATTTCCACCGCCAAGATCGAAGAACTCATCAACGAACTGAAAAGCGACTACACCATCGCCATCGTCACCCACAACATGCAGCAGGCGGCCCGGATTTCCGATTACACGGCCTTCATGTACCTGGGCGAACTGATCGAATTCAACGAAACCGCCACCATTTTCATGCGGCCTGGAAAGAAGCAGACCGAGGACTACATTACTGGCCGCTTCGGCTGATCAACACCTCTGATCGCGCCCCTGCGGTTGACCCGTTGGCGCGTTGCGCTTACCATCGCGCACTTTTGTTTGGCAGACTCCCATGCGCAAGACACTCGTAGCCGGTAACTGGAAAATGCACGGCAGCCTGGCAGAAAATGCCGCGCTGCTGGACGCAATCAAGCCCGCCCTGGCGGGGATCGACGCCGTGGTGTGCGTGCCGTTTCCCTATCTGGCGCAGGCACAGGCGAGCTTGACGGGGTCGTCCATTGCCTGGGGTGCACAGAACGTGTCCGAGCAGACCAAGGGTGCGTTCACCGGCGAAGTGTCGACCGGCATGCTGCTCGATTTCGGCTGCAAGTACGTGATCGTTGGCCATTCCGAGCGGCGCAGCCTGTATGGTGAATCCGACGCGCTGGTGGCGAAGAAATACATGGCCGCGCAAGCCGCGGGTCTCACGCCCATCCTGTGCGTGGGCGAGTCGCTGGACGAGCGTGAGTCGGGCGTGACCGAGGCGGTCGTCGCGCGACAGCTCGATGCGGTGATCCAGACTGCTGGTGTCGCCTCGCTGGCAAAAGCCGTGGTGGCCTACGAACCCGTGTGGGCGATCGGCACTGGCAAGACCGCCAGCCCGGCGCAGGCGCAGGCGGTGCATGCCTTCATTCGCGGCAAGATTGCGGCGCTCGACGCGGGGGTGGCAGACGGACTGGTGATCCAGTACGGGGGTAGCGTAAAAGCTGCGAATGCGGCAGAATTGATGGCTCAGCCCGATATCGATGGCGGCCTGATTGGCGGCGCTTCCCTGGTCGCTGACGAGTTCATCGCGATTTGCCGGGCAGCTGCTGCCAACTAAGAGTCAAACATGGAAACACTGGTCTGGATCGTTCACATTATCGTTGCCGTCGTGGTCATCGTGCTGGTGCTGCTGCAGCATGGCAAGGGTGCGGACATGGGCGCGGCATTCGGCAGCGGCTCGTCGGGCAGCCTGTTTGGCGCCACCGGTTCGGCCAACTTTCTCAGCCGTAGCACCGCCGTCATGGCAACCGTATTCTTTCTGACCAGCCTGGTCCTGGCCTATTACGGATTGCAGCAAAAGCAGCCCGGCAGCAGCGTGCTGGACCGGACCGGCGTGCCGACGACTCCCCAGCCCGTGGCGCCTGCAACGCCCGCAACGGCACCGGAGGGCGGCTCCAGGGCAGCAGACATCCCGCAGTAAAAACCTCAGCCGGACGCGCTCGCGCCCGGCACATTGGAAGGGCGACAGCCCTTTGGCCGACGTGGTGGAATTGGTAGACACGCTATCTTGAGGGGGTAGTGACCTAGGTCGTGCGAGTTCGAGTCTCGCCGTCGGCACCATCAAATTTCCTGATTTGTTCATTAGCGCAGGCTATCGAATAAGCTTTTGATTATAAAGACAAAAGTACCAATTTTTCGGCTTGACAGTCGGCGCGTCGGACTAATACACTCGGGTCATAATTATTCAATAGCCTGACAGGCATATTCGGAGGAACCCGGTGCTGGAGAATTACCTCCCCATTCTGTTGTTTATCCTGGTTGGCCTGGCCTTTGGCGTCGGTCCCATCATCGCGGGCAGCCTGCTGGCACCCAACCGTCCCGACAGCGAAAAACTCTCCCCCTACGAATGCGGCTTCGAAGCCTTCGAAGACGCACGCATGAAATTCGACGTACGCTATTACCTCGTCGCCATCCTGTTCATTCTGTTCGATCTGGAAATCGCCTTCCTTTTCCCCTGGGCCATCGTGCTGGAGGAAATCGGCATGGCCGGCTTCGTCGCGATGATGGTTTTCCTCGGCATTCTGGTCGTCGGCTTCATCTACGAGTGGATGAAGGGGGCCTTGGAATGGGAGTAAGGCTTTTGAGCCGTTGGGCGAGGGGCCCCGCGTCAGCGGGGATCGACCCGGCGAAAAAGCCTGTCCGCGACGCGCAGAGGGTTGTCCTGTCGCTGACGCTTGCAGAGCGGGCGTGGGTGACAAGTTTGGCGCAGGAGGTCGAATGAGCATCGAAGGCGTCCTCGAGCAGGGCTTCGTCACCACCAAGGCCGACCAGCTCATCAACTACATGCGCACCGGCTCGATGTGGCCGATGACCTTCGGCCTGGCGTGCTGCGCGGTGGAAATGATGCAGGCCGGCGCGTCGCGCTACGACCTTGACCGTTTCGGCATCGTGTTTCGTCCGAGTCCGCGGCAGTCCGACGTGATGATCGTCGCCGGCACGCTGTGCAACAAGATGGCGCCGGCGCTGCGCAAGGTCTACGACCAGATGGCCGAGCCGCGCTGGGTGATCTCGATGGGTTCGTGCGCCAATGGCGGCGGCTATTACCATTATTCGTATTCGGTGGTGCGCGGCTGCGACCGCATCGTGCCGGTCGACATCTACGTGCCGGGTTGTCCGCCCACGGCGGAAGCGCTGCTGTTCGGCATCATCCAGCTGCAGAACAAGATCCGCCGCACCAATACCATCGCTCGCTGACCGCCCATGTCCCAGATCCTGGATACCCCCGTTTTGCCTCTTGAAACCGCGCTCGGCGATGCGCTGGTGCAGTCCTTTGTGCGGCTGGGCGAATTGACGCTGGTCGTCAAGCCGCAGCATTACGAAGCGGCCATGCGCACGCTGCGCGACCACCCCGACTGCCGCTTCGAGCAGCTGATCGACCTGTGCGGGATGGATTACTCGGACTACGGCGATGGCATCTGGGAGGGCCCGCGGTTTGCCGTGGTGGTGCACCTGCTGTCGCTGACCTACAACCAGCGCGTGCGGGTGCGCGTGTTCTGCCCCGACGATTCACTGCCGGTGGTGGCCTCGATGGTCGACATCTGGCCGTCGGCCAACTGGTTCGAGCGCGAAGCCTTTGACCTCTACGGCATCGTGTTCGAGGGCCATCCCGACCTGCGCCGCATCCTCACCGACTATGGCTTCATCGGCCATCCGTTCCGCAAGGACTTCCCGCTGTCGGGCAACGTCGAGATGCGTTACGACCCGACCCAGCAGCGCGTGATCTACCAGCCGGTGTCGATCGAGCCGCGCGAAATCGTGCCGCGCATCGTGCGTGACGAAAGCTACGGGGCAGGGCGCTGACATGGCCGAAATCCGGAATTACACCATGAACTTCGGCCCCCAGCATCCTGCTGCACACGGCGTGCTGCGCCTGGTGCTGGAGCTCGACGGCGAGGTGATCCAGCGCGCCGACCCGCACATCGGCCTGTTGCACCGCGCGACCGAGAAGCTCGCGGAGCACAAGACCTTCATCCAGTCGGTGCCCTACATGGACCGCCTCGACTATGTGTCGATGATGGTCAACGAGCACGCCTACGTGATGGCAATCGAGAAGCTGCTGCAGATCGACGTGCCCGAGCGCGCGCAATATATCCGTGTGATGTTCGATGAGATCACGCGCGTGCTGAACCACCTGCTGTGGCTGGGCGCGCACGCACTCGACGTCGGTGCGATGACGGTGTTTCTGTACGCCTTCCGCGAGCGCGAGGACCTGATGGACTGCTACGAGGCGGTGTCCGGTGCGCGCCTGCATGCGGCCTATTACCGGCCCGGCGGCGTCTACCGCGACCTGCCCGACACGATGCCGCAGTACGCGGCGCAGCACACCCGCAACGAAGCGACGATGAAGTCGATGAACGCCAACCGCCAGGGTTCGCTGCTCGACTTCATCGAGGATTTCACCCAGCGCTTCCCGACCTATGTCGACGAGTACGAGACGCTCTTGACCGACAACCGCATCTGGAAGCAGCGCACCGTTGGCATTGGTGTCGTGTCGCCCGAGCGCGCCAAGGCGCTGGGCTTCACCGGCCCGATGCTGCGCGGCTCCGGCGTCGAGTGGGACCTGCGCAAGAAGCAGCCCTACGAGGTCTACGACCGCATGGACTTCGACATCCCGGTCGGCACCAACGGCGACTGCTATGACCGGTATCTCGTGCGCATCGAGGAAATGCGCCAGTCCAACCGCATCATCAAGCAGTGCGTCGACTGGCTGCGCAAGAACCCGGGTCCGGTGATCGTGGAGAACCACAAGGTCGCACCGCCGTCGCGGCTCGACATGAAGCAGAACATGGAAGAGCTGATCCATCACTTCAAGCTCTTCACCGAAGGCATGCATGTTCCGGCGGGTGAAGCCTACGCTTCGGTCGAGCATCCCAAGGGCGAGTTCGGCATCTACCTGGTGTCGGACGGCGCCAACAAGCCCTATCGTCTGAAAATCCGCGCGCCGGGCTACGCGCATCTGGCGGCGCTCGACGAAATGAGCCGCGGCCACATGATCGCCGACGTCGTCGCCATCATCGGCACGCAGGATATCGTTTTCGGGGAGATCGACCGCTGATGTTGTCTAGTGATTCACTCGCGTTGATCGACGTTGAAGTCGCCAAGTATCCCGCCAATCAGAAGCAGTCGGCGGTGATGGCCGCGCTGCGCATTGCGCAGTCGGAGAAGGGCTGGCTGAAGCCCGAGCTGATCGAATATGTCGCCGACTACCTCGAGATGCCGGCGATCGCCGCCTACGAGGTCGCGACCTTCTACAACATGTACGACACCCATTCGGTGGGGCGCCACAAGATCACCCTGTGCACCAACCTGCCGTGCGTACTGATGGGGGCGGGCGAGATCGCCGAGCACCTGAAGCAGAAGCTCGGCATCGGCTTCGGCGAGACCACCGAGGACGGCCGCTACACGCTGAAGGAAGGCGAGTGCATGGGCGCCTGCGGCGATGCGCCGATGTGCCTGCACAACAACCACAAAATGCACACGCATCTCACGCCCGAGAAGGTGGACGCGTTGCTGGACGAGCTGAAATGAGCCTGCTCAAGCCCACCCACAAGGTCTGCAGCTGGACGCAGGAACTCGACAACCCGGGTTCGCTCGCGACCTATGTCGCCAACGGCGGCTACCAGGCGCTGCGTCGCGTCGTCACCGAGCCAATGTCGGGCGACGCCATCATCGCCGAACTCAAGACCAGCGCCCTGCGCGGACGCGGCGGTGCGGGCTTCCCGACGGGCCTGAAGTGGAGCTTCATGCCGCGCGCCTTCCAGGGCGACAAATACATCGTCTGCAACAGCGACGAAGGCGAGCCGGGCACCTTCAAGGACCGCGACATCCTGCGCTACAACCCGCACCAGCTGATCGAGGGCATGGCGATCGCCGGTTACGTGCTGGGTGCCAAGGTCGGCTACAACTATATCCACGGCGAGATTTGGGATTGCTACGAGATCTTCGAAGCGGCGCTGAAGGAGGCGCGCGAAGCTGGCTATCTGGGCGACAGGCTGTTCGGCACCGATGTCAGCTTCCAGCTGCACGCGCACCATGGCTACGGCGCCTACATCTGCGGCGAGGAAACCGCGCTGCTGGAATCGATCGAAGGCAAGAAGGGGCAGCCGCGCTTCAAGCCGCCGTTCCCGGCGAGCT
>CAZUVC010000016.1:0-62584 GCA_964623745.1 uncultured Thiobacillus sp. | reverse complement strand
TGTATTTCGAAGGTGAGCGGGGCTCAGACACCTTTGCCGCTGATCCGCCCGGCAGACTCAATTTCCGGCGGGACTGAGAGGGGCGGCAAGTCAAAACCAGGGCGGTGATGACAAGACGGTTTGTGTACTTGGGTGGCTTTACTGCGAAGCACTCAATCCGGTTCCGACGGCAGCTCGTCGTCAAACTGGTTTTGACGTTCCTCCCCTTACAGACCCGCCGAAGATCAAGTGCGTCGGGTGGATCAGCGGCAAAGGTGTTTGAGCCCCGCCCACAAAAAACAAAATCAAGAACAACAAGGCGGGGCGAGTTCTTTGCCGCCCACCCGACGCGCTTGATCTTCGGGAATTCGGGACTGTCGGGGTCGCCTTTTCTTGGGTTACTTTCTTTTGGCGAAGCAAAAGAAAGTAACTAGCCGCCGGGCTACCCCCGGCCAGCGGTCCTCAGCCCCGCGAAAAACCCAACTACTCGGATGTGCTCCGCGCCCAAGCTCAACTGGATTGCTTCGGCGCCATGCCCTTCGCAATGAACGGCGCCCGGGAGCGGTTCAGCCCTTCCCTATAGCGCCAGTTCTTCCTTCGATTGCAGGATCGACTGCGCCAGACGCTGACCGCTTTCCCAGGCGCGTTCGATGCCGGCGCCGGCGATGCCGTCGCCGATCAGGGCAACGCGATTCTCGCGGTCGCCCAGCCAGAAGCCGCCCATCGGATTCTCCGGCAGCGCATACCGCCACAGGTGCGCGGCCTCGATCTCGACCGGCCACGGCAGCCCCAGCAGGCCCATCAGTGCCGAGGCGGCGCGGTTGCTGGCTTCGATCTCGGCAGCTTCGAGGTAGGTTTCGGCAAATTCATGGCTACTATGCACCGCCCACAAGCCGGCGCCGCCGCCGGTCTGGCGCACCGCCAGATCCAGCAGGTGGTCGTCGAACTTGATGACATCGGCCGCCGGGCCGCCTTCCCAGCGCATCAGGAACGACCACACCGGACGATAGTTCACCGCGTGCAGGCGCTCCTGTAGCCGCGGCAGCGCATCGAGCATCGGAATGGCCTGTGGCGTGGGCACGCTGCAGATCACGCAGTCGAAGTCATCGCGTACCTCGCCGTTTTCCAGGATCAGGGTGCGCGGCTGCAGGGTGACCACCCGCGAGCGGGTGTGCAGGCGCGCCGTGCCCATCACATGACGCACCAGTTTTGAAGGTTCGATCGTCGGCACGTAGTGATTCTGCAGCTGCGCCTGTTCCCATGTAATCGTGGCGCGGCCGCGCCAGACGTCCCCGCGCACCGGCGCCACCCAGCCCTGGCGCACCCATTCGCGCAGCTGGCTGCGAAAGGGATCGCGCTTGGCCGAGAGGAAAGGCGAACCGAGCGCGCCCCAGCCCCCGTCGATGCGTCGGGTCGACATCCGGCCACCGGCGCCGCGCGCCTTGTCAAACACCTCCACGTCCCAGCCGGTCGCGGCGAGCGTGCCTGCGCAGTGGGCGCCGGCGATGCCCGCCCCGACAATGCCTGCCTTGAATTTTTTCATGCGCTTGCCCTTTGTTCGTGCGTCCGTGCGGCGTCTGCAGAATGTATCGTGCCGCCCGGTTCCAGGCTGAACTCTATCAGCAACTGCTTAAATTCAGATGCAAAAACCCTGCTTGCGCCAATGATGTCATGCCGTGTTCAGCGTCTTCTGCATCGCGACATGCGGAATGCCGGCCTCTTCGTATTCGTCGCCCATCGCTGTGAATCCCGCCCGCGCATAAAATCCCGCCGCATGGGTTTGCGCACTCAGCCTGAGCGTGTCGTGCCCGCGGGATTGCGCGGCGTCGAGGACTGCCGCCAGCAGGGCGCGGCCGACGCCGCGGCCACGCCACGCCGGCAGCACGGCCATGCGACCGAGGTGTCCGTCCGGCAACAGGCGGGCGCAGGCGATGGCCTGTCCGCCCCGGTCGACAACCAGAAAATGCAGCGAGCCGGCATCGTCGGCGTCCCATTCCAGCGCTTCGGGCACGCCCTGTTCGTCGATGAACACGGTGCGCCGAAGGTGCGACAGCCGGGCCTGCTCGTGCGCCCAGTCGGTAATCTGAATCGTGAATTCAGGCATGGGCTGCCTGCAGTGTGAAACGATGCGCGGCGTGGCGTCCGCGGCCGGCGCGGATGCCGCGCAGCACTGCGAGCCCGGCGACGAAATAGAGGCCGGTGATCAGCAGCGCCTGCCGGTGATCGCCCGCGGTCAGCCAGCTGGTTGCGCCATAGGTCAGCGGGCCGATGATCGACGCCAGCTTGACCGCCAGCCCCCACAGGCCGAAAAACTCGGCCTGGTGCGCCGGCGGCGCCAGCAGGCCGACCATGGCACGGCCCGCCGATTGCGACGCACCCATGCACAGCCCGGCCAGATTGGCGGCCACCCAGAACATGCGCTCATCGGGTGCTGCCCAGGCCAGCCCTACCATCGCGATCCAGCCGACCAGCGTGAGCGCAATCGCCCGCACATGGCCGATGCGGTCCTGCACGTGACCAAATGCAAACGCGCCCAGCGCGGCCGTGACGTTGACCACCAGCACCAGCACGATGGTCTGCTGGGTATCGAAGCGGAACACCAGCGTGGCGTAAATCGCCGCCAGCGTGATGACCGCCTGGATGCCGGCCTGGTACAGCACGGTGCAGATCAGAAAACGCCTGAGATCGGGCAGCTGGCGCAGATGGCCGAGGGTGTAGCGCACCTGCCCCCAGGCATTGCGCGGCGTGCGGGGGCCTGTCGGGGTGGCGCGCTCGCGCAGCATCAAGAGCGTCGGCAGGCTCGCCAGCAGGAAAATCGCAGCGGTGATCAGCATCGCCACCGGCACGAACTCGGCCGCGCCCTGCCCTGCCGCCTGCGCCCCACTGATGTACGCGAGGCTGGCGCCGAGCGAGACCAGCCCGCCGACATAACCGAGCGCCCAGCCCCAGCCCGAGATGCGCCCCAGCGCGCGCGGGCGGGCCAGTTCGGGCAGGAAGGCGGCGATCAGGTTTTCGCCGGTGCCGAAAAAATAGTTGGACAGAATCAGGGCCGCGATCGCCAGCACCAGCGCACCCGGCGCCGCGAAGTACAGCGCCGCGGTAAACCCGACGCAGCCCAGCGTGGTGAGCCACAGCCACTTTTTCTTGCTGGCGTGGGCGTCGGCCCAGGCGCCGATCAGCGGTGCCGTCAGCATCACCAGTGCATACGACACCGACAGCGCAAGCGTCCACGCGAAGGTCGCCCATGGCGCGTTGCCGGCAACTACGGCGACGAAATAGGCGCCGAACACCGCGGTGATGACGACCGTGGTGTAGCCCGAATTGGCGAAGTCATACATCGCCCAGGCCCAGACTTCACGCTTGGCGACCTCGGGCTGCAGCAGGTTTGCCATCAGGCGGCGCCGTCCTCGGCTTCGGCCTGCTGCTGCAGCGCCCACATGTGGGCGTACACGCCATTCTTCGCCAAGAGCTCCGGGTGGCGGCCGCGCTCAACGATACGCCCCACCTCCATGACCAGGATCTCGTCGGCCTCGACCACGGTGGACAGGCGGTGAGCGATGATGAGGCTGGTGCGGCTACGGGCGATTTCCAGCAACTCGGCCTGGATCGCCTTCTCGGTCTTGGTGTCGAGCGCGGAGGTGGCTTCGTCGAGGATGAGGATGACCGGGTTCTTCAGCAGGGTGCGCGCAATCGCCACGCGCTGCTTCTCGCCGCCGGACAGTTTGAGCCCGCGTTCGCCCACCACCGTGTCCCAGCCCTGCGGCAGGGCTTCGATGAAATGCAGGATGTGCGCGGCGCGCGCGGCTTCGATCACCTCCTCGCGCGTGGCCTCCGGCCGGCCGTAGGCGATGTTGTAGTAGATGCTGTCGTTGAACAGCACGGTGTCCTGCGGCACCACGCCGATGGCGGCGCGCAGGCTGTCCTGGGTAACGTGGCGGATGTCCTGCCCGTCGATGGCGATGCTGCCGGCGCCGACATCGTAGAAGCGGAACAGCAGGCGGGCGAGGGTTGATTTTCCGGCGCCGCTGGAACCCACCGCCGCCACCGTCTTGCCGGCGGGAATGGTGAAGCTGACGTCGTGCAGGATGGGACGGTCGGCGTTGTAGGCAAAGCTGACGTTCTCGAATTTCACTGCACCGGCCACCACGTCGAGGTCGCGGGCATCCTGCGCGTCCTCGACCTCGCGCGGCCGCTGCATCAGCGCGAACATGCGCTCGACATCGGTGATCGATTCCTTGATCTGGCGGTACATCACGCCGAGAAAGCTCAGCGGCTGGAACATCTGCAGCAGGAAGGCGTTGACCATCACCAGGTCGCCCAGCGTCAGCGTGCCCTCGACCACGCCGGCGGCGGCGCGCAGCACCATCAGCGTGACGCCGATCGCGATGACGCCGGCCTGCGCGGCATTCAGCATCCCCAGCGAGCGCTGCGACTTCAGCGCCATATCCTCCCACTCGATCAAGCTCTTGTCGTAACGCTGGGCTTCATATTTTTCGTTGCCGAAGTACTTCACCGTCTCGTAGTTCAACAGGCTGTCGATGGCGCGGCCATAGGCTTCGGAGTCGAGCGTGTTGGCTTTACGCACGAACTGGGTGCGCCATTCGGTGATGGTGACGGTGAAGCCGATGTAGGCGGCAAGCGTGACCAGGGTCAGCACGCCGAACACCCAGTCGAGCTTGACGAAAAGAATGCCCGCGACCATCAGGATTTCCAGCACGGTCGGCGTGATGCGGAACAGCAGATAGCCGACCAGGCTGGACAGCGCCTTGGAGCCGCGCTCGATGTCACGGGTGATGCCGCCGGTCTGCCGCTCGAGATGAAAGCGCAGCGACAGCGCGTGCAGGTGCTTGAACACCGCCATGCTGATGCGGCGCATCGCGCGTTGCGTGACCTTGGCAAAAATCACGTCGCGCAGGTCGGAGAAAGTGGTGCTGGCGAAGCGCAGCACGCCGTAGCCGAGGATCAGCGCGAGCGGCACCACCAGCTCGGGACGCGGCTGGTCGAGCGCATCGATGATTTCCTTCAGAACCAGCGGCACCGTCACCGAGGCCAGCTTGGCGCCGACCAGGAGCGCCAGCGCCAGCAGCACGCGGCCGCGGAATTCCCACAGATAGGGAAACAGGCGACCGAGGGAACGCAGGCTGTGCTCGCCGGGCGGCGGCGGGGCGGTGTGGGAATGAACGGCGGGATGCATCAGGTCAGTGTGGCCTTCAGGTCGGATAGAATAGCGGATTCGTTTTTTCCGATTTTACGTCCATGGCCGCGGGATTCCGCTTCCGGGCGTTTGAAATAGCCTGATCGAGATGACGCTGTACGGTATTCCCAATTGCACCACGGTGAAAAAAGCGCGCGCCTGGCTCGCCGAGCACGGCCACGAGGTGCCCTTCCACGACTTCAAGAAACAGGGCGTCGATGCGGCCTGGCTGAAGCAGGTTGCCAGTCAGACCGGCTGGCAGGCGCTGCTCAACACGCGCGGCACCACCTGGCGCAAACTGGATGACGCCGCTAAAACCGCCGCCGGAAACGAAGCCGGCGCCTTTGCCCTGATGATGGCCCAGCCCAGCGTGATCAAGCGTCCGGTGCTGGAGCACGCCGGCCGTTATCATCTCGGTTTTGCCGAAGATCAATACCAAGCCCTATTCGGAGCCTGACCCTGCATGGCCAATGAAACCCTTGAGGATGCCATCCTCGCCAACGCAACCGTGGCCCTGGCGGTGGACCTGCTCAAGCGCCGCTCGCTGACGCCCGACGATGCAGGCTGTCATGACCTGATTGCCGCGCGCCTGCAGGCATGCGGTTTTGTCGTCGAGCGACACTGCCACAATGGCGTCGACAACCTGTGGGCGCGCAGGGGCACCGCAGCGCCCGTCGTCTGTTTTGCCGGCCACACCGACGTGGTGCCGACCGGCCCGCTCGACCAGTGGCTGTCCGACCCCTTCGTGCCGACGCTGCGCGACGGCAAGCTGTACGCGCGCGGCGCCGCCGACATGAAGACCTCGGATGCCGCCTTCGTCACCGCGACCGAACGCTTCGTCGCTGCGCACCCCGACCACGCCGGCTCGATCGCCTTCCTGCTGACCTCGGACGAGGAAGGCCCGGCCACCGACGGTACGGTGAAAGTGGTCGAGGCCTTGCGCGCGCGCAATGAGCTGCTCGACTACTGCATCGTCGGCGAGCCCACCAGCGCCGCCGAATTCGGCGACACCATCAAGAACGGACGGCGCGGTTCGCTGTCCGGCACGCTGCGCGTCAAGGGCGTGCAGGGCCATATCGCCTACCCGCACCTCGCGAAGAACCCGATTCACCAGGCTGCGCCGGCGATCGCCGAGCTCGCCGACACCATGTGGGACGAGGGCAATAGCTACTTCCCGCCGACGACCTGGCAGATATCCAATATTCATGGCGGCACCGGCGCCAGCAACGTCATTCCCGGTGTGCTCGAGATCCAGTTCAATTTCCGCTACTCCACCGCCAGCACCGCCGAAGGCCTGATGGACGCGATGAACGAAATCCTCGACAGCCACGGCCTCGACTACGAAATCGACTGGAACCTGTCGGGCAAACCCTTCCTCACCCCGCGCGGCCCGCTGTGCGACACGCTCTCCGCGGCGATTCGGGAAGTGACCGGACTGACCCCCGAGCTGTCCACCTCCGGCGGCACCTCGGACGGCCGCTTCATTGCCGACATCTGCCGCGAGGTGGTCGAGTTCGGGCCGCTGAACAGCAGCATTCACAAGCTGAACGAGCATGTGGTGCTGGACGACATCGAACAGCTGGCAGCGGTGTACCAGAAGACGCTGGAAAAGCTGCTGGCCTGAAGCCGGTCAAGCAAACCGCAGCGCGAAGCGTTTATTGGCGTTGTGCCTTTCGTGCAAAATGGACTCCAGGCAATGAAGCATTTCGACGACACCGAATCCCTGATCACCGTGCGCGACTGGCTGCGCTTCGCGGTCTCGCGCTTCAACGAGGCGAAACTGTTTTTCGGCCACGGCTCGGACAACGCGTTCGACGAGGCGGCCTACCTGATCCTGCACACCCTGCACCTGCCACTCGACCGGCTGGAGCCCTTTCTCGACGCCAGCCTGACGCATGGCGAATCGGAGGACGTGCAGGCAGTGATCGAACGCCGGGTGCGCGAGCGCATCCCCGCCGCCTATCTGACCCACGAGGCCTGGCTGGGCGCGCACCGCTTCTATGTCGACGAGCGGGTAATCGTGCCGCGCTCCTTCATCGCCGAACTGCTGCCGGAACAGCTGGCGCCGTGGGTCGAACATCCGGACGCGGTCACGCGCGCACTCGACCTGTGCACCGGCTCGGGCTGCCTCGCGATCCTGGCGGCACTGGCCTTCCCGAATGCCGACGTCGATGCGGTGGATCTGTCGAAGGACGCGCTGGACGTGGCCGCGAAGAACGTCGCCGAATATGGCCTGGCGGACCGCATCGAACTGATTGAATCGGATCTGTTCACGTCGCTGGACGGCCGCAGCTACGATGTGATTCTCAGCAACCCGCCGTACGTGAACGCCGAGTCGGTTGCCGCATTGCCGCCGGAATACCAGGCGGAACCGGCGCTGGCACTGGGTTCGGGCGAGGACGGCCTGGATGCGACGCGGCAGATTCTCGCGGCCGCCAAGAGCCACCTCAATCCGGGGGGGCTGCTGGTGGTGGAAATCGGCCACAACCGCGACGTCCTCGAAGCCGCCTACCCTGTCCTGCCCTTTACCTGGCTCGATACCGAAGGCGGCGAGCAGTTCGTCTTCATGCTGCGGCGCGAAGACCTGCCCTGACCTGCCTTGCAGCAGGGTGCGGCCTGTCAGCCATGACTGACGCGTGCCGGCGCTTCCAGCATCGCAATCAGCGCATCGGGCGGTACCGGCCGGCTCATCAGATAGCCCTGGCCGAATTCACAGCCGTGTTCACGCAGGAACTGGTACTGCGCGCGCGTCTCGATCCCTTCCGCGATGACATCCAGGCCGAGGCCCTTCGCCAGCCCGAGAATGGCCGTGATGATCTGGGTATCGTCCGGCTGCCCCGGAATCTTGCTGACGAAGGACTGGTCGATCTTCAGCGTGTGGAACGGCAACTGCTTGAGGTAGCTCAGGCTGGAATACCCGGTGCCGAAATCGTCGAGCGACAGCCGCACCCCCATCGCGCGCAGCGCGTCGAGGGTGGCACGCACGTCGTCGTTCATGATCAGCATCACGTTCTCGGTGATTTCGAGTTCGAGGCATTCGGGTGCGAGGCCGGTGCGCAGCAAGGCCTGCTCGACCGATTTCACCACGCGCTTGTCCTGGAATTGCCGGGTCGAGACGTTGACCGCGAGCGTCATATTTTCAGCCAGACCCCGCTGTTGCCAGGCACGCAGCTCGGCGCAGCCGGCCTCCAGCACCCACTCGCCGAGCGGAACGATCAGCCCGGTATCCTCGGCGGCTGAAATGAAGGCGCCCGGCATGATCAAGCCGCGTTCCGGATCGTCCCAGCGCAGCAGGGCCTCGACGCCGACGATGCGCTGGCTGGCCAGTTCCACGACCGGCTGGTAATGCAGCAGCAGCTCGTCGCGTTCGAGCGCCTGGCGCAGGCGCGTATCGAGCGTCAGCCGTTCGACCACGCGTTCGGTCTGCTTGGCGTGATAGAACAGGAAGCGGTTGCCGCCTTGCTCCTTGGCCTGATACATGGCGGTGTCGGCATGCTTGAGCAGAATCTCGACCGAACCGGCATCGTCCGGATACAGCGCAATGCCGATGCTGCAGCTGGTATAGATCTGGGTTGCACCAATGTCGATCGGGGCGATCAGGCTTTCGAGCAGACGCATGGCGACCGCTTCCGCGTCGGTCAGCGCGCCGATGTCGGACACGATGACGACGAACTCGTCGCCGCCGAAGCGGCTCAGGTGATCGTGTACCCGCAGCACCGATTGCAGGCGGGCGGCGATCTGCTGCAGCAGCAGATCGCCGGCGCCATGGCCGAGCCCGTCGTTGATATTTTTCAGTCTGTCGATGTCGATGAACATCAGGGCCATCCGCGTGTCGGTGCCCTGCATGCCCGTCATCGCTTCTTCCAGCGCGATGCGGAAGCCTTCGCGGTTCGGCAGCCGGGTCAGCCCGTCGAAATAGGCCAGCTGATTCAGGTGCGCTTCGGCTTGCTGACGCTGCTCGATTTCGGACTGCAGCTGATCGGCGCGTTGCTGCAGTTCACCGGTTTGCCGACGCACCTGGTGACGCAGGATGCCCGCGACCGCCAACACCAGCAGCAACAAGCCGGCGGCGCCGGCGGCCGCCCACGGCAGCCAGTGGGGGTTTTTCGCAGGAACGGCTTCGAGCCAGTGTTGCAGTGATTGGTAATAGGCCGATTGGGGGTTGGCCTTGAGCGCGGCCAGATGCCGGTCGAGCGTATTCAGCAGGGCCGGGTCGGCCTGTTTCGGCGCCGCATAGTGGACAAACACCGGATTGAAGACAATGCCGGTGACGACCAGGTTCGACTCGTTCCCATGCAGCGCGGCAAACACGCGGTTGACCGCGCCGGCATCGGCGCGCCGGTCGGCGATGGCCTGTAGCACCTCGGGATAACCGTCGACGTAGATCGGCGTGAAGGCAGCGTCGAAGCGTGTCGCCAGTTCGACCAGGGCCTGGCTGTGCGTGCTGCTGCGCATGAGCGCAACGCGCTTGCCCTTGAGATCGGGCAGCGCGTTGATATCGGCGTCGGCGTGGCGGTACACCATGCCCCAGTTGCCGATCAGGCTTTGCCGGGTGAACTGGAAACGCGCCGCGCGTTCGTCGCTGTAGGCAATGCCGACCAGCAGGTCGATTTCGCCGCGCTCCAGTCGTTCGACCAGGCGGTCGAAACTGTCCGGCACGTAGCTGACCTGCCAGTTTTCGCGCTCGGCCACCCAGCGGATCATGTCGATCGCGATGCCTGCCGGCGGGGCCTCCCCCGGTAGTGTGACGATCGGTGCATTCTCGAACACGCCCACGCGCACTGGCATGCGGTCGGGCGCCGCATGGGTCAGCGTGACCGACAGCAGTCCGATCAAACATGCCTGTAGCAGAATCCGGAATGCCATGCGCTTGTGTGTCCTTGAAGAAAGCCCTATCGGGTATTACGGCATCCGGGGGAGCGTCTGAAGCTAACGGCAGTATAGGCAATCCCCGCCAGACGCCGTGCAGCAACCCTTTCAGAGGCATGGCTATCGCGCGCAGGCGTCAGGTAGACCTCGCTCGTGTGATAACAAGCTTGCCCAGGCTGGCGGCGATTTCCCCGGCAAGCTGCCGGGCAGCGTCCCTGACCGGCGCCGTCGCGGTTTCGTTCAAGCAAGCCGTGCCGATTTCAATGCCATAGAGATCGATCCGGGCCGGCAGCGCGCCGAGTTCGCGCGCCAGCAACAACGCATCGAGCACACCGACACCGTGAGTCGACAGGCCTTGGCCATAGGCCGGCCAGTCTTCCTGATCGAAGCGCCGGATATCGCCTGCCGCACCGCCGCCCTGCATCGCATCGATCAGGATGAGCCGCGACACGCCCGCGAGCAGCGGAATCAGGCTGGCCCCGGGCCGGTCCAGCTTGTCGATCTCCACGGCCTCCAGACTGGCGGCATGCAAGGCGTCGACGACCAGCCAGCCCGCCTGGTCGTCACCCGACGGCGAGCCGATGCCGAGGATGCGCGTCGTCATCGCTCGACGTTCAGGCGCAGGAAATGGGTGGCGCAGGAGATGCAGGGATCGTAGTTGCGGATGATTTTCTCGCAATGCAGCCGCAGCGCATCGTCGGGATGGTCGAGGCCGAAATTCAGCAGCGACAGCCGCAGGTCTTCCTCGATGCGCCCCTGATTCTGGCTGGTCGGCGGCACGATGCGCGCGTTGAGCACACGGCCGTCGGCGTCCATCTCATAGCGATGCCACAGCAGCCCTCGTGGTGCCTCGGTGCAGCCAAAGGCGACGCCGGCGCGCGGAGTGACGGGTACCCAGGACGAATCAGGTACACGGTAATCGTCGAGCAGGCGCAGCGCTTCGTGCAGTGCGAGCAGGATCTCGATCGCGCGTGCGACGAGGCTGTGGAACAGGTTGCGGCTGGGCAGCGCAATCCCCGTTTCTGCGAGGAGCACCCTGACCTGTTCGGGAAAACTGCCATGGTTCAGGTTCAGCCGCGCCAGCGGACCGACCAGATACGGCTGGCCGTGGTAATGGCTGAACAGCGCGGTGGAATGCGCTTCATGGTGTTCGGCAAAGTGCGCGTCGAAAGCCTCGGCCTCGATCAGCAAGCCGTCGCTGGCGCCGATGGCGCCGTGCTCGATGGCGTATTCGGCAGGGTGGCGCAGCGCGACCGAAGCGAAAGCCTGGTCGTCCTGCGGCACCGCGATGGCGGCCGTCCAGCGGACCAGCGCCTCGGCTTCGGGCAGCGCGGCGGCGAGCTGTTCCCGGAGCGCCTGAACCCGGGCCGGCGCCGGCGCACCGTGAAAACCGCCGATGCGCACGCCCACCGGATGCACCGAGCGGGCGCCGAACAGGTCCATCAGTGCGTTGCCCAGCGCCTGGATGCGCAGGCCGCGGCGCACTTCCTCCGGCGCGATCTTCGCCAGTTCAATCGCACTGTTGCAGCCGAAGAAATCCGGCGCCGCCAGCAGATGAATGTGCAGGCTGTGGCTCTGGATCCATTCGCCGCAGTAGAACACCCGGCGCATCGCGCGCGCCCACGGGCTGAGCTCGACACCGTACAGTTTTTCCAGCGCCTGCGCCGCGGTGACCTGGTAGGCCACCGGGCAGATGCCGCAGATGCGCGCCACGAAGTCGGGGATTTCGCTGTAATGGCGACCCTCGAGGAATTTCTCGAAGTAGCGCGGCGGCTCGAAAATGCGCAGGCGCAGCTGGGTGATGACGCCGTCGTCGATGCGCAGGTCGAGCGCGCCCTCGCCTTCGACCCGCGCCAGCACCGGGACGTGTATCGCCACGCTGCGCTTCTGCTCAGTCATCGCCGCGCCTCCGGATCGTGTCGGCGGCAGCAAGGAACGCCGGCGCCTGGCTGTTGATCGACTGGAAGCGGTGCATCACGGCCTGCGGCGTCAGCCCCAGGCTTTCGAACTGCGCCGCCAGCGCGTCAGTATTGGCGAGTTCCGCCGGGCCGTAGCAGCCATAGCAATCGCGGCCGAGGCCGGGACATAGCGCGCCACAGCCGGCGCGCGTCACCGGCCCCATGCAGGCGATGCCGTGCGTCACCATCACGCAGGGGTGGCCCTGGCGCTTGCATTCGGTGCATACCTTGTCGGCGTTGTCGCGTGGTGTCACGCCGAGCAGCAGTGCATTGACCACCGCCACGATTTGCGGCCCGTTGACCGGACAGCCCCACAGTTCGAAATCCACTTTTACATGGCTGGCAATCGGCGTCGAGCGTTCCAGGCTGGCGATCGCCTCGGGATGGCTGTAGATCTGCGCGACCCAGCCCGCGTCGAACACGCCGTTGCGCAAGCCCTGGATGCCGCCCGAGGTCGCGCAGGCGCCGATGGCAATCAGCAGGCGGCTGTGGGCGCGGATATGCTGGATGCGCTCGAGGTCTTCAGGGGTCGACACGCTGCCTTCGACAAACGCGATGTCGACGTCGGACTCGGGATCGAGCGGACCGGCCTCGGCAAAATGCACCAGCTCGACGCGCCCGGCCAGCGTCAGCAGATCCTCGCCCAGATTGAGGAAGGCCAGCTGGCAGCCGTCGCAGGAGCTGAACTTGTGCACCGCGACGCGCGGTTTTTGAGCGCCCGTCATCAGAAGCCCCGGTGACCGAGCAAGGTCTTGACCTTGCTCCAGTTGAACACTGGACCGTTGCGGCAGATGAAGGCGCTGCCGAACTGGCAATGGCCGCAGCGGCCGACGGCGCACTGCATGTTGCGCTCCATGCTCAGATACAGGTTTGACTCGGGCAAACGGTGTGCCAGCAGGCTGTCAGCAGCGGCACGCATCATGCCTTCCGGTCCACACATCATCGCCACCGCACGCTTGGGATTGAAGCGGGCAAGGCTGAACAGGTCGGTCACGCGCCCGACATGCCAGGGCCACAGGGCGCCGCCCTCGCTCGCCGCCACCAGCACCTGGGTATTGGGCAGTTTGGCCCAGCGGTCGTACTGCTCGCGCCAGATCAGATCCTCGGCGTGCTTCACGCCCTGGATGATGACCAGCTTGCCGAAGCGCTCTCGCCGCCGCAGCACGTAATGGATGACCGACACCACGGGTGCGCAGCCGAGGCCGCCGGTCACCAGCACGACGTCGCAGCCGCCCATCTCCTGCAGCGGCCAGCCGTTGCCGAACGGTCCGCGCAGGCCGATTCGGTCGCCCGGCTGCAGGGCAGCCAGACCCTGGGTGACGCGGCCGACGGCGCGGATGGTGTGGCCGATGCCATCGCGCTCTTCCGGATCAGACATGATGGATATCGGCACCTCGCCGACGCCATAGAGATACAGCATGTTGAACTGGCCCGGCGCAAAGCGGTAGGCGGCCTGCGCCGCCGGGTCGTCGAGCCGCAGCCTGAGCGTGAAGATGGTGGGCGATTCCTGGGTGCGCGCCACCACGGTGGCTGCATGCGGCGGTCCGGCATCGAGCGCGTGCGGTGCATCGCTCATGGCTGGGCCTCGCGTGCCGTCAACGCGGCCACTTCTTCGGTGAGGTCGATGCCCACCGGGCACCAGGCGATGCAGCGGCCGCACCCGGTGCAGCCGCTGCGGCCGAACTGATCATGCCAGCCGGCCAGCTTGTGGGTCAGCCACTGGCGATAGCGGCTTCGAATGTCGGGCCGCACATTGAAGCCGTGCAGGTGGCCGTGCGTTTCGCCGAAGCAGGAGTCCCACTCGCGCACATGCGCACTCGATTCGCCGCTCAGCGCAGGCTGATCGACTTCGGCGTGGCAAAAGCAGGTCGGGCACACCGCCGTGCAGTTGCCGCAGGCGAGGCAGCGCGCCGCCACCGCATCCCAGCGCGGATGGTCCAGCCGGCTCATCAGCGTGTCGCGCAGGTTGCGCCCCGGCAGCCGCCGCGTCTGCGCGGCCGCCGCGGCCTCGCCCTGCTTGCGGGCGTCGTCGATGTGCTGCGCGTGGGCGGGCGACAGATGCAATGCGTCGACGACCTGCTGGCCGCGCGCACTGCCCGCCTCGACCACAAAGCCGTCCTTCAGCTCGACCAGCGCGATGTCGTAGCCGGCGGTTGGTGTCGGGCCATCGCCGGTCGATGCGCAAAAGCAGGTTGCCGCCGGCTCGGCGCATTGCACCGCAACCAGGAACAGCGCGTCGCGCCGCTGTGCGTAATGCGCATCGCGCGCGCCCGCGCGCAGAAAATGGGCATCCTGCAGCGCCAGTGCGGCGAGGTCGCAGGCGCGCACGCCGATCAGGGCCCGCTTCGGCGCCGCAGGCAATACGGCCGAAAATTGCAGCGTGCCTGAAGCGTCGCGCGCCACGCGCCACAGCGACTCGGTGGGTGCGAACGCCAGCGGCTTGATCGCCTGCGGTCCGTTAGCCCAGGCGAAATAGCGTTGTTCGGAATCCTGCGTCAACTGGTAGCGCCCCGGCGACTGTACCGCCTGCAGGCCGCGCGGGATGGCATCGGACGTGGCGAGCTCGCGCAACACGATGGCGCCATTCTCTACGCCCGGACCGTAGCATTGATAGCCCTGCTGCATGAGCTGGTTCACCAGCATGGGTAACTGGTCGTGAGGCAGAAATCCGGCCGGGACGGAATGGGGAAGCATGCCTGACAGTGTAGGCACAAAGCTCCCCAGCGAACAGGCCCCTCGGATCCCCGCATGGTGCGTCATCCAGGTGTAGGAATCCCTGCAGGCCGGTTCGCTATAATGGCGCTTTCTGCAGAGATGAAGGAGCATGCCATGCAGCAGCAACTCGATGTCTTTATCCATTCCCTGACGACGTTCTGGACGCAGCTTGCGGGGTTTGTGCCGCAATTGCTGGCAGCGCTGCTGCTGCTGTTCATTGGCTGGTTGCTGGCCAACGTGGTGCGCACCGGGGTGATGAAGCTGCTCGACGTGCTGCGCTTCGACAGCCTGGCGGAAAAGACCGGCATCGAGGCCTTCCTCAAGCAGGGTCATCTGGACGTGTCGCTGTCCAGGCTGCTCGCCAAGCTGGCCTACTGGGTCATCATCTTCATCGTCGTCGTCACCGTGGCCAACAGCCTGGGCCTGCACATGGTCGCCGAGCTGTTCAACAAGGTGGTGTTCTACATTCCCAACATCATCGTCGCCATCCTGGTGCTGGTGTTCGGCGTGCTGGTGGCGCGCTTCATCAACCGCATGGCCTTCGCCTACCTCAACAACATCGGCGTGCAGGGCGCGCTGACCATCAGCACGCTGGCGGAATACGCGACCATCATCTTCGTGGTGTTTGTGGCGCTGGAACAGCTGGCGATCGGCACGAACCTGCTGACCGCCGCGTTCCAGATCGGCTTCGGCGCGGTGGGCCTGGCCTTCGCGCTGGCCTTCGGCCTGGGCGGCCGCGAATGGGCCGCCGGCGTGATCAAGAAAATGACCGAGAAGTAAAAACCTGCCCGGCGGGGCCCCGCCGGATTCAGACGCTCAACGCATGCGCGGCTTGCGGGTGTGCTTGTCCGGTACGCCGCGGGTCTGCCGGCGCGGCGTCGGCGCCATGCCGGCCCACTCCATCACGCGCGCGACCAGGTCGTCGTCGAGTTCCATTTTCTGTCCGCGGCGCAGTTGCGGCGGCAGCACGATCGGGCCAAAGCGGATGCGGGTCAGCCGCGACACCGTCAGGCCGAAATGCTCGAACAGCCGCCGCACCTCGCGCTTGCGGCCTTCCTTGATCACCACGCGATACCATTTGTTGGCACCCTCGCCGCCGGCGGCGAAGCAGCTTTGCAGCTGCGCCGGGCCGTCGTCGAGCTCGACCCCGGCCAGCAGCTGCGCAATCATGTCCTCGGTCAGCTCGCCCAGCACCCGCACTGCATACTCGCGCTCGACTTCGAAACGCGGGTGCATCAGCTGGTTGGCGAGCTCGCCGTCGGTGGTGAAGACCATCAGGCCGTCGGTGTTGTAGTCGAGCCGGCCGATCGAAATCCACTTGGCGCCGCGGATCTTGGGCAACGCATCGAACACGGTGGCGCGTCCCTTGGGGTCGTCACGGGTGACGATCTCGCCTTCCGACTTGTGGTAGATCAGGATGCGGGTGCGCTTTTCGTCGAAGCGCAGATAGACGCGGCGGCCGCTGACCTTGACGATGTCGCGCGGGCCGACCTTGCTGCCAATGAGGGCGGTTTCGCCGTTGACCTGCACGCGGCCCTCGGCGATCCATTCCTCCATTTCACGGCGTGAGCCGAGGCCGGCCGAGGCCAGCGCCTTCTGCAGACGCTCGCTCGCGGCTTCGGGGGCGAGTGCCTGTTGCAGGCGGCTCGCCGCACGCCCCATCGGGGCGGAGGGCGGGCGGCGGATGGGGGAAGCGGGACGGGCCATATCAGGTGATCTCGGGTGCGGGCGCGACGCGGACGACCTCGATCACCGCGCCAAACGTCTGGGGGACGTCATTGTCCAGCAATTCCTCGCGCAATTCAGGAATTAATGCCGTTTCATCGGGCGTGACCAGATTGCCAAGCTCTTCCAGCGGCGGCAATTCCGACAGCGTGACCAGACCGAGGTCGCTCAGAAAGTGCCCGGTAGTACCGAACAGTGCGGGCCGACCGGGCACGTCGCGGTGGCCAATGGCCTCGATCCAGCCGCGTTCTTCCAGTGTCTTGATGATGTTGGGATTGACCGAGACGCCGCGGATATCCTCGATGTCGCCGCGCGTGACCGGCTGGCGGTAGGCGATGATGGCAAGCGTTTCCAGCACCGCGCGCGAATAGCGCGGCGGTTTTTCGTTCTTCAGCCGCGACAGCCAGGGCTGCATTTCAGCGCGCGTCTGAAAACGCCAGCCGTCGGCCACCTGGGTCAGTTCGACCCCGCGGCCGTGCCATTGCGCGCGCAATTCATCCAGTGCGCGGCGCAGCACCTCGCTGGACAGCGCCGGCTGCGACTCCTGCTCGAACATGCGCTTGAGGTCGGCCAGCGTGAGCGGCTCGACCGCGGCCAGCAGCGCCGCCTCCAGCACCAGTTTCAAATCGTCGGGATGGTCATTCGGCTGCAGATTCATGGAGCTTCACGTAGATGGGGGCAAACGGCTCGGCCTGGGTCACGTCGAGCAGGGTTTCCTTGGTCAGTTCCAGCACCGCGAGGAAGGTGACCACGAGTTCATGCACTGTCGCCGCTTCCGGGAACAAGTCCTTGAATTCCATGAACTCGCCTGGTGTCATCTGCTTCAGGATACGGCTCATGATTTCGCGGATCGACAGGTCCTGGCGGCCGATGCGGTGGTGGGTGCGGTTCTTCGCCCGCGACAGGATCGCCAGCCAGGCCGCGGCCAGTTCCTCCGGATGCAGGCTCGGCAGGCGCCGGGCGGCGGCCGGCAGAAACACGCTGACGGTGTCGAAATCGCGCCCGGCCTGCGGCATCGCGTCGAGGTGCTGGCCGGCCAGCTTCATCTGCTCGTATTCGAGCAGACGCCGCACCAGCTCGGCGCGCGGGTCGTCGCCCTCGCCCGCCTCCTCGGCCTGCTCGCGGCGCGGCAGCAGCATGCGCGACTTGATGTCGATCAGCATCGCCGCCATCAGCAGATACTCCGCCGCCAGTTCCAGCCGGGTGGCGCGCGCCGCCTCGACGTAGGCCATGTATTGCTTGGTCAGCGCCGCCATCGGAATGTCGAGCACGTCCAGGTTCTGGCGACGGATCAGATACAACAGCAGGTCGAGCGGGCCCTCGAAGGCCTCGAGGAAGACCTCGAGCGCGTCGGGCGGGATGTAGAGGTCCTGCGGCAGCTCGGTCAGCAGCTCGCCGCGCACCCTGATCACAGGTGCGGCGGGGGCGGCGTCTGGCGGCAGGTCGAGGAGCGCAGCTTCGGTCATCCCGGCATTTTACCCGACTCGACAGCGCCCACCCCAACGGATTCGGCACCGTTGATCCCTGTCTGGGCATCCGACAAAAACCGCTTGCATTTGACCGGTCGGTCTACTACGATGCAGCGCATGAATATCGCAACCGACACCCGCTCCCGTATCATCGCCGCCGCCAAGCCACGTTTTCACTCGCGCAGCTACGCGAACGTGGGCATCCAGGAAATCTGCGAGAGCGCCGGGGTGCAAAAAGGCAGCTTTTATCACTTCTTCCCGTCCAAACGCGATCTCGTGATGGCGGTGATCGACGAGTTTGCGGACGAATGGGCCAACGGCTTTGTTGCCGAAGCCTTCGATCCGGCCTTGCCGCCAATGGAGCGGATCGACTATTTGATCGATGCAGCCTACTTCTGGCAGAAGTCGATCAAGCAAGTGCATGGGCGCATGCTGGGTTGCATCTTTGGCAACCTGACGCTGGAGGTCAGCACCCAGGACGATATTCTGCGCGCCAAGCTGCTCGCGATTTTTACGCGCGCGAAGTCCCGCTTCAAGGAAACGCTGGAACAGGCCGTGGCCACCGGCACCATCCCGCCGCTGGATACGGGTCTGACCGCCGAAGCCATGCTGGCCTATCTCGAGGGGGTGATCCTGCTGGCCAAGGCGCAAAACGATCCCGAACTGCTCTATCGACTGGGCCCGGCGATCAAGACGCTGCGCATCGAATCGAGCGTCGGCTGATTTGATGCAATCAGGTCACGCCTTTTATGCCCCCGGATAACGTTGAGCCGTTTTCGCCCGGCAATTTTTTTGCCGATTTGCTTGACCGAACGGTCATCTACCATGAGGAGTCATTACGATGAATGCACCTGCCACACACAGCCTGGATGCACGCGGTCTGAACTGCCCGCTACCTATTTTGCGTACCAAGAAAGCCCTGTCTGAACTGGCTACAGGGGAAACGCTCGCCGTCATCTCCACCGACCCGGGTTCCCTGAAGGATATGCACGCCTTCTGCAAGCAAACCGGGCATGACCTGGTCTCGTCCAGTTCGAATCAGGGCGAGTTCGAATTTCTCATTCGCAAGGCATAAGGAGAAGATCATGGGCGCAGCAGACAACATCACCCCGCCAACACTGGATCAAACCCGCTTCGATCAGTGGTTCGACCAGCGCTTCGAGGCCAGGATGGCCGAACGCGAAGCCGCGCATGTCCCCTCCCTGTCCATTATCGCCACCAAAGGCACCCTGGACTGGGCGTACCCGCCCTTCATCCTGGCGTCCACCGCCGGCGCGCTGGGCTGGGACGTGTCCGTTTTCTTCACCTTCTATGGGCTGGAACTGTTGAAGAAGGATCTCCACCTCGAGATCAGTCCGCTCGGCAACCCCAGCATGCCGATGAAGATGCCGTTTGGGCCGCAGTGGCTGAAAGACATCAACTGGAAGGTGCCGAACGTCGTCATGGCCGGTGTCCCCGGATTCGAAAAAATGGCAACCGGGCTGATGGCACAAACCGTTAAAAACAAGGGTGTAGCCAGCATCGACGAATTGCGCAGTGCCTGCCTCGAGGCGGACGCCAAGCTGTTTGCCTGCCAGATGACGGTGGACCTGTTCGGCTACTCGCAGGATGAGTTCATCCCTGAAATCGAAGGCTGGATCGGCGCCGCCAGCTTTCTACCCACCGCGCAGAAGTCCGACGTCTGCCTGTTCATTTGAAGTCGCAGCCAGCGAGACAGGACAACCGACAGGAATTGTCGTTGCCCTGTCCCGGTATCAATCGGCGCCGAACACCACCGCCGCCACATCCTGATAACGCTTGGCGTAATGCACGGTGAATCCGGCACGGATATGCTCGGGCAGTTTGTCGAAGTCGCGCCGGTTGGCGTCCGGCAGGATCAGTTCATGGATACCGACCCGCCGCGCGGCGATGACTTTCTCGCGGATGCCGCCGACCGGCAACACCTTGCCGGTCAGGGTCAGTTCGCCGGTCATCGCCAGCGGGCGCGGGATTTTCCGGTTTTTTGCCAGCGACAGCAGCGCGGTCGCCATGGTGACGCCGGCGCTGGGTCCATCCTTGGGCGTCGCCCCTTCCGGCACGTGCAGGTGAACGAAGCTGGTGTCGAAAAAGGTGATGTCCGCACCGTACGCATTCAGGTGCGAGGCGACATAGCTGTAGGCGATTTCGGCCGACTCCTTCATCACCTCGCCCAGTTTGCCGGTGAGCTTGAAACCGCGGTTGAGCGTATGCACCCGCGACGCCTCGACCGGCAGCGTGGCGCCACCCATCGCAGTCCACGCCAGACCGGTGACAACCCCTACCCCGCTCATCGGCTTTTCGCGGCTGAACACCGGCTTGTCGAGATAGGCCTCGATTTCCTTGACGCCGATCCGGATCGGCGTGGCGCTGCCGCCAAGGATCTTGACCACGGCCTTGCGTGCCACCCGGCCCAGCTGTTTTTCCAGGTTGCGTACGCCGGCTTCACGCGCGTAGCCCTCGATCACATGGCGTAACGCGCCCTCGCTGATCGCGAGTTGGTTCTTCTTCAGACCGGCCCGCTCCAGCACGCGCGGCCACAGGTGATGTTTGGCGATGGCGATCTTTTCCTCGGTGATATAGCCCGACAGGCGGATGACTTCCATGCGGTCGAGCAACGCCGAGGGGATGGAGAAATCGTTCGCGGTACAGATGAACAGCGCCTTGGACAGGTCGAAACGCACGTCGAGATAATGGTCGAGAAAGTCGGCGTTCTGCTCGGGGTCGAGCACTTCCAGCAAGGCCGAGGCCGGGTCGCCCTGAAAGCTGGCGCCGATCTTGTCGATCTCGTCGAGCATGATGACCGGGTTGGCCGATTCCACTTCCTTCAGCGCCTGCACGAACTTGCCCGGCATGGCGCCGATGTAGGTGCGGCGGTGGCCCTTGATTTCGGCCTCGTCGCGCATGCCGCCGACCGAGAAGCGGTAGAACTTGCGCCCCAGCGCTTCCGCAATCGACTTGCCGATCGAAGTCTTGCCGACGCCGGGCGGGCCGATCAGCAGCAGGATCGAGCCGGCCATTTCGCCGCGCATCGCGCCGACGGCGAGGAATTCGATGATGCGGTCCTTCACGTCCTCCAGGCCGTCATGGTCGCGGTCGAGGATCTTGCGCGCGCGCTCGAGGTCGATCTTGTCCTGGGTATGCACGCCCCACGGCAGCACGGTCAGCCAGTCGAGGTAGTTGCGGGTGACGGTGTACTCCGACGAACCGGTCTCCAGCAGCGAGAGCTTGTGCATTTCCTCGTCGATGCGCTTTTGGGCCGGCGCCGGCAGCGTCAGCTTGGCAATGCGTTCCCGGAACGTGTCGAGTTCGGCGGTCTTGTCGTCCTTGGCCAGGCCGAGCTCCTTCTGGATCGCCTTCAACTGCTGGCGCAGGAAAAACTCGCGCTGCTGCTCGGTCATCTTCTCGTCGACCTTGCCGCGAATGTCCGATTGCAGGCGGGCGACGTCGAGTTCCTTCTTCAACAGCACCAGCACCTTCTCCATCCGCTTTTTCAGGCCGAAGGCTTCCAGCACCTCCTGCAATTCCTGCTTGGACGCGGTGGTGAGGCTGGCGGCAAAGTCGGTCAGCCGCGAGGGCTCGTTCGGCCCGAAGCGGTTGAGAAAGAACTTCAGCTCCTCCGAATACAGCGGATTGAGCGGCAGCAACTCCTTGATGGTGTTGATGATGGCGATCGAATAGGCGCGGATTTCCTCGGAATCCGGCTTGCCGGTCTCGTTGGGGTACTCGACGCGAACCTTGTAGGGTGCGGTTTCCGACAGCCACTCGACAATGCGGAAGCGGCGCGTGCCTTCGGCAATGAACTGCATCTTGCCGTCGGTGCGGACCGGATGATGGATGCGTACCACGGTGCCGATGTTGCGGAAATCGGCGCGCTTGATGTCGTCGGTGTTGTCGGGTTTGACCACGACCAGGCCCACCATGTGGTGGGGCGTGTCGCCAATGGCTTCCACGGTGGACAGCCACGGCGCCTCGTTCATCAGTAGCGGCAGGGTTTGCGCCGGGAAGAACGGTTTTTCGGTCAGCGGCAGCAGGTGGAGCTCGGTCGGCAGCACCGGCGAGCTGGGCAACTGGCGGTCGTCAGGGACGATTTCGCCTTCGAGTGCGGGATCATTGGGCATGGTCTGATCATCTTAGTCCGAAACAACAGTGACAGAAGATCGGGCCGATCTGCCCGTTTTCAAGGTGCGGCGGGATCGGTGGCCGGGCGCACCGGAATTTCCTCGACCACATCCGGCAGGCCGGACAGGATCATCAGCTCGACTCGGCGGTTGCGCGCGCGACCTTCGGCCGTGTCGTTCGATGCAATCGGCTGGCTGGCCTCGCGGCCGATGGCATAGAGCCGGTCGGGCGCAATGCCGTTATCGGCCAGCAGGCGAACCACGCTGGTGGCGCGCACCGCCGACAGCTCCCAGTTCGATGCGAACAGCGGGCTGCTGATCGGCACAGGGTCGGTATGGCCGGTGATTTCGAGCTTGAAGGGTTCGTTTTTCAGGGTGTTCGCCACCGCACTCAGCACTTCCAGCGATTGCGGCTCGAGTTCGGCGCGGCCGGGCTCGAACAATACATTGGCGTTGATTTCGATGCTGACGCCGCGCCGGCTCTGCGTCATCCGCACCTTGCCCTCTTTCACCAGCGGGCCCATGACGTCGAGCAGGTTGCTGGCCACCTCAGCCATGTGTTCCTCTTCCTCGATGGCCTGCTGCTGCTTGAGACTGCGCTGGCTGACCTCGGGCGGCAGCGGTGCCGGCGTCAGCTGCGGCACCGGCATCTCGGTTGGCACCGCCTTGCCGAACGCGCCGCCCAGCGCGCCGGCCAGCACACGGTACTTGGACTCGTTGACCGCGGAAATGGCGTACATCACCACAAAAAACGCGAACAGCAGCGTGATGAAGTCGGCGTAGGAAATCAGCCAGCGATCGTGGTTGTCGTGGTCGGCTGCAATGCGCCGCCTTCTGCGCATGTCAGAGGTAACCTCTGAGACGGGCCTCGATGATGCGCGGATTGTCGCCCTGGGCGATGCCGACCAGGCCGTCGCTGAGGATCTCGCGGTCGCTGACCTGGCGCGCGATGGTGAACTTGATCTTGTTGGCGATCGGCAGGAACACCAGGTTGGCCAGCCCCACGCCGTAGATGGTGGCGACGAAGGCGACTGCGATGCCGGCGCCCAGCTTGCTGGGGTCGGCCAGGTTTTCCATCACGTGGATCAGACCGATCACCGCGCCCAGGATGCCGAGGGTCGGCGCATAGCCGCCGGCGGCTTCCCACACCCGCGCGGCCTGCCGCTGCTCGGTCTCGAAGCCGACAATCTGCACGTCGAGTGTGTCGCGCAGCTTGGCCGCGTCGGCGCCGTCAATCAGCAGTTGC
Organism: uncultured Thiobacillus sp.; assembly: GCA_964623745.1. GTDB lineage: Bacteria > Pseudomonadota > Gammaproteobacteria > Burkholderiales > Thiobacillaceae > Thiobacillus. Next base: position 39,293 of record CAZUVC010000016.1, on the reverse strand, counting down.
AGACCGCCCTTCTGGAACGGGTCGCGGGTCAGGACGAGGTGCTTTTCCAGCGCCAGCAGGCCCTCCACGCGCACAATCTGCGCCCATTGCACCACGCGGCGGATCAGCACGATGCTTTCATCTTCGGGCGGACGGAACGCCCATTTGGCCATGCGCACGCCCTTGATGAAGACCGGCAGGGGGTAATGCAGCATCACCGCGCCGAGCGTGCCGATCACGACGATGACGAAGGCGGCCGGTTGCAGGAAGGTGCCTACATGGCCACCCTCCATCGCCTGACCGCCGAGAATGGCGGCCGCCGCCAGCATGAGTCCGATCAGGCTTCCGCGATCCATGAGTCTTCCTTGAGCTTGGCGCGAAGCCGCGCGATCGCCTGGCCATGCAACTGGCAGATGCGTGATTCGGTGACGCCGAACACTTCGCTGATCTCGCGCAGGTTGAGTTCCTGCTCGTAGTACAGCGACATCAGCAGCTGTTCGCGTTCGGGCAGGTTCTCGATGCCGGCAATGATGCAGGCGCGCAGGTTGGCATCGAGCAGCTGCGGCAGCGGCATGCTGGATTCGGCGGCCGACTGCTTGTCGAGGAAGGAATCATCCTCGTCGGTGTCGCCGAAATCCTCGAAATACAGCAACTGGTGCCCACGCGCGTCGCCCAGCATCGACTGGTAGTCGGCGAGCGGAATCTTCATGGCTTCGGCGATTTCGGTTTCGCTGGGTTGTCGCCCGAGTTTGTGCTGCAGCGCGCTGATGGCCTGCTCGATCTTGCGCATCGATTGCCGCGCACTGCGCGGCATCCAGTCGATCTGGCGCAGTTCGTCGATCATCGAACCGCGGATGCGCTGAATCGCATAGGCCTCGAACTGCGCGCTCTGCGCCTCGTCGTAACGACTGATCGCGTCCAAGAGGCCAATCATACCCGCCTGTACCAGGTCGTCTTCTTCGACGCTCGGCGGCAAACGGCCCATCATGTGATGGGCCAGTCGCTTGACCATGGGCATGTACTGCGTCAGCAGGTCGCTTTTTTCGCTTTTTCCGCTTGCGGTATACACCCTTACCCTCTCCTATAGGCTTCCACCAGGCAGCCACCCTGGATTACGCGCTGCATGAACGCCCCGACGCTTCCCAGGCTGGGGGGCTGCGGCCAGCACAGCAAACCCTCCGCCAGTTTACGGAACTGCGAGGTGGATTGTGCAACCGGGAAGGCATCCACCACCGAGGTGTGCAAATGGCTGGCGCGGGTCATGCGCTCATCGAGTGGAATATATCCCAGGTAATCGACGGCGACCCCCAGATAGCGCTCGGCGGTCTGGGAGAAATTCTGCGCAACGGCCTGCGCCTGTTCCTGCGATTCCATGCGATTGAGCAGCAGACGGAAGCGACGCTTGCCGAAATTCTGCGACAGCCGCTTGACCAGCGTGTAGCCCTGGGTGATCGCGGTGCTGCCGGGCGGCAGCACGACCATGATCTCGGTTGCGGCAAGGCCGAGCGGCAGCGCGTCGGGGTCGGTGGCCTCTTCCATGTCGACCAGCACCACATCGACACCGCATTGCAGGCGGTTGAAGCATTGCGCCAGCCATTCCTGATCGCGTTCCGACAGGCGGCCGAGCCGGGTAAAGCCGCCACCGAGCGGCAGCACCTGCACGTTATCGGGACCGGTCAGCAGCAAGGCGTCCAGCGTGCACTGGCCGGCGAGCACGTCCGACACGTCGTAGCGCGGCGTCAGGCCCAGCGCCGCAGCGGCGCCGCGGCCATGCTGGTCCTGGTCGATGATGAGCACGTCGCGCCCGGAGCGCGCCAGCGCAACGGCGAGGTTGGCCGTGGCGGACGTCTTGCCCGCGCCCTGCTGTCCCGACATCACGGTAATGACCTGAAATCCGGTCTGCCCCAGCAAGCGGCGCAGCCCGGCGGCCTGATCACTGACGAATTTATCCAAGGGCCACCGCGCTTTCACGATGCGGGGTGTGCATGCCGGAAAGCGCGAAGCCCAGTTCGCTGTCGTCCAGTTTCCAGGGCGAGGACAGCGTGCGGGTCTTGAAGGCGCGGTGTATCAGGTACTGGCGGTTGGCCAGATGCAGGTCCTCGGGCACGCGCTGGCCGGTGGCCAGGTAGTGCACGTTGAGCTCATGACGGATCGCGCAGTCGAGCGCCGGGCCCAGACTCGCGGCCTCGTCGACCTTGGTCAGGATGCAGCCATCCAGACCGCGCGTCTGGTAGGCCTGCACCACTTCGTTGAGGGTGTCGCCGTGACTGGTGGCATTGAGCAGCAGCAGCCGCTTGATCGGCTGGCCGGCCTGGCACAGCATTTCGACCTGCTCGGCAACAGCCTGGTCGCGCTGGCTCATGCCGATGGTGTCGATCAGCACGGTGTGCTTGTTGCGCAGCTCGGCCAGCGCCAGGCGCAGGTCGGCGGCATCGCGCACCGCATGCACGGTCACGCCGAGAATCTTGCCGTAGATGCGCAGCTGCTCGTGGCCGCCGATCCGGTAACTGTCGGTGGTCAGGAGCGCCAGCTTTTCGGCACCGTGACGCACCACGAAGCGTGCAGCCAGCTTGGCGGTGGTGGTGGTCTTGCCGGCGCCGGTCGGGCCCATCAGGGCAAACACGCCGCCGGCGTCGAGCATGTCGGTTTCGTTCTGCATCACCTGCAGGCGCTTCATCAGCGTGTTGCGCATCCAGACCTGCGCCTGGTCGGCGTCGCCTTTGGGCAGGGCTTCAAGCATCTCGCGCGACAGCGTGGCACTGAATCCAGCCGTCAGCATTTCGCGCATCAGCGTGGCGCCGGACGGGTCGCGTCCCGGCAGGTCGCGCCAGGCCAGGTCGGCGAGCTGGCTTTCCAGCCGTGTCTGCAGCGTCTTGATTTCACTGATGACACTTTTCGCCAGTTGCGCGCTCTCCTGACTCGGCACCGCGACGCGTTCGATCAGGCGACGCTTGATCGTGACCTCGGGCGCCGGTTCGGGCGTACGGCCCAGCCCCGCATGGCGGAAAACCGGTGCCGCGGCGGGCGCGGGTGCCGGCTTTTCCATCGCGGGCGGCGCCATGCTGGCGATGTCGTCAGCGGCCAGCGCCAACACCTCGACCCCGCCGTCCACTGCGCGATTGGAGAGGATGACCGCATCGGGTCCGAGTAGCTCACGCAACTCACGCATGGCCTCCCGGGATGTTTTGGCGACGATTCGTTTCACGTTCATGCTGCTCCTCCTACAAGGGAAGTCACTTTGATCTGTTTGCCTTCGGGTACTTCAGCGTGCGAAAGCACTTTGAGTTGCGGCACGGTGCGCCGCAGGAAACGTGCAAGAAGCGGACGCAGCACGGCTGGCGTCAGCAGCACAGCGGGATGACCCAGGGCCTCTTGACGCTGGGTGGACGTCTGGGTCCGCTCCAGCAGGGTGTCGGCCAGCCCCGGCTCCATGCCGGCGGCATCGTGGCCGGTTTGCAGGGTCTGCATCAGCAGGCGTTCCAGGCCCTGGTCGAGTGCAATCACCGGCAGTTCGTTGGTCGATCCGTAGATCTGCTGCACGATGGAGCGGCCCAGCGCCACCCGCACCAGCGCGGTGAGTTCGTGCGGATCCTGCACCCGCATGGCATGCTCCAGCAGGGTGTCGATGATGGTCCGCATGTCGCGGATCGCCACGCCTTCGATCAGCAGGTTCTGCAGCACTTTCTGCACTGCGGACAGCGTCAGCATTTTCGGCACCAGGTCTTCCACCAGCTTGGGCGCGCTCTTGCCCAGGTGGTCGAGCAGTGCCTGCGCTTCCTGACGGCCGAGCAGTTCGGCGGCATGCAGGGTGACCAGATGGTTCAGGTGGGTGGCGATCACGGTGCCCGGGTCGACCACGGTATAACCCATCGACTGCGCCTGCTCGCGCAGGCCGGACTCGACCCACACCGCCGGCAGGCCGAATGCGGGGTCGGTTGTCGCGACTCCCGGCAAGGTGGCGCTGATGTTGCCCGGATCGATGGCGAGGAACAGGCCGGTGCGCACTTCGCCGCTGCCGATTTCCACGCCTTTCAGGGTGATGCGATAGCTGTTCGGATTGATTTCGAGGTTGTCGCGAATGTGCACGGCGGGCGGCAGGAAGCCGATCTCGCGCGCGAATTTCTTGCGGATGCCCTTGATGCGGCGCACCAGTTCGCCGTCGGCGGCGTTGTCCACCAGCGGGATGAGGCGATAGCCGACTTCCAGACCGAGCGTGTCGACCGGGGCCACATCTTCCCAGCTGGCTTCCTGGCTCTCGACGGCCGCCAGCGGGGCCTCCTGCACCTCCGGTTCGACCTCGGGCTTTTTGTGGCTGCCTCGCCAGGCGAGCCAGACAAGACCGCCGGCCAGCAGCAGGAAGGCAAAGTTGGGCATGCCGGGAATCATGCCCATCAGGCCAAGAATCGCCGCGGTGAGATAGAGCGCCTGCGTCTTGCTGAAGACGTTGGACATCATCTGGCCGGTGATGTCTTCCTCGGTGCTGACGCGGCTGACGATGATACCGGCGGCGATCGAGATGACCAGTGCCGGAATCTGCGCCACCAGGCCGTCGCCGATCGCCAGCAGGGTGTAGTTGCGGGCGGCTTCGGCCAGCCCGAGATCATGCTGCATCATGCCGACCAGCAGGCCGCCGACGATATTGATGATCAGGATCAAGATGCCGGCGATGGCATCGCCGCGGACGAATTTCGACGCACCGTCCATCGAGCCGTAGAAGTCCGATTCCTGCGAAATTTCGGTGCGACGGCGACGCGCCTCGTTTTCGTCAATCAGGCCGGCATTGAGGTCGGCGTCGATCGCCATCTGCTTGCCCGGCATCGCATCGAGCGTAAATCGCGCGCTGACTTCGGCGATGCGCCCGGCGCCCTTGGTGATGACGATGAAGTTGATCACCACCAGAATCACGAACACGATAATGCCGACCGTGTAATCGCCGCCGACCAGAAAATGACCGAAGGCCTCGATCACCTTGCCGGCGGCGTCCGGGCCGGTATGGCCTTCCAGCAGCACCACCCGGGTCGACGCCACGTTGAGCGACAGACGCATCAAGGTGGACAGCAGCAGCACGGTGGGGAACGCTGCGAACTCGAGCGCCCTCTTGGTCGATAGACTGACCAGCAGCACCATGATCGAGAGCGCGATGTTGAAGGTGAACAGCAGATCCAGCACGATCGGCGGCAGCGGCAGCACCAGCATCGCCAGAATCAGGACGATGAAGATCGGCGCCGCCAGCGCACGGACGTTGGCGCCATTGAACAGATTGGAGAGGCTCAGCGTGCCGTTCATGCAGTGGCCTGCAACGGATCAAGTTCGGGCGGCACCGGCAAGGCGGTGGGCGCATCGGGATACGCGCCACCGACTTCCTTGTAGTGGCGCAGCTGGAACACATAGGCCAGCACTTCGGCCACCGCTGCGTAGAGGGTGGCCGGGATTTCATTGCCGATTTCGGTGTGACGGAACAGCGCGCGCGCCAGCGGCGGCGCCTCCAGCATCGGGATCTTGTGTTCGGCAGCAAGCTCTCGGATGCGCGCGGCGACGACGTCGGCGCCCTTGGCCACCACACGTGGCGCGCCCATCTTGCCTTCGGTGTACTTGAGCGCGACCGCGTAATGGGTCGGGTTGGTCACCACCACATCGGCGGTGGGAATTTCGGACATCATGCGGCGGCGCGCCATTTCGCGCTGCTGGGCGCGGATACGCGCTTTCAGGTGCGGGTCGCCCTCGGATTCCTTGGACTCGCGGCGCAGTTCTTCCTTGCTCATCCTCAGCTTCTTGAAATGGCTCCAGATCTGGAACGGCAGATCGATCATGACGATGAACACCATCGCGGCCGAGACCAGCAGGAAGATTTTGCCAATCAGATCGCCCATGTGCTGGATAGCCTGTACGGGCGATTCCATGCTGAGCGAGAAAACGGATTCGACGTTGATCCAGATCAGCCACAGGGCGACGCCGCCCAGTAGCCCAACCTTGGCCAGCGCCTTGACCAGTTCGACCAGGCCCTGGCTCGAGAACATGCGCTTGATGCCCGACGCCGGGTTCAGGCGATTGAATTTCGGCATCAGGGCCTTGGTGCTGAACAACCAGCCGCGCAGCAGCAGCGGCGTAATCACGGTGGCGAATACCACCAGCAGGAAAAACGGGGCCAGTGCAAACGCCGCTTCAAGAAATAGGCTCGACAGCTGCGCCATGACATGCGACGTGTCGCGCGCAAAGCCGGGCTCGAAACTCAGGCCGTCGCGCATGATGTGAGACAGGGTTTGCCCCAGGCCGTTGGCCATGATCCACAGGGCGGACCCGCTCGCCATCAGCACGACGAACGTGCTCAGTTCGCGCGACTGGATGACCTGACCTTCCTCGCGCGCCTTTTCCAGCTTTTGTGGCGACGCTGATTCTGTCTTTTCCTGATCGTTTTGCTCTTCAGCCATCCCGGTTCTCACCTGTTGGAGGGAACCCTGCCCTGCGCGGGTGCGCGAGACGGGTTTTCTTAAGCTGAATTATTGGCCAGGCGGAACGCTGGCGATCAGGGGAATAAGGGTGGATTTGGCCTGCTATTTCGCGCCAGCGGCGCGTGGATCAACGCGCTGCCGGGTCAGCGTTCGGCGTTTCGCCGGCCTCGGCTTCGATCTCGGCGGGGTCGCTGACGCCGGAGGCCTCCTTTGTGATGGCCTCCTCGGTACGCTTGTTCATCACGATGATGCTGATGCGGCGATTGACCGGGTCCAGCGGCTGAGCGCTGCCGAAGGGTACCGATGAGGCGAGTCCGACCACGCGCAGCATTTTCGCGTCGTCCATGCCGCCCGCGACCAGTTCGCGGCGCGAAGCATTGGCGCGGTCGGCCGACAGTTCCCAGTTGCTGTAGCCGCGTTCGCGATTGGCATAGGGCGTGGCGTCGGTGTGCCCTGACAGGCTGACGCGGTTCTGCACGTCGTTCAGCAGCGGGCCGATCTCGCGCAGAATGATCTTGGTGTAGGGCTGCAACTCGGCGCTGGCGAGGTTGAACATCGGCCGGTTCTGCTCGTCGACAATCTGGATGCGCAGGCCCTCGCTGGTGATGTCGATCAGCAGCTGGCGCTTGAACTGACGCAGCGTGGGGTTGGCATTGATCGCCTTCTCCAGGCTTTTTTTCAGCTGCTTGAGGTTCTCCTTCTCGACCCGTTCCAGCTCGGCTTTTGCCGCCCTCAAGTTGAAGGTTTTTTTCTCGGGTTCGGTTTCGCCTTTCTTGACCTGACCGGACTGACGCGTGAAGTCGGTGCCGCCGCCCTTGATCACGCTGGAGCTGTCGCCGCTGCCCGAGCCGCCTTGCATGGCCACCTTGAGCGGGGTCTTGAAATACTCGGCAATGCCTTCGAGATCGCCCTTGGCGGTCGAGCCGAGCAGCCACATCAGCAGAAAGAAGGCCATCATCGCAGTGACGAAGTCGGCATAGGCGATCTTCCAGGCGCCACCGTGGTGGCCGCCCGTCACTTTCTTGATGCGCTTGACGATGATCGGAGGTTTTTGCTCGCTCATGAAGGCTTACGCGGGTGCGGGTACGCGGACGGCAGCGTCGCGGTCAGCGCGATTTCGCGCCCTTCACATGCGTTTCCAGTTCGCTGAAGGAGGGCCGCTCGGTCGAGAACAGCACCTTGCGGCCGAATTCGACCGCGATCGCCGGCGCGTAGCCGTTGATGCTGGCCAGCAGCGTGACCTTGACGCACTGGAACATCTTGGTCGATTCGTTCAGCTTCTGCTCCAGCAGGGCGGCGAGCGGACTGACGAAGCCATAGGCCAGCAGGATGCCGATGAAGGTGCCGGTCAAGGCCGCACCGATCAGGATGCCCAGCTCCGCAGGCGGCAGGCCGACCGAACCCATGGTCTTGACCACGCCCATCACCGCCGCCACGATGCCGAACGCCGGCAGGCCGTCGCCCAGCTTGCTCACGCTGTGCACGGGAATTTCGCCTTCCTGGTGGTGGGTTTCGATCTCGTTGTCCATCAGGTTCTCGATTTCGAAGGCATTCATGCTGCCGCTGACCATCAGGCGCAGGTAGTCGGTGAGAAATTCGATGATGTGGTGGTCGGCCAGAATGGCCGGGTATTTGGCGAACAGCGGGCTGCTCTCCGGCGCGTCGACGTCGGCCTCGATCGACATCAGGCCTTCCTTGCGGATCTTGGTCAGCAACTCGTACAGCAACGCGAGCACGTCCATGTAGAGCGCGCGGTTGTATTTGGATCCCTTGAACAAGGTGGGCAAGGCCTTCAACGTGGCCTTGATGGCCTTGCTGTTGTTGGCCACCAGAAAGGCGCCGATCGCGCCACCGCCGATGATGATGAGCTCGATCGGATGCCATAAGGCCGCCAGATAGCCCCCCGCCAGCGCATAGCCGCCAAACACGCACAGCAGAACCGTAATATACCCACCGATGACTAACACAACTGTCTGTTCCTTTACTTGGGTCGGCCGGATCCGGACACCATCGTGCGGTCCGCTTTCCGGCATTTGAAGCGAGAGTACTCAGGGATGAATTCGACCAGATCGCCCGAAACTTGATGGCGCGGCCCCAGTAAATTCAACCACTCCCCTGCATGCGCCATGCGTAAAGGGTGTGCCGCTCGCCCTCGGCCAGGGGGATCTCCCGGTCGGGTGGACGAGCGTCGACACCGAAGGACAGGCTGACGAACAGGCTGCCGGGGCGCATCTGGCGCTCGGCCTGCCGCCACAGGTCCGGCATCGCTGCCGGCGACAGAAAAGCGAACACGACGTCGAACGCGCCCAGGTCGAGGCGCGCGTAGTCGCGGCGCATGAAATCGACCCGGCTGTGCCTGAGGCGGGCGCGCAGGCGGCTGATCAGCCACGGTGCCGGCGCGATTTCAACGCCGCTGAACTGTCCCTGCGGGAAACGCGGCTCCAGATAAAACAGCACGCCGCCGAAGCCGCTGCCGAGGTCGATGAGACGGAACGGGCCACTCTCCGGCAACTGAGCTGCCAGCGCCTGCCAGGCCTTGCGGTCGGACAGGTAGAGCGGGACACGGGTGCGGAAACTGCTCCAGTAGAACAGCAGCAACAGCAGGAAGGCCGCCAGGTAGGCCCAAGCTGGCAGGCCCAGCTGCTGCGCCGCCAGGACAACGGGCAGGAACCCGGCATGCAACGGGCGCCACCAGACCGGCTGTTTCCAGTAATGACTGAGTCCGGCAGCCAGCGCGCCCTGGACGAAGGCCAGTTGCCACAGTGCGGGCGAATATAAAAAAACGGCCTGGATCAGGCCGTTGAACAGCAACGCCAGGAGGAGAGCGGCGCACTGTATGAGGAGAGATTGGAGCGCAACCGGCAGGCGCGTCATTACCGGCGGCCGGGACCGTACGCTCAGGCTGCGGCGCTAAGCTCGGCCGCGGCCTTGGCCTTGCGGGTCTTGCCGGCGCGTGCAGGCATGTTGCACAGGCCGCAGACATATTTGTCGTGCAGGTCGTCCGGGTGCACCACGAAGTGGCCGCCGCAGTCGCTGCAGACGGCGGTTTCGAGCATGCGGCTTTCAAAGAAACGGTTCAGCGTCCAGGCGCGGGTGAAGCTCAGCACGGCTTCGATCTGGTTGGTGTGCAGGTATTCCTGGTACAGGCGGTAGCTCTTCAATACGGCTTCGATGCCGCTGCAGTCGCTGTTGCGGGTGATGTAGCGGTGGATGTTGATGAACAGCGAGGAATGGACGTTGGGCAGCCAGGTCAGGAACCAGTCGGTCGAGAACGGCAGCATGCCCTTGGGCGGCGATACGCCCTTCACTTCCTTGTACAGCTTGAGCAGCCGCTCGCGCGACAGCGTGGTTTCGGATTCCAGTACCTGTGGGCGGGCGCCGAGTTCGATCAGTTCGATCGCCAGCTGGGTGTCGCGCATTTCGGTCAGCAGGCTTTTTTTGCCCATGTCTCGCTCCCTTGTGTGGTACTGGATTCAGGCGAAGGCTTCGGCTTGCTGGGCGGCCATCAGGATGGCGGCGTGCGACTGGGCAAGCGCGCGGTCCTTGGTGTAGTTGGTCAGCATGTTCAGCACCGCGCCGCCGTCGAAGCGCAGGCGCGACACCATCATGCCGGAGCTGGCCAGCTTGAGAATCTGTGCGGGGGTCAGGGCCTCGACCAGTTCGGCGACGTCCTGGGTGATGCCGAGGCGGAAAACGGCCGTGGCCTTGTCGTGCTGGATCATGCTCTGCGCCAGCATCAGGTAGTTGAGATTGACATCGCGCATCTCGTCCAGCATTTCGTCCATTTTCATTTTGCCTGTCCTTCCGTCGAAATTATTTTCGAATTCACACTTAAGTCAGCGTGTTGAATTCGTTTTCGGACGGGACAGGGGAAAGTTAACGTAGAGAAGCGCTGTATTGCCGGTCCGATATAAACCACATTTCGTGTCGGTGTCTGTCCTACAGGGGGCAAAAAAGGCCACTCGCGTGGCCTGGTCATGGCTGCCTCCGCCTCTTTGGCCTAGCTGCGCTTGTAGATATCCTCGAAACGCACGATGTCGTCTTCGCCCAGATAGGTGCCCGACTGCACCTCGATCATGTGGAGGTCGATCTTGCCGGGATTTTCCAGGCGGTGGGTGGTGCCCAGCGGGATATAGGTCGACTGGTTCTCGGTCAGCAGCATGACTTCGTCGCCGCAGGTGACGCTGGCGGTGCCGGACACCACGATCCAGTGCTCGGCGCGGTGGTGGTGCATCTGCAGGCTGAGCTTTTCGCCCGGCTTGACCATGATGCGCTTGACCTGGAAGCGCTCGCCCTCGTCGATGCCCTCGTACCAGCCCCAGGGCCGGTACACCTGCTTGTGGATCAGGTGTTCGCAGCGCTTTTCGGCCTTCAGGCGGTCGACCAGCTTTTTCACGTCCTGCACCTGGTCCTTGTTCGCCACCAGCACCACGTCGGCGGTTTCCACCACCACCAGGTCGGTGACGCCGAGCAGCGCCACCATCCGGGTTTCGGCGCGAACGAAGTTGTTGCGGGCGTTTTCAAGCATGACATCGCCGCGGGTGGCGTTGCCCTGCCCGTCCTTTTCCGCCACGTCCCACAACGCGGTCCAGGCACCGATGTCATTCCAGGCCATGTCGGCCGGCACCACGGCGGCGCGGCGGGTGTGTTCCATCACCGCGTAGTCGACCGAGTCAGACGGGCAGGCCTCGAAGGCGGCCGGGTCCAGGCGCACGAAGTCGAGGTCGAGCGAGGCGGCATCGAGCGCGGCGCGGCTGGCATCGAGAATGTCGGGACGCAGGGCCTTCAGCTCGTCGAGAAAATCGGTCGCGCGGAACAGGAACATGCCGCTGTTCCAGAAATAGTCGCCGGACGCCACATACTGTTGTGCCGTGGTCAGGTTGGGCTTCTCGACGAAGGCCGCCACCTGGTGCGCACCGGCGCTGTCGGCCAGCGGTGCACCCTTCCGGATGTAGCCGTAGCCAGTTTCCGGAGTGGCGGCCACGATGCCGAAGGTGGCGAGATGGCCGTGTTGTGCCGCCTCGGCCGCGGTGCGGATGGCGGCATGAAAGGCCGCGACGTCGCCGATCAGGTGGTCGGCCGGCAGCACCAGCATCAGCGCGTCCGGATCGGCGCGCGACAGCATCAGCGCCGCCACCGCAATCGCCGGCGCGGTATTGCGTCCCACCGGTTCCAGCACGATGGCGTGCGGCGACGTCTCGATCTGGCGCATCTGCTCGGCGATCATGAAGCGGTGCTCGACATTGCACACCATCAGCGGGGCGGCCATTTCCGGCATGTCGGCCAGGCGGCTGACGGTATCCTGCAGCAGGCTCTTGTCGCTGGCGAGCGGCAGCAGCTGCTTCGGCAGCGCCGCGCGGGACAGGGGCCACAGTCGGGTGCCGGAGCCCCCGGAAAGAATCACGGGATGGATGGTAGTCATGTCGTCAGCTCTTTAAATTGTCATTGTGTCGGACGCGGCACATTATCTTCTAGACATAAGGCCAGTGCCGTCTCCCAGTCGGGCAATCGTACACCGAACGTCGCCGCCAGCTTGCCGCAGTCCAGTTGCGAGTTGGCCGGCCGCGCCGCCGGCGTAGGATAGCCCGAAGTCGGGATCGCTGTCAGTCGGGCAGGCTTTTCGTTCGCGCCGGCCTGATGCGCCAGGATCGCCGCGGCGAAGCCATGCCAGCTGGTCCGCCCGCCGCAGCTCAGATGATAAACCCCCGATGTTGCAGTTTGATCGGGGCGATCCAGCCAGCGCGCAATCACCAGCGCCGTGGCCTCGGCGATCAGGCGCGACCAGGTCGGCGCGCCAAACTGGTCGTCGACCACGGAGAGGCTATCGCGCTCGCGCGCCAGCCGCTGCAGGGTCAGCAGGAAATTGTGCCCGCGCAGGCCGTAGACCCAGCCCGTGCGCAGGATCAGGTGCGGGATGCCCGCATGCGTAACCGCCTGCTCGCCGGCCAGCTTGCTCGCGCCATAGACCCCGAGCGGGCCGGGCGTGTCCTCTTCTGTGTACGCGCCGGCCTTGTGCCCGTCAAATACGTAGTCGGTGGAGAAATGCACCAGCGGGATACCGCAGGCGGCGAGTTCGCCCGGTGCGGCCGCGTTGATCGCGTGCGCCAGCCCGGTCTCGGATTCGGCCTTGTCCACTGCTGTGTAGGCGGCCGGGTTGACAATCAGGTCCGGCGCAATCGCGGCGACCGTGCGGCGGATGGCCGCCGTATCGACAAGGTCGAGTGCATTGCGGTCCGTTGCGATGACCTCGCCCAGCGGCGCCAGCGACCGTTGCAGCTCCCAGCCCACCTGGCCGTTGCCGCCGGTGAGCAGGATTTTCACCCAAACACCTCGCATTGTGCGAGCGGCAAACCGACCAGGTCCTTGGCGGACAAGAGTGGTTCGCTCTCCAGCGGCCAGGCAATACCCAGCGCCGGATCATTCCACTGCAAACAGCGCTCGTGTCCAGGCGCGTAGTAATCGGTGGCCTTGTAGAGAAACTCGGCGTGGTCGGACAGCACCAGAAAACCGTGCGCAAAGCCCGGCGGAATCCAGACCATTTCGTGCGACTCGGCCGACAGCCGGCACGCCGCGACGCGACCGAAATGGGGCGAAGTGCGGCGCAGGTCGACCGCCACGTCGAACACTTCGCCTGCCACCACGCGCACCAGCCTGCCCTGCGGCTGGCTGATCTGGTAGTGCAGGCCACGCAGGACGCCCCGCCCCGAACGCGAGTGGTTGTCCTGCACGAAGTCGACGTCGATACCGATCTCGGCAAAGGCCTTGCGGTTATAGCTCTCGAACAGGAAGCCGCGCGCGTCGGCAAACACCTTGGGGCGCAGCAGCAGCACCTCGGGGTGTTGGGTGGCGATCACCTGCATCAGAACACCCGATCGTTCAGCACGTCCATCAAATACTGGCCGTAGCCATTCATCATCAGCGGTTGCGCCAGCGCCTGCAGCTGTGCCGCGTCGATAAATCCCCTGCGATAGGCGATCTCTTCAGGACAGGCAATCTTCAGGCCCTGGCGTTTTTCGATGGTCTGGATATAGAGCGCCGCATCGATCAGCGAATCGTGGGTGCCGGTATCGAGCCAGGCCTGACCACGCCCCATCACCTGCACGTCGAGCTCGCCCCAATCGAAGTACTGGCGGATCAGGTCGGTGATTTCGAGCTCGCCGCGCGCTGAAGGCTTCAACGCCCGAGCAATGTCGATCACCCGGTTGTCGAAAAAATACAGGCCGGTGACGGCATAACGCGATTTGGGGTGGGCGGGTTTTTCCTCCAGGCTGACCGCATGGCCGGCGGCATCGAACTCGATCACGCCATAACGCTCTGGGTCGGTCACCGGATAGGCGAACACGGTGGCGCCGTGCGCGCGCTGCCCGGCCATCTGCAAATCCTGGCTCAGTTCGTGACCGTAAAAAATGTTGTCGCCCAGTACCAGGGCACAGGCGTCGGGGCCGATGAAATCGCTACCGATCAGGAAGGCCTGCGGCAATCCTTCGGGCGCGGCCTGCACCGCGTAGCGGATGTTGATCCCCCACTGCGTGCCGTCGCCCAGCAGCTGCTCGAAGCGCGGCGTGTCCTGCGGCGTGGAAATCAGCAGGATGTCGCGGATCCCCGCCAGCATCAGCGTGGTCAGCGGGTAGTACACCATGGGCTTGTCATACACCGGCAGCAGCTGCTTGGAAATGGACTGGGTGATGGGATACAGGCGGGTGCCGGATCCGCCGGCGAGGATGATGCCCTTGCGTGTGCTCATGCGTGCGTGTCTGCGTAGTTTTTGGATACCCAGCTGCGGTATTCGCCGCTGGTCACGTGATGGACCCAGTCCTGGTGCGCCAGATACCAGGCCACCGTTTTACGAATGCCGGTCTCGAAAGTCTCGCTGGGCGTCCAGCCGAGTTCGCGTTCGATCTTGCCCGCATCGATCGCGTAGCGCCGGTCATGGCCAGGGCGGTCCTTTACAAACGTGATCAGACGGGCGTGCGGCGTCACCGGCGAGCCGGGATGCAGTTCATCGAGGATGGCGCACAGCGTGTTGACGACGTCGAGATTGGTCTTCTCGTTGCAGCCGCCGATGTTGTAGACCGCCCCCACCCTGCCCGCTTCCAGCACCCGCCGGATCGCGCTGCAATGGTCGCCGACGTAGAGCCAGTCTCGCACGTTGCTGCCGTCGCCGTAGATCGGCAGCGGCTTGCCCGCCAGGGCGTTGTGGATCACCAGTGGGATCAGCTTTTCGGGAAACTGCAGCGGGCCGTAGTTGTTCGAGCAGTTGGTGGTCAGCACCGGCAGGCCGTAGGTGTGGTGGTAGGCGCGCACCAGATGGTCGGACGCGGCCTTCGACGCCGAATACGGGCTGTTAGGCGCGTACGCCGTGGTTTCGGAAAACGCCGGATCGGCCGGGCCGAGCGAGCCATACACCTCGTCGGTCGACACGTGCAGGAAGCGGAATGCTGACTGCTCATCCGCCGGCAGCGCCGACCAGTGCGCGCGCACCGCTTCCAGCAGGTTGAAGGTGCCGACCACATTGGTCTCGATGAATTCGGCCGGACCGTGGATGGAGCGGTCGACGTGGCTTTCGGCGGCGAAGTTGATGACCGCGCGGGGTCGGTGGCGGGCCAGAAGGTCGTCGACGAGTGCGCGATCACCGATGTCGCCTTGCACAAACACATGCCTCGCGTTGTCACGCAGCGACGTCAGGTTTTCCAGATTGCCCGCATAGGTCAGTTTGTCGAGATTGACGATGCCTTCATCGCATGCGGTCAGCCAATCCAGAACAAAATTGGCGCCGATGAATCCGGCGCCTCCGGTCACCAGGATCATCGGAGTACTCAATTGGCGGGTTTTTCGTCCGCCTTCTCGCTGTCGGGCTTTTCATCGCCTGCCTGCTTCTCGACGGCCGGTGCATAGGCGCTGCTGTATTCGATCTTGGCTGCCTCACGCAGCTTCTTCATGTCCGCCTCCAGCAGCTCCTTGCGCTTCTGCACCATCAGAGCCCGCTCGATGACGTCATGCGCCTGTTCCAGCGACACCGGCTGCATCTGGCTTTCCAGCAACTGCTGAATCAGCAACTGCCCCGGTCGCGTCGAAAACACCGTCACTTGGCCATCTTTCATCTGGCTAAGCCGGCCCAGCAGGGGCGTCGGAATCTGCTCGGCCGGTTTCACCGCCACGGCGGTCTTGCCATCGATGCCTTGCTCCTTCACCCAGTTGACGAAATCCCCCATCGAGTGACTGCTCGTGAGCTGGGCCTCGACCTCGGCCACGCGTGCGGGCTCAACCTGGAGATCGAGCTCCTGGATGCGGTAAATCCGGCGCTCGGAGAAGAGTTCCGGATGCTGGTTGTAGTACTCGGCGATTTCGGTTTCCGCGGGTTTGGCCACATCCTTGAAATTGCGTTCGGCATAGGCCTCCGCCAGCACCTG
The DNA here is from genome assembly GCA_964623745.1 of uncultured Thiobacillus sp. GTDB lineage: Bacteria > Pseudomonadota > Gammaproteobacteria > Burkholderiales > Thiobacillaceae > Thiobacillus. The sequence goes on along the minus strand of CAZUVC010000016.1, from coordinate 23,455 downwards.
GCGGCCGGCCTGCGCCACCGCGATCTGCACCGCCGGATCCTTGTCCAGCCCGGTCTTTTTGGCCGCTTCCGCCACCAGGCGCTGGTCGATCAGGGCCTGCAGCACCCGGCTTTTCGCATCTGCGGTCTGTGCTTCATTCAAGTCGCCTAGGCGGGATACGGCCAGGTCCAGTTCGGCTTCGCTGATCGTGTCGCCGGCAACGGTGGCCACGGTTTCGCTCTTGATTTCAGTGGCGGGTTTTTCACATGCGGACAGCAGCATGGCAAGCGCGGCGAGCGCAATCAACGATGAATGGGGGGATTTCATGGGCACTCCTGTTATCGAACGTGCCCGTATGGTGAGGGATTGAACGGTATTCGGCAAGCCAGCCTGCTGAGCCGGCAAAATGCTGTTGCGGCAAATAAGTGGCTTGAATGCCCGCTCTACAGGCGGGGGCAAATGATACGGACAGGCGACCCGGGCTTCACGCGCGGGGCACCTGCCCGTTACTGATAGGGATGGAACGCGCCCGCCGTCTGACGCAATCCTGTCTTCGGGTTTTACAGCCCCTCGTCCGCCATGGCCTTCGGGCCATTCGACTGACGCGCCTCGCGCAGGGCGCGTGCAGCCCGCTCTTTCGCGGTTTCACGCGTGGGATCATTCATCGCTGCCGGGCCGCTCGACTTGCGGGCTTGCTGCAGCGCCAGCGCGGCTCTTTCCCGGGCGGCCTGCTCGTCCTGGATGCGTTTCGCGTTCAGCGCGGCCTGGCGGGTGCGTTCGGCCTGTTCCGCCTTCAGGGCCGCATCGCGACGTGCCTGCGCCTGCGCCGCTTCCTGGGCCTGGCGCTGTTGGGCTTGCTTCAGGGCGAGTTGCTCGGCGGCTTCGCGGGCAGCCTCCTGACGGGCGCGCTCGGCTTCCCGCTTGCGCTCAGCCTCTTCGCGTGCTTTCTGGGCTTCGAGACGGGCGCGGGCTTCCTTGAGGTCTTCACGAATCTGTACACCGGTCTGGCGAATGCGCTCGCCAACTGCGGCGAGGTCACCGCTATCGGTGGGCGGTTCGGCCGCGGGTGCGCCTGCCGGCAGCAGGCCGATCAGCACAACGACGGCAATGCGGGATGCGTGGGGGAGATTCATGACGACTCCTTCGTATTAACGGTCAGATCGCAGGCGCACATCCCCGGGTAGCGGAAACACTGTCAACCCGGAATGCGCACCTGCCGCTTTACGTTAATACGGCCACCCACCCGAAAAACTTTATGCAGGCCCCCGAAATCAGGCCGGCACGGCCTCCTCGAACACCAGGCTCACCTGACCATTGGCGTCGATGTCGATGGTCACCCGTCCGCCGTGCGCCAGCTTGCCGAACAGCAGTTCGTCGGCCAAGGCCTTGCGGATGGTGTCCTGGATCAGGCGCGCCATCGGGCGTGCACCCATCAGCGGGTCGAAGCCGTTCTTGGCCAGATAGGCCTTCAAGGCATCGGTAAACACCGCCTCGACCTTTTTCTCGTGCAACTGCTCTTCGAGCTGCATCAGGAACTTGTCGACCACCTGCAGGATGATCGGCTCGGTCAGCGGCGCGAACGGGATGATCGCATCGAGCCGGTTGCGGAACTCCGGCGTGAACATGCGCTTGATCTCGGCCAACTCGTCGCCGCTTTCGCGCGAATTGGAAAAGCCGATGCTGGCCCGGTTGAGCATTTCCGCGCCGGCGTTGGTCGTCATGACCAGCACCACGTTGCGGAAATCGGCCTTGCGGCCATTGGTGTCGGTCAGCGTGCCGTGATCCATCACCTGCAACAGCACGTTGAAAATATCCGGGTGCGCCTTTTCTACTTCATCCAGCAAAACAACGGCATAGGGGTGTTTGTTGATGGCTTCTGTCAACAAGCCGCCTTGGTCGAAGCCGACATAACCCGGCGGCGCGCCGATCAGACGGCTCACCGCGTGCCGCTCCATGTATTCCGACATGTCGAAGCGGATCAGCTCCACCCCCAGCACATAGGCCAGCTGACGCGCGACCTCGGTCTTGCCGACCCCGGTGGGGCCGGAAAACAGGAAGTTGCCGATCGGCTTCTGCGGATTGCCGAGCCCGCTGCGCGACATCTTGATCGCGGTGGCGAGTGCGTCGATCGCCGCGTCCTGACCAAACACCACGGCCTTGAGGTCGCGGTCCAGCGTCTTCAGCGAGTTCTTGTCGTCCGACGACACCGTCTTGGGCGGAATCCGCGCGATCTTGGCAATGATGTCCTCGATCTCCCTCGGCGTAATCGTGCGCTTCTGCTTGGATTTCGGCAGGATGCGCTGCGCCGCGCCCGCCTCGTCGATGACGTCGATCGCCTTGTCCGGCAGGTGGCGGTCGTTGATATAGCGCGCCGCCAGCTGCGCCGCGGTGGTCAGCGCGGCCGCCGTGTACTTGACGCCATGATGGTCCTCGAAGCGCGACTTCAGTCCGCGCAGGATCGCCACCGTCTCGGTGACCGAGGGCTCGGGCACGTCGATCTTCTGGAAACGCCGCGACAAGGCGTGATCTTTCTCGAAAATGCCGCGATATTCAGTGTACGTGGTTGCACCGATGCAGCGCAGGTTGCCCGACGACAGCGCTGGTTTCAATAGATTGGACGCATCGAGCGTGCCGCCCGACGCTGCGCCGGCGCCGATCAGGGTGTGGATCTCGTCGATGAACAGGATCGCCTTCGAATTGTCGGCGAGCTGCTTCAGCACGCCCTTCAGGCGCTGCTCGAAGTCGCCGCGGTATTTGGTGCCGGCCAGGAGCGCCCCCATGTCCAGCGCATACACGGTGCTTTGCGCCAGGATGTCCGGCACGCCGCCTTCGATGATGCGGCGCGCCAGGCCTTCGGCGATCGCGGTCTTGCCGACGCCGGCCTCACCGACCAGCAGCGGGTTGTTCTTGCGGCGGCGGCAAAGGGTCTGGATCACCCGCTCCAGTTCCTGATCGCGCCCGATCAGCGGGTCGATCTTGCCGGCCAGCGCCTGCGTATTCAGGTTCTGCGCAAAGCTGTCGAGCGGCGACGCGGCCGGGGCCTCGGAGCTGGTTTCGGCCACTTCGTCTGGCCGCACCGGCTCGCTCTGCGGGGTCTTGGTGATGCCGTGGGAAATGAAGTTGACGATGTCGAGCCGGGTCACGCCCTGCTGGGTGAGGAAATACACCGCATGCGAGTCCTTTTCGCCGAATACCGCCACCAGCACGTTGGCGCCGGTCACTTCCTTCTTGCCGGACGATTGCACATGCAGGATCGCGCGCTGGATCACGCGCTGGAAACCGAGCGTCGGCTGGGTATCGACTTCGCCCTCGCCGTCCACCTTGGGGGTGTGCTCCTCGATGAAGGCGCCGAGTTGCTCGCGCATCGACTCGAGGTTGGCGCCGCAGGCGCGCAGCACCTCCATCGCCGAGGGATTGTCCAGCATCGCCATCAGCAGGTGCTCCACCGAAATGAATTCGTGGCGTTTCTGCCGTGCGTCCATGAACGCCATGTGCAGCGTGACTTCGAGTTCCTGGGCAATCATCTCAACTTTCCTCCATCGTACATTGCAGCGGGTGCTGATGCTGCCGGGCGAAATCCACAACCTGTTCCACCTTGGTGGTCGCGATATCGCGCGGGTACACCCCGCACACACCCACACCCTCAGTATGCACTTTGAGCATGATTTGCGTGGCCCGTTCTTGGTCGATCCCGAAAAACTTTTTCAGAACGTGCACCACGAACTCCATCGGTGTGTAATCGTCATTCAGCAACAACACCTTGTAGAGCGGCGGCGGCTTCACTTTTGCCGCAGTCGGTTCCAGTAGGGTAGTGCTTTCTCGCTTGGTTGCCATAGCCGGAATAAGCCTGTCTTCTTGGCCTTATTTTGAGGTGATGTGCGGAATTATCAAGCCCGCGGTGAGTAGGGCTTAGGACTGCCTTGCCCCGAGTGTACGGCATCGGCTGTCTCCCAGGCGTGATTGCACCTCTATACCGGATTCACTTTGGGCGATATCAATATGTAATATGCTTCTGTTGAAATACGCTTCTGTGACGCTGGCGTGTCTGCTGCCAACAGCGGCCGCCACATAATGATTCGGAGACGACAGACCGTGCTTTCATCCACAACGACGCGCCGCCCTGCCCGCCAGGCCGGCTTCACCCTGCTCGAACTGCTGGTGGTACTGGTCATCCTGGGTCTGCTGGCGGGCTATGTGGCGCCGCGCTATTTTTCACAGGTCGGCAAATCCGAGGTGACGACCGCGCAGGCGCAGATCGGCGCGCTGGAAAAGGCGCTCGACCAGTACCGCATCGACACCGGGCGCTATCCCAGCACCGAGCAGGGGCTGGCGGCGCTGAATGTCAAGCCGGCCGACGAAGCACGCTGGAACGGACCCTATCTTAAAAAAGCGGTGCCGAGCGATCCCTGGGGCAATCCGTATCAATACCGCATGCCGGGCGAACACAGCGAGGTGGACGTGTTTTCCCTCGGCCGCGACGGCCGTCCCGGCGGCACCGAAGCCGACGCCGACATCGGCAACTGGTAGATCGAGTCGATGCGCTATCGGGTCAAAGCCTTGCATCCTGGCGCCGGCGTGACGGCGCTCACGGTCGAGGCGCTCGACGAAGCCGAGGCCGCCAGCCGGCTGCAGCGTGAAGGCGCGCAGGTGCTGTCGGTCGTGGCCGAGCGCGGCCACTGGCTGTCGGCTCGGCGCGCGCGGTTTCCGCTGGTGCTGTTCACCCAGGAACTGATCGCCCTGCTGGACGCCGGCCTGACCCTGACCGAGGCGCTGGAAACCCTGGCCGAAAAGGAGACGCGCGCCGAATCGCGCCAGCTGATCGAACGCCTGCTCGCCACCATGCGCGAAGGCCGGCCATTTTCGGCGGCGCTGGCCGCGCAGCCCGGGATATTCCCGCCGCTCTATGCCGCCACGGTGCGGGCGGCCGAGAGCACCGGCGACCTGTCGCCGGCGCTCGCGCGTTTTGTCGGCTACCAGAACCAGATCGACTCGGTGAAGAAAAAAGTCCTGTCGGCGTCGATCTATCCGGTGCTGCTGATCGGCGTCGGCACGCTGGTGATCGGTTTTCTGCTCGGCTATGTGGTGCCGCGCTTTGCCACCGTGTATGCCGACGCCGGGCGCGACCTGCCGTGGATGTCGCAGATGCTGCTGGCCTGGGGCAGTGCGGTCGAGGCGCACGGCGGCTGGATCGCGCTGGCGGCGATCGGGCTGCTTGCGGGCTTCGGCGTGACGCTGGCCCAGCCTGTCGCACGCGCAGCGCTCACCCGGCTGGCCTGGCGCATTCCGGCCGTCGGCCAGCACTTGCGCACCTTCGAGCTGGCGCGTTTCTACCGCAGCCTCGGCATGCTGCTGGCGGGCGGCATTCCGATCGTGCCGGCGCTCGGCATGGTGACCGGGCTGCTGTCCACCTACCTGCGCAGCGGCGCGGCGACGGCGATGGAAGCGATGCGCCGCGGTGAATCCATCTCGGTCGCGTTTGCCCAGGGCGAACTGACCACCCCGGTCGCCGCGCGGCTGCTGCGCGTCGGCGAGAAAAGCGGCCGCATGGGCGAGATGATGGAGCGCATCGCGATCTTCCACGACGAGGAAATGGCGCGCTGGGTCGACTGGTTCACGCGCCTGTTCGAGCCGCTGTTGATGGTGTTCATCGGGCTGACCATCGGCCTCATCGTGGTGCTGCTCTACATGCCGATTTTCGAGCTGGCGGGATCGATCCAGTGAACGCGCCGCAGCCCGCCCTCACCCCGGCAACGCTGGCCAGTCTGCGCGAGCAGGCGCGCGCCGCCGGCCAGCCGGTGATGCTGCGGGTGCAGGAGCAGTTCGGCCTCGACGCCGAGGCCACGCTGGCCCTGCTCGCGGCGCACAGCCGACAGCCGGCGTTCGACATGGCTGCGCTCAACGCGCTGACGGTCGACTTCAGCCAGCTCGGTTTCAACGAGGCCGCGCGGCGGCATTGCCTGGTCGCGCAGGATGCCGAGGCCCGCACCTGGCTGCTGCTGACCGATCCGTGGGACAGCGCCAGCCGCGCCTACGCCGCGCATGTGCTGGGCGTGCCGTTCAGCACCGGGCTGGCCCACCCGGCCGATCTCGCGGCGCTGATGGCGCGCCACGAGGAAGGCCTGCGCGCGATGGAGGGGATGGGCGGCGGCGGCGCGCAGGCGGCGCCGGATTCCGGCGCCGAGGCCTTGTCGTTTGCCAGCATCGCCGAGGACACCAGCCCGGTGGTGCGGCTGGTGCGCTCGACGCTCTACGACGCGCTGAAGGCGGGTGCATCCGACATCCACCTGGAAACCGACGCCCATGGCCTGACGGTCAAGTACCGCATCGACGGCGTGCTCTCGCACATCGCCCACGCGCCAGGCGTAGACGTCGCCGAGCAGGCGATTTCCCGGATCAAGGTGATGTCCGAGCTCGACATCGCCGAGCGCCGGGTACCGCAGGACGGCCGCTTCAAGGTGGCGATCCAGGGCCGCGAAGTCGACGTGCGGGTGTCGGTGATGCCGAGCGTGTTCGGCGAGGACGCGGTACTGCGGATCCTTGACCGGCAGGCGCTGTCGGAGGAGCTTGCCGGCCTCACGCTGGAAGGCCTCGGCTATGCCGGGGCGCAGCTCGCGCGCATCCGCAAGCTGGCGGCCGAGCCCTACGGCATGCTGCTGGTGACCGGGCCCACCGGCTCGGGCAAGACCACGACGCTGTACGCGGCGATTTCCGAAATCAACCACGGCCGCGACAAGATCATCACCATCGAGGACCCGGTCGAATACCAGCTGCCAGGCGTGCTGCAGATTCCGGTCAACGAAAAGAAGGGCCTGACCTTCGCGCGCGGCCTGCGCTCGATCCTGCGCCACGACCCGGACAAGATCATGGTCGGCGAAATCCGCGACGCCGACACCGCGCAGATCGCGGTGCAGTCGGCGCTGACCGGGCATCTGGTGTTCACCACCGTGCACGCCAACAACGTATTCGACGTCATCGGCCGCTTCATCCACATGGGCGTCGACCCCTACAGCTTCGTCTCGGCGCTGAACGGCATCGTCGCGCAGCGCCTGCTGCGCATCAACTGCCCGCACTGCGCGGCACCGGCCGAGCCGTCGGCCGAGCTGCTCGAACTGTCGGGGCTGACCCCCGACAAGACCCGCGACTACGCCTTCAGCCAGGGCAGCGGCTGCGGACACTGCCGCGGCAGCGGCTACAAGGGGCGGCGCGCGATCGCCGAAATCCTGCTGCTCACCGACGAGCTGCGCGAGCTGATCGTGGCGCGCGCGCCGATCGGCCAGATCAAGGAAGCCGCCGAGCGCGGCGGCACCCGCACCCTGCGCGACGCCGCGCTGGCGCGGGTGAAGGCGGGCGACACCACACTGGAGGAAATCAACCGTGTCACGCTGGCCGTCTGACACGCTGCGCATCGCGCTCGCGCCCGGTGAGGCGGCGCTGCTGCGCGCGCGCACCTCGCGCGTGCTGACGTCGCCGGCACGCACCGCCGCCAGCCTCTTGCCGCTGCTCGACGCGACGCTCAGTGAACCCGACTGGCAGTGCCCGCGGGTCGAGGTGGTGCTGTCCCAGCACTTCGTCCGCCAGGTACTGACACCACCGCCCGGCAAGGCGCTGTCGCGCACCGAGGAACAGGCGCTGGTGGCCGCCAGCCTGCGCGAGATCTACGGCGAGGCGGCAGCCCAGTGGCAGGTGCAGGTGCACAGCCAGCCGCCGCAATACGGGCTGGTCGGCGCGGCCGTGGACACCGCTCTGGTGCAGCAGCTGGACGCGCTGCTGGCGCGCCATGGCTGCCGCGATGTGCACATCCGTCCGCTGGCCAGCCATGCCGCGCGGCACCTGCCGGCCCGGCTCGACGGCTGGTGGGTGCTGGCCGAAGCTGGCTGGCTCAGCGTGTTCGGCGGCAGTCACGGTGTCTGGCACCACCTCGCCGCGCAGCCGACCGATGCCGATTGGGCGCGCGCGCTGCCGCAGCTGATCGAGCGCGAAGCCGCCCAGGCCGTGCTGCCGATGCCGGCCACGGTGTGGGTCCAGGCGCTCGGCGCCGGCGCCGTCGCGGCCCCGAAAAGCGGTACAACGCGCTGGCAGGTCTTGCCGCACGACAGCGGCATCCAGGGCGCGCTCGCGCTGGCAGGAATCTAGATGGCGCGCCTCGATTTCGATTTTCATGCGCGTCCTGCGCGGCCCGGCAAAGGGGCCCTCGTGCTGGCGCTGGCCGGTGCGGTGGCGCTGGGCTGGAGCTGGAGCAACCTGCAGGCAGCGCGCGCGACCGAAGCCGGGCTGGCCCTGCAGATCGCCGCGCTCGAACAGGCAGCGCCCCGCGCGGTCGCGCGCCCCGCTTCGGCTGCCGACACCGCGACGCAAAACGCGCAGGCCGATGTCACGGCCCTGCTCGCCTATTCCTGGCAGCCGGCATTCGAGGCCCTGGCGAACGCGCTCGACGACACGGTCGCGCTGGTCTCGCTCGACGCCAGCCAGACCCGCTCACAGCTCAAGCTGGTGGCCGAGGCGCGCACGCTGGCCGATGCCGTCGCCCTGATCGACAGGCTGCAGCAGCAGCCGGGGGTGAAGCGCGCTGCGTTGGTCCAGCACGAAGTGCAGACCGAAGCCGACCAGCAGCCGGTGCGCTTCAACCTGCTGGTGGAATTGAAGCCGGTGGAGCTGCAGCCATGAACGCGCTGATTTGGCGGCTTCGGCAATGGGCGCGGCGCCTGGGCGCGACCGGTCTGGCCGGACTCGGCCTCTTGGTCGCTGCACTGCTGCTGCAGACGCTCGGCGTCGGCACGCTGCAGCGCACGATCGCCGCCCAGCAGGAGCGGCTGGCCGCGCTGCGCGAGGCCGTTGCCACGCGCGAAGCGTCGCCCACACCGCCCGTTTTCAACCCGCTGGCCGCCTTGCCACCCACCGGCGCGGCCTCGCAGCAGATCGGCGAGCTGGCGCAGCTGGCCGCGTCGCACGGGCTGGCGCTGCCGCGCGGCCGGTACAGCGTGACGCCGCAGCCTGGCACGGCGCTGGCGCGCTGGCAGCTGGTGCTGCCGGTCGAGACGCCCTATCCGGCGCTGCACGCCTTCCTCGCGGCGGCGCTGGAACGCCTGCCCAACCTGACGCTGGATGAACTGAAACTGGAGCGCGAGCGCATCGAATCGGCCGACCTGCAGGCCGAACTGCGGATGAGCCTGTTCGTGGAGACGGCGCCATGACCGCCCCCCGGCGGCGCGCACTGCTGTTCCTGGCGCTGGCCGGCGTGGTCGGCTGGTCGCTGTGGCTCGCTTTCGGCGAAACGGAGAACGCCGTGGTCGACGTTGCCGAACCGGTGACGCGCGCGCACCCCCCCGCGCCGACCGGGGCTGCGGCGCCGGCGCAGCCGCCCGAGGCCGCGCCGCGGCTGGCGCTGTCGCGCAGCAACCTGTTCCCCGAACAGACCTGGTACGTGCCACCGCCGCCCCCGCCACCGCCACCCTATGTCGCGCCACCGCCCCCGCAGGCGCCGGCCCTGCCGTTCAGCTACATGGGACGCTGGCAGGAAGCCGGCCAGACCACGTATTACCTGGCGCGCGGCACGCTACCAGTGAGCGTGCGCGCGGGTCAGGTGCTCGACGGCGTTTGGCGGCTGGAACCGGTCACCGGCGGCCAGCTGAATTTCACTTATCTACCGCTGGACCAGACGCGCAGCCTGCGCACAGGAGATTGAGTTGCAGCCCACCCGCCCTTCCGTTTTGACCGCCGCGCTGCTCGTCATGAGCGTGGCCGGTTGCGCCAGCACCAGCCTCAACGAGGGGCGCGAACTGATCGCCGCCGGCAAGCCCGAAGCCGGCCTCGATCACCTGCGCGCGAACCTGGAGCGCGAGCCCGGCAACATCGAGCTCAAGGCCTATTACCACACGCAGCGCGAACGCCTGGCCAGCGAGCGCCTCACGCAGGCGCAGCAGGACCTGGATGCCGGCCGCTTCGACGCGGCCGAAGCCACACTGCAAAGCGTGTTGCGCATGCATCCCGAAAACCCGCGCGCGGCGACGCTGTACGCCAACCTGGCGACCGCGCGTCAGCATCAGCAGACGGTGGAGAAAGCCGATCAGGCGCTGGCGGCGGGCCACACCGACGAGGCCACGCTCGCCTTGCGCCAGGTGTTGTCGCAAAACCCGGGCCATGTCGGCGCACAGCGCCTGCTGCAGCAGATCCAGGCCGCGCGCCAGGCCGACGAGCTGAGCCCGCGCGAACTGGGTGCCGCATACCGCAAGCCGATCACGCTGGAATTTCGCGATGCGCCGCTGCGCAATGTGTTCGACATGATCGCGCGCCAGTCGGGCATCAATTTCGTGTTCGACAAGGATGTCCGGCTCGACACGAAGGCGTCGCTGTTCGTACGCAACACGCCGATCGCCGATGCCGTCAGTACGCTCCTGACAACCGGTCAGCTCGCAAGCAAGGTGATCAACGCCAACACGCTGCTGATCTATCCTGACGTGCCGCAGAAGCAGAAGACCTACCAGGAACTGATGGTAAAGAGCTTCTATCTCGGCAATGCCGATGCCAAGGCCACGATGGCGATGGTGCGCACCCTGGTCAAGACGCGCGACCTCTACGTCGACGAGCGGCTGAACCTGCTGATCATGCGCGATACGCCCGCTGCCATCCGCCTGGCGGAGAAGATCATCGCGGTGCAGGATCTGGCCGAGCCGGAAGTGATGCTCGATGTCGAGGTGCTTGAAGTGAAGCGCGGCCGTCTGTTCGACCTGGGCGTGCAATACCCCAACCAGTTCTCGCTACTGAACCTGCCGCCGTCGACCACCTCGACCATCGGACAGGGCGGCGTGGTCACCAACACCACGCCGCCGGCTTCCGTGCTGACGGTGGAAAGCCTGCGCGACATCACGCGCGGCGACATTGCCATCAGCCCCACCCCCACGGTGAATTTCCGCAAGGACGACAGCGACGTCAACATCCTGGCCAACCCGCGCATTCGTGTGAAGAACCGCGAAAAAGCCAAGATCCATATCGGCGACAAGGTGCCGGTGATCACCTCCAACACCACCTCGACCGGGGTGATCTCGGAATCGGTGTCCTATCTCGACGTGGGACTCAAGCTCGACGTCGAGCCCAGCGTGCTGATGCGCGACGACGTGCAGATCAAGGTCGGTCTGGAAGTCTCCAACATCGTGCGCGAAATCCGCGGCGGCAGCGGCACGCTGACCTACCAGATCGGCACCCGCAACGCCGGCACCACGCTGCGCCTGAAGGACGGCGAAACCCAGGTGCTGGCCGGCCTGATTTCGGACGAGGATCGCAGCACCGCCAGCCGCATTCCCGGCCTGGGCGACCTGCCTCTGCTGGGGCGGCTGTTTTCCAATCAGCGCGACGAGCGCAGCAAGACCGAGATCGTGCTGCTGATCACGCCCCGCATCCTGCGCAGCGACGCCACCCGCCAGCCGGCGTTGACCGAATTCCGCGGCGGCACCGAGAACGCCATCGGCGGCGGCTTGACCGCCCCGCCCCAGGTGTTCGACGCGGCACCGCCACCGTCCGGCGGCGCGCCGTCCCCGACTGACGGGATTCCCTCGCCATCGCCCATTTCCGATGTGACGGGGCCAATGCTCAACATCCCCGACCAGCCGGTTCTGCCCCCGCCGCCGCCCGGCGGCGTGCCGGTGGCGCCACCGCCGCTGCCTCTGCCGCAGATTCCCGCGCCGCCGGAAACGGACAACTAGGCCATGCAGCGCCGCAGCACCGGGTTCAGCCTGATCGAGCTGGTGGTCACGCTGGCCATCCTCGCGCTGCTCGCCAGCGTGGCGGTGCCGTTCGCGCAGCTGGTGCAGCAGCGTCACAAGGAGACCGAGCTGCGCGACGCGCTGCGACAGATCCGCACTGCACTCGACGCCTACCGGCAGGGGGTGAAGGAAGGCCGCATCGAGGCCGCGGCCGACGCCAGCGGCTACCCGCCCCACCTCGATGCGCTGTGGCAGGGCGTCGCCGACAAGACCCGGCCGGACGCCAGCAAGATTTATCTCATACGCCGCCTGCCGCGCGATCCGTTTTATCCGGATGCCGCCGCGCCGCCGGCCGACACCTGGGGCGTGCGCAGCTACGCCAGTCCGCCCGACGCGCCCAGCCCGGGGCGCGACGTGTTCGATGTCTACTCGCTGTCGCCGCAGACCGGGCTCAACGGCGTGCCCTATCGCGAATGGTGAATCCATGACAAAGCCGAATCGAACCGGTTTCACTCTGGTCGAGCTGCTGGTCGTGATGGCCATCATCGCGCTGCTGCTGACGCTGGCGATGCCGCGCTATTTCAATCATCTGGAAAGCTCGCGCGAGACCATTCTCAGGCAGGACCTCGCCGTCATGCGCGATGCCATCGACAAATTCCACGGCGACCGCGGCCGCTATCCCGACAGCCTCGACGAACTGGTCAGCGCGCGCTACCTGCGCAGCCTGCCGGTCGACCCGCTCACCGAGCGCGCGGACACCTGGCAAACCCTGACCCCGCCGGGCGACGAACCCGGCACCGTCTACGACATCAAGAGCGGCGCACCGGGCGCCGCGCGCGACGGCACGCCCTATGCAAGCTGGTAAGACCGCGCAGTCGGGATTCACCTATCTGTATGTACTGCTGCTGATCGCGCTGATCGGCATGGGGCTCGCCGCCACCGGCACGCTGTGGCGCACCGACGCCCAGCGCGCCCGCGAGGCCGAGCTGCTGTTCGTCGGCGACCAGTACCGGCAGGCGATCCGCAGCTATTACCAGCTCGATGCCGCCCAGCCGCGCCTGCCGCTCAGGATCGACGACCTGCTGGCGGACAACCGCCGCCCCGACCCGGTGCGCCATCTGCGCCGTGCCTATCGCGACCCGGTCAGCGGCGAGCCCTTCGTGTTGATTCCGGCGGTCGAGGGCCCGGGCATCGTCGGTGTCCACAGTCCGTCGACGCAGCGGCCCTTCAAGCTCGCCGGTTTTTCCATCGAGAATGAATCCTTCGCCAAGGCCACCCGCTACAGTGAATGGCGATTTGTGTTCGTGGCGCCTGCCGCGCAGACACCCCAGGCCGTGCCGTCACCCTCCGGAGTTGTCAATGAATGAATCGCTGAAACCCGGCCTGCGCTACACCCACCGCTTCGTGATCCCGCCGTCCAAGACCGTGCCGGCGCTGTATCCGGAAGCGCCCGAATTCGTCGCCATGCCGGAGGTGTTTGCCACCGGCTTTCTGGTCGGCTTTCTCGAATGGGCCTGCATCCGCGCGATCAACCCCTACCTGGACGGACCGCGCGAGCAGACGGTGGGCACGCATATCGACGTCAGCCACGAAGCCGCCACCCCGCCCGGTCATGAAGTGACCGCGACGGTCGAACTGATCGAGGTCGACGGCAGGCGGCTGGTGTTTGCCGTCGAGGCGCACGATGGCGTGGACCGGATTTCCCGGGGACGCCACGAACGCTTCGTGATCGACCGGGAAAAATTCGACGCCCGCGTGCGTGCGAAGAAAGACACCCGCCCCTAGCCGTATGCCGGCCACACTGCGCGCCGTTCAGGCCGATCTCACCACGCTCGCGGTGGATGCCATCGTCAATGCCGCCAACCCTACACTGCTCGGCGGCGGCGGGGTCGACGGGGCGATCCATCGCGCCGCCGGCCCGCAACTGCTGGACGCGTGCCGGCCGCTGGGCAGCTGCGCGACCGGCGACGCCCGGCTTACGCCGGGGTTTCAGCTGCCTGCCCGTTACGTCATCCACACGGTCGGCCCGGTCTGGCACGGCGGTGACCGCGGTGAAGCGGAACAGCTGGCGTCGTGCTACCGGCGTTCGCTCGAGGTGGCGGCCGCGCACGGTCTCGCGTCGCTCGCCTTCCCGGCCATCAGCACCGGCGTGTACGGCTATCCGAAAGAAGCCGCTGCCCGGATAGCGGTGGCGACCGTGCGCGCGCAGGTGCCGGCGTTTCCGCTGATCCGCGAGGTGATCTTCTGCTGCCATACGGCGGCCGATCTCGCGCGCTATCAACGCCTGCTTGCCGACGGCTGAAGCGCAGATGAAGCTCATCCTGATCCATGGCATGGGCCGCACGCCGCTTTCGATGCTGCGGCTCCGCCGGCGCCTGCGGCGCGCCGGCCACGAAGCCTTCGTGTTCGGCTATTCGCCGACCTTCGAAACCTTGCAGGGCGCGAGCGGCCGGCTGGCGCGGCTGATCGAGGCCCGGGTCGGCAGCGCGCCCTACGCGCTGATCGGCCATTCGCTCGGCACGGTGATCATCCGCGCGACGCTCGCGCGGATGGCAGGCCGCATGCCCGCGGCCTGTTTCTTCCTGGCGCCGCCGATGATGGCGTGCAGGGCGGCGCGATTCTTTGTCCGCTTTTGGCTATACAAAGCAATGATGGGTGAGATGGGCCGCCTGCTGGCGTCGGAAGACTTCATGAGCGGACTGCCGTTGCCGCCGGGCCGGCTGCGGATCTATGCGGGCACCGCCGGCCCTCGTGCAGCCTGGTTTCCGTTCGGCATGGAGGCCAACGACGGCATCCTCAGCGTGGCCGAAGCCACCGGCCACTGCGCAGCGGCCACTGTCAGGGTGCCGGTGCTGCACACCTTCATCATGAATTCGGCGCCGGTCGTCGACGACATCTGCCGCGCGCTCACAGAACTGGCGTCCGCGGGTGACACACCGACCTAGCGTCGTGAACCCGGAGTCAGCCTCAGGAGACCGCATGGAACCGCGCATCAGCCTCATCACCCTCGGCGTCGCCGACCTCGAACGCGCCACCCGCTTTTACGCAGACTGCCTGGAGTTGCCGCAACTGGAGACGCCGCCGTCGGTGAGTTTCTTCGAGCTCGGCACCACCTGGCTGGCGCTGTGGTCGTGGGAAAGCCTGGCGGCCGACGCCGGGCTGTCCGCACAGGGAGCCGGTTTCCGCGGCTTCGCGCTCGCGCACAATGTGCGCTCGCCAGCCGAAGTCGATGCGCTGCTCGTCCGCGTGGCGCAGTGCGGCGGCAGCGTGACCCGGGCCGGCCATCCGACCGACTGGGGCGGCTATTCCGGTTATTTCACCGACCCCGATGGCGTTGCCTGGGAAGTCGCGCACAACCCTGCCTTCCCCCATGTCTGAAACGCATGCAAACATCCGCTGCGATGTCATCGTTGTGGAACGGGTGCGGGGATGCGTTACCGTATGCAGGAAACAGGCGCTGCTGCCCCAATGACACATCGACCATGATCCGACTGCCCAAGACCCTGAACGCCTGGAACACGCCCCGGTTCGAAACCATCCTGAAACAGGAAATCGAACAGCTGGATGCCGGCAGCCTGCCGCTGCAGCAAGGGCTGGCGGTCAGCAGTTATGTGACCGACCGGCCCTTCCAGGTCATGCTCGTCAGCGTGAAGGAGGATACCGACCAGATCCGCATCAAGGCGGGGATTTTCTATACCGGGGTGATTGCCGGTTGCAGCTGCGCGGACGATCCCACGCCGGTCGACGAACTGAACGAATACTGTATGGTGCAGTTATGTATCGACAGGATCACGGCCGAAACCACGGTGACGCTGCTGGAGGAATAGCCAGGCAGGCTGCCCCACCACCACGGCACACGCAGGCTGCGTGCGCCGGCATGCCCACCGAATCGAACTGACATGAACGCCGCCCTGCTGATTCTCAACGCCGGCTCCTCCAGCCTCAAATTCGCGCTCTATCAGGCCGGTTCGGCGAACGACTTGCGGGTCCTGCATCGCGGCGTCATCGAGGAAATCGGGCGGAATGCGCGCTTTAGAATGCTGCGCGCGCCCGAGGCCGACGGCCTGCTCGACCAGACCGTGCCGGCTGCCGACCATGAACAGGCGCTGCGGCACCTGCTGGACTGGCTGGATACCCGCCATCCCGATCTGTCCCTGTGCGCCGCCGGGCATCGTGTGGTGCATGGCGGCGCCGACTACATCCATCCGGTGCGGGTCGACGCGGCCGTGCTGGCCCACCTGGAAAAACTGATTCCGCTCAGCCCGCTGCACCAGCCGCACAACCTGGCGGGCATCCATGCGCTGGCCCGGCTGCGGCCGGACCTGCCGCAGGTTGCCTGCTTCGACACCGCGTTCCACCACACCCTGCCGCCGCGGGCCCGGCGCTTTGCACTGCCGCGCGAACTCGATGAACGCGGCATCCGCCGCTACGGTTTCCATGGACTGTCGTATGAACATATCGCCGCCGTGCTGCCGGATTACCTGGGCGATGCGGCCGCGGGCCGGGTGGTGGTCGCGCATCTGGGCAACGGCGCCAGCCTGTGCGCGCTGCAGCAGGGACGCAGCGTGGAAACCTCGATGGGCTTCACCCCGCTCGACGGCATACCGATGGCCAGCCGCTGCGGCGCGCTCGATCCTGGCGTGCTGCTCTATCTGCTGCGCGAGGAAGGTATGAGCACGGCCCAGCTTGATGATCTGCTGCACCACCGTGCCGGTCTGCTCGGCGTGTCCGGCCTCAGCGGCGACGTGCGCACGCTGCTCGCCAGCAACGATCCGCATCCGGCCGCCTCGCTGGAACTCTTCGCCAACAGCACCGCCCAGGCCATCGCCAGCCATGCGGTTACACTTGAAGGTCTCGACGCGCTGGTCTTCACCGCAGGCATTGGCGAGCACGCCGCGCCGGTACGCGCCGCCATCTGCCGCCATCTGGGCTGGCTCGGGCTGACGCTGGACGCCGCAGCCAACGCGCGACACGGCCCACGCATCAGCCAGGCGGACAGTCGCATTTCCGCGTGGGTCATCCCCACCGACGAGGAAAAGGTGATCGCGCAGCACGCCTGGACGCTGGCCGCAGGCGCTTAGCGACGGAACTGTAGCGAATGCAGGGGGTCGGCTTGAGAACGGCCATCAAACTGCAAGCTTGACCCCCCACACTGGCGTGACCGCGCGTCTTACAAAAGGAAGGAAACCGCATGAACGCACCGACCCCGATACCCGCTCCACCCGCTGCCGACACGCTGGAAAAGATCGACGCCTACTGGCGCGCCTGCAACTACCTTGCGGCCGGCATGATTTATCTGCGCGACAACCCGCTGCTGCGCGAGCCGCTGCAGGTCGAGCACATCAAGCGCCGCCTGCTCGGCCACTGGGGTGCCAGCCCGGGCTTGAGCTTCACCTGGGTCCACCTCAACCGACTGATCCTGCAGTATGAGCTCGACGCCATGTTCCTCGCCGGCCCCGGCCATGGTGCGCCCGGCGTGCTGGCGCCGGTGTACCTGGAAGGGACCTACAGCGAGGTCTATCCCAACAAGAGCGAAGACGATGTCGGCATGCGCCGCTTCTTCAAGGATTTTTCCTTCCCCGGCGGCATCGGCAGCCACTGCACGCCGGAAACCCCCGGTTCGATCCACGAAGGCGGCGAGCTCGGCTACAGCGTCTCGCATGCCTTCGGCGCCGCGTTCGACAACCCGAACCTGCTGGTGGCCGTGATGGTGGGCGACGGCGAGGCCGAAACCGGACCGCTCGCTACCGCATGGCATTCCAACAAATTCCTCAATCCGATCCGCGATGGCGCCGTGCTGCCCATCCTGCATCTCAACGGCTACAAGATCCACAACCCGACGCTGCTGGCGCGCATTTCGCACGAGGAGCTGGAAAACCTGTTCAAGGGCTACGGCTGGACCCCCTATTTCGTCGAAGGCGACGACCCGATGACCATGCATGCCGAGATGGCGGTGACGATGGAGCGCTGCGTGCTGGAGATTCACCGCATCCAGGGCGAAGCGCGGCGAACCGGCGTACCCGGGCGGCCGCGCTGGCCGATGATCGTGCTGCGCTCGCCCAAGGGCTGGACCGGCCCGGCCGAGGTCGACGGCAAGAAGGTCGAGGGCTTCTGGCGCGCGCACCAGGTGCCGCTGGCCGGCGTACGCAGCGACCCGGCCCACCTGCAGCAGCTGGAAACCTGGCTGCGCAGCTATGACCCACACGCGCTGTTCGACGAGGCCGGCCGCCTGCGCCCGGAACTGCGTGCGCTGGCGCCCACCGGCAACCGCCGCATGAGCGCGAATCCGCATGCCAACGGCGGCCTGTTGCGGCGCCCGCTGCGGATGCCGGATTTCCGCGCGTACGCTGCCGACGTGCCCGGCCCCGGCAAGGGCACGGCAGAAAACACGCGCCCGCTCGGCAAGCTGCTACGCGACGTGATGGCGCAGAACATGGACAACTTCCGCGTGTTCGGTCCGGACGAAAATGCGTCGAACAAGCTCGACAACCTCTACGAGGTCACCAAGAAAACCTGGCTCGCCGATATCTATCCAGAAGACTCTGGCGGCAGCGAACTGTCCCCCGACGGACGGGTGATGGAAATGCTGTCCGAGCACACCATCGAAGGCTGGCTGGAAGGCTATTTGCTGACCGGCCGCCACGGTTTTTTGTCGAGCTACGAGGCATTCGTCCACGTGATCGACTCGATGTTCAACCAGCACGCCAAATGGCTGGCGATGTGCAAGGAGGTGCCGTGGCGCTCGCCGGTGGCTTCGCTCAATCTCCTGATCACCTCGACCGTCTGGCGCCAGGACCACAACGGCTTCACCCACCAGGACCCGGGCTTCCTCGACGTGGTGGTGAACAAGAGCCCGGCGGTGACGCGCATTTATCTTCCGCCCGACGTCAACACGCTGCTCGCCACCGCTGCCAAATGCCTGGAAAGCACCGACCTCGTCAACGTGATCGTCTGCGACAAGCAGAAGCACCTGCAATACCTGGACATGGAGGCGGCGATCAAGCACTGCGCCAAGGGCATCGGCATCTGGGAATGGGCAAGCAACGACGCCGGATCGGAGCCCGACGTGGTGATGGCATGCGCCGGCGACATCCCCACCAAGGAAGCGCTGGCCGCGACGGTGCTCTTGCGCGAGCACTTCCCCGATCTGAAAGTGCGCTTCATCAACGTGGTCGATCTCTACACGCTGGTGCCGGCCGGCGAACACCCGCACGGCCTGTCGGATCGCGATTTCGACAGCCTGTTCACCCGCGACAAGCCGGTGATCTTCAACTTCCACGGCTACCCCTGGCTGATCCATCGTCTGGCCTACCGCCGCACCAACCACGACAACATGCACGTGCGCGGCTACAAGGAAAAGGGCAGCATCAACACGCCGCTGGAACTGGCGATCGAAAACGAAATCGACCGTTTCAGCCTCGCCATCGACGTGATCAACCGCGTGCCCGCGCTGTGCGTGGCCGGTGCCCACGTCAAGCAGAAGCTGCGCGACATGCAGATCGACTGCCGCGACTACGCGCACGAGCACGGGGTCGATCAGCCGGAGGCGGATGCCTGGGTGTGGCCGTATTAGCGCAGGGGCTCTGGCCGCATGAAGCGCCGCGTCAGGGCAGCAGCAGGCAGAACACCGCGCCCTGATCGTTGTGAAGGCGCAGTTCGCCCCGACGACCCCGATTGTCGTGACTCTCTGCGATCAGTCTGGAAAACTGCAGGCCGAGGCCGGTCTGCCGGGTGTGGCCGTTTGAATCCGTCGCCGCGCCCGCCAGAATATGCGCCGGATAGCCTGGCGAATCATCGCGCACGGTCAGGGCAAGGCAGCCTTCCAGCATGCCTGCTTCGATACGCAGATGCGATCGT
Organism: uncultured Thiobacillus sp.; assembly: GCA_964623745.1. Lineage (GTDB taxonomy): Bacteria > Pseudomonadota > Gammaproteobacteria > Burkholderiales > Thiobacillaceae > Thiobacillus. The sequence goes on along the minus strand of CAZUVC010000016.1, from coordinate 3,923 downwards.
GCGTAGGCGAGGGAATTGTGGATGGCGTTGATCAGCGCCATTTCAACCAGGTCGCGGTCGAAGAACCAGATTTCCGGCACCTCCGGCGCCAGCGCTGCTTCGACCCGGATGCGGCCGCGCGAGAGCGACGCTGCCCGGTCACGGATTTCATGCACGGCATCGTGTGGCGACCAGGCATCGATCGACGGGCGGATCGGCTGGTCGATCGCCTTGTAGACCCGCAGCGCCTGCTGCAGGCGGTCGACCACCCCCTGGCACAGCAGCCGCGCCGAATCGACTGCAGCATCGTGCGTCGCCTCGCCCTGGGGGGCAATGCTGTCGAGCGTGATCGAAAGCAGGCCGAGATCGTTCTTCAGTTCATGAATCAACGCGGCATACAGGTCGGTGCGATTCAAGGTCATGCGGTGCCCTTTCGCTGGATGCCAAAACGGTTTTCCACCTCTTTCAGGTGCCGCCGCAAGTCCGCAATCCGCGCGTGGCCCGGCGCCTGGCGTTCTGCCTCATTCAGATGATGCCTGGCCGACGCGATCAGCTGTTCGTCCATGCCGGCCTGGTCGATGAACTTGAGGATCACCCAGACGGCGTTCATCATGATGCGCGGGTTGTGGGGTGCTTCGCCACACGCCGTCAGCAGCTTCTCGACCGCCGACTTGAAATCGCCCCGCTGGGCCAGCACCACACCTTCGTTGTTGAGCTTGCGCACGTCGGAGGTCGCCTTTGACAGCACGGATGCGCCGGCCTCGGTGCGTCCGGATTCATCGTAGAGCTTGCGGGCCTTGGCCAGCAGCGACTCGCTGTCGTGCGCATTGCGCGCCACCTCGGCCACGATGCTGTCGGCCTCCTCGATGCGGCCGCTGACCATGCAGGTGCCTGCCAGATCCAGCATCAGGGCGGGATCGCCGTGGGTTCCGCCGGCACGCAGCGCGGCGGCCGCCTCCACCGATTTCGCCGCCGCATCCAGATTGCCGGCCTTGACGTGTGCCATGCCCTGGGCAACCGCCACCACCAGTTGCCCTTCCGGGCTGCCCTGCAGAATGTTCTTGTTGTCCTTCAGGGTTTTTGCGACGCCCTGAAGGTCACCCTGCTCGAGCTGCACCCGGCACAGGTTGCCAAAATCGCTGGGGGTGACGAAGACGGAATGCAGGCCTTTTTCCAGCACACTGGAAAATGCAGCGCGCGCCGTGTCCAGATCGCCATTGTTCTGCGCGATTTCGCCCAGACGCTGTTGCCGGCGCACCGTGCGGGCAGAAATGGCCACTCCCCGCTCGAGCGCCTGCTGGGCTGCCGGGGCATCCTTCTTGGCCAGACACACATCGGAAAGCAGGTCATAGGCAGCGACCATCTCGGGCGCCTGCTCCATGACGTCGCGCAGCACATTCTCGGCGGCCTCGTCCTTGTTTTGGTGATGCAGCGAGCGGGCCAGTCCCAGACGCGCCCACGGCACGGCCCGCATCGAGATCACCTGCTGGTACAAGGCCTCCGCCTCTTCGAAACGGCCGAGTGCGACCAGCAGTTCCCCCTTGAAGCGCAGGGCGTCCACCAGATGTTTCGGCTTGCCCTCAATCAGCTGGTCGCAGGCCACGATGGCGTCTTCCAGTTCGCCTGCCATGAAATGCCGGTAGACGTCGCGAAAGGCCCATTTTTGCAGCAGGATGTTTTCGAGCCGGCTGCGCAGGAGTTCCGGGCTGAACGGCTTGATCATGTAGTCATCCGGCGCCAGCTCGGCCGTCGCGACCACTTTCTCGTAATAGGACTCGGCCGTCACCATGATGAAGACCGTCTCGATGGAAATCAGGTTGCTGTGGCGCAATTCCTCCAGTAACTGCTGGCCGTCACGGCCCTCGCCCAGATTGAAATCGCACAGGATGAAGTCGTAGGACTTCTGCTTGACGTGATAAATGGCCTCCGACGCGTTGGAGACGAGTTGAACCTTGGTGATGCCGAAGTTGGACAGGGTCAGACGCAGCGCGTTGCGCATGCCGGGGTAATCCTCCACCACCAGCGCGCGCAGTGCACTGTAATCGATCGACGCATCGTCCGAACCGACCCAATCCAGACTCATGGCCGCAACCCTGAACATCGGAAATTGCCGCAGATCACCGCAGTTTTACCCCCGAAAGCGTGTCATTCAGGGAAATAACGGCTGTTACGGGCTTAACTGAAACCTTCTGCGGCGCGCAGCGCCCCATCTTGCAGGCTTGATCAGGGAGTCAGGGCGGGGTCGGTGAGAGGCCCAACGCTTCTGCGTAGGGGCGGCTGGGATACTGGAAGGCTACCGGGCCATCCGGCTTGGCATGGACGAACTGGTGCACGAAGGGGTCGCTCGAATCAGCCATGGCGGCAGCCTCGCCTTCCGCCACCACGACGCCGTCATGGATGAAATAGACGTAGTCGGCGACCTTGAGCGACTCCGAGACGTCGTAGGTCACCACAATCGAGGTCAGGCCGAGCGCGTCGTTGAGCGTGCGGATCAGGCTGGCGATTGTGTTGAGCGAAATCGGGTCGAGCCCGGCGAAGGGCTCGTCGTACATCATCAGCATCGGGTCGAGCGCGATCGCGCGGGCCAGCGCCACACGGCGCTCCATGCCGCCCGACAGCTCGCCTGTCATCAGGTCGCGTGCGCCGCGCAGGCCCACGGCATCGAGTTTCATCAGTACCAGGTCGCGTACGGCGTCTTCCGGCAGGTCGGTATGCTCGCGGATCGGATACGCGATGTTGTCGAACACCGAGAGGTCGCTGAACAGCCCGCTGACCTGGAACATCATGCCCATCTTGCGCCGCATCGCGTAGAGCGCAGTGTTGCCGAGCGTATGCACCACCTGGCCGTCGAACGTCACCTGGCCGCGCGCCGGCTTCAACTGGCCGCCGATGTGCCGCAGCAGCGTGGTCTTGCCGCAGCCGCTGACGCCAAGGATGGCGACCAGCTTGCCGCGCGGGATGGCGAGATTGACCCCCTTGAGCACCTGATTCTGCTCAAACGCGAAATGCAAATCGCTGATCTCGACCAGGTTGTCGGGCGAAGATGGCGGGGCGTTTTGCGGCGGGGCGGATGCGTTCATCGTGAGGGCCGGATCAGGGGGTCGGCAACAGCGCATCCGGCGCTTCCAGCGCGGCCTTCACCGCCACCAGAAACTGTACCGCGTCGCGACCGTCGATCAGCCGGTGATCGTAGGTCAGCGCCAGGTACATCATCGGACGGATCACCACCTGGCCGTTTTCGGCCACCGGCCGCTCCTGGATGGTGTGCATGCCGAGGATGGCCGACTGCGGCGGATTGAGAATGGGCGTGGACAGCAGCGAGCCGAACACGCCGCCATTGGTGATCGAGAAACTGCCGCCGGACAGGTCCTCGAGCGTGAGCCGGCTCGCGCGCGCCCGCTGGGCGAAGTCGGCGATGGCCAGCTCGATCCCGGCCGATGACAGCGTCTGCGCACGGCGCAAAATCGGCACCACCAGCCCGCGCGGGCTGGAAATGGCGATGCCGATGTCGACCTCCTCCTGCCACACGATGTCGTTGCCGTCGATGGCGGCGTTGACGATCGGAAACTGCTGCATCGCCTGGCACACCGCGCGCACGAAGAAGGACATGTAGCCCAGCTTGACGCCGTGCCTGACCTCGAACTCGGCCTTGTAGCGCTGGCGCAGTTCGTTCACCGGCTGCATGTTCACCTCGTTGAAGGTGGTGAGCATGGCGGCGGTATGCTGTGCCGCGACCAGGCGCTCGGCCACCCGCTGGCGCAGCCGCGACATCGGCTCGCGTTTGGTCGGTTTGGGCATTACGTTCGCCCCCTCTCCCGCTTGCGGGAGAGGGTTGGGGTGAGGGCGTTCACCCGGCGCCACGGCCGACACGACAGGCGCGGCCGTGGGCAGCGGCACCGCAGGCTGGGCCGCTGCCGGCGCCGCGACGGGCGGCGGCGCGGCGG
>CAZUVC010000015.1:0-64932 GCA_964623745.1 uncultured Thiobacillus sp. | reverse complement strand
TGTTGTACACCGCACGAGCCCCCAAACCCAGCGGCGAGCTCGATTTCAGCCTGCTGTGGCTGGCGCTCGGCCTGCTGGCGATCGGTCTCGTGATGGTGTACTCAGCCTCGATCGCGATCGCCGAGGCCGCCCGCTATACCGGCTACAACGGCGAATACTATTTGCTGCGGCAAGGCATCTTCACCCTGATCGGCATCAGCGTCGGCATCGCCGCTTTCCAGGTGCCGATGAAGGTGTGGCAACAGGCCGCGCCCTATCTTTTTCTGGTGGGCCTGCTGTTGCTGGTGGTGGTGCTGATCCCCGGCATCGGCCGCGAAGTCAACGGCAGCCGGCGCTGGATCCCGCTCGGCTTCGCCAACCTGCAGCCGTCCGAGCTGATGAAATTCCTCGCCGTGCTGTATGCCGCCGACTACACCACGCGCAAGGCGGCCTTCATGCACGATTTCAAGAAAGGCTTTCTGCCGATGGCCGCGGTGATGATGCTGACCGGCGTGCTGTTGCTGAGCGAGCCGGATTTCGGCGCCTTCGTCGTCATCGTCGCGATCGGCATGGGCATCCTGTTTGTCGGCGGGCTCAACTGGAAGGTGTTCGCCGCGCTGGTGGTGGTGCTGCTGGCCGGCTTTGCGCTGCTGATCCTCACCTCCGAATACCGCATGCAGCGCATGCTGGGCTTCATGGACCCGTTCGCCGACCCCTACGGAAAGGGCTATCAGCTTTCCCATGCGCTGATCGCCTTCGGTCGCGGCGAGTGGCTCGGACAGGGGCTGGGCGGCAGCGTCGAAAAGCTCTTCTATCTGCCCGAGGCGCACACCGACTTTCTGCTCGCGGTGATCGCCGAGGAATTCGGCTTTGTCGGTGTTGCGGTTGTGATCGGCCTGTTCGCCTGGCTCATCGTCAAGGCTTTCCTGATCGGCCACCGTGCGGCGCAGCTGGAACGCAACTATTGCGCGCTGGTGGCGCAGGGCATTGGCATCTGGCTCGGCGTGCAGGCGCTGATCAACATGGGGGTGAACGTCGGCCTGCTGCCAACCAAGGGCCTGACGCTGCCCTTCCTGTCGTTCGGCGGCAGCGGCATCGTCGCCAACTGCCTGGCGATCGCGGTGCTCTTGCGCATCGACTGGGAGCATCGGCAGATGATGCGGGGGAAGACCTTCTGATGGCGACCGTGAATCGTACCCTGATGGTGATGGCTGGCGGCACCGGCGGTCACGTCTACCCTGCGCTGGCGGTGGCGGATGCCTTGCGTGCGCGCGGCTGGGACGTGTTCTGGCTCGGCACCAAAACCGGCCTCGAAGCGCGCGTCGTTCCGGCGGCTGGCATCGACATGGTGTGGGTGGCGATGGGCGGCGTGCGCGGAAAAGGCCTGCTGAAGAAAGTGCTGCTGCCTGCCATGCTGCTGATCGCCTTCTGGCAGAGCCTGCGTGCCATCCTGCAGCGCCGGCCCGACGTGGTGCTGGGCATGGGCGGCTACACCGCCTTTCCGGGCGGCATGATGGCGAGTCTGTTGAACCGGCCGCTGGTCATCCACGAACAGAATTCGGTAGGGGGGCTGACCAACCGCGTGCTGGCCTGTCTGGCCGAGCGCGTGCTGACCGCTTTCCCCAAAGTGTTCACGCATGCACACGACAAGCCCATCCCCTGCCGCCGCGTGGCGACCGAGTGGGTGGGCAACCCAGTACGGAGCGACATCGCGGCGGTCCCGGCGGGTGAGCGTGCCGCACGTACGGGGCCGCTGCGCCTGCTGGTGGTGGGCGGCAGCCTCGGCGCCACGGCCTTGAACAATCTGGTACCGCAGGCGCTTGCGCTGCTTCCGGCGGACAAGCGTCCGCAGGTCGTGCACCAATCGGGCCGTCAGCATCTTGACGCCCTGCGTGCCAATTATGCTGACGCCGGCGTCGAGGCCGAGGTGCGCGACTACATCGAAAACATGGCCGACGCATATCGCGCCTGCGACTTCGCCATCTGTCGTGCCGGCGCGATGACCGTGGCCGAACTGGCGTGTGCCGGCGTGCCCGCGGTACTGGTGCCCTTCCCGTTCGCGGTGGACGACCACCAGACCGGCAACGCCGAATTTCTCTCCGACGCGGGCGCCGGCTGGCTGATGCAGCAGAAGGACCTGACTGCGGAAATGCTGGCGGCGCTGATCGGGGGACTCGATCGAGCCTCGCTTTCCGTGATGTCGGACAAGGCCCTGAAGCTTGCCAAACCTGACGCGACCCGGCAGGTCGCCGATATATGCGAGGCACTGGCGAAATGAAGCACGCCGTCAAGCACATTCATTTCGTCGGCATCGGCGGCGTCGGCATGAGCGGCATTGCCGAGGTGCTGCTGAATCTCGGCTACGCGGTATCGGGCTCGGACCTCGCCGACAACGCGGTGACCCAGCGCCTGACGAAACTCGGTGCGAGCATCCATCGCGGCCACGCGGCGGACAACATCGCCGATGCTGACGCGGTGGTGACCTCGACAGCGGTGCAGGAGGATAACCCCGAGGTGATCGCCGCGCGCGAGAAGAAGATTCCGATCGTGCCGCGCGCACTGATGCTCGCCGAACTGATGCGGCTGAAGCAGGGCATCGGCGTCGCCGGCACCCACGGCAAGACGACCACGACCAGCCTCGTCGCCAGCATACTCGGCGAGGCGGGCATGGACCCGACCTACGTCATCGGCGGCAAGCTCACCGCCGCCGGTACCAACGCGCGCCTGGGCCAGGGCGACTTTCTGGTCGCCGAGGCCGACGAATCGGACGCCTCATTTCTGTATCTGACGCCGGTGATCGCGATCGTCACCAACATCGACGCCGATCACATGGAAACCTACGGCCACGACTTCGAGCGGCTGAAAACCGCATTCGTCGACTTCTGCCAGCGTCTGCCCTTTTATGGCATGGCGGTGCTGTGCATCGACGATCCGCACGTTCGCGAAATCCTGCCACGCATCACCAAGCCAATCACCACCTATGGCTTCGACGAGGCGGCCCAGGTGCGCGCGTTGAGCCCGCGCTTTGAGGGCGGCCGCATGCATTTCACCGTGCGGCGCGAGGAGATGGCCGATCTCGACGTGGTGTTGAATCACCCTGGCATGCACAACGTGCTGAACGCGCTGGCCGCGATTGCGGTGGCGACTGAAGTGGGCGCGAGCGACACCGCGATCGTCAAGGCGCTGGCCGAGTTCCATGGCGTCGGGCGGCGCTTCCAGCGCTACGGCGAGCAGCCTGCGAAAGACGGTGGCCGCTACTGCCTGATCGACGATTACGGCCATCACCCGGTGGAAATGGCCGCCACGCTGGCGGCGGTACGCGGGGCTTTTCCCGGCCGCCGCCTGGTGCTGGTGTTCCAGCCGCATCGTTACACCCGCACGCGCGACTGCTTCGAGGATTTCGTCAAAGTGCTGTCGGAAACCGACGTACTGGTGCTGACCGAGGTCTATCCCGCCGGCGAGACGTCGATCGTCGCCGCCGATGGCCGTGCGCTGGCGCGCGCGGTGCGGGTGGCGGGCAAGGTCGAGCCGGTGTTCGTGGAAAACGTCGTCGACGTGCCGGCGACGGTGCGCGATCTGGCACAGGCTGGCGACGTGGTGCTGGTCATGGGCGCCGGCAGCATCGGCCAGGTCGCGCCGGCATTGGGAGACGGGCATGCGACATAACTACCGCATGAGCGAGATCGACACGACGGGAGGTGCCGCACCAGTGTTGCGGGGCCGCTTCCTCTACAACGAGCCGATGAAAAAGCATGTTTCCTGGCGTGCCGGCGGCGCAGCGCAGCGCGTTTACATCCCGGCCGACCTGGAAGACCTGACCTGGCTGGTGCGTTCGGTGTCGGCGCACGAGGATATCCACATGGTCGGGCTCGGCAGCAATCTGCTGGTGCGCGATGGTGGTGTGGCCGGTGTGGTGATCCTGCTGCACGGGGTGCTGAAGAAGCTCGCGCTCGAAAGCCGCACGCACGGCATGCCGCCGGCCCCCGAGAACATTGACAGTGCGCTGGTCTACGCTCAGGCCGGCGTCGCCTCGCCCAAGCTGGCGCGCTTTGCCGCCAACCACGATCTGGTCGGCGGCGAATTCTGGGCCGGCATCCCCGGCACCGTCGGCGGTGCGATCGCAATGAACGCCGGCTGCTACGGCAGCGAAACCTGGGACCGGCTGGTGCAGGTACAGACGCTCGACCGCGAAGGCCAGCTGAACGAACGCCTGCCGCATGAGTATGTGATCGGCTATCGGCATGTGGCGCTCCGGCAGCCGAGCCAGGAGTGGTTTATCGGCGGCTGGTTCCGTCTGGAAAAAGGCGATGGTGTGGCCTCGCGCGACACGATCCGTTCGCTGCTGCAAAAACGCATCGACACCCAGCCGCTGGGCCAGCCCAACGCTGGATCGGTATTCCGAAACCCGCCCGGCGACCATGCCGCACGGCTGATCGAGTCGTGCGGGCTCAAGGGCTACCGGATCGGCGGCGCGCAGGTGTCGGAAAAGCATGCCAATTTCATCGTCAACATCGGCCAGGCCACGGCGACCGACATCGAACGCCTGATCGAGCATGTGGAAGAAAGCGTGGAGGCCCGCACCAACGTGCGGCTGATCCGCGAAGTGCGCATTATTGGAGAGCGGCAGTGAGTGAAATGAATTCCGCCAAGCGGTTCGGCAAGGTCGCGGTGATGCTGGGGGGCACCTCGGCTGAGCGCCCGGTGTCGCTCAACAGCGGCAATGCGGTGCTGGCAGCGCTCACGCGGCAGGGCGTCGACGCGCATGCCTTTGACCCGGCCAACCGCAACCTCGGCGACCTCATCAGCGGCGAGTTCGATCGCGTGTTCATCGCGCTGCACGGACGCTATGGCGAGGACGGCTGCATGCAGGGCGCGCTTGAATTGCTGAACCTGCCCTACACCGGCAGCGGCGTCATGGCGTCGGCGATCGGCATGGACAAGTGGCGCACCAAACTGCTGTGGCGCGCCGCCGGGCTGCCGACCGCCGATTGGGACATCCTGGTTGCAGACAGCGATTTCGCCGCGATCGAGAAACGTCTCGGCCTGCCGATTTTCGTCAAGCCGGCGCGCGAAGGCTCCAGCATCGGCATGAGCAAGGTCACTGAAGCGGGCACGCTGAAAGCGGCGTTCGAGACCGCGGTCGAGCATGACGCGCTGGTGCTGGCGGAAAAATTCATCGACGGCGCCGAGTTCACCGTCGGCATACTCGGCGATACCGCGCTGCCGCTGATCCGGCTGCAGCCCGCCCAGGAGAAGGCTTTCTATGACTTCGAGGCGAAGTACCTGCGCGACGACACCCAGTACCACTGCCCGGCGGGCCTTGCGGACGCGCAGGAAATGGCGTTGCGGCAGCTGGCGCTCGACGCCTTCCGCCTGGTCGAGGGTCGCGGTTGGGGCCGGGTCGACCTGATGCTGGACAGTCTCGGCAATCCCTACCTGCTGGAAGTGAACACCTCGCCGGGCATGACCGACCACAGCCTGGTGCCGATGGCCGCGCGCGTCGCCGGCCTGAGTTTCGATCAACTGTGCATCGCCATTCTGGAGCAGACCCTGTGAAGGTCAGCCCCCACGAAATCGCTGCCCACCCGTTGAGCCAGGTCGCCCGCGTGCTGACCTGGGGATCGCTCGCGCTACTGGCCTACGGCGCATCGAGCTGGGTGATGGCGCAGCCGTGGTTCGCGCTGCGCGCGATCGAGGTGGCGACGCCGATGGCACATGTCACCGAGGCGCAGATCCGACTGGTGGCCGAGCGCCAGGTGCGCGGCACCTTCTTCACGGTCGACATCGAGCGCGTGCGTAGCAGTCTGGAAAAGCTGCCCTGGGTGCGTGAGGCGCGGGTCGAACGCCGCTGGCCCGACACCCTGGTGGTGTCGCTCACCGAACATGTGCCGCTGGCGCGCTGGAACAACGATGCGCTGGTGAGCGAGGCGGGAACGGTGTTCGTCGCCGCGGTGGCCGACCGCCTGCCGCGGCTGTCCGGACCCGAGGACAGCGCGGATGAAGTGGTGGCCGCCTACCGACGTCATCAGGAAGCACTCGCGCCGCTCGGCATGGCGATCGAGGAACTGCGGCTGTCGCCGCGCCGGGCCTGGCGCATCCGCCTCGACACCGGCATGACGCTCGCGCTCGGCCGCGAGCAGACCAACGTCCGCCTGGCGCGTTTCACCGAGTTGTATCCGCGCCTGTTCGGCGCGCAGCAGAGCGAGGACGGGCAGATTGTCGTCGCCGTTGCGCCCGTCACAGTCGACCTGCGCTACCCCGATGGTTTCGCCGTGCGGATGCCGGATGGCGTGTCCCCTTTCAAACCGAGCAAAACATGAGCGCCACGCAACATGAGTAAGCCCAGAGATCCCAAGAACCTTGTCGTCGGCCTCGACATCGGCACCTCGAAAATTGTCTGCATCGTTGCGGAAATCAACGACGAAGGTGTGCTTGAAGTCATCGGCATGGGCACGAATCCGTCGCGCGGTCTGCGCCGCGGCGTGGTGGTCAACATCGAAGCCACCGTCAATGCCATCCAGCGCGCGCTGGAAGAAGCCGAGCTGATGGCCGACTGCAAGATCCGCGAGGTCTACACCGGCATCGCCGGCAGTCACATCAAGAGTTTCAACTCGCATGGCATGTACGCCATCAAGGACAAGGAAATCAGCCAGATGGACGTCGACCGCGTGGTGGAAACCGCACGCGCGGTCAACATCCCGACCGACCAGCAGATCCTGCACACCATTCCGCAGGAGTTTATCGTCGACGGCCAGGAAGACGTGCGCGACCCGCTGGGCATGAGCGCGATGCGGCTGGAAGTGAAGGTGCACATCGTCACCGGCGCGGTCTCGGCCGCGCAGAACATCATCAAGTGTGTGCGTCGCTGCGGACTCGAAGTCGGGGACCTGGTGCTGCAGCCGCTGGCCTCAGCCATGGCGGTGTTGACCGAAGACGAGAAGGAGCTGGGCGTGTGCCTGGTCGACATCGGCGGCGGCACCACCGACATCGCCGTGTTCACCAACGGCGCGATCCGCCACACCGCGGTGATCCCGGTGGCGGGCGATCAGGTCAACAACGACATTGCGGTGGCGCTGCGCACCCCGCCGAAGGAAGCCGAGGACATCAAGATCCAGTTCGGCTGCGCATTGCGCCAGCTGGCCGATGCGCGCGACATGATCGAAGTGCCCGGCATCGGCGACCGGCCGCCGCGCACGCTGTCCAGGCAGACGCTGGCCGAGTTCATCGAGCCGCGCATGGAGGAACTGTATTCGCTGGTGCAGGCCGAGCTGCGTCGCAGCGGTTTCGAGGAGCTGCTGTCGTCCGGCATCGTCATCACCGGCGGCTCGGCCGGGATGCAGGGCATGGTCGAGCTGGGGGAGGAGGTCTTCCACATGCCGGTGCGCATGGGTTGGCCGCGCTACGCGGGCGGGCTGTCGGACGTGATGCACAACCCGCGTTACGCCACCTGCATGGGGCTGCTGCTGGCCGGACTGGAGGCGCGCGGACGCGACGCACCCAAGCTGTCCGGCAACAGCCTGAAGGACATTCTTGAGCGCATGAAGAGCTGGTTCAAGGGAAATTTCTGACGTGGTGATGCCCTTGATCGGGCAAGCGCGGCGTCGAAACGGAATTTGGCGGTTGTGCCCGCTGCGCCAAGCGCATCGAGGCAAACACACCAAAGGATTTTTGAAAGTGGTTTTTGTTTTGAGTAAAAGAGGAGAGCACGATGTTTGAATTGATGGATGTAGACACTCAGGATGCAGTGATCAAGGTGATCGGTGTGGGCGGCTGTGGCGGCAACGCAGTCGATCACATGATCGATTCGGGTTTGACGGGCGTGGAGTTCATCGCCATCAATACCGATGCGCAGGCGCTCAAGCGCAACCAGGCGAAGATGCAGCTACAACTCGGCAACGGCGTGACCAAGGGACTCGGCGCCGGCGCCAACCCGGACGTCGGCCGCGAAGCCGCGCTGGAAGACCGCGAACGCATCGCCGAGATGATCGACGGCGCCGACATGCTGTTCATCACCGCTGGCATGGGCGGCGGCACAGGCACCGGCGCCGCCCCGGTGGTGGCCGAAGTCGCCAAGGAACTCGGCATTCTGACCGTGGCCGTGGTCACCAAGCCCTTCATGTTCGAAGGCAAGCGGGTGCGCGCCGCCAACGCCGGCATCGAGGCGCTCTCCCGTCATGTCGATTCGCTGATCATCATCCCCAACGAGAAGCTGATGCAGGTGCTGGGCGACGACGTCTCGATGCTCGACGCCTTCAAGGCAGCCAACAACGTGCTGCATGGCGCGGTCGGCGGCATCGCCGAAGTCATCAACTGCCCGGGTCTGGTCAACGTCGACTTCGCCGACGTGCGCACCGTGATGAGCGAGATGGGCATGGCGATGATGGGTTCGGCCGAGGCCAGCGGCGACAACCGCGCACGGATTGCTGCCGAACAGGCCGTCGCCAGCCCACTGCTGGAAGACGTCAACCTGGCCGGCGCGCGTGGCGTGCTGGTCAACATCACCGCCTCGTCCAGCGTCAAGATGCGCGAGATTCACGAGGTGATGAACACCATCAAGAGCTTCACCGCCGAGGAAGCCACGGTCATCGTCGGTCAGGTGCTCGACGACGGCATGGAAGATGCGCTGCGCGTCACCATGGTCGCCACCGGTCTTGGCAGCCCGGTCGCACGCCAGCAGCCGAAACCGATGCAGATCATCCGCACCGGTACCGACGATGCGCCGATGATGATGGGCAGCAGCGAGGAGGTGCCGAGCGTGATGACCAGCCGGCGCAGCCGCACCATCCAGGCGATGGCCGATTCCGGTATCGACACCCTGGACATCCCGGCCTTCCTGCGCAAGCAGGCGGACTGAGCATGCGGGTCGGCGCAGGGCGACCGGACGGGTTCCGGTCGCCCTGCTCGATACCGCTGCCGAGACCGGTTAAAATGCCGCGATGATCAAGCAACGCACCCTTAAAACGCCGGTGAAAGCGACCGGCGTCGGTCTGCATTCCGGCGTCAAGGTCGAGATGACCCTGCGTCCGGCGGGCCCCGATACCGGCATCGTGTTCCGGCGGATGGACCTCGACCCCCCCGCCGAGCTCAAGGCCGATCCGTATCTGGTCACCGACACCCGGCTGTGCTCGCTGCTCGAATCCGGCGCCGCCAAGGTGTCCACCGTCGAGCACCTGATGTCTGCGCTCGCCGGGCTGGGCATCGACAACCTGCTGGTCGACCTCACCGGCCCGGAGATCCCGATCATGGACGGCTCCTCGGCGCCGTTCGTGTTCCTGCTGCAGTCCGCCGGCATCGTCGAGCAGGACGCGGCGAAGCGCTACGTGCGCATCACGCAGCCGATCGAGGTGCATGACGGCGACAAGTGGGCGCGTTTCGTTCCGCACAACGGCTTCAAGGTCGAGTTCACCATCGACTTCAAGCACCCGGTGTTCGACAAGAGCGGCAAGACGGTGACGATCGACTTCGCCGACACCGCCTACACCAAGGAGGTCGCCCGCGCGCGCACCTTCGGCTTCATGCACGAGGTCGAGTACCTGCGCAATCAGGGACTGGCGCTCGGCGGTTCGCTCGACAACGCCATTGTCATGGACGAGTTCCGCGTGCTGAATCAGGACGGCCTGCGTTACGAGGACGAGTTCGTCAAGCACAAGGTGCTCGACGCGATCGGCGACCTCTACCTGCTGGGCCACCCGGTGATCGGCGCCTTCGAGGCCTACAAGTCGGGCCATGCGCTCAACAACGCCCTGCTGCGCGAACTGCTACAGCATCAGGAGGCCTGGGAGTTCGTCAGCTTCGAACGTGACGAGGATGTGCCCGCCGCTTTTCTCCGCCTGCATCCGCTCGCCGCATGATTTTTGTGCGCCTGATGATCGTCGCCCTGCTGATCGCGGTGGTGGCGCTTGCACTGGCGTGGCTGTTCACCGGTAACCGCAAATACCTGGGCTATATCGGCCGGGTGTCGCGCTTCGCACTGGTGGTCGGCATTGTCGTCGCGCTCGTGTATGTGGTCGAACGGCTGGTACTGCGGTGAGCGAAGGCGTTGGCCGGACGTAATCCAGCAGGGGGCGTCGCATTTAAGACTAGAATCCCTCGGCAAGGATAGAGAGGGAACCCACCGATGCAGGACTCTGCCAGCAAGACCGGTCTGTCCATTCGCACCCTGACCTGCGCCTATCAACGCGTGCTCGGCGTGGCGTTTGCGCTGTCGCCCTTGGTCGCGATCGCGTACCTGCATGTCTTTCAGGACCCGGACCTGCGCTTTGAACACCATGGCGTCCACGAACTGGCCATCGGCGTCGCGATTGCGCTGAGCAGCTTTGCCACCTACGTCACCTGGCGCTGCTACCTGGCGTCGGGCGAGGTGTTCCTGCGCTGGCTGACGCTGGGCTTTCTCGGCTTTACCCTGATCTACCTGCCGCATGGCGTGCTGACGCGTCTCGTGCACGAGAACCTGACCCTGTTTCTGGTCTTCGGCCCTGCCTCGCGGCTGGTCATGGCGGCCTGTTTCTTCGTTGCGCTGCGGCACTACGGCGGTCCGGCCGATCCGCCGGAATTGCGGCAGCAGCGTACGTTCTGGCTGCGTGGCTGGTTGACGTTCGGGTTGATCACACTGACCGCGGCCGCGGTGAGCCTGCTGTCCTGGACCCAGGCGCAGACCATTCTGCACATCCTCGAGATCGGCGCCTTGTCGCTGTGCCTGGCGGGGGTGTTGCTGATGGTGCTGCGGCGGATCCGCTCGCCGCTGATGACCGTGTACATGATTTCACTGGCGGCTTTCGCCCAGTCCTCACTGTCCTTTATGCTGGCCAGTGCGTGGAATCATCAATGGTGGCTGGCGCACGGGATTTTCGCGGCCGGATTTTTCATCCTCAGTTATGGCATCGTGCAGGCCTTCCATACGACCCGCTCGTTTTCGGCGGTCTACAGCCAGGCCGAAATGATGGAGCAGCTGAGGGCGCAACAGGCCCGCACCGAAGAGGCGCTGCTGCAGGTTCAGAAGTCCAATGCCAGGCTGGCCGAACTGGCGTCGACCGATTCGCTTACCGGTGCCGCCAACCGGCGCCATTTCATGGCGCGTGCCGGCATGGAGGTCGCCCGTTCGCGGCGCAGTGGCGCTGCGCTGTCGCTGCTGTGCCTGGACCTGGATCATTTCAAGCAGATCAACGACCGGCACGGCCACCAGGTCGGCGATCAGGTTCTCAAATCGGTGGCAGCGGAAATCCAGCGCAGCCTCAGGCCGCCCGATCTGCTGGCGCGGGTGGGCGGCGAGGAATTCCACGTGCTGCTGCCGGATACGACCCTTTCTCAGGGCGTGGAGGTCGCCGAGCGGATACGCGCGGCCGTGGAAGCGTTGCGCATTCCGCTGCAAGGCGACACCCTGCAGGTGACCCTCAGTGCCGGCTGTGCACAGCTCGCCATCGACGCGGCCGACCTGCAGTCGCTGATCCGCATCGGCGACGAGCGCCTGTATGGAGCCAAGGCTCTGGGCCGCAACCAGGTAGTGGCCGCGAGCCGCCGCGATACGGCCGCCTGACCGCTCATTCCGCGCCGGGTCAGGTTGCGCGCCTTCCTTGACCTGGTACATCGTGTGATCGGCTTGGTCCAGCGGTTCCGTCGCCGACATGCCGGGATGCGGCAGCCTCACCGTCCAAAAATCCAGCCCCGGCCAAACGGGGCTTGTCGTGTGCGACCCCGGTCCGGTATGTTGCGGAAAACCTCCGAGCGCGCACCCCATGCCTTTCGACCTGCCCTTTGATCTGCAAACCGTGCTGAATTATGGCCGCGGCCTGATTCACGACTCGGGGTTCTGGTGGCAGGTGACGGTGCTGGTGCTGGCCGCAGGGGGTGCGCTGCTGGTACGCCGCGTCATGAACCAGAGCCTGTCGGAGCCGGACGCCGCGGGTGAGGACTATACGGTCCGCCATTTCGCGCTGAAGGCCCTGCAGCGCATCCTGTTCCCGATCAGCATGCTGCTGGGGGTGCTGGCCGGGCGGGCGCTGCTGCTGCATCAGGAATTACCGGTGGATCTGCTCGACCTCGCCGTGCCTCTGCTGATCTCGCTGGCGACGATCCGGATCCTGATCTATTTCCTGCGCAAGACCTTCCGTTCCGGCCCGGCAGTGAAGGCCTGGGAAAACCTGATCGCGATTTCGGCGTGGATCGTCGTCGCGCTGCACCTGCTGGGCTGGCTGCCCGCCGTGCTGGAAGGGCTGGACGGCATGGCGATGAAACTGGGCAGCGCCCGGATCTCGGTGCTGACGGTGATCCAGTTCGTCCTTGCGGTGGCCCTGTTGTGGCTGCTGGCGCAGTGGCTGGGGCGTCTCATCGAAAACCGCATCAGCCGGGCCGAATACGTCAACGCCGGGATGCAGGTGGCGCTGGTCAAGCTCAGCAAGTTCGTGCTGATGGTGCTGGCCTTTCTGCTGGCGCTGGATGCGGTGGGCATCGACCTCACCGCGCTGGCGGTGTTCGGCGGCGCGCTCGGTGTGGGCCTCGGCTTCGGCCTGCAGCGCATCGCCAGCAATTTCATCAGCGGTTTCATCGTGCTGTTCGACCGTTCGATCCGCCCGGGCGACGTCATCACCATCGACAACAAGCTGGGCTGGGTGCAGGAACTGCATGCGCGCTACGTGGTGGTGAAGGACCGCGATGGCGTCGAGCGGCTGATCCCCAACGAAATGCTGATCACCAACGAGGTGATCAACTGGAGCTACAGCGATCGCAACGTGCGCCTGAAGATCCCGGTGTCGATCAGCTATGACAACGACCCGGAGCAGGCGCTGGCCCTGCTCGACGAGGCCGCCAGGGTCAGTCCCCGGGTGCTCGACGATCCGGCGCCCACCTCCCGCCTGATTGCCTTCGGCGACAGCGGCATCCAGCTCGAACTGCGGGTGTGGCTGCAGGATCCCGAGGCGGGCATGGGCAGCGTGCGCTCGGACATCAACTTGGCGATCTGGCGCGCATTCAAGCACGCCGGCATTGTCATTCCCTATCCGCAGCGCGACCTGCATATCCGCAGCGGACTGCCGGAGCGCGCCCCGGCAGAACTGGACGCAGCGGCGCCACGTGAAGCCTGAAACCGCCGCGTCGAATGCAGGGTGGACAGGTCAGTCCTTGCGGTGATGCTGCAGCATGCGGCCGATCGCGTCCTTCAGCGGCCCGTCTTCGATGGTGGCGTTGAGGTGGGTGAGTTCGTCGAGCGCGGCGGTCGGCAGGCCGTGCTTCTCGACCGGGTGGACGTAACGTGCGAGCAGCTCGGGGTTGACGCTGACGCGTACCGCCGTCACCGCGATCCCGAGCTTGCCGAGGCTGGCGATCAGTGCGTCCGTCTGACCGCGCAGGCGGCTGGCGACGGCGCCGCTGTCGCACGCTAGGCGGAGCTCGTCTGCCTCGAACTGCATCACGCGGACATGTCCGGCCAGTGCCGCGGGCAGGGCGCGTTCGAGCGCGGATTGGATGCCGAGCAGCGCGCGTGCGCGCGTGGCAAGGCCGTTGGGCAGCTGGCTGGCGAGCAGGTCAGCGAGGCTTGACGTACTCATCTCCGGACCGCGCGCAGGGCCGCCCGGACGACCTTGCGGGGCCCCTGGGCCACTACCCTGGGGGCGCCACGGCAAGCCGAGGACGCTATGTTAAGATTCAAGGATTTACCGCGTCCTGCGGGCATTTTCGGATTCCTCATGCTGCAATCCCTGTTCAAAAAAGTCTTCGGTAGCCGCAACGAGCGGCTGGTCAAACAATACCTGCAAAAGGTCAAGGCGATCAATGCGCTGGAGCCGGCGATGGAAAAATTGTCCGACGCCGAGCTGGCTGGCAAGACCGCCGAATTCAAGACCCGCTTGGAAAACGGCGAATCGCTCGACAAAATGCTGACGGAAGCGTTTGCGGTCGTGCGCGAAGCGTCGAAGCGCGTGCTCGGCATGCGCCACTTCGACGTGCAGATGGTTGGCGGCATGGTGCTGCACGACGGCAAGATCGCCGAAATGCGCACCGGCGAGGGCAAGACGCTGATGGCGACGCTCGCGGCCTATCTGAACGCGCTGACCGGCAAGGGCGTGCACGTGGTGACGGTCAACGACTACCTCGCCAGCCGTGACGCCGAATGGATGGGCCGGCTGTATGGATTCCTCGGCCTGACCACCGGCATCAACCTGTCGCAGATGCCGCACGACGCCAAGCAGGCCGCGTATGCCGCCGACATCACCTACGGCACCAACAACGAATACGGTTTCGACTACCTGCGCGACAACATGGTCTACCAGATGAGCGAGAAGGTACAGCGTCCGCTGGCCTTCGGCATCATCGACGAAGTCGACTCGATCCTGATCGACGAGGCACGCACGCCGCTGATCATCTCCGGCCAGTCGGAGGAAAACACCGCGCTCTACCTGCAGGTCAACCAGGTGCCGCCGCGCCTGATCCGGCAGGACAAGGAAGACAGCGAGGGCGACTACTCGGTCGACGAAAAATCGCGCCAGGTGCTGCTGTCCGAGGCCGGCCACGAAAAGGTCGAGGCCATCCTCACCGAGATGGGCCTGCTGCCCGAGGGCGGCAGCCTGTATGACGCTTCCAACATCATGCTGATGCACCACGTGTACGCTGCGCTGCGCGCGCACGCGCTGTTCTTCAAGGACCAGCACTACGTGGTGCAGAACGACGAAGTCATCATCGTCGACGAATTCACCGGCCGCCTAATGAGCGGGCGCCGCTGGTCGGAAGGCCTGCACCAGGCGGTCGAGGCCAAGGAAGGCGTTTCAATCCAGAAGGAAAACCAGACGCTGGCGTCGATCACTTTCCAGAACTACTTCCGTATGTATGGAAAGCTGTCGGGCATGACCGGCACTGCCGACACCGAAGCCTTCGAATTCCAGAGCATCTACGGGCTGGAAACCGTGGTGATCCCGACCCACCGGCCGATGATCCGCAAGGACGAGCACGACCAGGTCTACCGCACCGCCGGCGAACGTGATCAGGCCGTAATCAACGACATCCGCGCGCGCAACGCCAACGGCCAGCCGGTGCTGGTCGGCACCACCTCGATCGAGGCCAACGAGCATCTGTCGGCCGAGCTGAAAAAGGCCGGCCTGCCGCACAACGTGCTGAACGCCAAGCAGCACGAGCGCGAAGCCGAAGTCATCGCGCAGGCCGGCATGCCGGGCGGCATCACCATCGCCACCAACATGGCGGGCCGCGGCACCGACATCGTGCTGGGCGGCAGCATCCAGAAGGAGCTCGATGCGGTCAGTCTGGACGAGGCGCTGTCCGACAGCGAAAAGGCCAGCCGCATCGCCGCGCTCAAGGCCGACTGGCAGCCGCGCCACGACGCGGTGCTGGCGTCCGGCGGCCTGCATATCATCGGCACCGAGCGTCACGAATCGCGTCGCGTCGACAACCAGCTGCGCGGCCGTTCCGGCCGTCAGGGCGACCCCGGCTCCAGCCGCTTCTTCCTGTCGCTGGAAGATCCGCTGCTGCGCATTTTCGCGTCCGACCGCGTCGCCGCGATCATGGACCGTCTGAAAATGCCCGAGGGCGAGGCGATCGAGCATCCGTGGGTGACGCGCGCGATCGAGAACGCGCAGCGCAAGGTCGAACAGCGCAACTTCGACATCAGAAAGCAGCTGCTCGAATACGACGACGTCTCCAACGACCAGCGCAAGGTCATCTACGAACAGCGCAACGAACTGCTGGCGAGTGCCGACATCGGCGAGACCATCCGCGCGATGCGCGACGACGTGCTGAACGAGACCATCGACCTGCATATCGCACCTGGCAGCATGGATGAGCAATGGGACGTGGCGGGGCTGGAAAAAACGCTGGCCGCGCAATTCTCGCTCGATCTGCCGCTGCAGCAATGGCTGGATGAGGACAAACGGCTCGACGAGGACAGTCTGCGCAAGAAGATTTGCGAGGCCGCCGATGCGGTCTACAAAGAGAAGGAAGCCCGCGTGGGCGTCGAGGGGCTGCGCCAGTTCGAGCACGCCGTAATGCTGCAGAGCCTGGATTCGCATTGGCGCGAACACCTCTCCGCGCTCGACCACCTGCGCCAGGGCATTCACCTGCGCGGTTATGCGCAGAAACAGCCCAAGCAGGAATACAAGCGCGAGGCGTTCGAGCTGTTCTCCGCCATGCTCACCGCGATCAAGGCGGAAGTGACGCAGATCACCAGCACGGTGCAGGTGCGCGCCCCCGAGGATGTGCAGGCGGTCGCGTTGCACGAGCCGCCCAACATGCAGTTCGAGCACACCGAATACGACGAGGGGCGTGACTTTGCCGAAGCCGCCGTGGGCACGACGGCCGTCCCTGCCGACGCCTATCCCAAGGTCGGCCGCAACGATCCGTGCCCGTGCGGATCGGGCAAGAAATACAAGCAGTGTCACGGCAAGCTGAGCTAGGAGACATCATGCCTTACTACGTTTTCCGAATGGGGATGTTCAAGGTGCTGGAAAAGCAGGGCGAGTGGGCCACTTTCAAGGAAGCCAAGGCGCACACCAACGAACTGCGCAAGACCCTCGATCCCAAGACCGGCGATAAGTACAAGATGATCTTCGCCGACAACGAAATCGCCGCGCAGGACACGCTGAGCGCCGAGCGCGAACTGGAAAAAACCCTCTCCGGCGACGACTGGTAAACGTTATCCATAAACCTACTGCGCGACTGATATCCGGGATCGCGCGCTGCTCGCAATCCTCATGTACTTCAGTACATTCCGGTTGCTGCGCTGCGGGCTCACCCGACTATCAGGTGCTCGCTACGGTTTCTGGACAATTTTGTCCTTAAGCGAAATATGGCTGAGTACAACGAAGACGCTTATAAGCTGGCCCGCAAGGCCTACATTGAGCATAGCTGTCCGTTCGAGCGGGCGCTGCTGTCGCGCTGCGTCAGCTGCAGCCGTTCGCACAAGCTCAATCTGGCCGAGCGCGAGGCGATTGCCTGCAGCGATCCGGAGGTGCGCGAACTCTGCCTGGTTTTTTACCAGGCGCTGCACGACAACGCGCAGTTCGCGCTGAAGATCAACCCCGATGCCCCGTGGCCGTTCGGCAAGGAGATCCGTGCCCAGTGCGGCGGCGTGCGGGGGCTGGCGACGGCGATGGACGCGGTGGGCAACGAGACCACCGACATCGCCGCGACCGTGCTGCAGGGGCATGTGTATTTCGGCGGCTGCAGCGAGTTTCCCTATTCCGAGATCATGCGGGCGGTGGTGCATTTCGAGCCCCGCAAGCGGCGCGGCTAACCGCCGGCGCCGGCGCGGGGAACCCGCAGCGCGACCGGCAGTCTCTTGGGCAGCCCCCTTTTTTTGATTACACTGCCGGCGTGCGATCCCGATTCCACCGATTCCTGATGATGTTGCTGATGCTCGCCCTGCCGCTGCAGGCGCTGGCGTCCGCTTCCATGCTGGGTTGCACTTTCGCGCATCCGGCGACAGTGGCCCCGCTGGTGCCGGCCGACGCGGCGATGACGACGCCCTGCCACGAGCCGGAGCCGACCTCCGCTCCCGCCACCCAACATGACTGCAAGCACTGCGCGAGTTGCGCGCTGGCGTCGGCGCTGCCGATTCCCGCTGCCGACGTGCCGGCGGTCGTGCCGGCCGTCAGCCGCTACAGTCTTCTGCCCATCCAGCCCTTCAGCGGCTTTGTTCCCGACGGCCTCGAGCGGCCCCCCCGACCCTCCCTCGCCTGAATCGCGCGCCGTCTGACGGCGCGTCCATCGATTTTGAGCGCAGCCTTTGCTGCGTGATGTGCGAGGTTCTCTATGCTGAACGCTTTATTCCGACGTGCGGCGCGGTTGGCGCGCGCACCCGTATTCCGGCTGGCGGCGCCCACCCTGATTGCCTGTTCGCTGTGTGCACCCCTGGTGCATGCCACGGAGCCGCCGGCAAGCGGGCAGGCGATGCCTGCGCCCTTCAACCACTACCAGGGCTGGCGCGACGAGCCGCTGCAGGACTGGCGTCAGGCCAACGAGCGGGTCGGCGAAGTGGGCGGCTGGCGCACCTATCTGCGCGAGTCGCAGCCGGCCGGCGACGCGGCCGAAGCGGCCCGGCCGAATGGCGACGGCCATCACGGTCATTGAGGAGACGTCATGGATACCATGAATCCTTTTACACCCCGTACGCTTGGTCTCGCCGTGCTGTCCGTCGCGCTGCTGTCCGGCTGCGCGAGTTTTTCCGAGGACGGTGGGGTGGACGCAATCCAGTCCGCCACCCGTACGCATATCCCGCAGGACGTCGTCTGGACCCGTGACGACGCCAGCCGCAGCGCGGTGCAGCAGCGCGTCGACGCGCTGCTCGCCGCACCGTTGTCGGCCGACGATGCGGTGCAGATTGCGCTCCTCAACAACCCCGGCCTGCAGGCGGCCTTCAATACGCTCGGCATCGCCGAAGCCGACTGGGTGGCGGCGCGGCGCCTGCCGAATCCCGGGTTCTCCATCGGTCGCCTGACGCAGGGGTCCGAAGTGGAATGGGAACGCAGCCTGCACCTCAACCTGGCCCGGCTGCTGACGATGCCGATGCGCGCCGACATCGAGCAGCGCCTGTTCGAGCAGACCCGGCGCGACATGGTGCTGAACGTGCTGCGGCTGGCGGCGGACACGCGCCGCGCCTGGGTGCAGGCGGTGGCCGCAACCCAGACCGCGCATTACCAGCAGCAGGCGATGGAGGCGGCCGAAGCCGGTTCCGAACTGGCGCGGCGGATGGCGCAGGTGGGCAACTGGAGCAAGTTGAAGCAGGCGCGCGAGCAGTCGTTTTATGCCGACGCCGCGCTGGCGGTGGCACGCGCCGAGCAGACCAAGCTGCAGACGCGCGAGCGCCTGGTGCGGCTGATGGGGCTGCCCAGTGCGGAAAAAGTGCAACTGCCCGAGCGGCTGCCCGACCTCCCTGCACGCTTGCCGCAGTTGGCGGATGTCGAGCAGCAGGCGATGGCGTCGCGGCTGGATCTGCAGACGGTGAAATTGCAGAGCGAAGCGCTGGCGAAAAACCTCGGGCTCACGCGCAGCACGCGCTTCATCAACGTGCTCGAGCTCGGCATCGTCCACAACAGCTCGAACGAGGCACCGGTGAAGCGGGGTTACGAAATCAGTTTCGAACTGCCGCTGTTCGACTGGGGACAGACGCGCGTGGTGCAGGCCGAATCGCGCTATCGCCAGATATTGGAGCGCGCGCGCGAAACCGCCGTCAACGCGCGTTCTGAAGTGCGCGAAGCCTACGCCCTGCAGCACAGCCAGTATGCGATCGCACGGCATCTGCGCGACGAAGTGGTGCCATTGAAGCAGCGCATTTCCGAAGAAAACCTGCTGCGCTACAACGGCATGCTGATCGGGGTGTTCGAGCTGCTGGCCGATGCGCGCGCGCAGATCGGCTCGGTCAACGCCGCCATCGAGGCGCAGCGCGACTTCTGGCTGGCCGATGCCGATCTGCAGATGGCGCTGGTTGGCACCCCCGGCCAAACGACGATGCCCGCCAACACCGCCGCCGCCCCCGCTGACGCTGGCGGGGGTCATTGAACACAAGGAACCGACATGACCTCAAGACGTGATTTTTTCAAGTTCGCCGGCGTGGCCGCTGCAACCAGCGTCAGCCCGGTTGCAATGGCGCGGCTGCCTGAAATCGTCAGCACCGACTCGGCCGATACCCGACCGCCGCTGATGCCGCCGAACGGCCGTCCCTACAACCCGGTGGTGACACTGAATGGCTGGACGTTGCCGTGGCGGATGAACAATGGCGTAAAGGAATTCCATCTGGTCGCCGAGCCGGTGGTGCGCGAAATCGCCCCCGGCATGAAGGCCCACCTGTGGGGCTACAACGGCCAGTCGCCCGGACCCACGATCGAGGTGGTCGAAGGCGACCGCGTGCGCATTTTCGTCACCAACCGCCTGCCCGAGCACACCACGATCCACTGGCACGGCCAGCGCCTGCCCAACGGCATGGATGGCGTCGGCGGCCTGACGCAGCCACAGATTCCAGCCGGCAAGACCTTCGTCTACGAATTCGTCGCGCGCCGGCCCGGCACCTTCATGTATCACCCGCATGCCGACGAGATGACGCAGATGGCGATGGGCATGATGGGTTTCTGGGTGACGCACCCCAAGGGCAAACACCCGCTGATCGAGTCCGTCGACCGTGATTTCTGCTTCCTCTTGAACGCCTATGACATCGAGCCCGGCAGCGCCACGCCGCAGGTCAACACCATGCTCGACTTCAACTTGTGGACCTGGAACAGCCGCGCGTTTCCCGGCATCGACAGCCTCAACGTGCGGCTGAACGACCGGGTGCGCATCCGCATCGGCAACCTCACCATGACCAACCACCCGATCCACCTGCACGGAGTGGAATTCGAGGTCACCGGTACCGACGGCGGGCCTACGCCGAAAAGTTCGCGCTGGATGGAAGTCACCACCGACATCGCGGTCGGCCAGATGCGGCAGGTTGAATTCCTCGCCGACGAGGCGGGCGACTGGGCCTTCCACTGCCACAAGAGCCACCACGTGATGAACGCGATGGGCCACGGCGTGCCGACGATGATCGGGGTCGACCACAGCGGGCTGGCCGGCAAGATCACCAAGCTGGTTCCCGACTACATGGTGATGGGTGAGCGCGGCATGGCCGACATGGCCGAAATGGAAATGCCGCTGCCCGACAACACGCTGCCGATGATGATGGGGCAGGGTCAGTTCGGCCCGCTGGAAATGGGCGGCATGTTCACCGTGATGAAGGTGCGGCGCGATCAGAAGCGCGGCGACTATTCCGACCCCGGCTGGTACACGCATCCGCCCGGCACCGTGGCGCGCGAGGTCGAGGGGACGGTGACCGAGCCGGTGCGCGCGCCGCAAGCCGCTTCGCCCCAGGGCACCCCGAGCGATGTCGAAGTCACCGTACGCAAACCCACCGGCCATGCAGGCCATTGATTCGAGGAGGTCGAGATGAAACCCACCCTGTGGTTGATCGCGCTGCTGTCGCTGGCCGCGACCCTGCCAGTCCACGCGCATGGCGAGAAGAAGCACGCCCCGGCCGTGGAAGGCGTCGCCGAGCAGACCGCCTGGGGCATTGCCGGAAAGCCCGCGCAGGTGAGTCGTACGGTCACGATCGGCATGATCGATGCCATGCGCTTCACGCCTGACGCGCTCACCGTGCAGGAAGGCGAAACCGTGCGTTTTGTCGTCAAAAACAGCGGCCGCATGCTGCACGAAATGGTCATCGGCACACCCGCCGAACTGGCGAAGCACGCCGCCATGATGGCCAAGTTTCCCAACATGGAACACGACGAGCCCTACATGGTCCATGTAGATCCCGGCAAGACCGGCGAAATCGTCTGGCATTTCAACCGCGCCGGCAGCTTCGAATTCGCCTGCCTGATCGCCGGTCATTACGAAGCCGGCATGCGCGGCACCCTCACCGTCACCCCGAAACAAGGAGTTGCACAATGAAAAAATGGATCCCCCTGCTGGCCGCGCTGGCGTTCGCCCCTACGCTTCACGCCGAGCCCGCGATGCCGCCTGCTGGCCAGACCACTGCGATGAGCGACGGCGAGGTGCGCAAGATTGATGCGGCCAACGCCAAGCTCACCCTCAGGCATGGCCCCATCGCCAACCTAGACATGCCCGGCATGACCATGGTGTTCAAGGCGAAAACGCCCGAGCTGTTGCAGGGACTCAAGGTGGGCGACAAGGTGAAATTCCGTGCCGAAGAGGTCGACGGCGCCTACACGGTGACGGCGATCCAGCCGGCGCCGTAGCGGTTTCTGCGCAGGCACGGCCCGCGCGCAGCGAAGCCGGCAGGAAGGTCTGGACAGATGGCATTTTTGTACTAAACAGAAGGCTCCCCCGATGCGGCAGGGTGCCGTGTCGGAGGGCACCTTCACTCAGGAGACCATGATGAAACAGCTGTCCTTGCTGGCATTTTCCCTATGCGCGGCACTCGCCATTCCGGCGCAGGCCGACCACCACATGACGCAGGAGCGGGCGTACGGATACGAGTTGATGAGTTCGCAGGAGCGGACCGAGTATCAGGACCGCATGCGCGCAGCCAAGACCGAGCAGGAGCGCGAAACCCTCCGGCTGGAACACCACAAGAAAATGCAGGAACGCGCCAAGGCGCAGGGCAAGACCCTGCCCGAGATGCCCCCTGCAGGTCGCGGGCCCGGTATGGGTCCGGGCATGGGACCCGGCATGGGGCCGGGCAGTGGGATGGGTCCCGGGCCCGGCAAGTGAGACCGGTTCAGGCTGGCGGGGTGGCGTTGAAGTGGAGGGCGGCCCTGAATCCATAGCCTCCCGCTGCGCGCGGCAGACCGTCACCCAGTTCCAGCCGGGCATGTGACAGTGCGGCAATGCGGCCGACGATGGAGAGCCCGAGCCCGCAGCCTTCACCCTCGACCTCGCCGCGCACAAAGCGTGCGCTCAAACGTGCGCGCAGGTCCGGTGCGACACCCGATCCGTCGTCGGACACGCTGAGCGTGCAGCCCGACGGCGTGCGAGTCAGCCGCACCTCGATCTGCGCACCTTCACCGGCATAACGCAGCGCGTTGTCGAGCAGATTGCGTAGCGCGATCTGCAGCCAGGCTGCACGGATCGCAACCGTACACCCTTCTGCCACATCGACCGCCAGGTTTTGTCCGCGCTGACGCGCGAGCGGCAACAGTTCGGCACAGACCGTGGCCACCGTGCCCGCCGGGTCCATCGGAGGCGGGGCCGTACCCTGGCTGGCCGGGTCGACGCGCGCGAGCGTGAGCAGCTGTTCGACCAGGTGCGTCATGCGGTCGACCCCGGCGATCACCTGGCTCAGTGCGTGCTGCCGGCTGTCATCTGCCGGGGCACGCAGCGCCACCTGCGCCTGCACTTTCAGAGCTGCCAGCGGGGTACGCAATTCGTGCGCCGCATCGGCAGTGAAGCGGCGTTCGTTGTCGAAGGCCTCGGCGACGCGCCGGATCAGCGCATTGAGTGCCGTGCGCAGCGGCGCGATCTCGTACGGGAGCGGGGCTGTTTCGTCGAGCGGCGCCAGCGCCTGCGCATCGAGTGCCCCGACTTGCCGCGCCACCGCGGCCACCGGTCGCAGCGCGCGACCGACGACCCACCATACGGCGAGCGCCATCAGCGGCAGCGCCAGCATCGCCGGCAGCAGCAGCGACAGGCCGATTTCGCGCGCCATCCGCTCGCGTGCGGCATGGGACTGGCCGACCACGACGCGGTATTCCGCATCGTCATCCTGCACCGCATAAAAACGCCAGCGTTTCCCTTTGATCACATGCTCGCTGAAGCCGGTCTCCGTCTCCGTTTCGAATCCGGTGTGTCCGGGAGACGTCACCAGGAGCCGGGTCCGCTCATCCTTGTCGAGCCAGACTTCGAATGCAATCGGCACCGGGTAGTGCCGGGCGTGCTCGTGCAGTTCCTTCACGAAATGCTCAACTTCGCCCCCGGCCACGATTGCCAGCAAGGTTTCGCCCACCTGCGTCAGCTGGTTGTCGAGCAGTTCGTCGGCCTCGTGGTGGGCGCGCTGATAGACCACCAGCGTGGAGAGCAGCCAGATCACGGCCACGGCGCTGGTCAGCAGCCACACCAATCGGCGGCGCAGCGAGTAGGCGGTGGCTGAACTCATGGGGAGGGCGAAGACGATGCCATGTAGCCGACGCCGCGTACGGTGCGGATCAGCGCGTTGCCGAGCTTCCTGCGCAGATGATGGATGTGGACTTCGAGCGCGTTGCTGTCGACCGCGTCGTTCCAGGTGTAGAGCTGTTCTTCCAGCGTGCGCCGGGTCAGTACACGTTCGGCGTTTTCCAGCAGCAGATGCAGCAGATCGAATTCACGCGGCGTCAGCTCGACGGCCTGGCCGGCGCGTGTGACCGTGCGTGCCGCCGGATTGAGTTCGACCTCGCCCAGCGTCAGCAGCGGCTCCGGGCGGCCGTGGGCACGGCGCACCAGCGCGCGCAGGCGCGCGGCGATTTCGTCGAGGTCGAAGGGCTTCAGCACATAGTCGTCGGCGCCGAGATCGAGACCGCGTACCTTGTCTTCCAGCTGGTCGCGGGCGGTGAGGATCAGCACCGGTGTCGCGTCGTGGCGGCCGCGCAGCCATTGCAGCACCGACAGCCCGTCGCGCTTCGGCAGCCCCAGGTCGAGCACGACGGCGGCAAAGGTTTCGGTGGACAGGGCGGCGACCGCCGCCTCGCCGTCGCGCAGCCAGTCGACCGCATAGCCCGCCTGCGTCAGCCCGGCCTTGAGGCCGTCGCCGAGCAGGCGGTCATCTTCAACCAGCAGGATGCGCATCGCGTCGTTTCATTTGGGAATCCTGACCGTGTCCTCGTCGAATACACCTTTTTCCGCCTGCCGGTGGCAGGCCGCGCAGTTGGCGGCGGAGCCCACCGATGTTCGAGCCCAGGTAGCGCGCGGCACCTCGTCGTGCTTCTTCACGAACCAGTGGGTTTCGGTGATGCGTAGCGGCGCTGCCTTCGTGTCCATGCGTTGCATCACCTTGTCGCCGATCCGGCTGCGGCCGCTGTCGGCGGCGTTGGCTTCGAGAAAGCGCAGGATATCAGCCTGGGTTGCCGGATCAAGGCTGGCGTTCTCACCAAAGTGCTGCTCGAGGCCACCCATCACGCGTCGCCATGAGGATTGGGGCAGCAGCGCGGGCGAATAGGCCAGATGGCAACTGGCGCATTCCTGCTGCCAGTTATTGTGGGTGAGGCGGGGCATCAGGTCGTCGCCACCGCCGTCGCCGCGCGCTTCGCCGCCCGAGGGCAGCGAAAACGCCAGAAGGCTGAGGGTGCCGACGGTCGCCAGCACGCCGATTCCGCGTAGTACGTAGTTCATGTTTCGCTCCTTATTTGATCTGGTTCAGCCAGGCGATGAAATCGCCCTTTTCCTGCGCGCTGCATTCGCGCGCGAGCACGTCGGTGCAGTTGCGACGAAACCATTTCTCGACCTTGGCCGCGTCGGTGAAGCGTTGCGGATTGGCGGCCGGCGCCAGCGGCTCGATGCGCTTGCCGACGCGAGTCTGCCCCGCCTGCTTTGGACTTGCGGTGTGGCAGCTGGCGCAGCTCTGCTTGGCGCCGTTCTTGCCGGGATGCTCGCCGCGGTAGAGCGCTTCGCCGCGCGCGGGTGACAGTGCAGTCACCGCCACGCCGGCCGCTTGAGCGTAGCGCGCCATGAAGCCTGCGGGGCTGTCGGCCAAAGCGTGGACCGATAGCAGCATCAACCCTGCCCCTGCAATCCGCTTAATCATGCTGCACCTCCGGCTTGGCATCGAGGTACTGCTTGCCGGTGACCATGCTCTGCGCTACGCGTTCGCCGCGCAGCTGATGGAACACCAGCGCCGCCATGTGCAGGCCGACGAAGCCCAGCATCAGGACAAAGCCGAATTCGTGCGGGTCTTCCGTCACGTCTTCGACCCAGCCGGCGTTGCCCAGCCAGGCGGCGAGCGGACCCGTATTGAATTCGCTGGCGGCGAGGCCCAGACCGGTGACGACCATCAGCGCCATCACGCCGTAGGCAAACAGGTAGGCGAGGCTGGCAATGGGGTCGTGGCCGACGCGATGCGCGCTCGGCAGGCGCAGGCTTTTCAGGCTGGCCTTCCACGTCGCGGGATGCCATAGGTCGCGCCAGCGTGCGCTGGCGGGGCCGACCAGACCCCACAGCAGGCGCGTCAGCAAGGCCACGGTCAGGCCGTAGCCGGCGAGGATGTGCAGGTTCCAGATCGCGCTTTCCCAGGGGCCATCCTCGAACGCTTCGGCCAGCTGGCTGCTGATGATCAGCGCGACGACGGACAGCGCGATGGCCCAGTGCAGGACCCGCAGCAGCGGATCGTATACGCGGCGGGATTGAATGTTCGAATGCGACATGGTGAGCCCCTTATTGGATGCGATGAGCCCACTGTACTGACGCGTCCTTACCGCATCCTTAAGGCCTCCGGCAGGTTGACGTGCTGCAGCAGGCCATCGCGCGCGCGGCGCGCGGTGTCTTGATAAATACCGATCGCGCGTGTCACCAGCGTGTCCGGCTGGGGTGCCGGTGCGGCGAGTTCCTGTTGCGCATCCAGCCGCCAGTCCTCGATCTGCCGGCCGGGGCTCAACACCACCAGTTGGTCGGGCGTCAGATAGCCCAGTTTCTGATAGGTCGCGATGAAGGCGCGCCCGGTGTCGGGATAGGCGTGCAGCACGCTGCGCCCCATGAAGCGCGTGTGCTCCGGCAGACCGAGCAGGTCGAGCACAGTGGGCACGATGTCGATCTGGCTGGCGAGTCGAGTGTCGGTGTGGGGAGCCAGATGCGCGGGGGAATAGACGATGGCGGGGATGTGGTAATTCTCCGGCGGCAGGCTCACGCGGCCCTTGCTCGACGCGCAATGGTCGGCCACCAGCACGAACACCGTGTCCTTGAACCAGGGTTTGGTGCGCGCTTGTTCGATGAAGCGGCCCACCGCATAGTCGGAATATTTCACTGCGCCCTGGCGGCCGCGCGGCAGATCGATGCGGCCTTCGGGAAAGGTGAACGGCGTGTGGTTCGACGTCGTCATCAGGTGCATCAGGAAGGGCTTGCCGTTGGCGGCGTCGCGGTCCATCTGCTCCAGTGCGTAGTCGTACAGGTGCTCGTCAGCCACCCCCCAGATGTTGCCGAAGCCGCGATGCCGTTCGGGGAACTGGCCGCGGTCGATCGGCTGGTAATGGTTGCCGGCGAAATAGGCGTCCATGTTGTCGAAGCGCGCGTAGCCACCGTACATGAAGCGATTGACGTAGCCGTGGTCGGCCAGCACCGCGCCCAGTGTTTCCAGATTCTGGTTGTGCTTGCGCCAGATGATCGAATGCCCGGGCAGTGGCGGGATCGCGAGCGACAGCGCCTCCAGCCCGCGCACGGTGCGGTTGCCGGTGGCGCGCAGGTTGGCGAGGAACAGTCCCTCTTCCGCCAGGCGGTCGAGGTTGGGGGTGAGCTTGTGTACATCGCCGCCATGCGCCATGTAGCTGGACGACAGGCTTTCCATCGTGACAATGACGACGTTTTTCGGCGGCGTGGCGGACACGATGCGCGGCAGTGTGGCTGCCGGCGCGGCCGAGGTCTGCGGGCGCGTCGCGTAAAAATCGAAATAGTCGATCTCATTGTTGCCGAACGCATAGGCGAAGCTGTAGAGGCCGTTGGCGGAGAGTTCCTTCTGGTATTCATTGGTGCCGTAGCGTGTATCCATCGACCATGCCGAACCCAGCATGCCTGCCACGGCCACGCTCGCCAGCCACACCCCGACACGCGTACGTCGCTGCGCAACCGGTGCCGCTGCACGCAGCAGCCAGCCGCGGCTCATCCACACCAGTGCCAGCACGGCGACGGCCAGTCCGCCGAGCAGCGTGCCGACCGGGAAGCTCTCACGGATGTTGCCGACCACTTCCTGCGTGTAGACCAGATAGTCCACCGCGATGAAATTGAAGCGCACGCCGAACTCGTCCCAGAAGAACCATTCGGCCAGCACGCCGAAACCCAGCGCAAAGACGATCAGCGCCGCAAGAACCAGCACCAGTCCATGCCGCATGCGTCCGGGCTGCCTGCGCGTGCCGAGCGCGCTTTCCAGCAACAGCACGGCAGGCAGCAGCAGCGCGAGCGTCACCAGATCGAACGCCAGCCCGGTGCCGAAAACGCTGATAGCCGAGGCAAGCGTCATCTGTGCAGCGTGCCAGGTCTGCGCCATCAGGAGCCCGCGCAGGCCCGTGTGCAGCAACAGGAAACCCGCCGCCAGCCAGGCGGTCAGCGGATACAGTGCGACAAGGGATCGAATGCGCGTAGCGGTCGTGGGAGTCATGGCTGTCCTCATTGAATGGAGGACAGCATCGCATCCAGAACTTAAGGCAGGCTTAAGGATCGATGGGCAGGATGCACCCGTCGCCTGCCACGATGGCAGGACCGCGCTGCATCCTGCAACGTATCAATCGCGTCATTTTTCACAATATCGTTTAACTCACCTGACAGTGTCGCATTCAAATTTCCGCTTCCTGATGCTCGGGTTCTTCGTCGCGCTGCAGACGATGGCCCCGTTCATCCATGCGCATGCAGGGGCGGTGCAGCTGAATCACGCGGGTTTCCTGCATGTGCACCAGGGTGTGCACGGCGATGCCGCCTGGCACGTGGTGGCGGCGGACGAACACGGCGCGGAGGTCGAAGTGGCGCAAGGCATGCCCCTGCGAAGCGACACCCCGGCCACGACCGACCCCGCACCGCTTGCCGCGAGCCTGTCACTGCCGCACACCGCTGCGGCGGCCCGGCCCGGCGCCGGCTTACCGGCCCCTCCGCAGCTACACCTGGCGCTGCCCGACCATACCCTTCCCCACGCTTTAGCTCCGCCTCCGGCCTGATCATCCATCGCGGCGCGTCGCCCCGACGCGCCTGCCTGCTGTTTTATGCATCTGGAGATCAAACATGGCCGCTGGTTTTTTTGCCGCTCGTATTCTTGTTGCCTCGACGATTCTTGTGTCGGCGCTGTTCGCCGTTCCCGCTGTCGCGGCGGACGTCCTGTCCCTGTCCGCTGCCCAGAGAAAGAATCTGGGCATTGCCACCGCGGCCGCTGTCGCGCAAACCGCCGGCCCGGCGCTCACCTATCCGGCGCGGGTGACGCTGCCGCCGGCCAGCGTGCGCGTGATCGCTGCGGCAGGCGACGGCCTGGTGACGCAACTCCACGTGCAGGCGGGCGACGCGGTCAAGCATGGCGCCTCGCTCGTCACCCTGTCGATGCCCGGCCTGGCGGATGCACAGAATGCCCTCACGCAGGCCCGGTTGAAATCGAAGCTGGCGGCCAGCAATGCCGCGCGCGACGAAAAGCTGTTTGGCGAAGGCCTGATCGCCGAATCGCGCCTACGCGCGACGCAGTCCGAAGCCCAGTCTGCGCGCGCCAGCCTGGCGGCGGCGCAGGCAGCCTTTTCCCTGCTCGGCACCGGCAAGGTCTCGGGCAGTGCGATCACGCTCACCGCCCCGATCGCCGGCGTGGTGACGGAAAGCGGTGCCGAGCCTGGCCAGCGGGTGGATGCCGGCATGGCGCTGGTGAAAGTCGCGGACCTATCGAAACTGGCGCTGGAGATTCCGCTGAGCCCGGCGCAGGCGCGCCAGGTTGCCGTCGGACAAGCCGTCACAGTGGCAGACAGTACGGCCAGCGGCCGCATCACGGCCCTGCTGCCGCAACTCAACGCCGCACAAAGCGTGCGGGTGCGCGCCAGCCTCGTCGATCCGCGGAAATTGCTGCGTCCCGGCCAGTCGGTGCAAGCCGCCATTGCGGGGGCGCAGTCGGCCGGCAGCCTGATCGTGCCGTCTGCCGCGCTGGTGTGGAAGGCCGCTCTGCCCCATGTGTTTGTCGAGACCGCACAGGGCTTCACGGCGACACCGGTGCAACTCGTCCGCCAGAACGCCAGCCAGGCCGAAATCACCGGCCTGGCCGCCGGCAACCGCGTCGCCGTCAAGGGCGTGGCCGCACTCAAGGCCCAGTGGCTCGGGGAATGACATGCTGAATATCCTGATCGAATTCGCGCTGGCGCGACGCTGGCTGATGCTTGTGCTCGCGCTGGTACTGGCCGGGCTGGGCGTGCGCGCGTTCCAGCAGATTCCCATCGACGCCTTCCCCGATGTCTCGACCACCCAGGTCAAGCTGATCCTGAAGGCGCCGGGCATGACGCCGGAGGAGGTGGAAGCGCGCATCACCCAGCCGGTCGAAACCGAACTGCTGGGCATCCCGCACCAGACCATCCTGCGCAGCCTGTCGAAGAACGCGCTGGTCGACATCACCGTCGACTTCGAGGAAGGCACCGACATCTACTGGGCGCGCCAGCAGGTGGCGGAACGCTTCGCCAACGTGAAAGGCGATCTGCCGGACAACGTGTCGGGCGGGCTGGCGCCGATTTCCACGCCCTTGTCCGAACTCTTCATGTTCACCGTCGAAGGGCCGCTGTCGCTGGCGGAAAAACGCACCCTGCTCGACTGGACGATCCGCCCCCAGCTGCGCGCCTTGCCCGGCGTGGCCGACGTCAACGCGCTCGGCGGCCGGGTGGCGACGTTTGCCGTGAGCCCCGATCCGGCTGCGCTGGCCGCACGCGGCGTGACGCTGGGCGAATTGCGCACAGCGCTGGAAACCAACACCCGCAACGATGGCGCCGGACGCGTCAACGAAGGCGAGGAAACCTGGGTGGTGCGCGTCAACGGCGGCGTCGCGTCGCTCGATGACCTGCGCCACATCGGTGTCAAACACGTGGAGGGCGTGGTCGTCACGGTCGGCGACG
Organism: uncultured Thiobacillus sp.; assembly: GCA_964623745.1. Classification (GTDB taxonomy): domain Bacteria; phylum Pseudomonadota; class Gammaproteobacteria; order Burkholderiales; family Thiobacillaceae; genus Thiobacillus. The sequence continues at coordinate 34,744 of CAZUVC010000015.1, read as the reverse complement.
TCGCGCGTGTCGAACTGGGCGAGATGACCCGCTACGGCGCGGTGACGCAAGACGGCAAAGGCGAGGCGGTGGAAGGCCTGGTGATCGGTCTGAAGGGCGTCAACGCCGGCGTTCTGATCCAGAACGTCAAGGCTAAACTCGCCGAGATTCAGGCCACCCTGCCCAAGGGCGTGACGATCTCGCCGTTCTACGACCGCGCGCAACTGGTCGACCGCGCCGTCGGCACCGTGAGCAAGGCGCTGCTGGAAGCGGCGGTGCTGGTGGTGATCCTGCTGCTGCTGTTTCTCGGCAACCTGCGCGCGGCCATCACGGTGGCGCTGATTCTCCCCTTGTCGGTGCTGGCGACGTTCGTGCTGATGCGCCAGTTCGGACTGTCGGCCAACCTGATGAGCTTGGGCGGGCTGGCGATCGCGATCGGTCTTCTGGTCGACGCCGCGGTGGTGGTGGTGGAAAACGTCGTCGCGCATCTGGCGCACGACCCGGAGAACACCAGCGAAACACCGCTGCAACGCGTGCTGTGGGCGACGCAGGAAGTCGCCAGCCCGGTGACGTCCGGCATCGCCATCATCGCCATCGTGTTCCTGCCGCTGCTGACGCTGGAGGGGCTCGAAGGAAAACTGTTCGCGCCGGTTGCGCTCACCATCGTGTTCGCCCTGGCCGCCTCGCTGCTGCTTGCGCTCACGGTGATTCCGGTGCTGGCTTCGATGTTGCTGAAGCAGGGCGCACATACCGACCCGTGGTTGCTGCGCCGCGCGCAAGGCCTCTACACGCCGCTGCTCGGGCGCGCGCTGGCACGGCCGAAGCTCGTGTACGCCACCGCTGGGGTGCTGATGCTGGCGGCGATCGGGGTCTACCCTCTGATCGGCAAGACCTTCATGCCAGTGATGGACGAGGGCGACATCCTGGTGCAGTTGGAAAAGCTGCCGTCGATCAGCCTGGAAGAATCGGTCGCGCAGGACCTGCGGGTGCAGCAGGCGCTGCTGAAGAACGTGCCGGAGATCCGCCGCATCGTCGCGCGCGCCGGTGCCGACGAACTCGGGCTGGATCCGATGAGCCTCAACGACACCGATTCCTTCCTCGTGCTCAAACCCATGGCCGAATGGCGCCGCCCGGACAAGGCATGGCTGACGGATGAAATCCGCGCGGTGGTCGACGGCTTCCCGGGCATCGCCTACAACTTTACCCAGCCGATCGACATGCGGGTGTCGGAAATGCTGACCGGTTCGCGCGGCGACGTCGCGATCAAGATTTTCGGCCCCGATCTCGCCACCCTCAACCGGCTGGCCGGCGAGATTTTCGCCGTGGTCGAGAAGATCCCCGGCGCGTCGGATGTCTACACCCAACAGAACGAGGGCGTGCAGTATCTGCAGGCGGAGATCGATCGCGATGCGGCTGGCCGCTTTGGCCTCAGTGCCGACGACATCGCCCTGCTGCTGCGCACGCAACTGGAGGGCGAGATCATCGGCACGATCCAGCAGCAGGGGCGGCGGGTTCCGCTGCAGCTGCGCGGGCCGCAAGGCCTGCGCGAGTCGCCGGACGCGCTGCAGGCGATCCGCCTGACGCTGGCGGACGGCCGCGAAATCAGCCTCGACCAGGTGGCGCATCTCAAGCGCACCAATGGTCCGGTCGCGGTGAAGCGGGAGAACGCCGCGCGCTTCACCGTGGTGCAGAGCAACGTCGCCGGGCGCGACCTGGTGAGCTTCGTCACCGACGCACAGGCCGCGGTGACCGCTCAGGTGAAACTGCCGCCCGGCTACAGCGTCGCTTGGGGCGGCCAGTTCGAGAACCAGCAGCGTGCCGCGCAACGCCTGATGATCGTGGTGCCGGTGGCGCTGCTGCTGATCGGCTTTCTGCTCTACGTCACCTTCGCCGATGTGCGCCAGGCACTCCTGGTGATGATGAACGTGCCGCTGGCGCTGATCGGCGGCATTTTCGCGCTGGCGGCGTCGGGCGAATACCTGTCGGTGCCGGCCTCGGTCGGCTTCATTGCGCTCTTGGGCATCGCGGTGCTGAACGGCGTGGTGCTGGTCAGCCATTTCAACCAGCTGCGCAATCAGGGTCTGCGGGGCGACGCCGTCGTGCGCGACGGCGCGCTGCGTCGTCTGCGTCCAGTACTGATGACGGCCAGCATCGCCGCCTTCGGCCTGGTGCCGCTGTTGTTCGCCAGCGGCCCCGGCTCCGAAATCCAGCGGCCGCTCGCCATCGTCGTCATCGGCGGCCTGGTCAGCGCCACCTTGCTGACGCTGGTGGTGCTGCCGCTGCTGTATCGCCAATTCATTCTGAAAGGAGAACGTGCATGAATGCCGTTCATAGCCTCACCTTCGCACTGGCGCTGGCATTTGCCATTCCGGTGCACGCTGATTATTTACCCGATCCTGCAGCCGCCGAAGCCGCCCTGTGGGCGTCGCCCACGGTGGCCCAGGCGCGCGGCGAATTCGCTGCGCAAACGCTGAAAAGCCAGGGTCTGCAGCGTGGACGTGAAGAATGGACGGTGGGTGCGGACATTGCACAGCGTCGGGTCCAGACCACGCCGCGCGACACGCAAGCCGAGTGGGGACTGGCGCTGTCGCGCCCGCTGCGGCTGCCTGCACGCGCCGCGGCCGACCGCACACTGGCCGGTGCGTTGACCGCGCATGCCGAAGCGAACCTGGGTGAAGCCCTGCACGAAAGCGGGCGGCAATTGCTTGCGCTGTGGTTCGACTGGCTGAACGAAGCCCATCAGGCGCAGCTGTGGCGGGCGCAGCTTCAGCTCGGCGAACAGCAGTTGGCCACCGTGAACGCGCGGATTCGTCTGGGCGAAGCGCCGCGCTCCGAACGCGTCAACAGCGAGGCCGCCCTGGCGCAGCTTCGCCTGCTACAGCAGCAGGCGGCCACCCGCGAGCAGCAGGCCCGCAACCGCCTGCGGGCGCAGTTTCCCGATCTGCCCGTGGCTGTGGACGGCGTGCTGCCGTCGGCGCTGCCGCCGGGCGGATCGGCGGATGCGTATGTCGACGCCGTACTGGAACACAGCCATGAGCTGGCACGCGCGCGCCGTCAGGCCGATGTGCTGCAGGCCGAAGCACGGCAACTCGCCAAACGCCGCAGCGTCGACCCCAATGTCGGCGTGTTTTACAAGAACGAGGCGGGGGGCGACGAACACGTGGTGGGCTTGAATCTCGGGCTGACGCTACCGGGTTCGGCCCGGCACCTTGATCAGCAGGCGGCGGAACAGTTGAGTGCCGCAGCGCAGGATGCCGCAATGCGGCTGGAACAGCGGTTGCGTCAGGAGGCGCGCGCCGATTTCGAAATGGCAACGGCGCAGGTCGCCAACTGGCAGCATGCCGAGCATGCCGCACAGGCGCTGGAAGAAGCGGCCCGCCTGGCTGCGCGTGCCTACAGCCTGGGCGAGGGCACCCTCGATCAGGTGCTGCTCAATCGCCGCCTGGCGCTGGAGGGTCAGCTACAAGCGCAGCAGGCGCAATTGGCCGCGCTGGCAGCGGATGCCCGACTGAAGCTGGATGCACATCGGTTATGGCCGCTGCAGCGGGATGCGGGTGGCGCGCACGCGCACCCTTAAACAAACGGCGAAAAATCAGGGCGTGGCAGGGCTGGCCTCGGGCGTGACAGGAGCGGACGTGCCGAGGCTCATTTTTCGTGCCTCTTCCTGCATCGCTGCGATCTGCTCGGGCTTCAGCTGCCACACCAGGCTGTCGCGGGCCTTGGCGGCGGCATCCACACCCTGCGCGGCGGCGAGGTTGTACCACAGGTAGGCGCGCGCCTTGTCCATCGCGGTGCCGGTGCCATAGCGATAGAGTTCGCCCAGGCTGTATTGCGCGCGCGCGTAGCCGCGCAACGCAGGCTTTTCGATCCAGCTGAACGCGGCCTTGTAGTCCTGCACCACGCCACGCCCCTGCAGCAGTGCGAGGCCATATTGGTATTCCGCTTCAGCCAGTCCCTGTTTGGCCGCCATCGCAAGCCAGCGGGCGGCTTCGGTATCGTTCTGGATCACCCCGTCGCCTTCGGCGTAGCGCATGCCCATCTGCAACTGCGCTTCCGGGTCGCCCTGTTCGGCACGGGAATGCGGTAGATGATCGGGCAGGGCTGCGGTGGGGTGGGCGGCGTGGCGGTCGCTGGCCAGCCAGGCGGTAAATCCGACCAGTACCACGACGCTGGTCAGCAGCAGCAGCGGCTTGATCGGATTGAACACCCAGAAGCGATGGTTGCAGGAACGGCAACGCAAAGGTGTCTGAAGCAGGATGCGGCGCACGCCGTTGTGGGCATGCAGCGTGCCGCTGCGTATCTTGTCGCTCCCGCATTGTGGGCAGACGAGCGACATGTCGAACCTTAACGCGACTGCGCGACCATATAGTCGACTGCGGCCTTGACGTCGCCATCCGACAACGCGGGGTTGCCGCCTTTGGCCGGCATGGCGCCCTTGCCGCGCAGGCTGGCGGTATAGAGCGCGTCCATGCCCTGTGCCAGGCGCGGCCCCCAGCTGCCGACATCGCCGGTCTTCGGTGCACCCGCCACCCCTTTGTCATGACAGAACGCGCAGGCCTGACGGTAGATCTGTTGGCCATGCACCAGATCGGCCACAGGCGCGCTGGCCGCCTTGGCTGCAGGTTCAGGTGCGGCCGGCTTGGGTTGGGCCGCAGCGGGTGTGCTCGGCGCCGCGGCAACGGGTGCAGGCGGCGTTTGCGGTGCAACGTCGGCTTCGGCAGCGTCGGCGGCCACGCTCGGTTCGGCGGTGAACGGCTCGACGGCAGGTGCTTCGATCACCGGCGGCGCCAGTTCCGGCGTGGACTGCGCACCATCAGCCACGGTCGTTTCAGCAGCAGGAGGTGCTGCCGTGTCGGACGGTCCACAGGCAAGCAGCGATACGGCCGAGGCGACAATCAGTAGCGTGGTGGCGTGGTTCATGCGTCTTCCCTTGCGTGGTGGTTGGGGGGTGTCGTGCAAGCGCAACTTACGGCTTCGGGTCGGCAGCCGGTGCATCGGGTGCCGCCGGCGCAGCGGGCGCTGCCGCCGCAGGGGCTGCTACCGGCTCCGGCGCCTTGAAACTGGCACCCGCCGAGTTGGCCAGGTAGGCCACGGCACGCGCCATCTCAATATCCGACAAATCGCTGTCACCGCCGCGCGCGGGCATCTGGCGCAGGCCTTCGATCGCATGCTTTACCAGCGTGTCATAGCCCTGGCCGAGACGGCCGGCCCAGTCACCGCGAGCATCGAATTTGGGCGCACCCAGCGCACCCGAGTTATGGCACGAGGCGCACACGGCGTCATAGACTTCCTGTCCGGATTTTTCGACGCGCGGCGCGTTGGCGTCGAGCGCGGCCAGCTTGGCGACCGGCTGAATGCGCTTGAGCGTGGCCTTCTCGGCGGCTTCGCTGGTGGTGTCGGGTTGCTGGCCTTCCTGAATGCTGAGCACCAGCTGCACGATCAGGAAAATGGCCAGCAGCGGCGCGAGCAGTCCGGCGATAACGGAAATGATGACTTCCTGTGGGGTGGCTTGGGTCATCTTGGCGTGCGAATCGGCCATGGAAAATATCCTTAGGGGAGTTGCGTCAAAAGCCGGAATTATAAGGAAAGCCGCCCCCGCAGGAAAGGGCGGCAGGGCGGTCGGGTGGATGGACGCCCCCGAGCAAACCGGCTATGCTTCGCGGTCCCGGGAGCACCGAGCTCCAGGCGCCCGTAGCTCAGCTGGATAGAGTACTGCCCTCCGAAGGCAGGGGTCGTGCGTTCGAATCGCGCCGGGCGCGCCAAATTTCGTTGTTTCTGTCCTGCGCCAGCCCTGGTCCCGCAGGGGTTTAATCCCTGCATCGCGGGTTTAAACTGTGCGCTGGCGTTCAATTCGAGTGTTTCAATCATGGCTATTCCCACCCCTACCGACATCAAGCTGCATCAGGCTTCGCACAAGCTGGAAATCGCGTTTTCCGACGGTGCGCGCTTCGAGATGCCGTTCGAGTTCCTGCGCGTCTATTCGCCGTCCGCCGAAGTGCGCGGCCACGGTCCCGGGCAGGAAGTGCTGCAGGTTGGCAAGCGCGACGTGCTGATCAACGCAGCCGAGCCGGTCGGCCTGTATGGCATCAATTTCTTTTTCTCCGACGGCCACGACACCGGCATCTATTCCTGGGAATACCTCTACGACCTCGGCGTCAACCAGACCGCGCTGTGGGACGAATACCTGAAGCGCATGGAAGCGGCCGGCGCCTCGCGCGATCCCGGCATCGCCAAGATGTTCGAGCACCGCCCGAAAGCCAAGTGAGCGCCTAGCCATGACGGCCTGCACGGCACCAACATGCGCGCCCTCCGGGGCGCGTATTGTTTTGGTGAGTCCCTACGAGCTCGGCCGCCAGCCGTTCAATCTGGCGCAGCCGGCCGCATGGTTCGCGCGTGCCGATATTAGCGTCGCGTGCGTCGACCTGTCCCAGCAAAAACTCGACCCGGCCACGTTCACCGACGCCGACTACGTGGCGATCTACCTGGGCATGCACACCGCCACGCGAATCGCCGCTGCAGCCTTGCCGAAAATCCGCGCGCTGGCACCGCACGCTCACATTGCCGCGTTCGGCCTGTATGCGCCGGTCAACGCGGACTGGCTGAGAACGCTGGGCGTGGAAGCGATCTTCGGCGGCGAATCCGAACCCGACCTGCTGGCCTGGGTGCAGACTGGCGTTGCGCCGGCCGCCACCGTGGTGCGCCGTGAAAAAATCGACTTCCTGCTGCCCGACCGCAGCGCGCTGCCCGAGCTGACGCGCTATGCCAGACTGATCCTTGCCGACGGCACGGAGAAGATCACCGGCTTTGCCGAAGCCAGCCGCGGCTGCAAACACCTGTGCCGCCACTGCCCGGTGGTGCCGGTATACGCGGGAAAATTCCGCGTCGTCCCGGTTGAAACGGTGATCGCCGACATCGCACAACAGGTCGCCGTCGGCGCTGCGCACATCAGTTTCGGCGACCCCGATTTTCTCAACGGGCCGACCCACGCGCTGAAAATCGCCGAGGCGCTGCACGCGCGTTTTCCCGAGCTGACCTGGGATGCGACGATCAAGGTCGAACATCTGCTGAATCATGCCGACCTGTTGCCGCGCCTCAAGCAATGCGGCCTGCTGTTCATCGTCACCGCGGTCGAGTCGGTCGACGACGCGATCCTCGACAAGCTCGCCAAGGGCCATACGTGCGCCGACTTTGAAGCGGCCCTGGCGCACTGCCGCGCGCTCGGCATTGCAGTTGCGCCGACCTTCGTGCCGTTCACGCCGTGGACCACGCTCGCGGGCTATCGCGAACTGCTCGCCACGCTGTTGAGATTGCACCTCGTCGAGGCGGTGCCGCCGGTGCAGCTGGCGATCCGCCTGCTGGTGCCGCAGGGCTCCTACCTGATGCAGCTGCCGGATTTCGCCGCGCGCGTCGGTGCGTTCGACCACGCCATGCTGGGCTACCCGTGGCAGGCCGATGACCCGCGCGTCGATGCACTGCAAAGCGAGATCATGGCGTGGGTGATGGACGCCGAGAAGCAAAACCTGCCGCGCGGCGACGTGTTCGCCGGGATCTGGGCGCGTACCCATGCGGCGCTCGGTGAAGCGGCGCCGCCGCTCGATCCGGCACAGTTTGGCGTCGCCATCCCGCACCACTCGGAACCGTGGTATTGCTGCGCCGAACCAACCGAAACCCAGCTCGCCAGTTTCTAACTGCCATGCCCCGCCTGCTGTTGCTGCTCCCCGCCGCGGGCTATGCCAACCCGGATTTCCTCGCCGCCGCCGCGCGCCTCGGCATCGAGCTCGTCGCCTGCGCCGACTACTGCCATCGGCTGGCGCCCGGCTGGGGGCTGCCGCCCTTGATGAGCGTGCCGTTCGACCAGCCTGCGGCCGCCTTGCCCCAGGTGCTGGCCGCGCTCACGCAACCGGTCGATGCGGTGCTGGCGGTGGACGACCACGGGCAGACGCTGGCCGCGCAAGTGCGTGTTGCATTGAAGCTGCCGGGAAATTCGCCCGAGGCGGTGGCGACGCTGACCGACAAGCTGCGCTTCCGCCAGTTGCAGCAGGCGATCGGTTTGCCGCACCCGGTCTTTGCCGAAATCGGCGATACCGGGAAGAACACGGCTGCGGCGCCGGGTTTCCCGCTGGTGGTGAAAGCCCGCCGCCTGAATGCCAGCCGCGGCGTGATCCGCGCCGACGATGCCGATCAGCTTGCGCGTGCGCTGAAGCAGGTGCGGCGCATCCGGGACCGCGCCCAACGCGAGCGGGAAGATTTGATGATCGAAGCTTTCATTCCCGGCGTCGAGGTCGCACTCGACGGCGTGCTGTGCGGCGGCGTCTTGCAGGTGCTCGCCGTATTCGACAAGCCCGACCCGCTCGACGGACCCTATTTCGAGGAAACGCTGTTCATCACGCCTTCCCGCTTGCCGCAGGCGACGCAGCGCGAATTCGCCGACGCGATCGCGCGGGCCTGCGTGGCGGCGGGCGTGACTGAAGGCGCGGTGCATGCCGAGGCGCGCATCAACGACGCCGGCGTCTGGCTGCTCGAGATCGCGCCGCGCGGCATCGGCGGCCTGTGTGGCCGGGTGCTGGATGCCACGCTTGGCATGGGCTCCGCGGAGATCGTGCTGCGCCACGCCGTTGGCTTGCCGCTGCCGACGCAGGCGAATGGCATTGCTGCCGGCGTGATGATGATTCCGATTCCGGCCAGCGGAATCCTGCGCGGCGTCGACGGCCTCGCTGCTGCGCGCGCGGTGCCGCACATCAGCGGCATCGAGATCACGGCACCGACCGGCCAGCTGGTTGCGCCGCCGCCGGAAGGCGCGGGCTACCTCGGCTTCCTCTTCAGCCGCGCCGCAACGCCCACACAGGCCGAAGCCGCGCTGCGCACTGCGCACGCCGCGCTCGTCGTGCGCATCCAGCCTCTGGTCGACGCATGAATGCGCTTGAACAGAAACTCGCGGCGGCCATCGGCCGCGCCACCGGCGCGGCGTTTGTGCATCAGGCCACGCGCGCGATGCATGGCGGCGACATCAGCGACGCCTTCACCCTCGGCGACGGCACGCGCACGTTTTTCGTCAAAACGCAGCGGGCTGCACGGCTCGACCTGTTCGAGGCGGAAGCCGCCGGGCTTGCCGAGCTTGCGGCGGCCCACGCGGTGCGGGTCCCGCAGGTGATCTGTCAGGGCGTCGCGGAAGACAGCGCCTACCTTGTGCTCGAATACCTGCCGCTTGGCGCACGCGGCGATGCGGCGCTGCTCGGCCGGCAGTTGGCGCAGCAGCACCGCGTCCGTGCTGCGCAATTCGGCGGGCCGCACGACAACTGGATCGGCGCCACGCCGCAGCCGAATGCCTGGATGGACGACTGGGTCGAATTCTGGCGCGCGCGCCGGCTGGGCTTTCAACTGGAACGGGCGGCGCGGAACGGATACGGCGGCGCCCTGCAACGCGATGGTGAAACGCTGATGGCGCGGCTGGGTGAATTTTTTATCGGCTACCGGCCGCCGCCCGCGCTGCTGCACGGCGATCTGTGGGGCGGCAACCACGGCTTTCTGGCGGATGGAACGCCGGTGATCTTCGACCCTGCGACGTATTACGGTGACCGCGAATGCGACCTCGCGATGAGCGAGCTGTTCGGCGGCTTTGCGCCCGCTTTCCACGCCGCTTACCGTGAGGCCTGGCCGCTCGACGCGGGCTATGCCGTGCGCCGGACACTCTACAATCTGTATCACATTCTCAACCACGCCAACTTGTTTGGCGGCGGCTATGCAGCGCAGGCGCATCGCATGACCCTGCAGTTGCTGACCGAACTTCGATAGGGTCTGCCATGCGTCGTATCGGGGTACTGCTGGTCATACTCAGCCTTGCTGGCTGCTCCGGCCTGCCGCTGAACATGCTGGCGCCGCGGGTCAGCGTCGCCACGGTCGACCTCCGGCAATTCGGCGTGCTCGAGCAGCACTTCGACGTCGGCTTGCGGGTGGCCAACCCGAATGATTTCGACCTGACCATCGAAGCGCTGGAGTTCGATCTGGAAGTGAATGGACGCGCGTTTGCCAAAAGCCTGTCGCGCACCGCCACAACAATTCCGGCGGCATCCAGCGCGGTGCTGCAGATCGACGCGACCATGCAATCGAAAAACCTGATCGAGCAGCTGCGGACGCTGACCCCCGACGCGCTGAAGCAGGGCGTGCCCTACCGGATTCGGGGCCGCATCAAGACCGACCAGTCGTCACGCTGGCTGCCGTTCGATCACTCGGGGGTGTATGGCGGCGACGCGAAACCGCCCACGGGGCGCACGATCTAGCGCAGTCAGTGCTCAGCCGGCCAGCGCCCGCAGCGTCGGCACCGCAAGACCGAAGGCGTCGGCATGCATGAGCGCGCGCGCCAGCCGCGCCGGCGCCGAGCGGCCGGTGCAGCCGTGATCGGGATCACCGTCGAAGGCTTCGAGCATGCCGGCGATGAGCTTGTCGCGATCATGCGCAACACCGGTCAGCGCGTCCTGGATATCCATTACCTCGTTCGCCACCTGGCGCGCGAACGCTTCGTGCTGCGCCCACAGTTGCGACACCGTGCCGCCGGTTTTCAGCCCGGCGATATTGGTGGTGAGGATGTAGACGTTCTTCCTGACCAGTTCGAACAGCAGCTCGCCACCCGGCGCCACTTCGCGGCACGGCAGGTCGATCGACGTCAGCGCCCGGCACAGCAATTCGGCGCCGGGGCCGGCCACCGGCGAGGCGATCAGGGGCTTGGCGTCGGTGCCCTTCTTCTTCTCGAACCAGACCGAAATCACCGTGGGGTCAACGTAGCGGTATTTTTCCCAATCGCGGGGCAGCAGCTCGTTCTGGATCAGCGCAACATGCGGCCGCCAAGCGCCGGGTATCGCGGCCAGCACCGTGTGCAGATCATTCTCGGCGACCGCCACCAGCACCAGCGCGGGGTCGGGATGCGCATGCGCGACGGTGAACAGGTCATCGCCGCGGTTGACCGGGATCACGTTGCAGCCTGCACGTAGCAAACCGCCGGCGAACACGCGGCCGAGCTGGCCAAGTCCGATGACGATGACTTCGTTAACCGGTTTGGGCGCGCGCAGCGCATCGCTCGCCCCCTCCCCCGCAAGCGGGGGAGGGTTGGGGTGAGGGCCGTTTCTCATTCGAGGCCCTTCGAATGCAGGTACTCGTCGTAGCCGCCCATGTAGAACTCGACGCCGTCGGGCGTGATTTCGAGGATGCGGGTGGCGAGGCTGGAGACGAACTGGCGGTCGTGCGAGACGAAGATCAGCGTGCCCTTGAAGAGGTCGAGCGCGAGGTTCAGCGACTCGATCGATTCCATGTCCATGTGGTTGGTCGGCTCGTCCATCACCAGCACGTTATGCCGGCCGAGCATCAGCTTGCCGTACAGCATGCGGCCCTTTTCACCGCCCGACAGCACGCGCACCGATTTCTTGACGTCGTCGCCTGAAAACAGCAGCCGCCCGAGGATGCCGCGCAGCACCTGCTCGTCGTCGCCCGGCTGGGTCCACTGGTGCATCCAGTCGGTGAGGTTCAAGTCCATGTCGAAGTCGCTGACGTGGTCCTGCGAGAAGTAGCCGATGCTGGCATTCTCGCTCCATTTCACCTCGCCGAACTGCGGCGTCAGTTCGCCCATCAGCAGCTTCATCAGCGTCGACTTGCCGACGCCGTTGCCGCCGATGACGGCCATCTTCTCGCCGGCTTCCAGCGAAAAAGCCATGTTGGAAAACAGCGGCGTGCCGTCGTAGCCGAACTTGAGGTTCTCGACTTCGAGCGCGCGGCGGTGCAGCGCCTTCTCCGGCTCGAAGCGGATGTAGGGGTTCTGCCGCGAGCTCGGCTTGAAGTCCTCGATCTTGATCTTGTCGATCATCTTCATGCGGCTGGTGGCCTGGCGCGCCTTCGACTTGTTGGCCGAGAAGCGGCGCACGAACTCCTGCAGTTCGGCGACCTTGTCCTTGGCCTTGGCGTTCGCGGAGGCCTGGCGCTCCTTGGCCTGGGTCGAGGCCAGCATGTAGTCGTCGTAATTGCCCGGATAGACCTTGATGGTGCCGAAGTCGAGGTCGGCCATGTGGGTACAGACCTGGTTCAGAAAGTGGCGGTCGTGCGAGATCACGATGATGGTGGCGTTGCTCTCGTTCAGCACGTTTTCCAACCAGCGGATGGTGTTGATGTCGAGGTTGTTGGTCGGCTCGTCGAGCAGCAGGATGTCGGGGTTGGAAAACAGCGCCTGTGTCAGCAGCACGCGCAGCTTGAAGCCGGGCGCGATCTGGCTCATCGGGCCGTTGTGCTGTTCGGTCGGGATGCCGACGCCCAGCAACAATTGACCGGCGCGCGCCTCGGCGTCGTAGCCGCCCATTTCACCGAACTTGGCTTCCAGTTCGGCGGCGTGCAGGTAGTCCTCCTCGCTCGCCTCCGGGTTCATGTAGATCGCGTCCTTTTCCTGCATCACGCGCCACATTTCGGCATGGCCCTGCAACACCACGTCGAGCACGCGCTGGTCCTCGTAGCCGAACTGGTCCTGGCGCAGCCAGGCCATGCGCTCGCCGGGATCGAGCGAGACGTTGCCGGCGGTGGGTTCCAGTTCGCCGGCCAGGATTTTCATGAAGGTCGATTTGCCGCAGCCGTTGGCCCCGATCAGGCCATAGCGGTTGCCGTCGCCGAACTTGACGTTGACGTTCTCGAACAGCGGTTTGGCGGCGAATTGCAGGGTGATGCTGGAAGCGGTGAGCACGGGAATTCCTGGGATGCGTCAAAAGCGGCGCATTTTACCACTGCCCGCAGGCCTGCCCGGGCCTACGGGCGCAGCGCGGGGTGGTCGGCGACCGGATGATCGAGGTGGTAGCCCTGCACCAGGTCGACCCCGATCCGGCGCAGCAGCGCGAGCGTCGGACCGTCCTCGACGTATTCCGCGACCACCGATTTGCCGAGGCCGAGCGCGACGCTGACCATGGCCTGCACGAACACCTGGTTGTCGGGATCGTTGGGCAGGTCGCGGATGAAAATGCCGTCGATCTTGATGGTGTCGACGGCCAGATGCTTGAGGTAGGCAAACGAGGCGAAGCCGACGCCGAAATCGTCGAGACAGACGCCGCAGCCGAGCTGGCGCAGCGCATCGATCATCCGCTGGGCGTCGTGCAGGTCCGACACCGCGGCGGTTTCGGTAATTTCGATGATCAGGCGGTTGGGCGCAACCCCGGATTCGCGCAGGGCCTCGCCGATGAACTGCGGCAGGCTGGGTTCGGACAGCGAGCGCCCCGACAGGTTGACCGCCACCGGCGGGATCGACGGGTTGTCCGCCAGCCGGCGCAAGGCCTCGCGCAGGACCCAGTGATCGATGTCGAGGATGCGGCCATTCTTTTCCGCCAGCTGAATGAAGTGGGCGGGCATGATCAGCTCGTCGGGGCTATGCTCGTCGCGCATCCGCACCAGCGCTTCCAGATGCGAGAGCGCGCCGTCGTCGGCCCGGTAGATGCCCTGGAAGTGCAGCAGCAGCAGATCCTTGTCGAGCGCGTTGCTGATGCGCTCGCTCCAGGACAGGCGATGGCGCATTTCGCTGTCTGCCGCGCTGTCGGCGCGGAACACGCGCCAGGTGTTCTTGCCGGCATCCTTGGCCTGGTACATGGCGATGTCGGCGCGCGCCACCAGGTCGTCGGCGTCGGTGGCGTGGGCCGGAAAATAGGCAATGCCGAGGCTGGTGGTGACGCGCAGGTTCTGCCCCTCGAAGCGGAACGGAATCTGCGCGATCGCACGCACCACCCGCTCGGCCAGCACTTCGGCCTCGTTGCCGGTCATGTTCGGGACCAGGATGGCGAATTCGTCGCCACCCAAGCGGGCGAACACCTCGTTGCGCCGCACCAGCGCGCTGATTTCGCCGGCCACCCGGATCAGCAGCGCATCGCCGGCACGGTGGCCGTAGGTGTCGTTGATGCCCTTGAATTCGTCGAGGTCGAAGAACATCACCGCGCACGGCGTCTGATGGCGGTCGCTTTCCAGCATCGCGCGCCCCAGTTCCTGCTGGAAACGGTGGCGGTTGTAGAGCCCGGTGAGCGCGTCGCGTTCGGCCAGGTACACCAGCTGCTCGGCGGTCTGGCGCTCGCGGGTGACGTCCTCGTAAATCCACAGGTGGCCGATGAAGCGGCCTTCGCGATCGCGCACCGGATAATCGAGCTCGGTGATGACGCGGCCGTCGGCCATCTGGATCTCGAAACTGTCCGACAGCTCGTGTGTTTCCAGCACCGACAGCATGTGCCGCGAAAAATGATCGGGGTGCGACAGCTTGGAGGCGGACTGGCCGAGGACTTCGTTGACCGGCAGGCCGATCAGCGTGGCCTCGGCGTCGATCATCCACATGCGGCTGAATGCCGGGTTGTGATAGACCACGCGGTTGTCGGCGGCGACGAACAGAATGCCGAGGTTCATCGCCGACAGCAGCGAGACCAGGCGGGCGCGTTCCTGCTCGGTTTCTTCCAGGTACTTGCCCTGCAGGCCTTCGGCTGTGCGCAGCTCGGCGATGGCCTGGCGCAGGTTGGCCTCGGTCGCCTTGAGATCGTCGATGCTGTGGATGCTGGCACGGATGCCCTGGTAGACCCCGCTGTAGTCATGAATGGGTTGCCAGTTCACGGCAGCCCAGAAGTGTCCGCCATCCTTGCGGCACACCCGCAGCGCATAGCCCTGGCCGGAGGTGCCGCGCAGGGCCTGGCGCAACTGAAATTCGGCCGCGGTGCGGTCGTCCGGATGGATGATGTCGGCAGGGAAATTCATTTTTCCCATGCATTCGCCGACGGTGTGGCCGATCATGCGCTCGACCGACGGGTTCACCCACAGCAGCCGGCCTTCGGGCGACATCCAGAATTCGAGGTCATGGGTGTAGTCGGCGATGGCGTGAAAGCGCGCCTCGTTCTCGCGCGCGCGTTCGACGTTGAAGCGGACCGATTCGGCCATGCGGTTGAAAGTGCCGATCAGCTGGCCGATCTCGTCCTCGCCCTCGCCTGCCAGTTTGACGTCGAGGTCGCCCTGTTCCATCCGCTTGCTGGCGCGCGTCAGCGCGACGAAGCGGCGCACCACGCCGCCGGTCGACAGCGCCAGCAGGACGCCGGTCAGTAGCAGCGCGACGGCGGCGACAACGAGGCTGTTGCGCAGATAGTGGGCGCGCGCTTCCTGGATGAAACTGCCCGACAGCACCAGGGCCACTTCGCCGTATCGCTGGCCTGCCGCCTCAACAGGATGCAGCCGATGAAAGTCGTGTGCGTCGCCGCTGACGCCGGTCTGGTGAACGATCTGGTTGTTGCTGTCGCGCACCGCGATCATTTTCAGGCCGTCAGCCTGCAGCAGGGTCTCGATGAGGTCGCGCACGCTGGCGTCGTCCTGCTGCGCCAGCGGCGCCAGCAGCGCTGCCTCGAGCGTGCGCGCAATTTCCTGCATGCGCCGCTCGGCCTGGCTCTGCAAAGTTTGGGTGGTGAGCTGCACGCCATGCACGATCAGCAGGCTCAGCATCACCGCTTCCACGCCGAGCGCGCTGAGGGTGAGCTTGTAGCGCAGCGACAGGCGGCCCAGCCACGCCTTCATTGGTCGGCTGCGCGCAACAGCGTTTGCGCCTCCAATGCATAGGGGCGGAAGGATTCCAGTTCACGCCCGGTGACGTCGACGAGACCGCCGTAGCCGCCGCGCTGGATGAAGGCTTGCCCCCTGGGCGTGGCGGCAAACCGCAGCAAGCCCGTGTGGATGGCCTGCGCCTCGGCGTCGCGCAAACGCGGGTGAGTGAGGAACATCAGGCTCGACAGCGGCGGCGTCTCGGCGAGTACACGCAGCTGCCGACGCAGTTCGGGCTGCATCAGATTGTAGGGGTGCAGCCCCAGCACCGCGGCATCGGCACGCCCGTTGATGACCTGCATCGCGGCATTGAGGTGGGTGCTGAAACCCAGCGTCCGGTAATCGCGATCGCGCTGCAGTCCGTGCTCGGCCAGTTGGGCATGGATGGCCAGCCCCACCAGGGCGAGTGGGTCGGCTGTGGCAAGGGTGCGGCTGCGCAGATCGCCCAGGTCGCGTATCGACGCGTCGTGCCGCACCACCAGCAGGCCGCGCACCGGCTGGGCATATTTGAGCAGCGGTCGGTAGCCGGCTTCCTGGCGCGCCAGGAAGGCCAGGTGCGGCGCGGTCAGCACAATATCGTACTCACCGCGGTAGGTGCGGTCGGCGAAAGTCTTGAAATCGCGCGCGCTGTAGATGACGACGCGACGCTGCAGGTGTTTTTCCAGACTGTCGGCGAGGGGGCGGTAGGCCTCGACGATCTGCTTGGCCGTCATGTTGGGAAACACCCCCAGCACCAGCGGCTTGTCCACAGCGTGTGCGGATTGCAGTGCGAACAGTCCGCACAGTGCGAACAGCAGCACCCCGGCGGAGGGCGTGAGCCAACGTGCAAGGGAGCCGGTAAGGCCTGGCCAGAAATGAGAAGGGCGCACTGGGTGTCCTTGTCTACAGCATTACAGCGACTTCTGCAGCACTTTGGATTTCCGTTTGTAGTTGTAGAGCGCCTGCTTGCTTTTGGGCAGGTGGTCGGGGCTGCTGTCGACGAAGCCGCGCTCCTCGAACCACTGCTCGGTGCGGGTGGTCAGCACGAACAGCTGCTTGAAGCCGGCCTTCCTGCCGCGTTTCTCGGCCTCGGTCAGCAGCATGTCGCCAAAACCGCGGCCGCGGAATTCCTTCGAGACGGCGAGGCAGGCGAGTTCAGCCGCTTTTTCCTCGGGAAACGGATACAGCGCGACGCAGCCGGCGATGATGCCGTCGGATTCGAGCACCAGAAAACGCTCGACTTCCATTTCCAGCAGTTCGCGCGAGCGCCGCACCAGGATGCCTTCGCGCTCCAGCGGCTCGATCAGGCCGAGAATCCCACCGACGTCGTCGATGGTGGCGGTGCGCAGGGTCTCCAGCGGCGCCGGCGTGATCAGCGTGCCGACGCCGTCGCGGGTGAACAGCTCGGACAGCAGCGCGCCGTCCCGGTGGCGGCTGATCAGGTGCGCGCGCTTGACGCCGCCAGTGCAGGCGGTGATCGCGCACGGCAGGTAGTAGGCGACGTCCTCGGGCAGCTTTTTTGCCTTGCTGCGCGTCGACTTTTCCAGCACCTGGCGCGCCTCGTTGACGGTGAGCGTGTTATGGATCGCGCGGCCCTTGTCGGGCACGCCTTCGGTGTCCATCAGGAAAATCAGCTTGTCGGCCGCGAGCTCGACCGCCGCCTGCGTGGCGACATCCTCCAGGCTGAGGTTGAAGATCTCGCCGGTTGGCGAATAGCCGATGGGCGACAGCAGCACGATGTCGTGCTGGTCGAGCCGTCTCCGGATCGCCGCGGCGTCGATCTTGCGCACTTCGCCGGTATGCAGCAGGTCGGTGCCATCGCGCACGCCCAGCGGCATCGCGGTGACGAAGTTGCCCGAGGCGACCCGGATGTCGGCGCCGGCCATCGGTGTGTTGGCCAGCCCCAGCGACAGCAGCGCCTCGATTTCCACCCGCACCGTGCCGGCCGCTTCCTTGACGCAGGCAAGTGCCGTATCGTCGGTGACGCGCAGGCCGCCCACATAGCGGATCGCGGTGCCGCTTTCATTCAGTCGCGCCTCCACCTGCGGCCGTACGCCGTGGATCAGCACCAGGCGAACCCCCAGGCTGTTCAGCAGGTTGACGTCATGCGCCAGCTGCACGAAGTCGCCGTCTGCCACCAGTTCGCCGCCAAAGGCGATGACGAAGGTCTTGCCGCGAAAGCCGTGGATATACGGCGCAGCAGAGCGGAACCAGTGGACGAAATCGGCAGTGTCTTTCAACGGGGTGGCCTGATCGGGATTGAACTACGCGAAGGATACAGAAAAATGCCCTGCATCATGCAGGGCACCGTCAATAGTCAATTGGATTCAAACGGATACGCGGCGCGTGTTAGAAATCACCCCACAACGTCTGCATCGCGGCCAACGCGGCCAGCGCGGCGGTCTCGGTGCGTAGCACGCGCGGACCCAGCCGGACGGGGATGGCGCGTGCGGCATGCAGCGCGGCCATCTCGTCGTCCTCGAACCCGCCCTCGGGCCCGGCCACCAGCCAGTCCGGCCCTTCCGGCGGCGGCAGGTCGGCCAGCCGGGCCTCGGCCAGCGGCGACAGGAACAGCAGGCGCCCACCGGTGTGCTGCCCTAAAGGACTCCGACTTTCTACGGGCTGAAGCCCGTGAAAGCTCGTATGGCCCAGCCAGTTCGCCAGCGCCAGCGGCGGCGCCACCACCGGCACCTGGTTGCGTCCGCATTGCTCGCAGGCGCTGGCCACCACGCCCTGCCAATGCGCGGTGCGGCGGTCGGCACGCTCGCCGGTCAGCTTGACCACGCTGCGCCGGGCGGAAATCGGCTGGATGGCGGCCACCCCCAGCTCCACCGCCTTCTGCAGCGTGTAGTCCATGCGCTCGCCGCTCGAAATGCCCTGCGCCAGCATCACGCGCAAAGTCGATTCGCGCTCGACGTCGACAAAGCCGGTGATGGCGACCGCCACCTCGTCCTTGTGGATGCGCTCGATGCGCGCGGCGTATTCGCCGCCGCGGCCATTGAACAGGGTGATCGCATCGTCCACCCCCAGCCGCAGCGCGCGTGCGGCGTGGCGCGCCGGGCCGGGCGGCAGGCTGAAGCGGGCGCCGGGCGCGAGCGGCTCATTCAGATAAAAACGTGGCGAAGGCATCGTTGCTATTATGCGGGGGTTGAACAGAAATTCTGCGGAGTGCGTCATGGTGTCCCTTACTACCCCGGTATGCGATTTTGGCTGGAAAGCCCCCGACTTCAGTCTGCCCGGCGTCGACGGCAAGGTCTGGACGCTCGAGGACGCGATGGGCCCGAACGGGCTGCTGGTGATGTTCATCTGCAATCACTGTCCCTACGTGAAGGCGATCCGCCCGCGCCTGGTGCGCGATCTGGCCGAGCTGAAGCAGCACGGCATCCACGCCATCGCGATCATGTCGAACGACCCGACCGACTACGCCGAGGACAGCTTCGACAACATGAAAAAGGCGGCGGCGGAATTCGGTTTCTCCTTTCCCTACGTGATCGACGAAACGCAGGACGTGGCGAAAGCCTACGGCGCGGTCTGCACGCCGGACTTCTTCGGCTTCAACCGCAAGTTCGAACTGCAGTACCGTGGACGCTTCGACGAATCGAAGAAGGACACCGCGCCCGAAGGCGTGCGCCGCGATCTCTACGAGGCGATGAAGCAGATCGCTCAGACCCAGCGCGGCCCGGCCGAACAGATTCCCAGCATGGGCTGCTCGATCAAATGGAAGGATGCCTGAGATGGCCGACCGCCAGCAGCATTGGGAAAGCGTCTATCGCAGCCGGGCGGCCGACCAGGTCGGCTGGTTCCAGCCGCATGCCCTGTCGTCGCTGCGCCTGATCGAGGAAAGTGCGGGCACCGGGGCGTCGATCATCGATGTCGGCGGCGGCGCTTCGGTGCTGGTGGACGACCTGCTCGACGCCGGCTACCGCCATCTGACCGTGCTTGACCTCGCCGAACCGGCGCTGGCCGCCAGCCGCGCGCGGCTGGGCGCGCGCGCGGCGTCGGTGCAGTGGATCGCCGCCGACATCACCCGCGCCGAACTGCCGGCCGCGCAGTACGACGTCTGGCACGACCGTGCGGTGTTCCATTTCCTGACCGACCCGGCCGACCGCGCGCGCTACGTCGCGCAGGTGCTGAAAAGCGTCAAGCCCGGTGGCCACGTCATCGTCGCCACTTTCGGGCCCGGCGGACCGCTGCAGTGCTCCGGGCTCGATGTCGTGCGCTACGCCCCCGCGGCGCTGCATGCCGAATTCGGCGCGTCCTTCCGCCTGCTGCGGCACGAAACCGAAATCCACCTGACGCCGGCCGGGCATCAGCAGGAATTTGTCTACTGCGCTTGCGTGCGAACCTGATCATGCTTGAAGACGTCAAGGCGGTGGTGCGCGAAGTGGCCCAGCGCGAGGTTACGCCGCGCTTTCTGAAGGTGGCGCACAGCCACAAGGTGGACGGCAGCCTGTTCACCGAGGCGGATTCCGAAACCCAGGCGGCGCTGGAGGCGGCGCTGCCGCGGATTGCCGACGTGCCGGTGCTGGGCGAGGAAATGACCGAACAGCAGCAGCACGACGCCTGGGCCGCCGGCCGCGACGGCCTGTGGTGTGTCGACCCGATCGACGGCACCTCCAATTTCGTCGCCGGCGTACCGTACTTCGCGGTGTCGGTGGCCTACCTGTACAAGGGCGAGCGCAAGCTCGGCGTGGTCTACGACCCGATCGCCGACGAGATGTTTAGCGCCGTGCGCGGCGGCGGCGCGCATCTCAACGGCACGCCGCTGCCCTTGCGTGCGCCGGCCACCGAGCTGCGGCGCGCGCTGGCCGGGGTGGAAATGAAGCGCATCGACCGCGAGCTGGCCGGCCGCCTGGCGTCGTGGCCGCCGTACGCCTCGCAGCGCAACTTCGGCGCATCCACGCTCGACTGGTGCTACACCGCGGCCGGGCGTTTCGACATTTATGTCCACGGCGGGCAAAAACTGTGGGATTACGCCGCGGGCGCGCTGATCCTGGAAGAGGCGGGCGGGCAATTGTCCAGCCTGTCGGGCAACTTCGACATCGCCAACATCTGGGAGCGTTCGGTGGTGGCCTCGGCCAGCCCCGAACTGTTCAAATTGTGGCGCGACTGGCTGAAAGCGGCAGGCGCATAAGCTGCCGCAACAGGCAAATAAAAAGAATTTAGCGTACGTATCGTGAGCCGACGCTTGAGCTTGTCGGTTTAAACCCTTGTCGCAGCGTCTCTTTTCCCCGCTTTTGGCACGGGTTGCGGAAGCCTGCCCTGCTGACGGATAATCAGGGTTTTTGCATATTCTGCCCAAGCTGCCGCTGCACGGCTTTCGCGGGCGGGGAATGCGACCGTTTTTTACTTAGCTGAAGGGAACGCAATGCCTACCCGTAACGACCTGGCCAATGCCATCCGCGCGCTCGCGATGGATGCGGTTGAGAAAGCCAAATCCGGCCACCCTGGCGCCCCCATGGGCATGGCGGAAATCGCCGAAACGCTGTGGAATCACCACATGCGCCACAACCCGACCAACCCCAAGTGGGCGGACCGCGATCGCTTCGTGCTGTCGAACGGCCATGGCTCGATGCTGATCTACGCGTTGCTGCACCTGACCGGTTACGACCTGTCGATGGATGACCTGAAGCAGTTCCGCCAGTTGCATTCCAAGACCCCGGGTCACCCCGAATACGGCTACGCGCCCGGCATCGAGACCACCACCGGCCCGCTCGGCCAGGGCATTACCAATGCCGTCGGCATGGCGATGGCGGAAAAGGTGCTCGCCAACGAATTCAACAAGCCTGACCACACCATCGTCGACCACCACACCTATGTGTTCCTCGGCGACGGCTGCATGATGGAAGGCATCTCGCACGAAGCCTGCGCGCTGGCTGGCACCTGGAAGCTGAACAAGCTGGTCGCGTTCTGGGACGACAACGGCATTTCGATCGACGGCCATATCGAACACTGGTACACCGACGACACCGCCAAGCGCTTCGAAGCCTACGGCTGGCAGGTCATCCCCAACGTCGACGGTCATGACGTCGTGGCGCTCGAAGCCGCGATCCAGAAGGCCAAGGCCAGCACCGACAGGCCCACCCTGATCTGCTGCAAGACCATCATCGGCAAGGGCTCGCCCAACAAGGCCGGCACCCACGACGTGCACGGCGCGGCGCTGGGCCACGACGAAGTGCTGGCAACCCGCAAGAACATGGGCTGGGACCACGCCGCATTTGAAGTCCCTGCCGACATCTACGCCGGCTGGGATGCCAAGACCAAGGGTCAGGGCCTCGAAACGCTGTGGAACAACAAGTTCGCCGAGTACAAGAAGGCCTATCCGGCCGAGGGCGCCGAGTTCGAGCGCCGCATGAAGGGCGAGTTGCCCGCCAACTGGAAGGCGCACGTGGCCGAGAAACTGGCCGCGATCAACACCAAGGCCGAGACCGTCGCCACCCGCAAGGCCAGCCAGATCGCGATCAACGCGTTGGCGCCCGCGCTGCCCGAGTTCCTCGGCGGCTCGGCCGACCTCACCGGCTCCAACCTGACCAACTGGGAAGGCTGCCATCCGGTGCGTCACGGCAAGCCCGGCAACTACATCAGCTACGGCGTGCGTGAATTCGGCATGGCCGCGATCATGAACGGCATGGCGCTGCACGGCGGCCTGCTGCCGTTCGGCGGCACCTTCCTGATGTTCTCCGAGTACTCGCGCAACGCCATCCGCATGGCCGCGCTGATGAAGCAGCGCGTGATCCACGTGTTCACGCACGACTCCATCGGCCTCGGCGAAGACGGCCCGACCCACCAGCCGGTCGAGCAGACCGCGACGCTGCGCATGATCCCCAACATCGACGTCTGGCGTCCGTGCGACACCGTCGAAACGCTGGTCGGCTGGGCGCACTCGGTCGAGCGCACCGACGGCCCCACCTGCCATATCCTGTCGCGCCAGAACCTGCCGTTCATGGCGCGCGACGCCGCGACGATGGCCAACATCGCCAAGGGCGGCTATGTGCTGAAAGACGCTGCCGGCGCGAAAGCCATCATCATCGCCACCGGCTCCGAAGTCGAACTGGCCATGAAGGCACAGGAAGCGCTGGCGGCAGAAGGCATCGCCGTGCGCGTGGTGTCGATGCCGTCGACCAACACCTTCGATCGCCAGGATGCCGCCTACAAGGCGAGCGTGCTGACCAAGGGCCTGCCGCGCGTGGCGGTCGAAGCCGGTGTGACCGACTTCTGGCGCAAGTACGTGGGCCTGGAAGGCGCCGTGGTCGGTGTCGACACCTTCGGCGAATCCGCGCCCGCACCGGCGCTGTTCAAGCATTTCGGCATCACCACCGAAGCCGTCGTGGCTGCGGTCAAGGGCGTTCTGTAAGAACCAGGGGCTAGGAAATAGGAGCTGGGATCTAGGGAGAAACGCGGGCGCAGCCCGCTCCTCCCCTAGCCCCTAAATCCTAGCCCCTAAATCCTAAAAAGATTTTCACCTCACTGGAGACTGCAAATGGCAATCAAAGTTGGTATTAACGGTTTTGGCCGCATCGGCCGCATGGTGTTCCGCGCTGTGGCGAAGGATTTCCCGGGTATCGAGATCGTGGCGATCAACGACCTGCTCGACCCCGACTATCTGGCTTACATGCTGAAGTACGATTCGGTGCATGGCCGTTTCAATGGCGACATTTCCGTCGATGGCGGCAATATGGTCGTCAACGGCAAGAAAATCCGCCTGACCGCCGAGCGCGATCCGGCCAACCTGAAGTGGAACGAAGTCGGTGCCGACCTCGTGATCGACTGCACCGGTTTCTTCCTGACCACCGAGTCCTGCGAAGCCCACATCAAGGCCGGCGCGAAGAAAGTGGTTCAATCGGCTCCCGCCAAGGATTCCACCCCGATGTTCGTCTATGGCGTGAACCACACCACCTACGCCGGTGAGGCCATCGTTTCGGCGGCGTCCTGCACCACCAACTGCCTGGCCCCGGTGGCCAAGGTGCTGAACGACAACTGGGGCATCAAGCGCGGCCTGATGACCACCGTCCACGCTGCCACCGCCACGCAGAAAACCGTCGACGGCCCGTCTGCCAAAGACTGGCGCGGCGGCCGCGGCATCCTGGAAAACATCATCCCGTCCTCGACTGGCGCTGCCAAGGCCGTCGGCGTGGTGCTGCCCGCACTGAAAGGCAAGCTGACCGGCATGGCGTTCCGTGTGCCGACTTCCGACGTGTCGGTGGTCGACCTGACCGTCGAGCTGAACAAGCCCGCCACCTACGCCGAAATCTGCGCAGCCATGAAGGCTGCCTCTACCGGCGCCATGAAGGGCGTGCTGGGTTACACCGAAGAGAAAGTGGTCTCCACCGACTTCGTCGGCAACAGCGCCCCCTCCACCTTCGACGTCGACGCCGGCATCGCACTGGACGACACCTTCGTCAAGGTCGTGTCCTGGTACGACAACGAGTACGGCTACACCTGCAACATGCTGCGTCTGGTCGAGCACGTAGCTAAGTGAGGGCTAGGAGATAGGGGCTAGGGAAAAGTGCGGGCGCAGCCCGCACCGCCCCTAGATCCTAGCTCCTAAATCCTATTCCCTAACTTGAGCTTTAAGGCCTGGCGCGGCTTCCATCCCCGCGCCAACCCTTAAACCTTACTTTCAGGAGAACCAACAATGGCATTTATCCGCGTCACCGATCTCGATCTGGCAGGCAAACGCGTCTTCATCCGCGCCGACATGAACGTTCCGGTCAAGGACGGCAAGGTCACCTCCGACGCCCGCATCACCGCGTCGATGCGCACCATCGAGCACTGCCTCAAGGCCGGCGCCAAGGTGATGGTCACCTCCCACCTCGGCCGCCCCACCGAAGGCGAGTTCAAGGAAGAGGATTCGCTCAAGCCTGTGGTCGACGTCATCGCGCAGAAGCTCGGCAGGAACATCCGCCTGATCCGCGAATGGACCGAAGGCGGCTTCGACGTCGCCGACGGCGAACTGGTGGTGCTGGAAAACTGCCGCGTCAACAAGGGCGAGAAGAAGAACGTCGACGAGACCGCGAAGAAATACGCCGCCCTGTGCGACGTCTTCGTGATGGACGCCTTCGGCACCGCGCACCGCGCCGAGTCTTCGACCCACGGCATCGCCAAGTTCGCGCCGACCGCCGCGGCCGGCATCCTGCTGACCGAAGAACTCGAGGCGCTGGAAAAAGCGCTGGCCAACCCGGCGCGTCCGATGGTCGCCATCGTCGGCGGCTCCAAGGTATCCACCAAGCTGACCGTGCTGGAAGCGCTGTCCGAAAAGTGCGAGCAGCTGGTGGTCGGCGGCGGCATTGCCAACACCTTCTTGAAGGCCACCGGCCACAACGTTGGCAAGTCGCTGTGCGAGGACGACCTGGTGCCGACCGCGCAGGCGCTGATCGAGAAAATGACCGCGCGCGGCGCGACCATCCCGATCGCCGTCGACGTGGTGTGCGGCAAGAAATTCGACGCCAATGAACCCGCCGTGCTGAAGGACGCCGGTGACGTCGCCGACGACGACATGATTTTCGACATTGGCCCGAAGAGCGCGCAGGAACTCGCCGACATCATCATGAAGGCCGGCACCGTGGTGTGGAACGGCCCGGTCGGCGTGTTCGAGTTCGACCAGTTCGGCGAAGGCACCAAGACCATCGCGATGGCAATCGCCCACACCAATGCCTTCACCCTGGCCGGCGGCGGCGACACCATCGCCGCGATCCAGAAGTACGACATTTATGACAAGGTGAGCTACATCTCCACCGCCGGCGGCGCCTTCCTCGAATACCTGGAAGGCAAGGTCCTGCCCGCCGTGGCGATTCTGGAGGAAAGGGCGCAGTAAGGGATCAGGAATCAGGGGCCAGGATTCAGGGGGAAAAGCGCGGGCGAGCCCGCTCCACCCCTAGCCCCTAAATCCTAGATCCTAGTCCCCCCTCAACACCTACGCCTCACCCACACAATGATCCGCAGAACCAAAATCGTCGCCACACTCGGCCCCGCCTGTTCCGATGCCAAAACCCTGGACCGGATGATGGAGGCGGGCATCGACGTGGTGCGCCTCAATTTTTCCCATGGCACCGCGCAGGACCACATCGACCGTGCCGAGCTGGTGCGTTCGCTTGCCCGCACGCGCGGCCGCGCAGTCGGCGTGCTGGTCGACCTGCAGGGCCCGAAAATCCGCATCGGCAAGTTCAAGGACGGCAAGATCACGCTGGCCAAGGGCGACCGTTTCGTGCTCGATGCGGCGTGCGCGCTGGGCGACCAGACCCGCGTCGGCCTCGACTACAAGGAGCTGCCGAACGACGTGTCGCGTGGCGTGACGCTGCTGCTGGACGACGGCCGCCTCGAATTCTGGGTCGAGGATGTCAAGGGCACGGAAATCATCTGTCAGGTGGTGCAGGGCGGCGTGCTGTCCAACAACAAGGGCATCAACCGCAAGGGCGGCGGCCTGTCGGCATCCGCGCTGACCGAAAAGGACATCGAGGACATCAAGACCGCCGCTGCGCTGAACGCGGACTACCTGGCAGTGTCGTTCCCGCGCTGCGGTGCCGACATGCGGCAGGCGCGCGAACTGCTGCGCGCGGCTGGTGGCAAGAGCCAGCTGATCGCGAAGATCGAGCGCACCGAAGCGATCGAGCATCTGGAAGAAATCCTCGAAGCGTCCGACGCCATCATGGTCGCGCGCGGCGACCTCGGGGTGGAAGTTGGCGATGCCGCCGTGCCGGCGCTGCAGAAGCGCATGATCCGCATGGCGCTGGAACGCAACAAGGTCGTCATCACCGCCACCCAGATGATGGAATCGATGATTTCCAGCCCGATTCCGACCCGCGCCGAAGTGTCCGACGTCGCCAACGCGGTGCTCGACGGCACCGACGCCGTGATGCTGTCGGCCGAAACCGCGGCCGGCCAGTTCCCGGTCGAAGCGGTGCAGGCGATGGACCGCGTCTGCCTCGAAGCGGAGAAGGAAGCCGAGCCGGGGTTCGCCAAGGCGCGACTCGACCACAGCTTCCTGCGCGCCGACGAAGCGATTGCGATGTCGGCCGTGTTCACCTCGGTTCACCTCAATATCAAGGCGATCGCCGCGTTGACGGAATCCGGCAACACCTGCTTGTGGATGAGCCGTCTGTCCACCCGGGTGCCGATCTACGCCTTGACACCCGAGGTGCAAACCCGTAGAAAAGTCACTCTTTTCCGCGGCGTCTACCCGATCAATCTGAAGACGGCGACCAAGGAGCGCGATGCTCTGCTGGCAGAAGCCGAAGAAGAGTTGCGGCGGCGCGGTGCGGTGCGCGACGGCGATCTGATCCTGCTGACCATCGGCGAGCCGATCGGCCAGTCAGGCGGCACCAACACCATGAAGATCGTCCGCGTGGGCGATGCGAAAAAAACCTGATTCTGAAATAGAAACGAACTGAATATTTTTAACTAGGAGAGTGTAAATGGCCCTGATTTCCCTTCGACAACTGCTCGACCATGCCGCCGAAAACGGCTATGGCCTGCCCGCGTTCAACGTCAACAACATGGAGCAGGTGCATGCCATCATGCAGGCCGCCGCTGCGGTCGATTCGCCGGTGATCCTGCAGGGTTCCGCCGGTGCGCGTTCCTACGCGGGCGAGCCCTTCCTGCGCCACCTGATCCTGGCGGCGATTGAAATGTATCCGCAGATCCCCGTCTGCATGCACCAGGACCACGGCGCATCGCCGAGCATCTGCTTCCGCTCCATCCAGTCCGGCTTCTCGTCGGTGATGATGGACGGCTCGCTGAAAGAAGACGGCAAGACGCCCGCTTCCTACGAATACAACGTCGAGACCACGCGCAAGGTCTCCGAACTGGCGCACGCCTGCGGCGTGTCGGTCGAAGGCGAACTCGGCTGCCTTGGCTCGCTGGAAACCGGCATGGCCGGTGAGGAAGACGGTCACGGTGCCGAAGGTGCACTGGATCACTCGATGCTGCTGACCGATCCCGACGAGGCTGCCGACTTCGTGAAGAAGACCCATGTCGACGCGCTCGCGATCGCCATCGGCACCTCGCACGGCGCCTACAAGTTCACCCGTCCGCCCACCGGCGACATCCTCGCGATCGACCGTGTCAAGGCGATCCATGCGCGCATTCCCAACACCCACCTGGTGATGCACGGCTCGTCGTCGGTGCCGCAGGAATGGCTGGCCATCATCAACAGCTTCGGCGGCGACATGGGCGAAACCTATGGCGTGCCGGTGGCTGAAATCGTCGAAGGCATCAAGCACGGCGTGCGCAAGGTCAACATCGACACCGACCTGCGCATGGCGTCGACCGGTGCCATCCGCAAGCACCTGGCCGAGAACAAGTCCAACTTCGATCCGCGCAAATTCCTCAAGGAAGCCACCAAGGGCATGAGCGACATTTGCCGGAACCGCTACGAAGCCTTCGGCGCAGCCGGCCAGGCCAGCAAGATCAAGAAGGTCTTCAACCTGGAAGAAATGCAGAAGCGCTACGACAAGGGCGAACTGGATCCCAAGGTCAACTGATCACCCGGGATTTACGAAAAAGGGGCGCTGAGGCGCCCCTTTTTTACTGCACCCACAGGGAGTTGCGGACAACACGGGAGCGAATATAATTTTAACCGGACGACAATATCCGTTAATGGAGAACTCACATGAAGCACACGGCTGTTTTGATTGCGCTCGCGATGTCCCTGCTCGGGGCGCCGGCCCATGCCAGCCCCGAACTGGCGGCCAAGAGCAAGTGCATGGCCTGCCACCAGGTCGATAAAAAGGCACTGGGTCCCTCGTTCAAGGACATTGCCGCCAAATACAAGGGCGACAGCGCCGCCGAGGCCACGCTGGTCGACAGCATGCTGAAAGGCGCCAAGGGCAAGTGGGGCAAGATCCCGATGCCGCCGCAGAAAATTGCGCCGGTGGATGCACAGAAACTGACGCGCTGGATCCTGACGCTGTAAGGCGCCAGGCAAATCGCCTAGCCGAGCATCGCCTTTAGCGCGGCCAGGCGATCGCTGCCGCTGGATTTGGTGTCTGCGTCCGCCGGGCGGTCGGGCATGCGCACATCGTCGCCCAGTTCGTCGATGAAGCGCGACGGCTCGCAGCCCACCGTCTCGCGGGCGCGCTTGCGGCGCGCGCAATACGACAGCGTCAGCGATTTCTTGGCGCGGGTGACGCCGACGTACATCAGGCGGCGCTCTTCCTCCAGCCGTCCTTCGTCGACCGCGTCGCGGTGCGGCAGAATGTTTTCCTCGATGCCGACCAGAAACACATGACCGAACTCCAGCCCCTTCGCGGCATGCAGCGTCGATAGCCGCACCGCGTCGGGCTCGGCTTCGTCGCGCCCTTCCAGCAGCGTGATCAGCGCAATGGTCTGGGTCAGCTGCAGCAGGTTCTTCTCGTCCTCCTCGCCTTTTTTCGCGATCCAGGCGGCGAACTCCAGCACGTTGTCCCACTTCGACTGCGCCGCGCGCTGGTCGTCCTGGTCGAACAGGTAGACCTCGTAGTCGATCGACTTCAGCAGATCGTTCAGCACCTCGCCCGCCGGTTCGCGCACCACCCGCTCCTCGAAACGGTTGATGAACTGACAGAACTCGACCAGCGGCGCCAGATGGCGCTCGCCGATCTGCGACGCGGCGGCGGCGGAAAACACCGCCTCGAACAGGCTCACGTGCAGCGTGGCGGCCACCTGGCCAAGCTTTTCCAGCGTGGCCGCACCAATGCCGCGCTTGGGCGTGGTGACCGCGCGGATGAAGGCGGGGTCGTCGTCGCCGTTGGCGATCAGGCGCAGGTAGGCGATCACGTCCTTGATTTCGCTGCGGTCGAAGAAGGATTGCCCGCCCGAGAGCTGGTACGGCACTTTCTCGTTCCTCAGTGCCTGCTCGAACACCCGCGCCTGATAGTTGCCGCGGTACAGGATCGCGTAGTCACGCCACTCGGTGCGGTGCTGAAACTTGTGCGACAACAGGCGCATCACCACCGATTCGGCCTCGTGCGCGTCGTCCTTCGTTGGCATCACCTGGATCGCGTCGCCGTGGCCGAGGTCGCTCCACAGGCGCTTTTCGAACAGCTTGGGGTTGTTGGAAATCAGGCTGTTGGCAGCTTTCAGGATGCGGATGGTCGAACGGTAGTTCTGTTCCAGCTTCACCACATGCAGGTGCGGGTAGTCTTCGTTCAACTGCCGCAGGTTGTCGGCCGAGGCGCCGCGCCAGCCGTAGATCGCCTGGTCGTCGTCGCCGACCGCGGTGAACGCCGCGCGCACGCCGGTGAGTTTTTGCAGCAGGCGGTATTGCGCGACGTTGGTGTCCTGGTATTCGTCGACCAGGATGTGACGCAGGCGGTTTTGCCACTTTTCGCGCAGCTCGGCATGGGTGTCGAGCAGCTCGGCCGGCAAGCGGATCAGGTCGTCGAAGTCGACCGCCTGGTAGGCGCGCAAGGTGGCGTCGTAGCGGTCGTAGATTTTGGCGTAGGCGCGCGCGTTGTCGTCCTCGGCCGTTTGCAATGCGATCGCGGGCGACTTCAGCTCGTTCTTCCACAGCGAAATGCGCGATACCGCGCGGCGGATTTCCTGCTTGTCGGTGGTCTTCAGGATTTCCGAAACGATGCCGGCCGCGTCGGCCGAATCGAGGATGGAAAAGGCCGGCTTCAGCTCGGCGAACTTCGCGTCCTCGCGCAGCATGCGCAAGCCCATCGAATGGAAAGTGGTGACGATCAGGCCTTTGGTGTTGACGTTCTGGGTCAGCTTGGCGGCGCGCTCCTGCATCTCGCGCGCGGCCTTGTTGGTGAAGGTGATCGCGGCGATCGAGCTGGGCTTGTAGCCGCATTCGCCGATCAGGTAGGCGATCTTGTGGGTGATCACCCGCGTCTTGCCGGAGCCGGCGCCGGCCAGCACCAGCAGCGGACCGTCGAGGTACTTCGCCGCCTCGCGCTGCGGCGGGTTGAGCGCGGAGAGCAGGCTCATGCCGCGCCGAATTCGCGGTTCAGGTAGGCATCGATGGCGTCGGATTCATACAGCCAGGTCTGCTTGCCGTCGGCGTCGGTGATCAGCAGGCAGGGTACCTGCGGCTTGCCGCCGCCGACGAGCAGCGCTGCGCGGTGGGTTTCGTCGCTGCGGGCGTTGCGTAGCTCGATATCGAGCGAGAGCCGCTGCATCGCACGCCGCACCTTGATGCAGAAGGGGCAGGTGGGGAAATGGTAGAGCGCGAGGCTGCGGGTGCGGGCGTCGACCGCCTGCTGCTCGGCGGGCGGCCGCACCACGCCCTTGGGTCGGGTGAGCCAGTTGCCCAGCAGCAGGAAGGGCCCGAGCACGGCGCGCAGGGTTCTGAAAAACAGGCGGACAACGACTTTCATGGCGGGGGATTCAGGCGAGGGTGTCACGTGGAGGTCAGGCGGGGGCGCTATGATTCGGGCAGCGCACAAACGAACCCGTATTTTATATGCCTACCTATGCCATTGGCGATCTTCAGGGCTGCCAGACTCCCCTGCTGCGCCTGCTGGACACCCTGAAATTCGACCCGGCAGCCGACCGGCTGTGGTTTGTCGGCGATCTGGTCAATCGCGGGCCGGAATCGCTCGACGTGCTGCGTTTCATCAAAAACCTGGGCGATGCCGCCATCTGCGTGCTCGGCAACCACGACCTGCATCTGCTGGCGTTGGCCGAGGGCTTTGGCCGGGTGCACAAGGGCGACACGCTCGATGCCATTCTGGCGGCGCCCGACCGCGACGCGCTGCTGAGCTGGCTGCGTCATCGCAAGCTGGCCTGGCGCGAGGGCACGGTGCTGATGGTGCATGCGGGCGTGCTGCCGGACTGGACGCTGGACGACACGTTGCAGCGCGCGGCCGAGGCCGAAGCCGCGCTGCAGGGGCCGCACTATCGGGATTTCTTCGCGCAGATGTACGGCAATGCGCCGGTGGCCTGGGCTGACGATTTGCAGGGCGTCGAGCGCCTGCGGGTCATCGTCAACGCCTTCACCCGGCTGCGCTATTGCTCGGCCGCCGGCGAAATGGAATTCCACCACAAGGGTGCGCCCGGCACGCAGCCGGACGGCTGGCTGCCATGGTTCGCGGTGCCGGGACGCCGGACCGCCGACGCCACGGTCGTCATCGGCCACTGGTCGACGCTGGGGCTGATCAACCGCCCCGATCTGATTGCGCTGGATACCGGCTGCCTGTGGGGCGGCCGCCTGACCGCGGTCAGGCTGGAGGATCGGCAGGTGTTCGCGGTGCCGTGTCCGCAGCAGTCGCGTCTGAAATCCTGAAGCCCAGCAGGCGGGCAGTCGCCGCTTCGGCCTGCGCCGCCAGTTCGCGCCGGTGGCCATTGGGCAGGATCGGCTCGCCAAACTGCAGTTCGGCGATGAGCCCCGGTTCGCTGACGATATTCTTCAGGCTCTGCCACATGCTGATCTCGTCGATGTAGGCGGACGCCGCGGTGTAGTGTCCGTCCAGCGTGCGGTAGCGCAGTGCCGCCGGCACCACCGGGCAGTTCAGCTGCACCGCCGGCTGCAGCAGCGACGGCATGAAGCGCCGCAGCCCGCGTCCGTCGCTGGTGGTGCCTTCGGGAAACACCGCGACCCAGGCGCCGTCCTGCATCAGGTCGCGCATTTCGGTGTTGATGCGCGCGGTGTCGGCGCGGCGGCCGCGCTCGATGAACAGCGTGCCGGTCTTTTTTGCCAGCCAGCCCGCCACCGGCCAGTTGCGCACCTCGGCCTTGGACACGAAATGCACCCGCTGGGCGGCGTAGATCAGATAAATGTCCAGCCACGACACGTGGTTGCACACCAGCAGCGCGCCGCTGGGCAGGCGCGGCGCGGGCGCCAGCTGGGCGCGCACGCCCAGCACCCGCAGCAGGCGCCGTGCCCACGCCATGATGAAGCGGTCGCGCTGCGCGGTCTTCAGCAGCGGAAACGCCAGTCCGGCCGCCGCCACGCCCCATGCGAGGTGCAGCATCAGCAAGGCGATGCGTAGGTTGCGACGGATAAACGGGGGCAGTCGGGCGAGGTTCACTCCCGCATTGTAAGGCGTCTCAAGCGAGGAAGCGGCGGGCATAGCTGCGGTTGAGCTGAGCCATCGGCAGCAGCATCAAGAGGTCGGCCGTGTTGAAGTCGGGATCCCAGGCCGGCTCGCCGCACACCATCGCGCCCAGCCGGGTGTAGCCCTTGATCAGCGGCGGCAGCGCGGCCGCCTGGCCGTCGTCGAGCGACTCGACCGGTAGCCGCGTGCGTGGGGTGACGTGCCATTCGATCGGCGCCAGATGGCTCTTGATCAGCTGGCGATGCACGCTGGCGGCAATGTGGCCACCGTCGGCCATGCCGATGCTGGCGCAGCCGACGATGGTTTCATAGCCGTAGCGCGTCATGTAGTCGGCCAGCCCGATCCACAGGCGGGCGATGACGGCGCCGCTGCGGTGCGCCGGATGCACGCACGAGCGCCCCAGTTCGGCCATGCGCGGGCGCAGGAAATTCAGCCGGGTGAGGTCGAATTCCTGCTCGGCGTAGTAGCTGCCGACGCGCTGCGCGGCCTCGGGCGGCAGAATGCGATAGGTGCCGACAACTTCGCCGCTGGCGAGATCGCGCACCAGCAGGTGGTCGCAGAAGGGGTCGTACAGATCGATGTCGTGGCCCGGCAGAACGGTCGACAGGCGGGCGCCCAGTTCCTCGACAAACACTTTGTAACGCAGGCGCTGCGCTTCGCGGATTTCACAGTCGTCCACCGCCAGCGAGACGTGATAGCGGCCGGCGGGGACAGATTGAACAGGGCTGCGGAGTTCAAGCATGGGGCACTCCCATTGATGGAATGCGCCCAGCTTAGGGACGGGGTGTTAATGCACAGTGACGGCGGTATTGCGAAACGGTGACGCCGGCTTGCGGCGCGGCGGGATTATTGCGTCACCCGGGTGACGCCGCCGCCCGACAGAATGCGCACGCGATCACCCACCCGGAATTCCTGATCGGCCGCCTGGGTGACAGCAATCATCCGCCCCGAATCGAGCTTGACCGTGATTTCCACGCCTTTTTCGCGGGTGACGGCTTCTTCCGCCGCCGCGCCGCCCAGCCCGCCGAGCACGGCGCCGATGGTAGCGCCCACCACGCGGCCACTGCCGCCGCCGACGTTGCTGCCTGCCACGCCGCCGACCACGGCGCCGGCGCCGGCACCGATCGGCGTCTTGGTGCCTTCGATGTTGACCTCGCGCACCGACTCCACCACGCCCATCTGCACCTCCTGCACACCGCGGGTCTGCGCGCGGCTGTAGTCCTTGCTGCCGGTGCCCGCAGCGCAGCCGCCGAGCGCGACCAGGGCCGCGGCCAGCAGCGTGACACTTGCGATTTCAATGGATTTTTTCATGATGGCATTCCTGCGGTGGGGTTCATTGGACTATAGGCAACGTCATCGCCCAAGGGTTCAGAAAGTCTTGCCGAACGCGTCCTTCATCCGGCCGGCGATGTCGTCCCGCGTCGGCGCATGATTCTGGCCGCCGCGGTGTTCGATCTTGATCGCGCCCATCACGCTCGCCAGCTGGCCGGCGGTTTCCCAGTCGAGTCCGCGGGTGATGCCGTACAGGATGCCGCTGCGGTAGGCATCGCCGCAGCCGGTGGGGTCGAGGATCGCGGCCGGGCGCGCCGCCGCGATGGCGATCTCACGGTCGGCCGTGTGGATCACCGAGCCTTCGGCGCCGCGCGTCACGATCAGCGCCTCGACGTGGCGCGCCAGCGTGGCGAGGTTTTCGCCGGTGCGGCTTTGCAGCAGCTCGGCTTCGTAGTCGTTGAGGATCACATAGCGCGACTTGTGCACGCATTCCAGCAGCTCCTCGCCGGAAAACAGCGGCATGCCCTGGCCGGGGTCGAACACGCACGGCACGCCGGCTTCGTGAAAGCCGCGCACGTGGCGCAGCATGCCGTCGCGGCCGTCCGGCGCGACGATGCCGAGTTTCACGTCCGGCACCTGGCGCACGTCGTTCTCGTGCGCGTAATTCATTGCGCCGGGGTGAAAGGCGGTGATCTGGTTGTCGGCAAGGTCGGTGGTGATGAAAGCCTGCGCGGTATAGGTGCCGGCGACATGGCGGATGTAGTCGCGCGTAATCGCATGGGCGTCGAGCCGCTCGGCATAGGCAGCGAAGTCGTCGCCGACGGTGGCCATGATCAGCGGCTCGCCACCCAGCAGCTTAAGGTTGTACGCGATGTTGCCGGCGCAGCCGCCGTACTCGCGCCGCATCTCAGGCACCAGGAAGGACACGTTCAGCATGTGGATCTTGTCCGGCAGGATGTGATGCT
>CAZUVC010000014.1:34849-69857 GCA_964623745.1 uncultured Thiobacillus sp. | reverse complement strand
AAGTGAATTGTGACTCCACTCAAAAATGTCCGAAATACCCGGGTCAGTTCAGACACGATATTTTCCTCACCCTCTTCCCCCCAGCTCAATCACCTGCCCCTGCATCAACGCCTCCACGCCCCACCCGGGCGCCGCCGCGCGCAATTCGTTCATGATCGCCGCCTCGTTGCCCGGCTTCAGATGCGTGATCCACACCTCGGGCTCGACGCTTAGCATTTTCAACTCCGCTGCCAGCGAATCCGGCCAGTGATGTTTCGACGCCTTGGCGACTTCGACCAGGGCGTTTTCGAACGAGGTTTCGATGATCAGGTGGCGCAGGTCGGGAATGGCATTCAGCGCCTGGATGAAGACATCGCTGTGCGTGGTGTCGCCGCTGAAGACCAGGCTGCCCGCTGCGGTGGCCACCTGCAGGCCGCACGCGGGCACGACGTGATTCACCGGCAGCGGGGTGAAGGTGCGGCCGTTGAGGGTGTACGCTTCGCCCAGGGCCAGGGGCGCGAAACGCAGCCACGGCGCCTCCTTGCTCGGAATTTCGCGGAAATCCGGCCACAGGTTCCAGTTGAATAGATGCTTCGCCAGCACGTCCAGCACTTCGGGCAGCGCGTGGACGGTCACCGGATCGGGGCGCATGTCGCCAACGCTGTCGAGCAATAAGGGCAAACCCAGCACGTGGTCGAGGTGGGCATGGGTGATGAAGACGTGGTCGAGCTTCACCAGGGCCTCGAAATCGAGCGTGGTGATGCCGCTGCCGGCGTCGATCAGCACGTCGTCGTCGACCTTGAAGCAGGTGGTGTGGCGTCCGCTGCCGATGCCGCCACTGCAGCCCAATACGGTGAGTTTCATCGCTGTGTGTGATGCCTATTTCGTTGTGTAGACGAAGACGCCGTCCCAGTCCGCGGGCGGCGGCACTTCGCGGAAATGCGCGATGCGTTCAAGGTAGATATCGTACAGCGGACGCGGCGCGCTGGCATTGAGCGCCTGCAGCGCGGCTTCGGCGGCGGTCCAGTCCTGCTTCTGGTACGCGGCATAGGCGGCCTCGAATTCGGCGGCCTGCTGCCGTAGCGTTTCATCCAGCCCATCCTTCGGCCCCAGCGGCTCGTAGATCGCGACCGGCGTTTCCTTGCCCTTCACCCGCACGTCGTCGACCTTCATGAAGGCATGCAGCGGATCGGCGTCGACGGTAGGCTGGGTGGCGAGAATGCCGACGCCGTATTGTTTCGTAATCCCTTCGAGGCGCGAGCCGAGATTCACCGCGTCGCCCATTACGGTATAGGACATGCGGAATTCCGAGCCCATGTTGCCGACGCTCATGCGCCCGGTGTTGACGCCGATGCCGATCTTGACCTCGGGCCAGCCGCGCGCGGCAAAATCCTCATTCAGCTTAGGCAGCGCGGCCTGCATGTCGAGCGCGGTGGCGACGCCGCGGGCGGCATGGTCGGCCAGATCCACCGGCGCGTTCCAGAACGCCATCACGGCGTCGCCGATATATTTGTCGATGGTGCCCCGGTGCTGCTGGATGATCCGCGTCATGGTCGACAAGTAGGCGTTCAGCACTTCGGCCAGCTCGGCCGGCGGCAGCTTCTCGGAAAAATTGGTGAAGCCGCGGATGTCGGAGAACAGCACGGTCATGTCGCGCGACTGGCCTTCCATCGTGTAATGCGCCGGATTCCGGCTCATCTCGGCAGCCAGTTGCGGCGGCACATACTGGCCGAACAGCTTGGTGATCTGGCGCTTGCTGCGGGTGGCGGCAAAAAAGCCGTAGGCGGTGTTGAGCGCATACAGGCCGAGCAGCGTAAGCATCGGCGCCGCCATCGGAATCACCATGAAGCGTGTCCAGGCCGCACCGTAGGCGGCCAGCAGCAGGGCCAGCAGCGCAACGATGGCTGCGAGGCCAATGGTCGGCCCGAAGCGCAACAGCACCCCCGTCAGCAACGCGCCCAGCAGCAGCACGGCGACGAGGCGCGCGTCGTCCGACCACGGCGGCGTGACACGGGTGGTGCCGTCGAGCATGCCGGCGATCAAATGCGCGTGGATTTCGACGCCCGGGAACGCATTGGAAAAGGGCGTGACGCGCAGGTCGGCCAGCCCCGGCGCGGTTGACCCCAGCAGCACGATGCGATTTTCAAGCTGGTCCAGCGCGGCTTGGCCGGACAGCACGTCGGCCACCGAGATATAGGGGAACGGCGCGCCGGCGCGATACGGCACATGCACGCCGCCGTCGGTGCCCAGCGCCAGCCGGAGGCCGCCGACTTCGAGCCAGGGCGCGACGTATTCGCGGCCGAGGATGGAACGCCGGTCGGCGCCTGCCAGCACGGGATCGCCGCCGAACGCCACCTGCAGCGACGACACCGACAGCGACACGTAATAGCCCTCGCCGAACGGCTGGACCAGCCCCATGCGGCGTGCCGTGCCGTCGTCGTCGGCGCGCATGTTGAAAAATCCGGCCGCCGGCACCGCCTGCTGGAACGCGGTCAGGTTGGCGCCGTAGCCCACCGCCGGCGTGCCGGGCGTGAGCGGCTCGAACGCGTTCAGCGGCAACGACGGCGCCGGCAGCATGCCGGTGCGTGCATCGCCATAGCCATCGGGAATGAAGTAATAGCCGAGCGACACCGGGCGCTCGGCCAGCGCGGCGGCAAAGCGCGCGTCGTAATCGAGCTGCGGTGCCAGCTGTGTCAGCGCCGTCTGGAATTCGCGGCTGCCCGCCAGGTCGCGCTGCGCCAGCTGGCGCAGGGTATCGAGCCCCGAGCTGGTGTCCGCTTCGGCAAATACCACGTCGAAGCCGACCGCCGCAACGCCATACTGATCGAACAGCCGCTCGACCAGCCTCGTCATGACTTCACGGCTCCACGGCCAGCGCCCCACGCTTTTCAGGCTGGCTTCGTCGATATCGAGAATCGCCACGCGGTCGTCGAAGCCGGCCGGCGCGGTGCGCTTCAGCCAGGCGTCATGCAGCCAGGCCTCGGCACGCTGCATCGGCGCGATCTGAATGACCCCGCCGACATGCGCCGCGATCAGCAGAACCCACAGCGCAGACAGCAGGGCCTGCGCCAGTCCGGGCGGCAAGCGCTTCACCGAATGCGGTAGAACCGGTCGCCCACTTCCTTGCCGCGCACCGCGTCGAGACGTCCGCCGACCGCCTCGCCCAGCGCATCCAGCCGGGCGGCGGGATGCGGGTGCGTCTTGTAGAGCAGTGCGGTGCGGCTGTCCTGGGCGGGGATCGCGGCCATGTCCTGCAACACGGCGGGCAGGCCCCAGGGATCATAGCCGGCACGGGCGGCATAGACGATGCCGACGCGGTCGGCTTCAAACTCGGCATTCTTGTCGAGCCCGCGCGCCATGATTTCGGCGCCGTTGCCGATCAGGTTCTGCACCACCTGGTCGCTGTCCTTCGCCTTGCTGCTGGCCGCCTGGCCCAGCGCGCCGATCAGGCTGGACTGCTTGAGCACCTTGAGGTGATGCTTCTGGCTGACGTGGGCGATCTCATGCCCCAGCA
Source organism: uncultured Thiobacillus sp. (assembly GCA_964623745.1). Classification (GTDB taxonomy): domain Bacteria; phylum Pseudomonadota; class Gammaproteobacteria; order Burkholderiales; family Thiobacillaceae; genus Thiobacillus. The sequence continues at coordinate 66,364 of CAZUVC010000014.1, read as the reverse complement.
CGCCGGCCAGCTCGGCCTCGTTGTTGAGCCGGCGATACAGGCCCTTGGTCACGAAGATGTAGCCGCCCGGCGCCGCGAAGGCATTGATGGTTTCGCTGTCGATCACGCCGAAACGCCAAGTGACATCGGTGCGTCCGCTGTGCTGGGCCACCCAGTTGCCGACCAGGTTGACGTAGTTCTGCAGCCTGTCGTCGCGCACGAGTTTCACCGCGCCCAGCAGGTTGCCTGCGATCTGCCGGCCGATGCGGTTTTCCTCTTCAATCGAATAGTCGCCAAATAGCGCGAAGCCCAGCTGGCGGGCATCGATCTTCTGGTTGGCGGGCGGCGTAGCGGCGGCGTTCTGCGCTGGCGCGGTACCGGCCGGCTGCTGCGCGGGTGCCGGCTGGGTGGGCTGGTCGCGGTTCAGTTCCTTGTTGATGCGCTCTTCAAGCGCCTTGCCGAGATCGAATCCGGCGGCCACCCCGGAGAAGGCGATCAGGGACAGGGTCAGGATCACACGTTGCGCGTTCATCAGTTGGTCTCCCACGACGAAGCCGGCTGGGCAGACTTGGCGGGCGCCGGCAGCGCCGGTACGTTGACCGCAACAAGACGGGCCTGGCCGGCAAAGTTGCGGGCCTGCGCCGCCGACACGCCGGCCGCTTCCATCCGCGCCAGTTCATCCGGATTGAACTTGGCCTGTTTCAGGTCTGCATCGGTCAGTCCACGCAGGCCGGCGACGGCCACCACGCGGCTGGGGTCGGAACGGGTGGTGGCCGCCCCCACCACATCGCCGACGCCGGTGCCACCGAGGCCGCCGGCCCCCGCGCGCACCGACAGCAGCCGGATCCAGCCGGTGGACTTGCCGGCCGTCACCCGCAGCCAGCCGCCCTGCTTGGCGAGGATATTGACGGGGGCGCCCTTGGCCACGTTGGCCGTCACCTTGGCGCTCGCGCTCGGCTGGCTGTAGAGCTTTTCATTGCGCAAGACCGTGCCAGGCGCGGCCCAGGCCGACGCCGATACGGTGCACAACAGCAGCACGGCTGCCGGGATCAGGGATGGTTTCATGGTGTGTCTTCTCCGTTAATACTGCTTGTACCCCAAAACTGTAGGGTCTGGCCTTCGATGGCGCAAGCGCCGTCGAAGGCGTTAAGATGCCGCGATGAATTTTCTCGCGACCTCCATTGAATCGTTCGGCGCCAAGCTCGCCGGATGGTTCACTGTCGGTTACGGCATGTTCGCCTTTCTGGCTCGGGCCGCGTTGCTGTTGCTGGATCGCACCACCTGGAACCGCGCCACCTTCGACGTGGTGATCAAGCAGGTCTACTTTACCGCGGTGCAGATCCTGCCGGTTTTTCTGGCCTACGTGCTGGTCATCTCGTGGCTCATGATCACCATCATCCTGTCCACCGCGCGTGATTTCGGCCTCACCGAATTCGCCAGCGAAATGGCCATCCGCGTGCTGGTACTGGAACTGCTGCCGTTTCTGACTGCGCTGTTCATCGCCTTGCGCTCGGGCAGCGCGATCAACACCGAAGTCGCGCTGATGCAGGTTAACAACGAATTGGATGCACTGGCGCACTGCAAGGTTCCGCCGATGCAGTTCGAGTTTCTGCCGCGGCTGATCGGCGGCGTGGTGTCGGTCGTCACGCTGGCCGGTCTGGCGGGGCTGCTCGCCCTGCTGCTGGGCTACCTCGCCATCTACGGCGTGAACACGGCGGGTTTCGAGCCTTATACCCGCACCGTCTCCAACATCATCAACTTCCAGATCATGGCCGGGCTGATCGCCAAATGCGCGCTGTTCGGTCTGGCCGTCACGCTGATCCCGGTGACCGCCGGACTGGAAACGCCGAAGAAGCTCTTCATGGTACCGGTCTCGGTGCTGCGCGGCATGATGCGGGTGTTCTTCGCCATTGTGACAATCGAGGTGGTGTCATTAGCGCTCAAATACATCTGACCCCGTTCGACGACCGCGCGGCGCTGATGGACGCGCTCGCCGGTCTGTCCGACGACGTGGCGCGCGTATCGCTCGACCTGCCGCTGCGGGCGAACCTGTCGGCGCTCGACAACATTGCGCTGATCCCGCTCTACCAGCGTCATTACGACGCCGCCGAATCGGCCCGCCAGGCGCAAGCCATGCTGGATCAGCTCGGCCATGCCGGGATCGCCCCGCTGCGCGACTCCGACATGACCCCGGCGCAGCGTTTTGTCACCAAGCTTGCGCGCGCCTGCATGCTGAAGCGCCCCCGGCTGGTGATCGACCGTCCCGGCGCCATGCTTTACGATGTGCCCTATCCGGCCTTCATCGCGCATCTTGCGGCGCAGGCGGAGATGCACGGCATCTGGGAAATTTACGACTTCAGCTGGAATCAGGCCCTTTATCAAGCATGAACAAACTGCATTTCAAGGTCGGGCTGTTTGCTGTCGCATCGCTGCTGCTGGCCGGCGTGTTCGTGGTCTATCTGCTGCACGCGCGCGGTTTTTTCGAAGGCACGTTCCAGCTGCAGTTCGCCGCAACCAGCGCCGACAACGTCGCCCCGGGGGTGCCGGTGGTGTTCTCCGGCATCGAGATCGGCCGCGTCACCACACTGGGCCTGAACGACGAAGGCGGCATCATCATCCATGCCCGGTTTCTCCAGCGCAATGCCAAGTGGCTGAAGGAAAGCAGTACCTTCACGCTCGACAAACCCATCGTCGGCGGCGCCAAGATCCGCGTCGACACGCCCGATCTCAATGCGCCCGCGCTGCCCGACAATGCCACCGTGCTGTTGCTTACCTCCGACATCAGCAGTGAACTGCCGGCCCTGGTCGAACGGGTCAAGGCCATCCTCGAAAACGTCGAGCACCTGACCCGCAAGGACGGTGAAATCCACGCCACGCTCGCCAACGTGCAGACCGTGACCGGCCGCATGACCGGCGAATACGGCATGCTGGAAAGCATCCTCGGCAGCCCCGAAAAGGCGCGCGCAGTGACCGACTCGCTGGAGCAGACCCGCGCGCTGATCATCAAGCTCGACGGCCTCGCGCTGAAGATGGATGGCATGGCCAGCAAGACCGATACCTGGCTGTTTGCGGAGGATGGCGTGGCCGCGCAGACGCGCGAATCGCTGGCGCAGGTGCGGCTGATGCTGAACGACGCGCAGGCCAGCCTGCAGAAGGCCGATGCCGTGATGGCCAATGCCGTGGAGATTTCCGCCGACGTCAAGGAAGGCGCCCAGGACATTGCCGCGCTGCGCGCCGAAATCGACGATGCGGTGCGCAAGGCCAACGCGCTGATTAACGAGATCAACAAGAAGTGGCCGTTCAAGCGTGATCCCGAGGTGAAGCTGCCATGAAGACACTGTTTGCGCTGGCCGGCGTGATCCTGCTGACCGCCTGCGGCAGCGGCGGCCCGCCGCCGCCCGACTGGAAATCCGATTCGGCCGACCTGATCGGGCGTTACCAGAAGCACGCCCTGCTCGGCGAGAACACGCTGGCCGAGCGTTATTTCCGGCAGGCCGTCGATGCCACCGGCGGCGCCGGCCGCATGACCGAAACCGCACGCCTTTGGCTGGTGCGCTGCGCCACCCGGCGCGCCATGCTGATCGACGACGCCTGCACCGACTATGCCGAACTGGCCGCCGTGGCGCCCGACGCTGCAGACCAGGCCTACTACCGCTTCCTCACGCTGCAGTGGGAAGGACTGGATGCGGCGCTGCTGCCGGCGCAGCACCGCGACCTGCTGCGTGCGCCGGCCGGTACACGGCACGCCGTGCCCGCCCGTGTCGGCGACCCGCTGGCGCGTCTGCTCGCAGCCAGCCTGCTGGTGATGCGGCAGGAAGCGAAGGCCGCCACACTGGACGTGGCAACCGAAACCGCCTCGTCACAGGGCTGGCGCCAGCCCCTGCTGACCTACCTGAAACTGCAGCACCAGCAAGCCATCGCCCAGGGCAACGCCGCTGCGCAAGCGCGGCTCGCACGCCGTATCCAGCTGGTCGAGCACAGCCTCATGCGGCCGTAAACGCCGCCGTCGCCTGCATAAAAACTGATCGCCCGATAACCAAATTTGCTTGCGCGCCCCCGGCGGCGCCCCTAGCATGGGTCGTCCTTTCTCCCCGAGATTTCCCGATATGCTCGACTGGCTGTATGCACCCTGGCCCTGGTATGTGTCGGGCCCGCTGATCGGCCTGATGGTGCCGCTGATGCTGTGGATCGGCAATCGCTCGTTCGGCATTTCCAACAACCTGCGCCACTTGTGCGCGATGACGCAGCCCAAATCCGTCGGCGTGGACTTCTTCCAGTACAACTGGCGCGAACACAACTGGAGCCTGGTGTTTGCTGCAGGCGCCGTGCTGGGCGGGTTTCTGGCCGGCATCGTGTTCGCCAACCCGGATCCGGTTGCGCTCTCGGTCGACGCGCTCACGATGTTTTCCTACTGGGATGTGCCCATCGGCGAAGGTTTTCTGCCGCCGGTCCTGTTCGATCTGACCTGGACCAGTGTCATCGTCATGTTCGGCGGCGGGGTGATGGTCGGTTTTGGAACCCGCTACGCGGGCGGCTGCACCTCGGGCCATGCCATCACCGGGCTGTCTACCCTGCAGCCGCAATCGCTGCTCGCGGTGCTGGGCATTTTTGCCGGCGGACTCGTCTCCGCGCACTTCATCACGCCGCACCTTTTTTCCCTGTTCTGGTAAGTCACCATGCGTTTTCTGCCCTATCTCCTCGCCGGGCTGGCGTTCGGATTCGTGATGATCAAATCGGAAGCCGCGTCCTGGTATCGCATCATGGAAATGTTCCATTTCCAGGCCTTTCACATGTACGGAATCATGATGAGCGCCATCGTCACCGGTCTAGCCGGCGTGACGCTGCTGAGGCGTTACGAGCGTCCGCGCACGCTGGACGGTGACGCCATCGTGATTCCGCAAAAGGAATCCGGCCGCTACAATTTCATCTTCGGCGGCCTGATCTTCGGCCTCGGCTGGGGCATCATCGGGCTCTGTCCTGGCCCTATTTTTTCGCTGGTCGGCATGGGTTCGATCGGCGCGCTGGCGGCCCTCGCGGGCGCGCTGCATGGCACCTGGCTGTATGGCTGCGTGAAAAGCCGGCTGCCGCATTGACAAGCCCCCGGCAGCCGATTATCGTGCGCCATCTGCGGACATAGTATTTACATACCAATACGCTGTAGGCTGGACAATTCAATCAATGAGGAGGAAACACATGAAATACACGACCATCGCCCTGGCTGCCCTGGCAGTCCTTGCAAGCACCGCGCACGCCGCACCGGCCATGATGTCTGCCGAGTGGACCGCCCAGGCCTGCGACGCCTGGAACAAGGATGCCACCCTGACCAGCGGCCTCGCCAACGACTGGATCAAGAATGACAAGGGCCGCGGCCACAAGATCATTCACCTGTATCGCACCGACTGCGGCGAAACGACCAAGACCGAAATGCGGATCGCGGCCAAGGACGGCAAGGCCATGTGCGTCTACGGTGGTGCTGTGGAGAGCACCAACCTGGATCTGGCCGCCGACTATGTCATGCACGCCACGTCCCAGCGCTGGAACGAAATGGGCGCGGGCGAGTACGGCCCGATGAAGGCCATGATGTTCGGCCGTCTGAAGTTCGCCGGCCCCAAGATGGAAGCCATGAGTGTGATGGGCCCGTTCGAGGCCTTCCTGCGTCTGCCGGGCAAGATCGCCGGCGACAAGGCCTGCCCTGCCAAGTAAGCGGGCAGCACCATCAAAAAAGCCGGGAGCAATCCCGGCTTTTTTACGTCAACGCTTCGTGTTTGGCACCAGGGCCTGTTAACACTCATTTCACGCCCTAATGAACGGTGCCCGTTTTGACATCGAGCGGGCGCCCGTTGCGAATTTCCTCCGGCGTTGCTTCGCGGATGTCCATCACGTTCACCAGGCAGGTCACGCGCTGTCCGGCGAGCGACGGGTTGCCGTCGACCGTCACCTTGCCGTCCTCGATCTTGGTCACGTAGAAAGGCTTGGTTTCGCCTGCTGCGTTTTCGAACAGCACTTCGGCGCCGATGCGCCGGAACTGCGGCGGCACGTTCTCGAGATCGTCGACGAATACCAGGCTTTCGTCGCGTAACCCGTAGCCTTCTTCCGGCGCCAGCGAAATCTCGACGCGGTCGCCCACCTTGCGGCCTTCCACCGCCGACTCGATCGCCGGCAGGATGCCGCTGTGGGCCCCCTGCACGTAGCCGACCGGAATGTCGTGCTGCTCGACGACCATGCCGCGTTCGTCAAGTATGGAATAGGTGATGTATACGAGGGCGTTCTGTGTCACGGTGACCATGCTGTCTCTTCCTGAAGCGTCCAAAAATTCGCAGCGCGCTCGCGCAGGAGGCATCGACACTGCCTGCTTATGATACCTTCGAAGCCTGCTTCACACACTGTCCGATCATGAAACCGCTCAAGCACCTGCCCGCCTGGAAGGCCCTGGAAGCGCACTTCAAGACCATGCGCAGCTTCGACATGCGCGCTGCCTTCCGCGAAGACGACACCCGATTCGACCAGCTGTCGCTGCGCTGCGGCAACCTGCTGCTCGATTATTCGAAGAATCGCGTCACGCCGGAAACCCTGCGGCTTTTGATGCAGCTGGCGCAGGAATCCGAACTGGATGCGATGCGCAATGCCATGTTCAGCGGTGAACGCATCAACTTCACCGAAGATCGCGCGGTGCTGCACACCGCGCTGCGCGCGCCGGTGCGCCTGCCGCTGAAGGTGGAAGGCATCGATGTCGAGCGTGAGGTCGCCCAGGTCCTGAAACGGATGCAGCGCTTCGTCGAGGCTGTCCACGACGGCAGCTGGCGCGGCCATACCGGCAAGCCGATCCGCAACGTGGTGAACATCGGCATCGGTGGTTCCGACCTCGGTCCCGCGATGGTGTGCCACGCGCTCGATCACCATGCGGTGGAAAGCGTGCGGGTGCATTTCGTTTCCAACCTCGATCCCGCGCACCTGAGCAGCACGCTCGCGCAGCTCGACCCCGAAACCACGCTGTTCATCGTTGCCTCGAAAACCTTCACCACGCTGGAAACCCTGGCCAATGCCAATTCGGCCAAGGCCTGGCTGTTGACCAAATTGCGTGAGCCCGCGGCGGTCGCGCGGCATTTCGTGGCGTTGTCGACCAATGCGCAGGCGGTCGAGGCCTTCGGCATCGATCCGGAGAACATGTTCATTTTCTGGGACTGGGTCGGCGGGCGCTATTCGCTGTGGTCGGCGATCGGGTTATCCATCGCGCTGCAGCTCGGCTGGGGCAACTTCCAGGCGCTGCTGGCCGGCGCCCATGCCATGGACCTGCACTTCCGGGAAGCCCCGCTGGAAGCCAACATGCCGGTGATCCTCGGCATGCTCGGCATCTGGTACGCCAATTTCTGGAACACCGACACCTATGGCGTGTTCCCCTACGATCAGCGCCTGCGTCTGCTGGTCCCGTTCCTGCAGCAGCTCGACATGGAGTCGAACGGCAAGAACGTCAACCGCGCCAACAGGCGGGTCAACTACAACACCGGTCCCATCGTCTGGGGCGCGCCCGGCACCAACGGCCAGCACGCATTCTTCGAGCTGGTGCACCAGGGAACCCGGCTGATCCCGACCGACTTTCTGGTGGCCGCGGTCAACCCCACGCCGCTGGCCGACCAGCACGAATGGCTGCTCGCCAACTGTCTGGCGCAGACCGAAGCCTTGCTGAAAGGCAAGTCGCGGGCGGTGGCCGAGGCCGAACTGATCGCCCAGGGCATGCGCCGCGAAGACGCGAAGGCACTGGCCCCGCACAAGGTGTTTCCCGGCAACCGGCCCAGCAATACCCTGCTCTACCAGAAACTCGACCCGCATACGCTGGGCATGCTGATCGCGCTCTACGAGCACAAGGTGTTCGTGCAGGGGGTGGTCTGGCAGATCAACAGTTTTGACCAGTGGGGAGTCGAGCTCGGCAAGCAACTGGCGCCGCCGATCCGCGCCGAACTGAATCCGGTGCGCGTGATCGGCGAGCACGATGGCTCGACGCTCGGATTGATCGCCGACATCCGCCGGCGGCGCGGACTCAGTACCTGACGCGCACGCGGTAGCTCAGCGTCGTTTTGCCCTCGGCGGGCACGCTCACTTTCCACTCGGCAGTTCCGGACGCCGCCTTGGTATGCGGCTGCGATTCGGAGACCATGGTCCAGTCGCCTGGCATCGGCTCACGCACCGTGACGGTGACCGCTTCCGGTTTGGCGTTTTTCAGCACGATTTCGTACGCCGACTCGAACACGTAGTTGTAGCGGCTGGTACCGGCCAGCTTCTGGAACGCGGTCTGCTTCCTGTCGGCCGTCACGTCGAAGGCATCGCCCAGTTTCAGGCGCACGGTTCCGTTCTTCGGCGTGTGGTCGATGCGGTCCTCGCCGACAAACTGGGCGTTGCCCTGGCTGTCCTTCTTGTACAGGCGGATCACGCCGCGCGGCAGTGGTACGCCGAGGCCGTCGCCCTTGTTGTCGAACTCGACGAACACGCCCACCTTGATTTTCTGCCCCAGTTCACCGTGCTGGCCGGAGTAATAATAGTTCGCGCCTTCGAGCAGGAATTCCTTCTTCACCGGCACCCGCGCGGCGGCCATCAGCGCCACCTGCTTGGTCTGGTTTTCCGCCAGCGTGGTGGGGCGCTGCAGCGTGTAGAGGTGGTATTCGAACAGCGATTCCTGCTGCATCTCGGCCGCATCGGCCGCCTTGGCCGCCATCGTCGCCAGGGCGCGCGGCTGGGCATCGCGCACCCGGTTGAGATCGCCTGCCACCAGCTGCAGGCGGGCGTTGGGATAGGCCGCGCCGCTCTGGTTGGTGAGCGTCACCCAGCCGTTGAGGTCGAGCCGGTCGTCGCTGGCATTCAGCTCGGCCACATAGTCGGCGCGCCACGACAGGCCGCCGGTCAGGTAGGACAGTTCCAGGTTCTGCAGGCCCCCCGCCGGATTGACCAGCGAGATCACCAGCGTGGGTTTGTCGCGCAGGGTGGCGGGCACGCCGGAAAACGCCAGCCGGCCCGGCACGCCGGTCTCGACACGGTCGGCAAACTGCAGCACCACGCCGCCATTGGTCGCCAGTACGGTAGCGGCTTCGCGGGTTTCCGCGCCCGTGGCCGGATTCACCCGGATCACGGCGATTTCACGTCCGATATATTTTTCCAGCAGTTTTTCCGGCGTCAGCAGGTCGAAATCGAAGTTCTGCTCCAGCAGACTAAAGCCGGCAGGGTTCGACAGGTTGCGCAGCTGGGCCGTTTCGGGACGCATCCGAGCCGACACCTCGCGCCACGCCAGCAAGCTGCCGTCGCGAGGAAGGCGCACCCGGCGCGTATCCTTCACCAGCGCCAGGTCGTCGTTGTAGATCGTGACCGCCACGCCCTGCTGGTCGGCTGCGGTGCTGACCACTTCGTCGCGCGCCGCCGCCCAGCTGGAAAAGGACGCGGCGAACAGCCCGACGATCAGCGGGGTCAACAGGGTATGCTTGTTCATGAGTGGCTCCTGGCCTGGCAATAATTGAATATTCAAGATGACGGATACGTGCCAAAAAATGACGCTCGGCGCTAGAATGATCCTACCATCCTCGCAGGGAATGACATGAGCTCAGACGACCCCCGTCCTTCGCAGATCGCCGGCGGCGGCATCAACACCGGGGAGGCGGAGCAACCCGTGGTAGTCACGCAAATGCTCGGCATCGACAACGACCACCCGGTCCGCGAGGATGCGCTGCGGGCACGCTTCCTGTCGTTCGATCCCCTGTTCGACTCGGCCTCCAATCTGGTGGCGCATCAACTGGTATTGCGCGGCCGCGCCGCCCCCGCCGACGCACCGGCCGAGCTGCGCCAGATGGAAGAGGACATGCTGCTGACCGGGCTCTATTCCCTGACCCAGGGCGGCCTGAGCGGCAAGTTTCCGCTGCTGGTGCGGATCAGTCCCGGCGTGCTGTTCAGCGACGTACCGCGGCAGATCAATCATCGCCAGGTGATCTGGTGCGTGGACATCGACAACGAACAGCATCTCGGCCGCGCGCTGGCCCTGCAGGACGCCGGCCTGACCTTCTGCCCCACGCTGAACCCCGGCGACGCGGTCGTGCAGGAAAGCGCGTCTGCCTGGCGTTATCTGAATTGCCACGCCGACGATCAGCCGCCCAAGGTCGCAGCCCGCCTGATCGTGGACGGCGTCCAGCACGCCCACACCCAGGCCCGCTGGCCCGACAACGCATGGTTCAAGGGCAGTTTCTTCTCGGGCGACACGCAGCCCCCGGCCGAGGTCATCACCCATGATCACGCCGTGCAGCTGGATCTGCTCGCCATCGCCCTGCGCGAATCGAACGATACCCTGGTGCAATTCTTCCGTCTCAACCCCGACATGGCGCCGCGCCTGCTGGCCATCGCCAACTCGCCGGCCGGCGGTCTCAGCCGGCCCGCCGAATCGGCTGCCCACGCGTTGGTGATGCTGGGATCGCAGCGTGCCAGTCGGATCGCCGCATTGCTGGCGCTGGCCGGCAAGGAGCCGACCGAGGCCAGCCGCCACTATGCGGTTACCGCCCTCACACGTGCCCTGTTCATGGGCAAAGTCACCCGCTTGGGCTCGCACGCGGACAACGCCGCCGCCGCATTCGAAATCGGCCTGCTGTCGCTTGCGCCGCACGCGCTGGCGCTGCCGATGGAAACCCTGATCCGCCGGCTGGGGCTGTCGGCGACCAGCGCACGCGCGCTCAGCGCTCACCCCTCGCCCGAAGGTGCGATGCTGCAGCTGACCTACGCCTGCGAGAACAACGACGTGGACACGCTGACCCGGCACGCCCATCAGCTCGAACTCCCGATGCATCAGATCTCGGTGGCCTACCTCGACGCGATGATCGCGGCTTCGGCGCTCGACGCAGCCCTGCATTGAGCGCGTAAAATGGCGGTTTTTTCCCGCCATCGCACCATGCACCCCACCCTGGTTTTCGACATTGAAACAATCCCCGACCTCGCCGGGTTCGCCGCCGTCAACGGCATCGACGAAGCCGGGCTGCCGCAGGGCGAGCTGGCCGAAATGGCGCTGCTCGCCCGCCGCCAGAAAACCGGCAGTGACTTCATGCCACACCATCTGCATCGCATCGTCGCGATTTCCTGCGTGCTCAGAAGCGGCGACCAGCTTAAAGTCTGGTCGCTGGGCGAGCCCGACAGCAGCGAAGCCGAGCTGATCCAGCGCTTCTACGACGGCATCGAACGCTACACGCCGCAACTCGTTTCGTGGAACGGTGGCGGCTTCGACCTGCCGGTGCTGCATTACCGCGCGCTGATCCACGGTATCGCGGCGGCGCGCTACTGGGACTGGGGCGACGACGACAAGGAATTCAAGTGGAACAGCTATCTGGGCCGCTACCACACCCGCCATCTCGACCTGATGGACGTGCTGGCGATGTTCCAGCCGCGCGCCAACGCGCCGCTCGACCAGATGGCCAAGCTGTGCGGCTTTCCCGGCAAGCTGGGAATGGACGGCTCGAAGGTGCTGGAAGCCTTCCAGCAGGGCGAGATCGACGCCATCCGCAACTACTGCGAAACCGACGTGATGAACACCTGGCTGGTCTACCTGCGCTTCCAGAAAATGCGCGGCACGCTGTCAGACGCGGCCTACGCGGCCGAGATCGAACTCGCGCGCAGCACCGTGCAGGCCCACCCCGCTGCACATTGGCAGGAATTCCTGGCGGCCTGGAAATGAGTCTGATCGTAGATATCCTGTCCCTCGACCATGAGGGGCACGGCGTCGCGCGCGTCGACGGCAAGGTGACGTTCGTCGACGGCGCACTGGCCGGCGAACGCGCTGAAATCGCGATCTACCGCAAGCACGCCAAGTACAACTCGGCCAACGCGGTCGCCATTCTCAAGGCCAGCGCGCAGCGCACCGAGCCGCGCTGCAAATACTTCGGTCGCTGCGGCGGCTGCTCGATGCAGCACCTGGAAGCCAGCGCGCAGGTGGCCGCCAAGCAGCGCGTGCTGGAAGACAACCTCGCCCGCATCGGCAAGGTCGAACCCGAGGTGATGCTGTCCGCGCTGCACGGCCCGAGCTGGGGCTATCGCACGCGCGCCCGGCTGTCGGCGCGCTGGGTCGACAAGAAAGGCGGCGGGCTGGTGGGCTTTCGCGAAAAGCGCTCCAGCTACATTGCCGACATGGCGAGCTGCGAGGTGCTGACCCCGGACGTCTCGGCGCTGATCCAGCCGCTGCGCGAACTGATCAACGACCTGTCGAACGCCGACCGCATCCCGCAGATCGAAGTGGCCGTTGGCGAGCACGTCACCGTGCTGGTGTTCCGTCTGCTCGAACCCTGGACCGACGACGATGCCGCGCGCGTGCGGGCGTTTGCCGAGACGCACCAGGTACAGATATGGGAACAGGCCAAGGGTCCGGATACCGTCCGCCCGTTCTGGCCGAAGATCGCCCCTGAACTCAGCTACAGCCTGCCCGAATTCGGCCTCGTGATGCCGTTCCGACCCACCGACTTCACCCAGGTCAACGTCGCCATCAACCGCGCGCTGGTGAGCCGCGCGATGCGGCTGCTGGCGCCGCAACCGGGCGAGCGCATCGCCGATCTGTTCTGCGGACTGGGCAATTTCACCCTGCCGATCGCCAAAAGCGGCGCCGACGTGATCGGCATCGAAGGCAGCGCCGAACTGGTCGCGCGTGCACGCGAAAACGCGCTCCACAACCAGCTGTCCAACGCTCGCTTCGCGGTCGACAACCTGTTCGAAATGACGCCGGAGAAGTTCGCCGCGCTCGGGCCCTTCGACAAGTTGCTGATCGATCCGCCGCGCTCCGGCGCCATCGAAGTCGTCAAGTCGCTGCCGGAAGCCGGTGGGCCCGCGCGCATCGTCTATGTCTCGTGCGATCCCGCGACGCTGGCGCGCGACGCCGAGGTGCTGGTGCACGTCAAGGGCTACCGGCTCGCCGCCGCCGGCGTCGCCAACATGTTCCCGCACACCGCGCATGTGGAGTCGATCGCGCTTTTCGAGCGCTAATCCTTTAAACTCCCGGTCTTTAGCCCCTAGCCCCTAATTTCTAGCCCCTAAAATGGCCCTCATCGTACAAAAATACGGCGGCACCTCGGTCGCCAACGTCGAGCGCATCCGCGCCGTGGCAGAACGCGTCGCCAAATTCAAAATGCTCGGTCACCAGGTCGTGGTGGTGCTCTCTGCCATGTCGGGCGAGACCAACCGCCTGATCGCGCTGGCCAAGCAGATCCAGGCCACCCCCGATCCGCGTGAGCTCGACATGATGGTGTCGACCGGGGAGCAGGTCACGATTGCGCTCCTGGCAATGGCGTTGAAGGATCTGGGCCTGAAGGCCAAGAGCTACACCGGCGCGCAGGTGCGCATCCTCACCGACGCGGCCCACACCAAGGCGCGCATCCTCAGCATCGACGAAGCCCGGATGCGGGCCGACCTGGATTCCGGCCATGTGGTCGTGGTCGCCGGCTTCCAGGGCGTCGACGGCGACGGCAACATCACCACGCTGGGCCGCGGCGGCTCCGACACCACCGGTGTGGCGCTCGCCGCCGCGCTCAAAGCGGACGAGTGCCAGATCTACACCGACGTCGACGGCGTCTACACCACCGACCCGCGCATCGTGCCCGAGGCACGCCGGCTGAAAACCGTCACCTTCGAGGAAATGCTCGAAATGGCGAGCCTCGGGTCCAAGGTGCTGCAGATCCGTTCGGTCGAGTTCGCCGGCAAATACAAGGTCAAACTGCGCGTGCTGTCCAGTTTTCAGGACGAAGGCGACGGCACGCTCATCACTTTCGAGGAAAACAACACCATGGAACAACCCGTCATCTCCGGCATTGCCTTCAACCGCGACGAAGCCAAGATCACCGTGGTCGGCGTGCCCGACCAGCCGGGCGTCGCCTACCAGATCCTCGGCCCGGTCGCCGACGCCAATGTCGACGTCGACATGATCGTGCAGAACGTCGGCCATGCGAACACCACCGACTTCACCTTCACCGTGCACCGCAACGATTTCAGCAAGGCCCTCGACATCGTCCGGGCGACGGCGTCCGGCATCGGCGCGCGCGAAGTCACCGGCGACGACAAGATCGCCAAGGTTTCCATCGTCGGCGTCGGCATGCGCTCGCACGTGGGCGTGGCGCGCAAGATGTTCGAGACCCTGTCGAAGGAAAACATCAACCTGCAGATGATCTCCACCTCGGAAATCAAGATCTCGGTGGTGGTGGAAGACAAGTACATGGAACTCGCGGTGCGCGCGCTGCATCAGGCCTTCGAACTCGACAAGGCCAGCGCCTGACGATCGACCCGCCAGGCGACTGGCGGGCTAGGCATGAGGCCCGCCTATTTCCTGCTCGCCTGGCTTTTCTTCGCATTGGGTGCGCTCGGCATGATCGTGCCCGGTCTGCCCACCGTCCCCTTCATGCTGCTTGCCCTGTGGGCATTCTCGAAATCCTCCGAACGGTTCCACCACTGGCTGTACACGCACCGGGTATTCGGCCCCTCGCTGCAACAATGGCAAGCGCATCGCGTCATCCCCCCGAAAGCCAAGATCGTTTCGCTGCTGAGCATGGCGCTCAGCATGGCGTACATGGCCCTGTACGTGAACATGCCGACCTGGCTGCTGTTCGTCACCGCAGCCGTGATGGCATACGGCGCCTGGTTCGTTCTCAGTCACCCTTCAAAACCGCCCGCGTAAACGTCAAGGTGGCGTCTGGGGCGCGCTTCCGCTACAATGCCCGGCGGTTCGGAGACGTGGCCGAGTGGTTGAAGGTACTCCCCTGCTAAGGGAGCATACGGGCTTAAACCTGTATCGAGGGTTCGAATCCCTCCGTCTCCGCCAGAAACACAAAACCCCGATAAATCAACAGATTATCGGGGTTTTTCTTTGCCTTCTCGGCATACATCCGTTCGAGAGAAGGTTGTCCCGGATTGTCCCGAGCGATATTAAGTGTCCCCGAGTGTCCCCGTTTTGTCCCCGCTTGTCCCCTGATATCCCGCGAGCACTGTCCCCGTTTTGTCCCCGGCGCACCGTCGCGGCATCAGTTGCCGAGGTTAAACCGAACGTCGTCTTCTGCGTCGACAAACTCCGCGAGCTGTTGAATGCGATCTTTCACTGTCTCGATGTCCTTCGCCTCATCGAGCCATGCGAGCGCCACCTGAAGCCGCATCTCTTCATCATGCAGCGCGATCCAGACGTTTTCGCCGTAGTACGACAGCGCCCGTCGGCCGGCGTCGAGCGCACGGCAATAGCCAACTGGCTTGTGCTTTTCGAGCCAGTCTTCATCGTCGTCGCTCATAACGCTCCTCCGTTTGCCATGAACAAAAGTGTCCCACAACTTCCGTTCATGGCATCGAGTAAACTTAGGCGTTATTGAAAGAATGGTGAACTTGCTCGCGATGCTTCAGTTTTCTATCGTTGCCGGCTCTGTCCTATGTTTAAGCTTATGGCTAATGTATTTCTTAGTCATTCGCCCGCAGATCAGGAAGCAAATGAAGATTACTGACGAAGTATTCGACGCCTCCAACCGGCGGGCAGCCGCCAAGAAAGCGTCCTTTCCCGCTGTTGTTGCAGTGCGGTATGACCGTCGCGTTTCCCGCGTCGTGATAACGCTCGCCTCCGGCCTGGATCTCGCCTTCTCGCCCAAGCACGCGCAAGGCCTGGAGCACGCCCACCCTGCCGATCTTGCAGATGCCGAAATCACACCGTCCGGCCTCGGGATCCACTTTCCAAAACTAGACGCCGACCTCTACATTCCGGCGCTTCTGGAGGGCTTCCTTGGCTCGAAATACCGTAGGGATCGGCAAGGGCAAGGAGCGGACGACAAGTCCAGTCACCAGATTAAATGTGCAGACCGCACTTGAGATGGAAAGATGGAATTCAACATCGTTGCTGTTACCAAGCTCACAGTCGGGATTGGCGTCGTATGGCTCTTGGCCATGGGCGCGATCTACCTGTACCTGAAGCACGAGAAGGAAAAGAAGAAGAAGAGAGACAGCAATGGCGATTGAATCCATGGTGGCACTTGGTCTTGCCACGGTCTTCCTGGCCGTGTTGGCGGTTTATTCTTCTCGGCATCGGTCGGAGGACAAGGACAAGGACGAAAAAGAGTGAGCGCAGCCGGCTGCCTCCCCGTTCGTGACTGAGCCGCCCCGGGTTTTGAGGGGGCGTACGACTTCAGTGCTTCAAGAAGCTATAGCCATCAACTGCCGCTCCTTTGGCAGCCAAAGGCGGTGGGCTTCCCCGGTTGGATCCCGCCGCAGCGGGAAATGGATCTTAGTTACTTCTTGGCTTTTGCACCGTTCACCGTTGCCTTCAACGTCGCGCCTGGTTTAAACGCAGGCACCTTGGCCGCCTTGATCTTCAGTTCCTCACCTGTCTTGGGGTTGCGGCCCGTGCGCGCAGCACGCTTACGCACTTCAAATGTGCCAAAGCCAACCAGTGTGATGGAATCGCCTTTTTTCAAGGTGCCCGAGATGATGTCGATCAGAGCACCGATGTTGCGCTCGGCATCAGCCTTGGTGGATTCGGTCTTGGCTGCCAGTGCGTCAACAAGTTCTTTTCTGTTCATGTTTGAAGTCTCTTTTGTTTGTGTGGAAAAGTCCGCTTCAGATTATTGTGAATACCTCGCCCGCTGACAATCAATTTCGTGAAGCCAAACCCCGTCTGCACGGGCTTTATGGCACCTGACATGCCGGCGGACCGATAAAAACTCTGGCCTTACAGTTCGCCTTTCTTGGTTTGTGTAACATAATCCAAGAATGAATGAACCCACTAAATCAAGCCATGGCGGCCCCCGCCCCGGAGGCGGCCGTCCCAAAGGCGAACCCACCAAGGTCATCCGTCTGCCAGTCCGGTTGGCCCCGGTCGTCCAAGCCCTGGTTGGGGCCCCAGCCGGCACGCGAATGCCTGACCCCAATGCGACACCGCTTTCCTTGCCGATGTTCGGCCACAAGGTGCGTGCAGGCTTCCCCTCACCAGCTGACGACTATGTAGAGGCGTGGCTGGACCTGAACGAGCATCTGGTGGAGCACAAAGACGCCACCTTCTTTGTCCAGGCTACGGGCGATTCAATGACAGGCGCCGGGATACAGGAAGGCAATCTGCTAGTGGTAGACCGTGCGCTGGAAGCCAAGCACCGGGACATCGTGATCGCGGTAGTGGATGGCGAAATGACGGTGAAGCGCCTGGACAAGCGGCGCGGCCGAATCCGTCTGCTGGCCGAGAACCCGGCTTATGAGCCGATCGAGTTCCAGGACGGTCAGGAGCTGACGATCTGGGGCGTGGTGACCAGTGTGATCCAGCGGTTCAAGCGATGACGTTCGCGCTGGTCGATGGCAATAACTTTTACGTCTCCTGCGAGCGTGTGTTCAACCCCCGGCTGGAAGGCCGGCCCATGGTGGTGCTCTCCAACAACGACGGCTGCGTGGTGGCGCGCAGCGCCGAGGTGAAGGCGCTGGGGGTGAAGATGGGGTGCCGTGGTTCCAGCTGAAAGACTTGGCCGTCCGCCACAACATCCTGGCGCTATCAAGCAACTACACGCTCTATGCCGACATGAGCAACCGCATGATGGGCGTGTTGGGTAGTTATTCGCCCGATCAGGAAATCTACAGCATCGACGAATGCTTTCTGGGGCTGGGTGGTTTCGCACCGGACAGCCTGCCCGCGATGGGGCAACGTATGCGCCAACAGGTTCGGCAATGGGTGGGCATACCCGTGTGCGTGGGTATCGCCTCGACCAAGACGCTCACCAAGCTGGCTAACCACTGTGCCAAGAAGAACCTGGCCGGAGCCGATGGCGTGTGTGACTTCGGTCAACTCAGTCCAGACGAACTGATCGCGCTGTTTGACCGAATAGAAGTCAACGAAGTCTGGGGTGTGGGCCGCCGCCTGACCGAAAGGCTGGCTGGCATGGGGATCACCACGGTGCGCGGATTACGCGATGCCGATCCCGCCCTGATGCGGCGTGAAGTCTCGGTGGTGCTGGAGCGCACGGTGCGCGAACTGCGTGGGATGTCATGCCTGGCACTGGAAGACGTAGCCCCCAACAAGCAGCAGATCATGTCATCGCGCTCGTTTGGAGAATACGTTTACGAACTCACCGACCTGGAACAGGCCGTGTCTACCTACATTGCCCGCGCCGCCGAAAAGCTGCGGCGGCAGCGCTCGTTGGCGAATGCGGTGCAGGTCTACATCCGTACCAACCCCTTCAGCGAGCGTCAGCCGCAATACCAGCGTGGCATTACCGTGCCGCTGACGCAGGCCACCAGTGACACCATCCGCCTGACGCGTGCAGCACTGTGGGGCCTCAAGCGTATTTACCGCCCCGGCTTCGCCTACCAGAAGGCAGGCGTGATGCTGATGGATCTGCAGAGTGAAGACCAGGTACAGGGCGTGCTATTTGAAACCGTAGCACCGGCCCGGCCGGCACTGATGAACGTAATCGATCGCGCCAATGCACGTTGGGGTGGGGGCACACTCAAGCTGGCATCCGAAGGGATAAAGAAGCCGTGGCAAATGAAGCGCGAACGAAAGACACCGTCCTACACCACCCGGTGGGACGAACTGCCAAGGGTGACCTGACATGTGTGGACGCTTTGCCCTGAGAACCCCGACCAGTGAACTCGCCAGCCACTTCAAGCTGGATGAAGCGGTTGTGGTCGCTCCACGCTACAACATTGCCCCCGGAACCGACATCCCGACCATCCGCCACTCACCCGAAGGCAAACGGGTCATGCATCTACTGCGCTGGGGGCTAGTGCCACACTGGGCCAAAGACCCGAGCATCGGCAACAAGCTCAGCAACGCACGCGGTGAAACCGTCGCAGAGAAGCCCTCATTCCGAGATGCGTTCAAACGTCGCCGCTGCCTGGTTCCAGCAGATGGTTTCTACGAATGGAAAGCTGAAGGCAAGCAGAAGCAGCCTTATTACTTCAGCATGAAAGATAGCGCACCCTTTGCGCTGGGTGGCGTGTGGGAATCCTGGCGTGCGCCAAACGGAGACATCCTCCGAACCTGCTGCCTGATCACCACCGGGCCGAACGAAATCATGCTGCCCGTGCATGACCGTATGCCGGTAATTGTTTCACCTGATGATTACGAGCAATGGCTCACCGGCGAACAGGACGAGGCACAGGCTTTAGTCAAACCCTACCCCATTGAAACTATGCAGGCTTGGGCTGTGAGCAAGCGGGTGAGTCGGTCAGGAGAAGAAGGGGAAGATTTGATTAATCCGGCTGACTCAGATTAAGGTCGGTGGCAACTGCGGACGTTCGGACAGGGTGCTGCGGGTGTCGGGTCATCGGCCGAAGCTGTCCTTCGAGTAGGCAGCCGTTACGGTCTGCTATCGGCTGTTGGCGGACGTTGGCTCGCGACAGCTTTCTGGCTAGCCGTGGCACACCTTAGGGGTTGCGTCCTGAGTTGGCTGAACATGTCTACTGTTTGTTAAACGCCATATCTGCTGACCCGGATAGCGTTCAATAAACTCGTGGCCTTGATGCGTTCCAGCGCCTCCCTTGCCTTGGCTGTGATTTCAGCGTAGTCGCTGTCCGCCCACCGCAGCGACCACTTGATTAGGTTCGACAACTTGACGTCATCGTGCTCCTTCAGAAACATGGCTTGGTACTCATCGACAGATGCTTTCATCATTGCTTCGAGGTGCTCGGGGTTGTAGCTGCTGTTCTTGGCTATAAAAATGACTGCCTCCTCCAACCCAGGCAGCTGCTTGAGTCCAGAGTGAACGGTGTCGAAAGTGGCGCGCAGCTTGGTGTCGTCGATTGATCCGCCAAAAGGGTGTTCCTTCAAATCGAAAGTCGATGGCTTGGCTTTATTCGCGTCGACGAACTTGTTGATCAGACTGTCGGCAAGGTCGTCTCGCTTTAGATCTCGCAGCAACCGGACGGTGCCGTTGAGATCGTTACTGCTGATGTGGGCTATCGCGTGGAGCGCGGTGTCATAAAGCTCCACGATGAACGCGTCCTGGTCGTCCGAGAACGAGTTATGGAAGCGACGCCAAACCGTCGTGAAAGGCACGGACATCTCGTTGCTGCGCAGCTCCTCGTTCAACTTCTTGGCAACTTCGACAAACCCGGTACCTTCGACATAGCCGCGTTCGACGATACGGGCGATGGCCAAATCAAGGTCATCGACGTGTATGAAGCCGTAGGCCTTCAGCCGCTGCACCCAAGCCAAGGTCACAGGATCTTGCTCGGCTTCCTTTTTGAATGAGAGTAGGGCCTTGTTCCAGTTCTCGATGTCCTCAATCTTCGGCTTCGACACGTCGGGGGCATACGCGCACCAGCACAGCAATACGGTGGTCGCAATGGACGCCTCGATCACGTTGGAGTGCAAGCCCCCCATGGTCGCCACTATTCGCGTGATCAACTGATGCAGCTTGCGCAGGATTCGCACGTTCGTGATGCCAAGATCGACGACATGACGCAAGACGAGATCGCGATTTGGGAAGGTGGCATCAAACACGAGGTCAAAAGCCTCTTGAACCGTCGGCGCGTACAGCACCTCGAAGTCAATCGCTTTCTCGCGGTAGGCGCGGTATGCATCCTTTGCGCCGAGCTGTTCGGCGTTGAAAATCAGGGCGACTTTGCAGCCGCGTTCCTCGCTCAACTCGGTGATCAGTCCCAGCACGTCCTCCGCCTTGATTGTGGTCTGGCGCTCGAAGTCATCAAAGCACACCAAGGTGTCGCGGACAGCGCTGGGAACTAGCGCTTCTAGGCCCAGCGAGACGCTGCTGCCATGGGGCAAGCTTTTCATCACCGAGCCAAATCGCTCGTACTGCCCTTTTAACCAGTCCTTTGCGATCGAATTCCAGTGCTCGTTAATTGTGTCTAAGTCGAGCTTCTTACCGAGGGTGACCACCGCGACCGACTTGGTGAACAGCGACATCCGCAACTCGGCCATGCTATTGATGCCGAAGAGACTGACATAGCAGTATTGTTTGAATTTGATGTCGTCCTTGTGAGCCCGCAGCGCCTCGCGCCAAGCGTAGGTTTTGCCGGTGCCCCAAGCTCCCGTCAGCGCTAGGACATTCGTTTCCGCGTTGCTCAGAAAGTCTTTTAATACCGTCTTGGTGATCTGTACGCTCATCCCGCCCCCTATTTCTTGTTACGAATAGAAGGATACAGGGTTGACGAGGCTGGAAGGTGACGCGCTGCACGGGTAGCAATGGGTACTCACCCTCGACATTGAGCGTCCGCCTAGAGGCGCTTCAGCGAGCTCAGGCTGCATCTGCTTTAGGTCCGATAGCTGACTGGAACGATAGCTTCCATCAGCGTCAGCTTTGGCCGACGACCTGTCGCCCAGGCATCCCAAGTGGCAGGCCGATATATACCCTACAGCCGACATCCACCGTCTGAAGTTCCGCTTAGCACCGGACTCCTGCCGTTCACCAGGACGAGGTGGAGGTAGCGTCCTCGGCCTTTGCGGCCTGTCAGGGAAGCAAATAGATAGGTCCGCACCACAGCCATAAACGGTCAATCAACGTCGATTGCAATCCAACCCATCCGCAAAATAGTTATTGACACTAGTGATGTCGTTAACTACAGTCGTTATAAGCACAAACGCTGTTTTATACGACTGCCATGAACGAAGAAGTACGCCATTCCATTGACGATCTATGCCGGCTCACCGGGCTGACCCGCCGTACGGTGCGCTTCTATGTTCAGAAGGGCCTGCTGGATCGCCCCGAAGGCGAAAAGCGCGGTGCCTGGTACACCCCCCATCACGTTGAACAGTTATTGCTGATTCGAAAATGGACAGGGGCCGGATTAAGCCTGGAAGCCATCGGTGAGCTTTTGGCAGGCAAGGACAGCGACCTGCCGCCAGTAAAGCAATTGCTGCCCGGCACAGTGGAAGTGAGAAGCCATCTCGTGGTGGCTGATGGCATAGAAGTGGTGGTTAGCCCCGAGCGGGCGCACATGAGTCCTGAATCCTTGCGGGAATTTCTGCGCCGGGTCGGGGAGGTATACCAAGCGATACAAGGGGAGAAGCAAGATGGGCAATGAATCCGCGATTATGAAAACCCTAGCCGGAGAAAAGATGCCCTTGTTGGGGGTGACGGCCCGTGGAGTCCTTTCAGGCGAGCTGTTTGAACTGGAAGTGGAACAGCGCTACCGCAATGAAGAAGACAAGAACATCGAAGCGATCTACACGTTCCCTCTTGCCGCTCGCGCCGTGCTGTTAGGTATCGAATTCGAACTGGACGGAAAGAAACTCGTCGGTACAGCAGTGGAAAGGAAGGCAGCCGAGCAGGAATACGAGCAGGCCATCGACGAAGGCAACACCGCCATCCTGCTGGAAAAATCCAGCGAGGGTCTTTACACCATCAACCTTGGCAACCTCATGGCTGGTGAGGAAGCCGTGGTTCGATACCGTTATGCCGAACCGCTTGTGCGGGAGCAGGGGCAGTTAAGGCTGGTCATCCCAACCGCCATCGCGCCGCGTTACGGCAATCCGGAGTCGGCGGGCTTGAAGCCCCACCAGATTCCAGGCGTCGATCTGGGCGTGAGCTATCCATTGGCCCTGTCGATCGATGTGCTGGGCGATCTGGCCAAAGCTACCCTGTATTCGCCTTCCCATCCCCTGTCCAGTGCCGCCATTGAGCATGGCATCCGCATCCAGCTGAACAAGGGTTGGCTGGATCGGGACTTTATCCTTACGCTGGAAGATGCCGGCTCATCCAATGTTTCCATCGTGAAGGATGGTGATCAGCGGGTAGCCATGGCGACCTTCTGTCCCACCATGTCGGATGTCGACATACGCTGTCCACTCTCCCTTCGCCTGGCAATTGACTGCTCGGGCTCAATGGCAGGCGACAGCATCACTCAAGCCCGGCAGGCGGCTATCAAGGTGATCGAAACACTGAGGTCAGAAGACGAATTCGACATCACCTGCTTTGGCTCACAGCACCGTCATGTCTTCGGAGAGTTGAGATCAGCCGACGGCCGCCACATCAGCCAGGCAACCCGTGCTTTGGTTGGACTCGACGCGGACATGGGCGGCACCGAGATGGAAGATGCCCTACGTTCAACGAGCAAACTATCGTCGGAAAGGACAGGTGGTGACGTCCTTCTAATTACGGACGGTGAGATATGGAAAATAGGATCGTTGATCGCAATGGCGCAGAAATCTCACCTTCGATATTTTATTGTGGGAGTGGGAAGCAGCCCATCCCATGTCACCCTGCGACAGCTGGCAAAAGAAACGGGTGGCGCTTATGAGGCCGTATCCCCAAATGAGGACATCGAGTTAGCCGTTTTGCGTCAGTTCACCCGCATGCGGCAACTGCGTGCAACCAACCTGGCGGTCGCATGGCCTGTCACGCCACTGTGGAGCACGTCTTTACCCATTTCGCTGTTTCAGGGCGACACGCTTCATGTCTATGCTGCCTTTGATCAGGATTTTGCGGGCGCAATTAAACTGACCTACACCACCGACCAGGGTAACCAACTGGAGGAGGAAGCCACAGTCACAGCTTGGAAAGGAAACCCAGAGAGCCTGACGCGCATCGCAATTGCAGAACGAATTCAGGAGATGGGAAGCCCAGGATATGGACGGGTGCTGGGCACGGCACGACCTGTGCGAATGATCAAGGAACAACTTGCAAAGCTGGCGGTGAAATACAACCTGACCACTGATTACACGCACTACCTAATTGTGCATGAGCGGGCCGAAGGCGAAGAGGCAGAGAGCCTGCCCGAAATAAAACAAGTGAAACAGATGCTGGCAGCTGGATGGGGTGGCAGCGGCAGCGTGCATTGCCAGCCAATGGGTTTCGGCCCGCCCGCCGCTTGTCAAATGCCAGCGAGTTGCGGCTTTGATGACATGGATGACGAAGTTCTATTTGCACCCTCGGAGGAAATGCCCAGTGTGTTGACATCGCGTCGCGGAAGAACACTGGTCACTGATCAGGGAGACATGGATGCACTCGACATGCCTGCATTCTTAAGAAAGCCGGCAGATGGAGAGATTCACTCAAAATATCCACATGCCGAATTGTTAAATCTGCTGAAATGGTTGTTGGCACTTGTGAATGACACATTAATACATCCGGATGAGTTCGCTGGACTCGTTAGCAAGCTCAATAGCGCGTCTGAGTTGAGCCCGCTAAAGGACATCATCGAAGCCATTGATAAACAGGACTTGAAAGCTGGGGATGTGTGGGTGGCATTGATCAGTTGGGCAGCGCAACAGCTTAGGTCGGAATCCCAACTCACCCGTCATGCATTAAGGTCAATTCAATCGCTGTCTGGGGCAATTGCACCGGATCGCCTTGCTGGACTGATGGTGCAGTTCAATGAGCTTGAAGCGGTTACCAACTCTGAGCAATCGTCAGTAACAGAGCCTGTTATAGCGCCACGAGGGCGGGGTAAGTAAATTATTTACGGGGATCAGTCACCACTTTGGAGTAGACAAATGACTAATGAATCACCTAAAGAAATCGCGGAAATCATGCAGCAAAATCAGACTGTCTGCCCGACAACGGAGAAAAGCCCCGTTGTTTCTAACCATACGGGTTATGGCCATGAGGGAAGTGAAAACTTCGAACATGATGACTCGGGGGCAAGCATGAATTATTCCGGCGTTGAAGATGAGCTTAATGATGCCGAGTCCGAACATGAAGGATGGCAAAAAGATTACGACTATTAACCTCACACGCGGGACAACGGAGGGGGAAGTGACAAGCAAAGCTCGAACATTTGCATCATTTTCAGAGGCTTCAGCGTTTGCAAAAAGTGCAGCAATCGAAAGGCGGTGCTCGGTCTCGGTATTTCAACAAGGCGACAAATGGCTTGTCGAAGTCCTTGGTATGCTGGACGCAACGGCATCCGAGGCAAACATTCAATCAACGATAGCCAAGCCAAAGCTGAACTACCGCCGCCTCCCCCCGGAGACGTTCGGATCGATAGCGCAAAGCATTGTTGGCAATCCCCGTTGCCAGGGAACGAGGGCAGAGCTCGAGTTGGAGCACATATTGTGCAATGTAGGCGGGGGGATGTTTCGTGGCCGTTTTCAGCGTGACTGGGAATATGGTGGTCGGTGGATCATCGGTTTTTACTTCCCCGAAGTCCGTCTGGGTATAGAGATTGATGGTGCGTATACCAACTCATCGTCGCAACAGCATAGTGACAAAGAACGGGAGGAGGCCCTTGCGAGGTCAGGCATAACAATAATTCGTCTCGCAAGTGATGAGGTCTTAGGGGAACGTGAGTCGCTATTGTTTAAACTTCATTCTGGTTGGCGCAAAGCAAAAATTGCGTCTCAACAATCCTCTGAACGCAAGGAGCCCATTATTCGGTATGTCGCGTCCACTCAGAGTACTGATCGCGTCTTTCACCGTTCTACATGCGGTTGGATGCGTCATGTACCAAGTGATAGTGAGCTCGTTTTCTCAAGCCGACAGTCTGCCATTAATAAAGGCTACACGCCATGCAAGTTTTGTTGTCCGTAGCAGCAATCCGAATCGCTTTTGGGCTTACAGACAAAGACAAAACGCATATGTTGGGTCCATGTGCATTCGATCTTTAATCGGTAACGTGTTAGATGAAACCCGTATCATGCAGCGCGAACCATAACGAGAATCGAAAGGGGGATATAGCGCTATGGCTTTGATCAACTGCTTTGAATGTGGTGCGCAGGTATCGGACAAGGCAGAGGCCTGCGCCCAAAGCGCGCAAGTAGACGCCAAAGATTTCACACCTGCCGCAACCGAAACCCCGGTTAATGTCCCCCCTCGCTCAACCAGATCTCACAAGCTGGTGTCCCCAGAAGACCATGCGGCTTTGAAGAATGCCGTCTGGGGCACTATCGTCGGCCTGTCGATTGCATTCGCAGGGACTCTCATTCACGAGGATCTTCCGGGTTACGGCCAACTGGCGCTAATTTATAGCCTCGCTCACTGCTGTCCGGTTAAATGAAGGGCCGAATCTCTGAAAGCCATGACTGATAAGGATTTCCAAGCGACGAAGGGCGGTGTCGATTTGAACAACGATTGCCAATTCGGGCAGTCTTCTGGGCTTTTGCCCGGAGACCGCCATGAACACCGGCAAGACGCTGTTTGCGCAGCTCATGGATTTCCTGCCATGGACAACCTTTGCTCGGTACGTCACCCGTTACGATGGCGACAAGGGCGTTCGCACGCTGACGTGCGCGGAACAGTTCCGCGTCATGGCCTTCGCCCAACTGACCTACCGCGAGAGCCTGCGCGACATCGAAGTGTGTTTGTCGGCTCAGGATGCGAAGCTCTACCACATGGGCTTTCGGGAGCCGATCCGGCGCTCGACGCTGGCCGATGCAAACGAGTCGCGCAACTGGCGCATCCATGCCGACTTCGCGCAACGTCTGATCGGTCAGGCCAGAGCGCTGTATGCCAGCGAGGACTTGGGGCTGGACTTGGCGAACACGGTCTATGCGCTGGACTCCACGACCATCGATCTGTGCCTGACTGTCTTCCCGTGGGCGCACTTTCGTACGACCAAGGCGGCTGTGAAGATGCACACGCTGCTCGACTTGCGCGGCAGTATTCCCAGCTTCATCCACGTCTCCGATGGGAAGCTTCACGACGTCCATGCCCTCGACCTGCTGGTGCCGGAGCCCGGCGCCACCTACGTCATGGATCGCGCCTATGTCGATTTCGGGCGGCTTCACGTCCTGCATCTGGCCGGCGCTTTCTTCGTCACGCGAACCAAGTCCAACATGGATTTCCATCGCATCTATTCGGCGCAGACCGATCGCTCGGCCGGCATCATTTGCGATCAGACGATTGCGCTCGACGGCTTCTATACGAAGCAGGACTACCCCGCACATCTGCGCCGCGTTCGCTTCAAGGACCCCGAGACCGGCAAGACGCTGGTCTTCGTCACCAACCAGATGACATTGCCGGCCTCCACCATTTGCGCGCTCTACAAGAACCGCTGGCAGGTGGAACTGTTCTTCAAGTGGATCAAGCAGCATCTTCGGATCAAGCGTTTCTTCGGTACGTCGGAGAATGCGGTCAAGACACAAATCTGGGTCGCGGTGTCGGTCTATGTGCTCGTCGCTATTGTCAAGAAGCGCCTCAGTATCGACGCCTCGCTCTACACTTTGCTACAGATATTGTCGGTCACCTTGTTCGAGAAGATGCCCTTGCAGCAAGCCTTTCCGGGCAGCGATCCCAGTTCCGGCAGCATCACTATCAACAACCAATTGAATTTGTTCACGTTTTAACCGGACAGCAGTGAGCCTCGCTATTGCATTCGCAGGAATAGGGGCTCTAATCTCACTATATCGGTTGGCAACTATCGTGACTACAAGGCCATGGCTTTGGGTAGCGATGTTCTTCGTGCCTTTGCTCGGCATCGCTGTCCTGATTTACCTCTTGTTTCTGGGATTTCGGAAACTCAGAACGTATGTCAGCACGCGTAAATCATTGGGGTATTAATAGCCGCCCGGAGTTTGAATCTGCAGAAACTCCAGTAAGCTGCCGTTCGCCGCAACAACATTTTTGGCAACGGCAGCTTTGGAGCGCGAGGCTGACAGGGTGCTCCCGGCCAGGAGCGGAAGCTCAAGCTGAAAGGTACTAACGCCCTTTGTTCGGCCAAAGGCGACGAAGGGTTTTCGATTCGCTACGTCCGCAGTGCAAACAGAACCGGACACTGGCTTTGAATCGCCCTGTCTACTGCAGGCACCATTGAGCCTTAAATTTGTGTGTCAACTCAGCTGCGGGCTTAGCCAGAAACAGCCTAACACGGCAAAACGGGGACTTCCCGTGCTATCATTTCCGTACATTACGAAATGGGTCGACGCCCATACCAACCTGCCTACCCGGGCAAGGTGGATCGCGAAAGCGGATGTGGCTCTTTATTGAGCAATCAAGCGGGAAGTGCGTCGACCCTCCTTTATCGGAGGGTTTTTTGTTTTCAGATTCAGCAATCGATCACAACATCATCCAGGCATATCTGGAGACGGACTACCACATACCTGGTAACGCTCCTGCGACCCTGCGAATCGGCGTGACCTGCCCCGAGCTGGCTGCCTTACATAAGGCACATCAAGCCGACTGCAGCGTCTTCATCACTGCCTGCAATCCCTTCAGCCAAGCCTACGACGAAGCGGCCAATGCCGAGCGTCAGGCCACGCTTGCGCGTGAGCTAACGCAACGAAGCCTGCGCTACATCGACGGCATCGGTCAGCACCCATCCAACCAATGGCTTGGTGAGGCCAGCTTTCTGGTGTTCGGACTTACGCTTGAAGCAGCCAGAACACTAGGCACCCGGCTTGAACAGAACGCGATCGTCTGGAGCGGGCCTGACGCCGTGCCCCAATTAATCCTGTTGCGATAATTTCACTGGCTGGTCAGCCATCCGCAAGGAAGAAGACCGGGGGGATTTGATCCAGATTGCCGCTCCCGACGCATCGTCAAACGCGGCTAAATAGGAACTTGATTATGACGATTCGCTATGGGCTTTTCTCTTCTGAATCCGTGTCAGAAGGCCATCCAGACAAACTTGCCGACCGGATTTCAGACCGGGTCCTGGACGCATTCCTCGAACGAGAGCCGCACGCCCGGGTGGCTTGTGAAACCATGCTTGCCGATCAGTGCGTCATCGTCGCCGGAGAGTTCAAAACCAAGCGGATTGAAGATTTCCACGAGGTGCGCGAGTCTGCCGAGACCCTGGTGCGGCAGGTTCTGCACGACACCGGATATAGCAGCGCCGCGACCGGAATAGCCCCGGATAATTGCGAGGTACAAATACGCTTTAATGGCCAGTCACAAGACATCAACCAAGGGGTAGACAGGGCAGACGGAATCCTCGGTGCCGGTGACCAGGGACTGATGTTCGGCTACGCCTGTGATGAGACACCGGAGCTGATGCCTGCCCCCATCACCTACGCCCACCGGCTCGTTCGCCGACAGGCAGAGCTGCGTAAGAGCGTTGCGGTACCCTGGCTCCAGCCTGACTCGAAGTCGCAGGTGACATTCCGCTACGTCGATCAACAGCCGACCGAGATCGAGGCAGTAGTTCTGTCTACCCAACACGACGAAGGCATTGATCTGGAAGAATTGCGTGATGTCGTTCAGCGGCTAATCATTGATCCGATCATCCCTGGGCACATTCGGTCAGCCGGGTTTCGCACACTGATCAACCCGACCGGGCGCTTTGTGACAGGCGGTCCAAAAGGCGATGCCGGCCTGACCGGGCGAAAGATCATCGTCGACACCTATGGTGGCGCCGCGCCCCACGGTGGTGGAGCGTTTTCGGGTAAAGATCCGACCAAGGTGGATCGCTCTGCCGCTTATATGGCTCGCTTCCTTGCGAAACAGGTCGTTGGTCGCGGGTGGGCGACACGCGCTTTGGTGCAACTGGCCTATGCCATTGGAGTGGACGAGCCGGTGAGCTTCGCGGTCGAAACTTATGGCACAGAGGCCGACCCCAAACGCGATATCGCCGCCCAGCTTGCCCGCGAATTCGACCTGCGGCCACAGGGAATCATAGATACGCTTGATTTGCTTCGCCCGATTTACTACCCAACAGCGGCATATGGCCATTTCGGCCGGGACGACTTGCAATTGCCTTGGGAGGTGGTGAGGTGACTGATTTCGTCAGATTTATCCCAAGACCACGCCCTGTCAGTCAAACTGGCGAGTAGGGTGTTTGTGTACCCCCATATCTACCTCGTCCAGTGCGTCGGGGATTTTTTCTACAGCCTCGTTAGGGCTTCCCAAAAATGGCACCGGAACTATCGCAAAATCTGATCCAGCACCTTATTGAAATTGGTACGTCGGGTCGGTTTGAAGACGGCGAAAAGATTCCGTCGCTATTTCCGTCTGCCCGCTCAGGGGCATTCATGCGTCTCGCGCCACACTCTTGGTATGCGGTCGCTGCTTCGCTGGACGACGCTCAACTCATCGCATGTATCAAAGCGCTTACCGTTCTTGAACGCTTACCCAATTTCAGTGCTGGCAGCGTGTCGCCTGTTATCTGGCTGTTTCGCAAGCTATCGGAACGGTCGCATGATGACCTTGCCTCCGTTATTGATTGGGTCCTCACACACACTGACAACCCATACTTGCCTTTCGGCTCGCACAACCTCGGTGCTCAATCGCTGGAAGAACTACACGCGCTATCGGCACGTGCTGCTGAACGCGCCGAGGCACGTCATACCGCTGAAGAAAACCGCCAACGCGAGGTCAAGGTACGCAAGGCGGCTGAAGCAACTCATAAACTGTTTGGGGCACTCCGTCGTCACGACGAGAAGGCAGTGGTCGCCCTGCTTTCCCAAGGTGCTGATATCCACGCATTGAACAAGCAAGGACAAACGGCTTTTGAATATGCTCGGTCTTTGGGGCTTCAGCATTTAATGACGTCAAGCCCCAACCCGGCAGCCCACACGGACGCTGCGCGATAAAGCCGCGCAGCGCCGGTGGCTTTTACGTTGATCCGTAATCGACCGGTCAGAAGCCTATAGCGGACCTATCTGGCATGCTGGGCAAAAGACCGCTTTGGCCGAGTAAGAGACAAGCTCTTCAAGTACTCAAGCGCTACAGCCACCACCGTTATTGATAACCAATATAATCATTACTCAAGGATTTGGGGTTTATCTCGGAGGTTGAACTGCCGGCAAGGCGGGAAGACTTGCCGTGCAAGGGTTCAGGTGCATCGTTTTTTTCTGGCATCCAAATCATCACCAGGCCCATCGCGGGTCAGGGATAACGTCCTCCACTGGTTTGCGGGCCGCTGGCGATAAGATTTGTTCTGGCTGGCTGCTGCATGAGTTTGCGGCGAGGACCTTCATTCGTTCAGCCCTGCTCTTTTTGGTACCGCAAGTTTTCCGCTCGCCCCAAATTTCCAGCAGAATTTTATAGGCTGCCAGCCTCACATCATCCCCTCCCCAGTCAGGCGGCGCCGCGCACACCAAGTTGCTTGGAATCCAGCGCCTCCCGTCCGATGTGCATTGCATTATGCAGCCGCCAGTCAAAAGGAACTCTTCTACCAGTCCCGGGGAAGAGTGCCCTTTGGGGAGAGGATTTTCCCTCTTCAGCTTCTCAAGCTCCATCTTGGTTGTATTCATATTCATGGTTTCAAGATCATGGTTTCAAGATCATCGCAGCCTGCTGATCGCGCTCGCCAAAGTCGTGTTCATCACCGCCGCGCCATAAATCCACAACACGGCGCAGGACGCGCGCCTCGTCGTCTGTGAGCCAGATTTCGCGCGGCTTGAGACCAAGCGCGCGCCGCCGCTCTCGCCAGGCGGCAGCGCGTCGCTTGACCCCGGCTTTCTCTCCGGGGGTTTTGTAGCGGGTGGTCATTCCTCCGGCTGGCTCTCGTTCTCGCGCAACATCTGAACAAATTTCTCCCGGTTGATCTGCTTTGCCTCCCGCTTAAATTCCCGGAGAAAAGCGATCTTTTTCTTTTCCTGTTTTTTATCGAAACTGTATTTCATCTCGTCCAGGATACTTGAAATCTCGGCGTCAACGATCTCGCCGAAACCGTCGAGATAGAGCAGCCCGGCCTGGACAAAGGCATCAACCGATTCATTCTCAGCCAGCAAACCGATCGCCCCATGCAGCCGGC
>CAZUVC010000014.1:0-34839 GCA_964623745.1 uncultured Thiobacillus sp. | reverse complement strand
CGTTGAAATCACCGTACACAGGAAAGTCAACTTCAGACATAGCGAGTTGAGCATATTTTCGTTCGTGCATTTTTTCATTCCTTTCTGTTTCGTCAAGATCAAGACTGAACGGCGCAGCGCCCGCAGCACCATAATTGCATTTATACCGTTTCTAGTGACGGTGTGTCAAGCATTTTCTCAAGCAACCCATTGAAAATAAATAGTTATCCTCCGTTTGTTGTGAACGAAAGTGACAAATATTAGTGAAAAATTCCGGGATTATTCAGCCTCCCGACAATCCGCGCGGCGAGCATCACGCCGTCGGCCGCCGCCGTCGGTCCTTCAACCGCCCGCCCATAGCCCCTAGGCCTTGTAAAGCAAGGATTTGGAGCGGTGCCTGGTTTTTTTGACTGGCAAAGGCCCAATGACCTCCAGCCTTCGCAAAGCAGACACGACTCAATTCAACCTAGCTACTAAGCCAGCGCCCCCCAGGGAATGCCGCCTATGCTCATTTACAATGAGGGCCACGAAAAGTTAAAGCGGCAATGATCCGCTCACAATTAAAACGGGAGATTTTGTGTCAAGACTGACCGACCTGATTGCCCAGGCCAAAAGCAAAGACCCACAGTTAGGGGCAGACCTGGACAGAGAATTCAAGGCACTGTCGTCTCGCCTACCCTTCGGACTAAACTTCGAGCGCCACCGTCCGGAGGCTGTGGAACTTCCTTTGCGCCCCATCCGCAGGGGAGACAAAGTGCGCATGCTGCCGGAGCGCGGCTCCAACAAGAAGGCTGATCAGCGGCTGTGGCTGGTCCGAAAGATCACGAAGGACGGTAATCGCAAGGTGGCCGAACTGGAATTGCCAGATGCCACCGAGCCGCAGAAGCAGGCCGTGGCGGTGGAGGATCTGATCGTCATGGCAGAATTCAAGGACACCATCTATCCGGGGCTGGCCAGCACAGGAAAAGTCGAGCGCGGCAACGGCAAACCCTACCACACGGTCATCAACGGTGAAAACTACCACGTCCTGGAGGCGCTGACCTACACGCACAGGGGCAAGGTGGACGCCATCTACATCGACCCACCCTACAACACTGGCGCGAAGGACTGGAAATACAACAACGACTACGTCGAGGGGGATGACCTCTACCGGCACAGCAAGTGGCTGGCGATGATGGAACGGCGCCTAATGATTGCACGGGAATTGCTCAATCCAGCGGATTCTGTGCTGATCGTTACGATTGATGAAAAGGAATATCTGCGGCTAGGGTTGCTGCTGGAGCAGGTGTTTCCGGAAGCGCGAATTCAAATGGTTAGCTCAGTCATCAATCCAAAAGGGGTTCCTCGAGACGGATTTTCCCGTGTGGACGAATACATCTTCGTTGTGCAGTTTGGTTCCTCGGAAATTGTTGGCGACATCAAAGAAGGGAGCGGTGGCACTGAAGTTCGTTGGCGTGGCCTAACGAGATCAGGCGCGAATGGCACACGAAGTAAATCTCCGGGAGCGTTCTATCCGATCTACTTTAATAAAGCAGGCAAGATTGTCGATGTCGGCGATGCTCTTCCAATCGGGCAAGACGCAAGCTCAGTGGGGCCGCGCAAAGGATTGATTACCGTTTGGCCCACCCCTCGTCCCGATGGCGAAGATGGGCGGTGGTCAGTTGTTCCAGAACGGCTGCGGGAATTGATCAAAATCGGTGCAGTTAAGGTCGGGCAAGTAAAGCCTGACAAAGGACAGTTCCCAATCTTCTATCTCACTTCTGAACAGCTTGCAGCAATCGATTCAGGTGAGTTGGAAGTTCGGGGAAAGACGCCAGATGGCGTTATGCAAGTTTTTTTTCATCAGGATGGAGGACGGATTTCAGCTCCTCGAACCATATGGGACAAGGTAAGCCACAGTGCGAGCGAACATGGATCGGGATTGCTGAAGACATTGCTGCCTGGACGGAAATTCCCTTATCCGAAATCGCTTTACGCAATTGAAGACGTACTTCGGCTTACCGCCCGAGGGAAACCCGAAGCTGTGGTTCTCGATTTCTTCTCTGGCTCCGGCACCACCGCACACGCCGTCATGCGACTGAATCACCAAGACGGCGGTCGACGTCAGTGTATTTCCGTCACCAACAACGAAGTCGCTGCGGATGAGCAAAAGGCACTTCGCGAGCAAGGCCTTCGTCCCGGCGACCCGGACTGGGAAAAATGGGGCATCTGCGACTACATCACCAAGCCACGCGTGGCTGCCGCGATCACAGGCGAGACCCCAGAGGGTGAGCCGATCAAGGGTGACTACAAGTTCACTGATGAATTCCCAATGGCCGACGGCTTCGAGGAAAACGCCGAGTTCTTCACCCTGACTTACGAGACCCCAATCGCCGTCAGTCACCACATGGCCTTCGCCCGTATCGCGCCGCTGCTCTGGCTGCGCGCGGGCAGTCGTGGGCGGCGCATCGACAAATTACCCGCATCGGGCTGGGAAGTGGTGGATGCCTACGGCCTGTTGATTCAACTGGATCGGGCGACCCCTTTCCTCAAAGCCGTGAGCAAGACCGCGGACCTGCGCGCGGCCTACATCGTCACTGACGACGAACGGCGCTTTCAGGCGCTGGCCCAACGACTGCCGCAAGGCGTGGAGGCGGTGCGGCTTTACGAGTCGTACCTGACCAATTTCGCCTTCTCCAATGGAGACGATGCATGAAGTTCACGTTGAAGGACTATCAAGAGGAAGCCGTGCGCGAGGCGCTAGCCAATCTGCGCAAGGCACGCAAGCGCTGGCGCGAGGATGGCGACAGACACGCATTCTCCCTTACTGCTGCTACGGGTGCAGGTAAAACCGTGATGGCGGCGGCGGTATTCGAGGCCCTGTTTCACGGCGATGACTACTACGAGTTCGATGCAGACCCTGGCGCGGTGGTGATCTGGTTCAGCGATGACCCTTCCTTGAACGAGCAGACGCGCTTTCGTCTGATGGAATGCGCTGACCGGCTGCGGCACACGGATCTGGTGGTGGTGGAGAACAGCTTCAACCGTGCTCGCTTTGAAGCCGGGAAGATCTACTTTCTCAACACCCAAAAGCTAGGCAAAAACAGTCTGTTGGTGCGCGGTTTCGATGGTGGCGACGGTGGAGGTCTCTTCCCTGAAACCCGCCCGGATATGCGCTCGCACACGATTTGGGACACGATCCGAAACACCATTGAAGACCCTGCCCTAACACTGTATCTCGTGCTTGATGAAGCGCATCGCGGCATGGGCACCCCGACGACTGCCGTGCTGAACGAGAAGTCCACCTTGGTGAAGCGCCTGATCAACGGTGATAAAGGTGTGCCAGGCATTCCCGTGGTGCTAGGTATCTCGGCCACAGTCGAACGCTTTAATAGAGCGATGGAGGGTGCGAAGGATCGCAGCACGCTACCTAACGTGGAGGTGGACGCGACACGTGTTCAGGATTCCGGCTTGCTCAAGGACACCATTGCACTAGATATACCAGACGAGGCTGGACAGTTCGATACCGTTTTGGTGCGCCGTGCCACTGACAAGCTGAAGGAATCCACTGCCGAATGGGCGGCCTATGCCAGGCAGCAGGAAAACGGCGAAACTGTCTTGCCCTTGATGGTGCTGCAGGTGCCCAACACTCCTAACCACAACGACATTGGTCGCGCGCTGGATACGATTTTCCAGCAGTGGGGTGAATTGCCGGAGAACTGCTTGGCCCATGTTTTCGGCGAGCACAGCACGCAGACATTTGGAAAATATTCGGTTCCATACATCTCGCCGGAGCGCGTGCAGGACGAGACCTGGGTGCGAGTGCTGCTCGCCAAGGACGCCATCAGCACTGGGTGGGACTGCCCACGTGCCGAAGTGATGGTTTCCTTCCGCCGCGCGGTGGATCGCACCCACATCACGCAGTTACTTGGACGTATGGTGCGCACGCCGCTGGCGCGGCGCATCCCTGGTAACGACCGGCTTAACTCTGTGGACTGCCTGTTGCCATTCTTTGACGAAGAGACCGTCAAGCAGGTAGTAGATGCGCTGATGCAAGGGGGCGGTGATGTGCCTCCGCTTGGACGCGTTCTTATTAACCCGAAGGAAATGAAGCCCAACCCGGCCGCATCTGACTCCATCTGGAAAAAGTTCGTTTTGCTGCCTTCTCAGACCCGCCCCCAGCGCGGCGCCAAACCCCCTATCCGTTTGACAGCGCTGGCGCACGAACTAGCGATGGACGGTCTGCTGCCCGATGCCGGCCAAAATGCGCACTCGGCTATGCACAAAGTGTTAGATGATTTTGTCTCCACGCGAAGCGAGGAATTCGCCAGCAAGCGCGAAATGGTAAGCACTGTCGAAGGACGCACGGTTCTTGCCGATTTGCGTCTCAATCAAGTTGATTCCCAAACCTTCCAAACTGCAGCCGACGACGTGGTGATTAACGATGCCTACCGGCGCACCGCGCGCATCCTTAGCCCGGACATCGCTCGAACGTATACGGAAGAGCGGGCGATACAGAAGCCTGAGGCAGAGGACGATTTCGAAGGCGCACTGATCGAGGCACGCGAGGACATCGGCGCGCTAGGTCTGATGGAAAACCTGCCTGTGTTTTTTGACGCGGAAGCAAAAAAGCTGTCCGACGCTTGGCTGGCGCAATACCGGGAGCAAATCAAGCAACTTCCCGACGACAGGCAAGATGCCTATCGCCAGATCAGCGCCTTGAGCCGTGAACCCCAGGACATCGACTTGGCGCGCCCCGTATCTTGGATGGAAGCTACAGCAATCCGCGAGAAGGATGGCACCGAAACCAAGCTCCCGACATACCCTGACCATCTGTTGTGCGATGAGAAGGGTTTGTATTCGGTCGAGTTAAACGATTGGGAGAAAGCGGTACTGAAGACCGAAACGCAACGTGACGGATTCAAGTTCTGGTATCGCAACCCCAATCGGCCCACGCAGGATTCGCTGGGCATCGCCTATGTGGATGGCGATGAAACGAAGATTGTACGGCCCGATTTCCTGTTCTTTGCGGAATTTCCGGATGGATCAGTCGCGGTGGACATAGTAGATCCGCACAGCATCCACCTGGCCGACGCTTTACCGAAACTGCAAGGTCTAGCCCGTTACGCTGAGGCTCATCCGCAAACCTACCGCCGTATCGAGGCCGTTGCGGAAATCGGCGGAATGCTGCGTGTGCTTGATTTGACTCGTGCCGAAGTTCGCCAGGCTGTGACAGAAGCATCGAGCGCAAAAAGCCTGTACGAAGGTGGTTTGGCCGGAAACTACAGTAGTTGAACTACCTCTATCGGAACAGTCAGGCAAGAATATCGGCGAGAGAGACTTTGCGAACGACCTGATCTTGCCCGGAAGTGCTCCTGGCGTTGATCTCGGCGATTTGCGCGTCGGTCGGAGCCTCCTCTGCGATCCTCTCGGGGAAGAGCTGCATGTGAAGCCGGTTGATGGCGATATGCACTGCGGCAGTCTCGGTAACTCCGAGATGTTCGGCGCATTGCTTGAGTGTGTCTCGGTTACTCATCGTTTTTCCGCCTCTTCTTTAGTCGCCCCGACGCGCTTCATCACCAGCATCAATGAAATCGCCGAGATGTCGAACGCGCCTCCGAAGTGTCTCCGCATCCCCAGACCCAGCGAACCACGCTAGCGCTGTTTCTAGCCGAAGATCGGGCTCAGTGTGCATCGCAACCCACACGTTTCCGCCGTGACTTGCCAACACCATTTTGCCAACTTCAATCGCGCCGAACGGTACGACTGGCTTGTGCTCGTCGAGCCAGTCTCTATCGCCATGTTCAATTCTGTCCATTATTTATTGCACCCATCGGATTTGCTTTTGCTGAAGAGCCAGTTAACCAAGGCAATACCACCCCCGATGGCCAAGACTGCAGCCACCAGGAGGATCAGTCCGTAAAGAGCCTCGTTACTCATCACTCTCTTGCTTACGACGTTTACTGATGACGAAAATGCCCACCACTTCCGCTTCGCTCAGTGTTTCACGCTCCAGCAACGCGGCCGCCACGGCTTCGGCGGCAGACCAGTTCTCATCAAGTGCTTTGTGAGCGACCATGACCGCCGCACCAACATCAAGACTCGGCACACCATGGTAATCCGCGCATGCGGCCTCGAAAATTTGTGCAAATGATTTTTTTTCGAGAAGCGCTTCAGCAACGTCACCCGCGACCAACACAGCCGCAGAGTTAAGGTCTTCAGGCCATTTTCTGTCGCGCATCGGAGCGAACTCGTCGGAAAATGAAACGTCAAGCGCGGCCGCAACGACCGCGCGGCTTGCATGGCGGTACGCTGCTTTATACTTCATCGTAGTTTTGTTCATGTTTGTCCTTTCGTTAATGGTTTGAGAATGTCGGCGGCTTCCGCTTCAGGCGGCGTAAGGTCAGTCTGTTCGCCGCGCGCGAGAAAGAGCTACACGAAGACTAACGATGGGGACGGCGTAACGCGCAGAATCGGGAACGCCACGAGCGACCATCGCATCAGCGAGATCAAGAAGTTTTTCGCAACGCTCCTCAAACCTCACACAAAACAAAAAATGCTTGCCCGCAGACTCCATCAGCTCACGCTCTTTCGCGCGGTGCTGCCTCATTTTTGCGCGACTCCACAAGCGGTGGTTCTCAACGCATAGATCCAGAGCAGCATCTTCCTCCGCGCCTGCCAGGCGCTGCAAAGCACTGCATTGCCGCAAGTGGTGGACGAGATTCTCGTACGCCACGTTCGCCTCTCTAACCAAGCGGTACAGATCATAAAAAACGAACTCATTGTTGTTTTCGGTGTGGCATGCGGTCATTTTTTTTGCTCCTATGTTGAACTGCCCCGGCGGCCCGCCGGGCTGGGTCTGGCTACTTCTGTTGGAAGCGGCAACTCAGAAAAAGCTGCTGATGATCGCCCAGGTGCCGGCGAACCAGACCACGCCGGCGATGGCGAACACGAGGCCGGCAACCGGGCGCCCGCCGCTGATCGCGCTGAGGAACGTCCAGGTGATTGACTTGATCATGCGGGCGGTGTTGGTGATGTTGGTGATGGCGTCCATGATTTTTCCTTTCGTTTCAGTTGCCCCCGGCTCGTTGGCCGGGGTGGGGGTGAGCGCTTAGTCGTCGTCGCTATCGTCAGGCGGAACGCACGAGCGGTAGAGGTAATCGAGAAAAGCCGCGTCAGCTTCATCCGACCACCCAGCAAACTCCTCAAGTTTTTGGCGATAAAAGCGGCAATCAAACTCCTCGAAATGCTCTACACCATCAGCCATCGTCACGCGGACATGCACGATGTTTCCGTCAATAGCTCGATCAACCGCAGCACCATGAATGCTGTCGAGGGTGTTGCCCGCGTTTTGCCAATTCAGTTCTTTCATTTCACTCTCCTTCGCTTTAAGAGCCCCCCCGGCTAACGAGCCGGGGGATGGGTGTTACACAGCGCGCCGTTCTTGAAGATTCTGAGTCCTAACCGAGTTGAATCCTGCTGTGCTCTGTGTGGTGCTTCGGCTTGCGCCCCGTCCTCGTTAGTTCGTCGCCCTGCCACGCTTTTCGCCCCCATCCCGAAAAACACAACCTGCGCAACCGAGGCCGCAGCCTGAGCGCAGCGAAGGACCGGGCGAAGGGGCGCCCGAAGGGCCGCGAAGCGGCGGGTTGTGTTTTTCGGGATGGGGGCGAGGTTTTGTGGCAAAAAGGGCGACGAACTAACGAGGACGGGATCAGCGCAAGCCATCAGCCGAGCAAAAGCAGGACTCGGCGCGGGCAGAGCCCGCTCAAGACCGCTTTTCCTGCCGCTGGGTGCGCCCCCTGTGGCGCTGGGCGCTGCGCGCCCTGCGTATCCGCCGGAAGAGCGCCCAGCCCCCTCGCGGCAGCTCCCTTATCACTGCTGCTTGAAGCCTATGTGTTGGCCCTTCCACAGCTCCGCGCCGATACGCTCAATGAACAAGATATCCGGGCCGACTTTTACGTGCGCCGAGACCGGCATCATTACCTCGTCATGAGCAACTGAAGTTACTTTCCAGCCCGCCATGTAGATTTCGTGGTAATCACGTAACCCAGTCAACTGGCAATCCAACTCGTGTTCTCCGCCCGACGGCCACTTGTGATTTGCTAAACAGAAATCTGCGACAACCGGCGTATCGCCCCGGTACTCGACCATCTTTTTGAACCGCACACTCTGCTCGGCATCAGCTTCAGCCTGGGCTTCCGCGTTGGCTTCGGATTCGGCGGCCAACGCGGTCATGCGCGTCAGCTTGACTTCCTCCATCTTCTTTTCGGTGGAGCCAGCCATCGCGGCATAGGCCACCCCAGCTCCGGCAAAAAGAACTGCCAGGAAAGTAAGTTTCTGTTTAGTGTTCATGTTTTACTCCAATTCAAAAATTAACGCCGAAGGCCGGC
The DNA here is from genome assembly GCA_964623745.1 of uncultured Thiobacillus sp. Lineage (GTDB taxonomy): Bacteria > Pseudomonadota > Gammaproteobacteria > Burkholderiales > Thiobacillaceae > Thiobacillus. Next base: position 26,491 of record CAZUVC010000014.1, on the reverse strand, counting down.
GTGGCCATATAGATAAAACATCGGGCGGAACCGTCTTACGAACCCGCCCTGGGGTGTTTGGGAACCGCCATCGGACTACCTGTAAACAGGCTGGCGGCTGCCGTTGCTGCTTGGTGCGCCTTGGCAGCTAAGGCGAAAGGATGGAGTGAGACCCTGCACCTGAACGACCTCTTAAAATCTCAACGGCACGCTCCGCAGCAGCACACTGCTCCTGCGTCTCTTCATCGCGCTCGCAGCGGTTCAGAATTTCTCCGAGGAACCCCTCTCGGCCGGGCTGAGAAAGGTAGATCGAATTGAGCACGTAACCCGGCGCAGTTGCGGTTCTTACGATGCTGACAACTGTGCCAATCGCAACTCCGAGTGCAGCGGCAAGGAGAAACCTGAGTGGAATGCTGCGCAACGTCGGATCGGCACGCAGACAGAAAAACCAAGCTGTAAAGCGGTCGAACGCATCCGCGCTTGTTGTGGTGATGTGTTTCAGATTCATGTGGACTCCTGCTCCTGGTTGCCTGAAACCATCATCAACCCACTTTCAAAAACCGTATTCCTGCTCCCGGCTCTCGCCGGGGGGGTTCAGTCAGCCGTGCTTCCGCTTGAGAAGAAGATCGCTAGGCCCGTGCCCTGGCGGCGCTTCTCGCGCTGTCTCGATATTATCGACGTACCGCATCGTTCCGATGCTTATGAAGTCACGCGGCTCGATGCCGTACTTGTCACATAACTCCATGACTTTCTTAGCGTCTTCTGGGTGCAGCCTCACATAAAGACAGACGTGCTTTTGCATATTTGGCGTACTCATTTCAAACCTCCGTCAGAAAGAAAAGCTCACACCGGCGCGCAGCGCAGCTTTGCCGCCGTTGCTGAACGCAGCACCGAAGCTCGAAACGACATTTGCACGCACAACAGAAGTCACAGCGATGCCGACCGCTGTTTGACCGTTGTAGTGTCCGAGTCCAGCGGTCACTGCCGACGGCTTGTCAGCAGTCAACATCACTGGCTGTGACATCGCCATCGCCATTGCGACGCCTTTGCTTGCTGTTTTCTCGACCTCTTTGATCTGCGATTCGACTTGATCGACGCGCGAGCTGAGCTGATCGACGCGCTGCTCAAGAAAGGTGCCGTCGAACGTCGGAACGGCAGCAATGGCAGTTTCGAGCTGGCGTACGTTCACCGCATCGGTTAGTGCGGTGCCGTCAGCTACGTCTGTGATCTGCCGTCCGCCAACAGACACAGAGTCGTCGCGCGTCGCGACGGTGCCCGCGCCCAGCGCGACTGAGTTCTCGCCGAGTGCGACAGCATTGGCACCGACCGACACAGACAGATCGCCGGCAGCAACCGCAAAGTCACCGACAGCAGTGGTGTTTAAGCCGAGCGCCTGGGCGCCTGTACCGACCGCGACGCTCGACACAGCACGCGCACCCCGGCCGATAGCTACAGAAATATCAGTCTCGCTGATAGCGCCGTCGCCAATCGCCACACCGCCAATTGCAAGCGCATTGCTACCCATCGCAACAGCGTTGGCGTTGACAGCAACGCTTCCGGTGCCAATTGCCACCGCGTTCGAGCCCTCGGCGTAAGCGGCATTGCCGGCCGCGAAAGAGCCGGCGCCGACAGCGACGGATCCACTGCCGACGGCAGTAGCATCATCGCCGACAGCGATAGTGCCCGCGCCCAGCGCGGTGCCGTTAAGGCCGACCGCGACAGCCGAATCGCCGACGGCGGTTGAACTTTGGCCGTAGGCAAAGGCATCAGCGCCGAGCGCAGTTGCCGCTTCGCCGGCAGCAATCGCAGCCGGGCCGAACGCCGCCGCATTGACACCAGGAGCATAACCGCCACCCATCGATCGATTCAGCGGCATCGCAACGATTGCGTTTACGAGCGCGTCCTGTCGCTGCACTTCGTAGTCTGCAAGCGCTGCTTCGTACTGCTGTTGGGCTTGATACAGCGCAGCGCTGTTGTAGCTTTGTACGTGGTTGTTTTCTTCGAGCCAAGCGGTATATGCCGCTTCATTCTCGGCGTACCACTGCCAATAAGCCGATTCATTCTCGGCGTACCATGTAGCAAGCTCCTGGTAGTAGGCGTCTTGCCACGCTTGATAAGCGGCTTGCGCAGACGCCTCCCACACGAGATATGCGGACTGGGATGCGCTGTAGGCTTCGAGATCGGTGGGGTACGACGCTAGCGCACCTTGGTAGACGGCATAAGCCGACTTGTAGGCTGCGATAGCATCAGAGTTGTCCGCAAGGTACTGCTGATAAGCCGCGTATCCAAGTGACGCGCTGTCGATGACGCTAAGATTGAACGGAACTGGCGAAGGTGGGTTGATCGGCAAACCCCAGATTTGACCGTTCGACATCATGAACGCACCTTCCCGCGTGTACATGAAGCCGCCGTTTGACCCAACGACCACCCACACAGCAGTAATATCCTCGCCGTCGTGACTGATCGTCTCTCCGGCAAGCACACTGTCAATCAGCGCATTCGTCTCAGACGAGATAAACCGCCCCGCACCACCCCACACCATCAGCGTGTTTTCGGTGCGGGTGTTGTACGTGAAATTCGGATTGACTGTGTACGTTCCGAGCACGCGATCCACCTCGGGCAGAGCAAGCGTCTCGTAGTAATCAGAAGTGCCGTAATCTGGCGACGACTGCAGCGTGCTAGTAATCGCTGTTGCAATCTGTTCTGCAGTCATCGAGACGCTGTGATGCCAGTAGCCGTTCGCCTCCTGAACAATGCCGGTCGAAACAGTGGCAAGCGGCGGCGCGAGATAGGTGTAACTGCGCGTCGGCGCAACCGGGGCTGATGGGTATAGCAAAACCTGCGGCGCTTCACCAACATCCGGCTGGTCGCCGAGAACAGGCTCCGTGCCGACGGGTGCAAACGGCTGCGATTCCGGCGGCGGCAGGATCGGCAGAAGCTCCGGGTCTTGATAGACAGGCTCAGTCGGCAGGTCAAGCGAGAACACAGGAATCGTAGGCCGCTCAGGCAGCTCGTAAGCGAAAGCCGGCGCGGCGAATGATGCAGCAAGCGCGGCGGCGATGAATGTTTTCTTGAAGTGATTCATGTCTTTCATGTCTTTTTCCTTTCAGCACCCCACGGCCAGCGGCCGGGGGGTGGGTGGGGTCGCGATTAGCGGTTAACTTCGTTGAAGCGGTTGACGAGCGACAGCGGCACGAACATCTCATCGCGGCCGTCTGCGCTGCGAATCATGTAGCCGACAAGCGTGCGCTCAGTGATGTCGCGGCAAGTCTGCGTCTGCGCGCTGTTGCTGTTGCCGTTTCCGGCGATGGCGCCACCGGCTTGAGCGCCGAGCGTTGCGCCTATGGCTGCAGCCGCAGCCTGGCCGCTTCCGCCGCCGACTTGCGAGCCAGCGCCGCCGCCGATAATTGCTCCGAGCGCCGGGCCGAGCCAGCCGCCGCTGTTGGTGCTGCGAGGTGCTGTGGAGCATTCAGTTCGCGTCGTCGTCGTGAAAGACGGCGTGATGCTGTTAGCAATCGGCGTCGGCGGCGATGACTGAGCGTGAGCGCCGGCGGCGGTGAGCGCGAGGGCGCCGGCTGCGGTGAGAGTGAGTGCGAGGGTGGTGATGCTGCGTTTCATGTTCATAAAGACTCCTTCAGATGGGTTCAATGTCGCGGCAACTCGCCGCTTGAAAACCATCCTCACATCGCTTCTGAAAACCGTATTTCGGCGAGAGGAAGCGATGGCGGGAGCGGGAGTCGAGCGATAGCGAAGACGGAGCCGGAGCGGAGAGTCGGATCCCGGACGCAAGACGCGTAGCGGCGAGAGTGCTGGCTGCGCCAGGGGGCGCTAACTGCGCCGAAGGCGCTTCACAACCGCCTTCGGCGGTGAACCCGGCGCAGCCGGTTTACTGCGCCGTAGGCGCTTGTCTGAGGTTGTCTAGCCGCGCCGTAGGCGCTTGGCGAAGCGCGTAGCGCGAGCATGGAGGCGAGGCCGAAGGCGAGCCGGTAAAGCTATTAGGGGAGGCTGCCGGAGCGCAGCATCGAAGAAGGCAGCGGGTGCGGATGAGGAACGCCAAGTAGCTAAGCGCGACGAGAGGGTGAGGCGAGGCCGAAGGCGAGCCGGGGCTTCTTGGTGTCTGTCAGTGCGCCGATCCGTTCCCGCTGCTCGACCACCAGCACAATACGGCGAGCCGAACCGGCCTGCCGTGGCTCGGTGAGTCCGGGCGCGGACGCCAGCACCGCGCACCCATGGGTGTCGCCCCGCCGGGCCGAAGGCCCTCAAGGGCGGGGCCAGCGCGAAGCACAAGAGGGGCGCCGCGCCGGAGATGCGGGAGTGTCGCTTGCGACCGACCAGCAACTCCGAGCGTGGGCCGAGGCAAAGGCCAGGGGATTGACGAACGGCAAGCGCAGCGACGCCGGGCGGAAACCCCTGGCCGTCTTGCCGACGGCTCCCGACCGGCTCCGCCCCCCAGGGCGGAACGGGAGGGACGGGGGGAGCCGCCATGTGCGAAGGAGCAGGACGCGCAGCGTCCGTCGCGACTGAGAGGGCCGCCCACGGCCCGGTACATGAGCGGGGGGGCGCAGCCCCCGGTCGCCGCTACCTGCAGAAACTTCGGCGCGCGGCCACCCCCTTCAGCAAGGGAGGCCCGTCGATTTTTTTGGGTGGCGTGTGGAGGCGAAGCCGACGCACGACGCACGAAAAAATAGGGCCGAACTCCGTAGCGATGGAGCCGGGAGCAAAGCGACCGGTGACTGAGCGAAGGATGAGGACGAGGGAGGCCATCAGGCCGACCGATGCCCGACCGAAACGATGGAGCCGGGGAGCAAAGCGACCCGGCGACTGAGTGAAGGGAGGGGCGGCGAGGAGTGGGAGGCAAAGCCGACCGCTCCGAAGTCGATCCTCACTGCTGAAGGGGGTGGCCGCGCGCCGAAGGCGCGCGGCGACCCCCAAGGAGCCCGAAGGGCGACGCGGAGGCAAGGGAGCGGGGGCAAGCCGGCCGTTCAGGCCGGCTAGGGACAGGTTGCGCGCAAGCGCCGAGCCGAAGGCGAGCCTGGCCCGGTGACTCCGAAACCGCGCAGGACGGCGCTTTCAGGGCGCTTGCGCCCGCGCCAGGCCGAAGGCTGGACGGTTAACAGCTGGGGCTTTAGCCCCTGCCCGTCCAGCACCAAGCCGGGTTAACAGCGGCCCTTGGGCCGCCCCGGCGACAGGTGGCGTCGTGCTGCTGTCTTATGCTACGTCTCTTATGTAAGTAGCTACCGCACGAGACCGCCGCACGAAGAAAAGCCCAGCATGTATCCGGGCTTCCTGCATGGCTGCGTCCGCTTGTCATGTACTCTTGCTGCTGGTCGCCGTCCGCTTCGGCGTCACGTAGCGTCGCAGTGAGTCGCCGGAAACGGCGATTCCGTTGGTATGGAGAATGTCAGCGATCTGCTGCCAGTCGTAGCCCTTGGCACGCATCTGCTTGATGCTGCCGGAGAGCTTACGGACCGCATCAGCGACCGTCAGCGGACCTTCAACCTTCGGCGCGTTCTTCATCGCTTGTTCGATGCGTTGGAACTGCTCTGCTGTTACTTGTTTGCTGCTCATGTTGATGCTCCTTTTGTTAAAGTGAAACGATGGATTCGTAGTCCGTGACCAACAGCTTCTCGCGCTCTGCCGGCCCCAGTTTCGTGCTTACACCCTGTACGCGCACATACTCGATGCTGTCGTGAATGCGTCGCAGGGTGCCCGCTAGTTCAGGTGTTGGGCACGCCCATACCACCGCTGCAAACTTGCCGGTCTTGATGGAGGACAAGTGCGACTCGATGACCGCCTCATAGCGCTTACGGGTCTTCGCGTGCCGCTCGCACTCAACCGCCACCACTCCACGCGACGGATGCCGCGCCAGCGCATCCGGACGCTTGTAGTTCTGCTTCTTCACCTGCACGTTAGCGCGCGCCTCGGGGGTGATGCGGTCTGCATTCGTCCACTCTTTCCATCCCGCGCGGGATAAACGGATTCGCAACCGCTGAAGGTCCAAAGTGTGGTCGATGACCGTCAATCCAACCCGCCCACGCTCATAGTGTTTGTTGATCAGTTCTTCACCATCATCCGGCCGCCAGGCCATCGCTTGGCCATGAGGAGTGATGCCGACAAGATGCACGTTGCGCCAACCGAGCAAAACCGACTCACGCACGACAAGGCCGTCGCGCACCATCGCGTTCACAGTGGTCTTGATGGTGCGCGGGTCTGTCGTTTGGATCAGTTCGGTCAGCACCGCTGGCGTGCTGAAAATCTCCGTTCTCAAGAAGCGAAGAATAAGCCTCCGCTTCTGTTCCGTGCGCGCTTTCCGCTCCGCTGGATCTCGCATAACTGCCATCTCAGACCTCATCCTCAAACCTAGATAAGGTCAGCTTCTCACCATCCTTCGAAACCGTATTCTCGGCGTCGGTCACGGCGTCAACCTGGACAACAAGATCTTCCTGTTCTGCTGCCTGATTAGCCCCGCCCTGCCCCGCCTCGGGCGCGCGCTCAGGTTCCGGTGATGGCGCAGTATCGATGTAGCGCGTGCTTAACATGAAAGCAGGCCCCAGTCCGAAAACGATACCGACTGACGCCTCTCCGTTTGTGGGCTTTGGAAGGTGTGTGAACACATGGGGCGGCAGATATTCGCTCCGCTCCTCACGCTTGCTGAGTGTCTCGCCGTCGGCGTTTACACTCTCCTTCTCAACGATCTGATGACCAGCGATGCGCGAAAGCTCCTGAGCGGTCTGGGCGTCCATCATCCTGTATGCAATCTTGATGCCGCTGTTTCCCCAGATCGCGCCGCGCACTGCCTTCGGCGAAAGCCCAGGGCAGTCGTCCAGATCACCCAGTGACTGGTGAGCGAAAATCAGGTGGCAGTTCCTGTCACGGACCGTTCCGGCTGCTCGGAGAGCTGCTGGAGACAGTAGATACTTAAGCTCGTCCAGAAAGATCGCGACGGGCATATCTTGTTCTCTACGTTCATCCAAAATCTGCAAAATCCGTTGCAGGATCAGCTTCTGAACCGCAACGACTTCGAGCCGAGTAGTGCTCCCGATCACGTACAGTACCCCGGGTTTTGATAGCACCGCTTCCAGATCCAACCCGCCGTCAGTGTGCAGAGCACGGACGCGCCCGATCGCACGCAGTTCACGCCACAGGTTCTCCTGATCTACCACTCGCTCGTCCATACCTGCCTTGGCGATGATCTCTTTCATGTCCGTCCGTCCGTCCAACATCGCGTCTGAAATGAATGTCGTCGCCTCTCTATCTTTCCCTCTGTAGAAATCCACGCCTCCGTCGCCGGTCTTGCCCAATTCCAGCGCGACCTGCAGCAGTTCTTCAACCTGATCGCCCCGACAGCCCGCAAACGGATTTACCTGGGGATAAGCGTATTGCGGGCGAAGATCGATGATGTTGAATTCGTAGCCGTACCGCTCGCCTGCACGTGCAAGTGCGCCGGGCAAGTTACGGTCTGCTTTGGGGTCAAACACAACCACGCATTCGCCGGCAGCGGCAAGCTGCGACAACATTACGCCAGCGATAGAGGACTTGCCGGTGCCAGACTCGCCCAGTATTTCCAGGTGGTTCTTATCGAGCACGAATCTCTGCAAGTACAACGGTTTCCGCTTGTCATCCAGCCCCATGAAAATCGTGTCCCCACGCTTCGCACGCGCCTTTTCGCCCCCAATGTACGTCTCTGGGTCGAACCGTGCGGCAAGCCCTTTCATCATCTCCGAATCCGAACTCACGTCGCCCGTTTTCCCGGCTTTCGCAGGATCACCAATGAGAACCCCGGCAAAATAAGTCAGCGGCCCGCCGAACAGAAACGCACCAAATGCAGTCTCGCCACTCGCACCGACGACATGCGCGATCCACGCCCAGAAAAGACCAAGGCCCGCGCTACCCCATACGGCTTTTTTCGCACGGATCATGAAAGTCGGACTTTCGCCTGACTCTTCAAGTTTTTGCTGAATGCCACCCCAGCCTGCTGCTGCGACGAGCGAGCTGCCAAAAAGAATCCATCCAATCATCACTCTCTCCTTACATAAAAAATCGCGACACGAATCCAGCGTCAATCACGGCGCGCACCAGCAGATACAGCCACCCCAGAAGCAACAGGCTCGCGGTCACATTCGCAACCATCTCGACTACGAAAAAAAACGGCCGAAGCTCGCGCCAACGCTGCGGCCCAACTGCAAGGCGGGCACCAACGGCCGCGCCGTTGAGCATCGAGCACAACTCAGAAGATGTAGGTAGCCACGTCATTTTTTCCCCCCGCCTTTGAAGGGCGCCACGGCAGGTTTGTCGAGTTCACTGTAGATCTCAGTTTCCTTAGCCCGCGCCCCAAGCCCACGCAGAGCGTCAATCCGAGACTGCAGCGCGCGCAATGCAAAGCCAATCGCGATCAACGCTGCTCCAATCGCCATCAAATATTTCTTCATTTCATAACCCTCCGCGCGGCACCATGCCGCATGAAAACCATCGTCACACGACTTTTGGAAACCGTATTTCAGAGAGCGAAAGTGAGGGCCGGTGCCGAGCGAGCGAGCGAACGCTTAACCGTTCTAGTTAGTCCTATCCGATACATCTATCGGATACACCTATCCGATACACCTATCCGATACGCCTATCGGATACACCTATCGGATACACCTATCGGATACACCTATCGGGTTCGGAAATCCGGCGGAAAGCCCTGAAAGGCGCAGACATGCCGCGCAGACGGGCCAAGAATGGCACTGTTGCGTCGGCGAGGTTGGCGTGGGGATTGGGTTGCCCGCGTCGGCGATGGAGCCGTGGCGGAGCCGTGGCGGGCGGTTTGATGGGGTTAGCGGAGCGAGTCGCGGGCTTTGCGGACAGTCGTCTCAGCGTATTTGCGGGCCTGCGCTGGTGTACGCTGCTTCCCGCGATCAAGTGCATGATTGGCGATGGCCTCGATGATTGCGTGTTCGGGCCAGTTGTCTCGCAGGCAGTGACAAGCGAACGCAAACTCGCTGACGTAGCCCCCCTCTCCGCCTGCCCCGCCCGATCCGGGTGCAGATTTGGAGTGAAGATGGTCAGGTATCCCACGCCCCCCCGGTTCCTCTGCCTGCTCGGAGGGGGGGGAGACTACGGCGTAACGCGGCGCGGTGGCCGTCGTGTCGGCCAAGAGGTTCGTCCAGTTGTCCCTTCCGGGCTTACGGTTGCGGAAGCCCGGAAGGCGCCCCATTTTGACGCCGCTGGTGCTCCCTTTATCAGCCCGGATCTCTGCGCCGCGCAGTCGGGCGACAAGCTCACCCTGGATAGCGTGCCTTTCGTTTGCGGACAACGGACGGTCGGCCAGCAGTCGCACCTGGCAGTTACCTTCTCCGGTGCCCTTGATTTTGCTGGTCTCGACCACGAGCGCCGCGTACTTGCTGGAGATGGCCATCGCCTTCGCCTCCGGCACGTCGTCCAGGAGCAGCCAGGGGTGATCTTCTTCGGCTGCCGGGCGGATAAGGATTTGTCCGTTTTGGCTGACGTTCTGCGCAGCGAGCCAGCCGCGCAGGGGCTCAAATTCGGCGAGGCTGCGGGCGACGCGGACGCTCGACCACCGCTCAGCCTCGGTGTCAATGTTCCAGCAGACCTGGGCTTCGAGGGTTTGGCAGTACTGGAGCAGCGCCAGGACAAAAGTATCGGTTTGTTTTCTTGGTTCCATTGGTTTTTTCCTTCTCCCCCCCCCGCTGCGATTCTTGGAAATCGGGGGGCGTGGGTTAATTACCTGCTGTAAGTCAGGGCCGGGCTTAAAGCCCCGGCCCTAATCTTTGTAAAAGATTGGTACGGGTTTCAAAACTCCCCGCTAACCCGCATGGATACTTGGTTTACGTGGTTTTCCCCGGAACCGGTGGTACTGTTTTCCGGAACCGGTGGTACTGTTTTTCGCGGCAATGCTGGTGCTTTTTTTGGAACCGCTGGTACTGTTTTCCGGAAGCACTCTTACAATTAGAGCGAGACCATCATCATCGATGCTCACCCGCCAAGCCGGCAGTTCTCCGATTTCGCCGAGCACCCGCAAAATCGTGCTCAGGCGCTTGTTTTGAGCCCTTTCACTGATTTTCAAGTTCGCCGGGAAAATGTGTGGAGCCAGCTTCTCCACGCCTATGCTGTTTTGCGATTTTGCCCCGAGCCAGCACGCAATCCACGCGTGCGCGATCCGCGCCGTTTTGCTGAGCTTGTGCCTCTCGGCGAGCGAGATCGCCCCGTATATACCCCTTCCGAGCACTGCAAGCGTGAGGCGCCAGTTGAGCGTAACGCTGACGCCTGCACGCCCTTTGCCTGCGGCGCCTGCGATAAGGCGCTGGATTGCGAAACTCTCGTCCGCGCCTTCGCCACGCACCGTCACGCCGGCGAGCGTTTGCACCGCGTCCCGCGCCGCCGCGCGGAATTTTGTGCTGTTCCGGTGGCCCGAAAGCTCGGCCAGGCGCGGATAGCTAAGCTGCACGTTGATAACGTCAAATTTGTCTGCAAGCCCCATGTTCATCTGCTCGTCCGCGAGCAGCTCGTCGCCAGGTTTGCAAACATCCCCGACTTCAAGCGCTGCGGCCAGCATGGCGAAAAGAATGTCTTGCTGAAATGCGCTCATGACGGTCCCCTTGATGATCACTGTCCCGCCCTTCCATTTTTGACGGATAGTGCGCGAGACGCCGATATCCTTGTTTGTGTCCGGCATGGACACAAACAGCTCTGAGAGACCAACAGCAGCGTCGAGCCGAGCCGTTCCGCATTCAGTCAATGCCGCCATTTCCGCCTCCGTTCTTTGACTTCGCCTTGAGCAACTGAACCGGAGCAAGAATGCCGCCGTCGCCTGCCTGGTACCACTGGTCGGGCATCTTCGGTGCCCCTGGTGAAAACGTGTCTTTCGGCGCAACGCCGTAGTTGCATTTCGCGTGTGCCATTTGCACGAAGAAGCCAGCACGCTCCGCACCAATAGGCTTGCCGTCGAAGCTGCGATCACTCAAATTCTCCGCTTCTTGGGCTTTCATGTTGTCGAGGCGCAGAATCCAGCGGGCGTTATCCGTGATCGCAGAAGCGCCACGGCTTGCCTGCGCCTCGCCTTTCTCGGACCCCTTGGCCGTGTGATGCACAAAAATGACTGTCACACCAAGCTCCGCGCAAAGCTGTTCAAGGATCGCGAGCAACGCTGACATTTCGCCGTTGTCGTTCTCGTCGAGCTGGTGAATGCGGCGCATGGTGTCGATGATGACCAGCCGCGCCCCCTCGATTTTCATACGCAGCCATGAGAGAAAGACGGGATTGAGAAGGTTTGCACCAGCGCCAACTAGCGGCCAGATTTCCAGGTTCTCACGTACTTGCTCAACCACATCGGCCGACCAATTTTTAGCCAACGCCCTGCTGCGCTCATGAACGATCTGCTTCGGATCTTCCAGTGCTAGCAGCACGACGCGACCCGTCGCACGCGGGGAAATGCCGAGCGTGTCCGGACCGCCTGCGATAGCAGTGCCCGCTTGCAAACTGAAGTAGCTTTTCCGGCTACCGCCAGTCGCGATGATCCCGCCGAGGCTGCCTGCGATAAGCCCCGGCAGCACTTCGTCGCGCGGTGGCGGCTCTGTCGTCGCCATCTCCGCGAAGTTGAGCGGCTCGCGCGGCGGACGCCAGGTGGTGACTTCTTGATGAAGTGGTGTGCTCATGACCGCACCCCGCTTTCATACCCTGCGTGCTCAGGTAGCTCGACCGGCAGCGCCAGCGCATCGCGTTCGCGGCCGTTGAGCCACTTTAGCCAGCCGCCGCACGAGGCGCACCAGGCGCCGACGTGGGAGCCACGCCGCGCGATTTCGAAAGTGTTATCGCCGCAGCGGCAGCGATGCCGGCGGGCAGTGCGAAGAGTAGTCGCGCTCATTCCGTCACCTCGCTTCCGTCACCGCCGAACAAATCGCCAGTCGCATCCCCTGGCCGAGAGCGTTTGCGTGTCTTGCCGCTTTCCACAACGAGACCGGCCGCTTTCGCGCGGCGGGCGATGGTTCTCACGCCTGCAGCGAAGCTGTCGAAGTCGAAGTCGAAGTAGGGGTTGTACTGCAAGTGCAGCGCCGCTTCGCTTACAAAATCCCGCATACCTGGCCAATCGAGCGACTCCAGGATTTCTGCGTGGGCTTCTTCACTGTGTGCGTAACGCAGTGTTCCGTACCACTCTCGCACCAGGCCGAACGCGAACGCGCGAGCTTCATCGTCGTCGTTGTAGATCGCGGGCAGCAGCTCGCCGAAGAGATCGGCGCGGGCGTTCATTGCTGACTCCCTTGCTGCGCTGCTGCAGCGCGGGCGGCTTGTTCGCGTTTGGTCGGTCGGCCGCGCCTCTTCGGCGGCTGCGGAGTTACTTTCGGCGCGTTCTTTGCCCCCGCGCGGCGTGCGTCGATAGCGTCCGCTAGGTCGCGCAGGTCAACGTGAAGGGGGTGGCCGTACGACGGGAACGGTTCGCGGCCGAGTGATTTTTTGTTGCGATAGCTCTTTGCCGTGGTGCCGTCAAAAAGGGCGCAGGCTTCGTCGAGCTTTATAGAGAAGCGTCCGCCGGTCTTTGCGAGCAACAGGTCGAGGGTGGTGGTATTTGATACAGTCATGCAGGTCTCCGCCCACACCCCAGAATCGCGAAGGGGTGCGGGAGAGACCGTTGCAGCTATTACCCGGAATGGGCGGGCGTCACCCCATTTTGATTTTGTACGTTTGCGTTTGCCTGGGCGGCGTACTCCGTGCTCCCAGGTTGCCGGGACAGGCGGCGATCTTTACCCCCCTGGCGCTACTGCTTCTGCAACTGACACATGCAGTATCCGAAAAAGTCCCGTGCATGTCAAGCGTTTTTCTCTATAAGCTGTTGAAAATAAATAGTTATCCTCCGTTATTCGAGCACGGAAACGAATGATTCTTTCCGTACGCGGACGACGGAAGTTACCCGAGCTTTCGGGCCAGTTTTTCGACATGCGGAGCAGAGTACGGTTTTAGCATTTGCAAGGTCTTGTGGCCACTAAATTGTGCAAGTTCAAGCAGTGACAAGTCGCCGCGCTCGGCGAGACGACTGATTGCTTCGCGCCGCAGGTCGTGCCACCTGTAGTCGCTGATGCCGGCGCGCTCGCATGCGCGTTTGAAAGCACCGTAAATCGTCATTTTGTCCTGGGGGATTACTCGCCCGCCCCTGGCGCGCGGCAGGCTTTCGAGAATCGCGACTGCGGCAGATGTCAGCAGCGCCGGACGGCTCTCGCCGTTTTTCGTGTCATGAAGCATGATGTGTCGCTGTTCGATATGTACTTCTTTCCAGTTCGCCGCGAGCAGCTCGCCCTGGCGCACACCAGTTTCTACTGACAGCAGCACAGCCGGCTTGAGCCACGCATTCCCACTCTTTCCACATTCATCAATCAGCCGCGCCCATTCCTCGACCGTCAGGCGACGGTCGCGGGCTTTATTGCCGGCCGGCTTGCGGATAGCGGCGACGGGATTCCCAGCCGGCAGCGGAATGCCGAATTCCTTGCTCGCAACGTCCAGAACCTTGCTCAGAAGGTCGATCTCGGTCTTCACCGTCGCCGGCGACAGTCTCGGCGCGCTGGCGGGATCTCCATAGCGCGGGTCTGCCGCCTTGAGCCGGTCGTCGCGGTACTGCGCAATCCGCTCTGGTGTGAGCGCGGCGATGAAGTAGTCACCGAAGGCAGCGCGCAGGTGAGCGAGCTTGTGCCGCCAGGCCTTGCCGCGATAGTGGTGCTGCGCGAACTCATGCTCGAAGCGGTCGGCGATCTCGTTGAACGTCGTGCTCTCCGCAGCGACGGCGCTTCTGTATGCGCCTTTGTCCATGTCGCTCTCAACCGCACGCGCCCAAGCCTCCGCAGCGGCTTTCGTAGCGAATGTTTTAGAGATCCGTGGGTGCCCGTTGCGTCGGATCTTTGCTTGCCACCAGCCGCTCGCACGTTTTTCAAAAGTCGCCATTGCTCTCTCCGGCACGGGATGCTAAAGTGCGCGCGCTGTCCCCGTTTTGTCCCCATAATTCGACTTCAGAATTATAAGCAAGCCGGGAGGCCGCGCCAATGTTTGAACTGGCGAAAAGAATTTGTGTCCCTGCTAAGGGAGCATACGGGCTTAAACCTGTATCGAGGGTTCGAATCCCTCCGTCTCCGCCAAATCGAATCATGCTTGTCGCATCTGCCATCAAGGCAAAAAATGCGTATAATGCGCAACCTTCAAAGCGCCCGTAGCTCAGCTGGATAGAGTACTTGGCTACGAACCAAGGGGTCAGGAGTTCGAATCTCTTCGGGCGCACCAAACAAGAAAAGGGGTTGGCTTAGGCCAGCCCCTTTTCCATGTCCGGCGCACGCGATCAGGACGGCCGGTAGGTCTGCAGAAAATGCGTCATGTCCTCGGCCGGCAGCGGCCGGCTGATCAAGTAGCCCTGAATCACGTCGCACTGCAGCGAATGCAGGTAGCGCGCCTGCACCTCTTCCTCGACGCCCTCGGCAATGACTTCCAGACCCAGGCTGTGGCCAAGCGCAATGACGGCCTTGACGATGGAAGCATTGCCGCTGTTGGTCGTCACGTCGCGCACAAAGGACAGGTCGATTTTCAGCTTGTGCACCTCGAGTTGCTGCAGATAGGCCAGCGAGGAGTAACCGGTACCGAAATCGTCGATCGACAGGCGCACGCCCAGCGCCTTGAGCTCGGACAGCGTCTTGAAGGACTGGTCGCGGTCCGCCAGCACGAAGCTCTCGGTGATTTCCAGTTCGAGCTGCTCCGGTGCGACCCCCGACGCCTGCAGGGCATCCCTGACCGAGTTGAGCAGGTGACCCCGGTTCAACTGCACCGCAGAGACGTTCACTGCGGTCTGCCGGGGGGCGATGCCGGCGTCGGTCCAGCTGCGGATCTGCTGGCAGGCGGCATGCAGCACCCAGTCGCCCAGCATAACCACCAGGCCGCTTTCCTCTGCCAGCGGGATGAAGTCATCGGGCGGAATCAGCCCGCGCTCGGGATGCTGCCAGCGCACCAGCGCCTCGACGCCCACAATCTTCCCGCTGTTCAGGTCGATTTGTGGCTGGTAATGCAGGCGCAACTCCTGCTGGTCCAGCGCACGGCGCAGATCGGCCTCCAGCGCCAGCCGCGCGCGCGACCGGCGGGTCATTTCCGGCGAAAAGAAGCGCAGGATCCCGCGCCCCTGGGCCTTGGCCTGGTGCAACGCTGCATCGGCGCTGCTTTGCAGGTTGGCTGCATCGCGGCCGTCGTTCGGATACAGCGCAATGCCGATGCTGGCACCGATGTAGATCATGTTGTCGTCGATCGGGAAAGGCTCGCCCAGCGCGTCGATCATGCGCTGGGCGACCAGGTCGATGCCCGACAGGCCCGCCGCATGGTCGACGATGATGTAGAACTCGTCGCCACCGATGCGGGCGATTTCGCTGTTGTCCGGCAACAGACCCTGCAGGCGTTTGCTGACCTCGACCAGCAGCCGGTCGCCCAGCGTGTGACCGAGGCTCTCGTTGATGGCCTTGAAATTGTCGAGATCGAGAAACAGCAGCGCGAACTGGGTCCGGCTGCGTTCGGCATTGAGGACGGCCTGCGCCAGCAGCTGCGCAAACAAAGCGCGATTGGGCAGCCCGGTCAGCGGGTCGCGATGCGCAAAAAAATCCAGTTTCTGCTCGGCGCGCTGGCGATCGGTGATGTCACGCAGCGAGCCGCGCAGCCCGATCGGCTGGCCCGCCGCATCAAACACCGGCTTGCACACATGCTCGATCCAGCGCTCGCTGCCGTCGCGGGCACTGATGCGGAACAGGTGCGGCCCCGGGGCGGCGCCGGCCGCAGCAGCGGAACGATGCGCTTTCCAGCCGGCCAGATCGTCGGGATGGATGATTTTTTCCATCAGCCCCGCGTCGACAAAGAAATCGGCCGGCACATAGCCCGATACATCGCGACAGGCCGGCGACACATACAGATAACTGCTATCCGGCGCCACCCAGTATTCCCAGTTGGGCGAATAGTCGGCCAGGATGCGGTATTTTTCCTCGCTCTGTTCCAGCAGCGCGGTGCGTTGCGCGACCAGATCCTCGAGGAAATTGCGTAGCCGGGACAGCTCGAGCTGGGTGCGCACCCGCGCGCGCACCTCGTCGACGTCGAAGGGCTTGGTGATGTAGTCGGCCGCGCCGATGCTGAAGCCCCGGACCTTGTCCTCGGTGGCGTCGACTACCGTGACGAAAATCACCGGAATGCGATTGCCCCTGGGCGAGGCCTTGATGCGCCGGCACACTTCGTAGCCGTCCATCTCCGGCATCACGATATCGAGCAGCACGAGGTCGGGCGGGTTCTCGCCCTCGATCAGCTCAAGCGCCTTGGCGCCGGAGCGGGCGACCTGAATGCGGTAGTCGTCCTTGAGCGCCTCCAGCAGCTCGTGGATGTTCTGCGGCACGTCATCGACCACCAGCAGCGAAGGCGGGCGATCCGGATCGCAGCCTTGCGACACGTCGAACAGCACCGGATTCCTGCGGTAGCGCTGCAGTTCGAGCTGGGTGCGCACGCGCATGTGCAGCAGTTCCGGATTGATCGGCTTGGTGATGTAGTCGGCCACGCCCAGCTTGAGACCGCGCGCCTCGTCGGTCGCCTCGGCCAATGCCGTCACGAAAATGACCGGGATGTCGGCGGTGGCCGGATTGGATTTGAGGTGCGCCAGCACCGAGTAGCCGTCCATGCCCGGCATCTTGATGTCGAGCAGGATCAGATCGGGATGCGGTTGCTGGCGTGCCAGATCGAGCGCCTTCTCGCCGCTGGTGGCGGCGGCGATCGCATAGTCGTCGCGCAGCACGCTCATCAACGCATGCAGGTTCTCGTTGACGTCATCGACGAGGAGGATGCGGGAGCGACTGGCAGCGGTTTCGGTCATGTCGGGTGGCTCAGGTTGTATGCGCCAGTCGGTCCAGCAGCGCAGTGAGCTGCGCGCGCGCTTCATCGATGGCGAAGACATCGACCTGCGCGGCGAGTGCTTCAATGTCCGCCGCCAGGGGCGTGCCGTCAACACCGGCGCGCAGGGCCGCCAGCAACGGCTCGGCAGAGCCGAGGTCGTCCTGCAGCGCCTGCAACAGCTGCGCCAATTGCTCGCGCACCTGATCAGCCGTCAGGGGCACGGCAGCGGACGCAGGTGCCGGCGGCGTCGGCAGGCTATCGATGTCGCGCATCACCGCCTGCAGCAGTGACTGCGCCGTATCCAGGGCAGCGCCGTCAGGCAGCGTATCCTGCTTCAGTTCGGCATCGATCGCGCTCACGCATGCATACAATGACGTGGCGCCGATATTGCCGGTCACGCCCTTCAGTGCGTGGCAGAACGCCTGCGCCTGCTGCGTCTGCGCGTCCATCGTCAGCTGCCGCAACGTTCCGATCGCATCGGCATAATGCTCGCGAAAGCGCCGCAGCTGCTTGTAATAGGCCTCCAGCTTGCCGCCGATGCGACGCACGCCTTCGCTCGCATCGAGGCTGGACAGCGCCAGCAGCTCGGCCGGCAAGCTGGCTGGACGCGATGTGGGCTGCACCTGGCCGGCACGCTCCGCCGGTACCTGGATCCATTTGGCCAGCACCGCCACCAGCCGCTCCGGCGCCACTGGCTTGGTGATATGGTCGTTCATGCCGGCAGCCTGGCTTTTTTCTGCATCCTGCGCCATTGCCAGCGCCGTCATCGCGATGATGGGCAGGCGGGCGAAGCGTTCGCCGCCAGGCGCCAGCGCCAGCGCGCGAATGCGGCGGGCCGCCTCAAGGCCATCCATCACCGGCATCTGGATGTCCATCAGCACCCCGTCGTAGGCCTGCCGCTGCACCTGGTCGACCGCCTCCTGGCCATTGACGGACTGATCCACCTCAATGCCCTCGCTGCGCAGCAGCTCGGTGGCGAATTCGCGGTTGATGTCATTGTCCTCGACCAGCAGCATGCGCGCACCGGCGAGCTGGGCGCGGGCACCCTCATCCGGGGCACCGCGCTGCGGACGGTTGCCATTGAGGATGCGGCCCCGCCCCAGCACCGAGAGGATGGTGTCGAGCAGCGTCGACGGCGACACCGGCTTGATCAGAAACCCATCCACGCCAGCCTGTTCGGCCAGCCGGATCACGTCTTCGCGGCCGTAGGCGGTCACCATCACCACCTTCGGCTGATGCGTGATCGCAGTATCCAGGTGGATGCGCTGGGTTGCCTCGTCGCCGTTCATGCCGGGCATGCGCCAGTCCATCAACACCAGGTCGAAGGGCTTGGCGGAGGCCGCCTCGAGCGCGGCCAGCGCGGCCTGTCCGCTCGCCGCGGTGACGACATCGAGATGAAAGAAGCGCAGCATGTCGGCGAGGATATCGCGCGACACCTCGTTGTCGTCCACCACCAGCACACGGATGCCCTTGAGCAGCGGCCCCGCCTGCTCCACCAGATCGATGCGCTGGGGTTGCCGGGCAATCTCGATCGGCAGCGTGCAGCAGATCGTTGTGCCCTTGCCGGGCTGCGATTGTTCCACCCAGATGCGCCCGCCCATCAGCTCGACCAGGTTCTTGCTGATGGCCAGGCCCAGCCCGGTGCCGCCAAAACGACGCGTGGTCGACTGGTCGGCCTGGGTAAATTTCTCGAACAACCTGCCCTGGACCGCCTGCGTCATGCCGATGCCGGAATCGCGGACGCAGATCTGCAGCGTCAGGACTTTGTCGTTTACCTCGACGCCGCGCAGGGCCAGTTCGACCTCGCCTTTCTCGGTGAATTTCACTGCATTGCCGCACAGGTTGAGCAGCACCTGGCCGATGCGCAGCGGGTCGCCCTTCAGCAACGGCGGCATTGCGACGTCGTGGCGGATCAGGAACTCGATGTGCTTCTGCTCGGCCTGCGGCCCGATCACGTCGGCCAGCTGTTCCAGCACGCCGTCGAAACCGAACTCGACATGCTCGATTTCCAGCTTGCCGGCCTCGACTTTCGAAAAATCAAGGATGTCGTTGATGATGCCCAGCAGCGAATGCGCCGCCCCCTGCGCTTTCGACAGCTGATTGCGCAGGCCGGGCGGCAGGTCGCCCTTCAGCGCCAGGTAGAGCATGCCGAGGATGGCATTCATCGGGGTGCGGATTTCATGGCTCATGTTGGCGAGGAAATCCGACTTCATGCGCGTAGCCTCCTCGGCCAGCGTCTTGGCCTTGAGCACGGCTTCCAGCGCAGCGCGCTCGTCGGTGATGTCCTCGATGATACTGACCATGCCCTGCGTCGGATCATCCGCATCGATGGCGCGCACCGCCATCCGCGCCCAGAAGCGGCTGCCGTCCTTGCGCACCACTTCCTGCTCGCACACATGCGTTTCGCCGTTGGCGATGCGCGCGAAGATGTCCTGGCAGGTGTTGGCAAACGCCGCCTCGTCGACGAACCAGATGCGCGTCGACTGCCCGACCTGTTCTCCCGGTGCGTAGCCGAACAATTCATCCATGCGCCGGTTGCAGCGCACGATGGTGCGATCCTGTGCCATCACGATGCCGACACTGGCGGAATCGAACAGGGCCTGCAGTTCGCGGGTGCGCTCGGTGACCAGGCGCTCCAGGTTGGCGCGCTCGAGCTTCAGCGCCAGCGTCGTCATCGTCAGCGCATGGGTGCGCTGGTCCACCTGCCAGCGCAACAAGAGGCTGAGCCCCATCAGGGACAGCAGGCCGATACCCAGCCCGCCCAGCGACCACATCGCCCAGCGCGGCATCAGCACTTCGGGCGGCGTCGCCATGGTGCGCCGCAGCGCGTCGAAGTAGATCGAGCTGGAATCGCGCCGCCAGGCCGTCAGATGCACGTCGATCCGCGCCAGCAGATCGGCATTGCGGCCCTTGCCGGCGGCGTAGTACAGGTTCGACGGCAGGAAGACGATCGGCGTTTCCTGCAGCATGTACTGGCTGCCGTTGCGGGCGGCAAAAAAGCTGTTGGTCACCACCGCGTCGGCCTCGCCCGCCGCCACAGCTTCGTAGCCTTCGGCCAGCGATTGCACCGGCACCGGCTGCCAGACATGGTTGCCGCTGCTCATCAACTCGGTAAAGAAGGCCTGCTGGATGCCGCCCTGCAGAATGGCGACACGCAGGCCGGCGAGATCGGCCACCGCGTGCACTTTCAGATCCGGATGGACATAGACCTGCGACCAGCTGTTGACGGCCGACACGCGGTGAAAATCGAACCGCTGCGCACGCTCGCTGGAATACGCCACATCGGGCATCAGGTCGAGGCGGCCCTGTGCCAGTTCTTCCAGGCACTGTGCCCACTCGCAGGGAACATAGTCCAGCTGCCAGCGTTCGGCGCGCGCCATTTCTTCCAGCAGCTCGATGAAGAAGCCGGCCGGGCGGCCGTGTTCATCGGTGTAGACCTTGGGGGCATTTTCGTACAGGCCGACGCTGACGACCCGGCCGGCGTCCCCCTCACCGATGCCCGCACGCCATTGCCAGGCCGCGATGGCCAGCACGATGACGATCACTGCAAACAGCAGGAGACGGGTGGGTTTCAAGTCGACTCGTGTTCTTATCCGTTGCGGGCGAATATAACCTTATTTGAAAACCGGCGCGTGATTCAGCATGGCATGCTGCCCCTCCGGCCAGAAATTGCAGGCATTTTTGGCATACTTGCTGGACCCGAAACCGGAATACGGATCCTGCGTGCGAATATGCGAAATACCCGTTCCGTTCAGGCATGACGGGCTGCGTACGCCACCGTATTAAAGAAGCAGGCCAAAAAAGCCGTTAAAAGCGCATCCTTATTGATTTTCAGGCGGCAAGCCACCCTTGCCAACAGTCACTTGAACAACACGCCAGGGACCGAAAAGACGTTGGATGCCGCCTCGCCCGCCAGCGCACCCGACACGCTGCTCGAATGTCTGCTCGTGGTGGTGCAGGCGCACGGCGGCACCCTGAGCCGTCAGGCGGCCATCGACGGGCTGCCGCTGGTCGACAACCGCCTCACGCCTTCACTGTTCCGACGCGCCGCCAAACGGGCCGGTTTTGCCAGCAATGTGGTGAAGAAACCCCTCGACGCGCTCAATACCGCCCTGTTTCCCGCCGTGCTGCTGCTCGATGGCGAGGAAGCCTGCGTGCTGCTGGGCTGGCAGGACGACGGCCGGACCGCCCGCCTGATCTTTCCCGAACTGGGCGAAGCCGAGGCCTTGCTGCCCCGCGACGAGCTGGCAGCCCGCTATTCCGGCCACGCGATCCTGGCGCGGCCCGAGTTCCGTTTTGATGCGCGTACCCCGGAAGTCGGCCACGTCAAGCATCGCCACTGGTTCTGGGGCACGGTTGCCGACAACGCGCCGCTGTACCGGGACGTGCTGCTGGCGGCGTTCATGATCAACCTGTTTGCCATCGCCCTGCCGCTGTTCACCATGAACGTGTATGACCGCGTGGTGCCCAACCATGCGATCGAAACCCTGTGGATGCTGGCGGGCGGCCTGGTGATCGTGCTGGTGGCGGACCTGGTGCTGCGCACCATGCGCGGCTATTTTCTCGATCTGGCCAGCAGCCGGGTCGATGTGCGGCTGTCCGCCTACATCATGGAGCGCGTGCTGGGCCTGCGGCTGGAAAACCGGCCGCTGTCCGCTGGCTCGTTTGCCGCCAACCTGCGCTCCTTCGAGACGATCCGCGATTTCATCACCTCGGCCACGGTGACCGCCTTCATCGACCTGCCGTTTGCGCTGATTTTTCTGGTCGTGATCGGCTGGATCGGCTGGCCGCTGATCCTGCCCATCGTGTTCGGCATCCTGCTGGTGATGGCCTATGCCCTGACCGTGCACAGCAAGATGCACGAACTGTCCGAGACCACCTATCGTGCCAGCGCGATGCGCAACGCGACGCTGGTCGAAAGCCTGGTCGGTCTCGAAGCGATCAAGGCGCTCGGCGCCGAAAGCGTGATGCAGCGCAAGTGGGAAACGAGCGCGGCCTTCCTGTCGCGCGTCGGCGCGCAACTGCGGCTGCTGTCATCGTCCACCATCAACGGCGCCATGTGGGCGCAGCAACTGGTGAACGTGATGGTCGTGGTGGTGGGCGTGTACCTGATTGCCGACGGCAATCTGACGCTCGGCGGACTGATTGCCAGCACCATGCTGGCGTCGCGCGCAATGGCGCCGGTCGGCCAGATTGCCGGCCTGCTCACCCAGTACCACAATGCGGCGACCGCGCTGAAGTCGCTGGACGACATCCTGCAGCAGCCGGTCGAGCGACCGGCCGATTCCAATTTCGTGACCCGCCGGCATTTCACCGGCGAGATCGAGTTCAAGGACGTCGACTTCAATTACCCCGGCCAGGACCACGCCGCGCTGCGCAATGTCTCGCTGAAGATCCGTGCCGGCGAGCACGTGGCCATTCTCGGCCGCGTCGGCTCCGGCAAGACCACGCTGGAAAAACTCATCCTCGGCCTGTACCAACCCACCTCGGGCGCGGTGCTGGTGGATGGCGCCGACCTGCGCCAGCTCGACCCGGCCGAACTGCGCCGCAACATCGGCTACGTGCCGCAGGACGTGATGCTGTTCTACGGCAGCCTGCGCGACAACCTGACCATTTCGTGCCCGACCGCCGACGATGCCGCCGTTCTGCGCGCCGCCCAGGTCGGCGGCCTGCTCGAGTTCGTCAACAGCCACCCGCGCGGCTTCGACATGACCGTGGGCGAACGCGGCGAATCGCTTTCGGGCGGGCAACGCCAGGCGGTCGCGATCGCGCGTGCCACCATCAACGACCCGCCGATCCTGCTGATGGACGAACCGACCGGCTCGATGGACCATTCCAGTGAAGAGGACATCAAGAAGCAGCTGCGCAGCTTCGCCGCCGGCAAGACCCTGCTGGTGGTGACGCATCGCACCTCGCTCCTGGACCTGGTCGACCGCATCATCGTGATCGACGGCGGCAAGGTGGTGGCGGACGGCCCCAAGGCGCAGGTGGTCGAGGCGCTGCGCCAGGGCCGCATCGGGAAAGCCGCATGAAAGCCGGTCTGTTCGCCTCCATCGCACGCTTTGCCGACAGCTCGGCGGGCTGGTCCAAACATGCGCGGCCGCTGCTGGACCGCCTGTTTGCCCGCTGGATTCCGCCGCGACCGGACGAGTCGCTCGGCTGGGCGGCCGATGCCGACTGGGCGCGGATGGATCAGGAACCCCTGCGCGCACGGTATCTGCTGCGCTTTATCGGCGTGCTTCTGCTTCTGCTTGTGCTGTGGGCCGCGTTTGCCACGGTGGACGAAGTCACGCGCGGAACCGGCAAGGTAATCCCTTCGCGCCAAGTGCAGGTGGTGCAGGCGGTCGACGGCGGTGTGATCGCCGAAATCCTGGTGCGCGAAGGCCAGGCGGTCGAGGTGGGCCAGCTGCTGTTCCGAATCGACAAGACGCGCTTTGTCTCCTCGCTGCGCGAAAACCGCGTGCAGTATCTGGCGCTCTTGGCCAAGGCCGCGCGCTTGCGCGCGCTGGCAGAAAACACCCCGTTCCAACTGCCGCCCGAAATCATGCAGGAGGACCCCAAGCTGGTCGAGGAGGAGCGCAACATGTACGATGCGCGCCGCCGCGAACTGGAGGCCCAGCTTGGCATTGCGCGCCAGCAGCTGACCCAGCGCCAGCAGGAGCTGGTCGAGGTGCGCTCGCGGCGCGAACAGGCGGCGCAGGCCTACGACCTCACCGCCCGCGAACTGACGATGACCCGGCCGCTGGCGGCGTCCGGGGCGGTCTCGGATGTGGAACTGCTGCGGCTAGAGCGCGATGTCAGCCGCTACCGCGGCGAGCGCGATCAGGCGGCCGCCCAGATCGTGCGCCTGCAGTCCGCCATTTCGGAAGCATCGCGCAAGGTGCAGGAGCAGGAAATCAGCTTCCGCAACGAAATGCGCAACGAACTCGGCGAGACCGTGGCCAAGCTCAACAGCCTGTCCGAGGGCAGCACGGCACTGTCCGACCGCGTCGAGCAGGCCAGTGTCAAATCGCCGGTCAAGGGTACTGTCAATCGCCTGCTGGTCTCCACCGTGGGCGGCGTGCTGCAGCCGGGCAAGGAAATCGTGGAAATCGTGCCGACCGACGACGCCCTGCTGCTGGAGACGAAAATCCTGCCCAAGGACATTGCCTTCCTGTGGCCGGGTCAAAAGGCGACGGTGCGCTTTTCCGCGTATGATTTCGCGATCTACGGCGGGCTGGAAGCGGTGATCGACCAGATTGCCGCCGACACCGTCACCGACGAGGAAGGCAATGCCTTCTACCTGGTGCGGGTGCGCACCCTGAAATCCTCGCTGGGCAAAGACATGCCAATCCTCCCCGGGATGGTCGCCGAAGTGGACATCATGACCGGTCGCAAGAGTGTGCTGGCCTATCTGTTGAAGCCGGTGATCCGCGCCAAGACCCATGCCTTTACGGAACGCTAGCCGGATGACACGCCAGATTTTCGTCACCGCGCGGCCGCAGCCGATTCCCCGCTGGCTGGAAGCGTTTCCCGATGCCGCGCTACTGAGCGACCTGGGCGGGCACGTCGATCCGGCCCTGCTGGCAGATGCCGCGGTAATCTGGCTGCATGTTGCCGGCAACCATCACGCCGCCGCGGCCGCGGTCCGTGCAGCCCGCACTGCAGCACCGCATGCGCCGGTCGTGGTGCTGTCGAACGTGCCCGAAGACGATCAGGGCCTGGCGGTGCTGGCGGCGGGCGCCTCCGGTTATTGCAGCGCGCTGACGCTGCCCTCCGTGCTGCGCCAGGTGGCTGGGGTCGTTGAACATGGCGGGTTGTGGGTCGGACCGCGCCTGATGCAACGCCTGATGCAGGGCCTGGCCACGCGCAGCCCTGCCACACCGGACGTCTCGCTCGACCTGCTGAGCCAGCGCGAACGCCAGGTGGCCGTGGCCGTGGCGCGCGGCTCGACCAACAAGGAAATCGCCCGTGCGATGAACATCACTGAGCGGACCGTCAAGGCGCATTTGAGCGCGGCCTTCGAGAAACTCGGCGTACGCGACCGCATGCAGCTCGCGCTGCTCGTCAACGGTGTCGAAGACTCGACACCCGCACCCCTGAAAAAATCCGCCTGACCTGTACCTCAGTCCAATACGGAAACCGAAGCGTCTGCCGTTAACTCTTGCAGACGTGCCTGAATGGGCACCCAAACCCTATTGAACAAAGGTTGGCAGATGGACACAAACGTTTCGACCCCTCAGGCAGTTGCCACGGTTATTGCAGTCGAAGGACAGGCGTTCGCCCGCGACCCCGCAGGCCAGATGCGTCCCCTGCGGGCCGGCGATGTCCTGCGCGAGGGCGACAGCGTCGTCACCATGCCGGGCGGCCAGGTCCAGCTGGCCTTTCTCGACGGCAAACTGCTCACCCTGCTCCCCGACGAAACCTTCCAGTTCAGCGCTGAAACCGCTCCGACCTC
This sequence comes from uncultured Thiobacillus sp., assembly GCA_964623745.1. Lineage (GTDB taxonomy): Bacteria > Pseudomonadota > Gammaproteobacteria > Burkholderiales > Thiobacillaceae > Thiobacillus. Next base: position 1,197 of record CAZUVC010000014.1, on the reverse strand, counting down.
GCGTCCAGACGTGGCCGAAGCCTCACTGCCGGCCGGTGAGGCCGAACGCATCATCCAGGCACTCGAGCGCGGCGAAGACATCGACGCCCAGCTCGAAGACACCGCGGCCGGCCTCGACGGTGGCGCCGACAACGCCGGCAGCGATTTCGTCCGCCTGCTGAGGATCGCCGAAGGCACGAGTTCGACCGCGTTCGCCTTCGCGCCTGGCGCAGGCGGTGGAGACATCACGGGCATCGAAAACGATCCCACAAACGCGCAGGCAGGGGCTGCCACTACGCCCCCGCAGCCTGCGGCCACGCCTGCGAACACCCCACCTGTAGCCAACCCGGAAGTCGTCTCGCTGAACGAAGACGGCAGCCTCAACATCAACGTCCTCGCCAACGACACCGATACGGACGGCAACGCGCTCACCGTCATTGCCGCCACCGCCACCCACGGCACCGTGACACTGAACCCTGACGGCACCCTCACCTATACGCCCAATCCGGATTACAACGGCCCGGACAGCATTGCCTACACGATCAGCGACGGCCAGGGCGGCACCGCCAGCACCAGCGTCAGCGTGACGGTCAATCCGGTCAACGATGTCGCGCTCATCGGCGGCCAGGACAACGGCACGGTAACGGAAGACACTACCCTCACCACCTCGGGCACCCTCACCGTGGTCGACCCGGATGTGGGCGAAGCCGCCTTCCAGCCTCAGTCCGTTTCCAGCGCCTACGGAACCTTCACTCTTGATGCTTCCGGCAACTGGACCTATGCGCTGGGCAACGCCAATGCGGCAGTTCAGGCCCTCGGCGCCGGACAGACCCTGACCGAGACCTTCACGGTTTCCAGCGTCGACGGCACGACCTCGTCCGTCACGGTCACGATCAACGGCACCAACGATGCAGCCGTGATCAGCTCGGGTACGGGCAGTGTCACTGAAGACAGCACGCTAACGACCGGCGGCACACTTTCGATCACGGACGTCGATTCGGGTGAAGCCAGCTTCACCGCCCAGCCTTCGACTGCGGGTACCTACGGCACCTTCGCAATCAACGCCGCTGGCGCATGGACCTACAACCTGGACAACGCCAATGCGGCAGTTCAGGCCCTCGGTGCCGGACAGACGCTGACCGAGACCTTCACGGTCGCTTCGGTCGATGGAACCACCTCCTCGGTCACAGTGACGATCAACGGCACCAACGACGCAGC
>CAZUVC010000013.1:0-70187 GCA_964623745.1 uncultured Thiobacillus sp. | reverse complement strand
CTGCCGGGCGGATCAGCGGCAAAGGTGTCTGAGCCCCGCTCACCTTCGAAATACAGATAAAGCGGGGCGAGTTCTTTGCCGCCCGCCCGGCAGGCTCGATTTCCGGGGTTTCGGGGATGAGCGGGGTCGCCTTTTCTTTGGTTCCTTTCTTTTGGCGAGACAAAAGAAAGTAACTAGCCGCCGGGCTACCCCCGGCCAACGGTCAATAGCCCAGTAAAAGCACTAACTACTCGGTCGTCAAAAGACTGAATTGCTTCCGCGCTACGCGCCTCGCAACGCCGGGCCCAATTCTCCCGCCCCCGTCTCAATCAGGACCGCCGCCCCCACGCTTCGCCCTTCCGCCGCCAAAATGTTATAGGTGCGGCACAGCGCCCCGGTGTCCATCACCTCCAGCCCAATCTGCGCCTCCACCAGCGCCCGCGTGAGCGAAGGATGGGGAAAGCGCAGGCGGGCGCCGGTACCGAGCAGCAGGATGTCCAGTTCGCGACTGGCGACCCATTCGAAATGGGCCGGGGTCAGCGCCGCAAAGTCCTGACCTGCCCAGGGGGCGATCTCGACGCCGCGTGCGGTCAGCAGCAGGCCGGCATCGAAGCGGTGGCCGTTGATCAGGACGTGGTCGGCGCCATAGCCGGTGAAGAGCAGCTGGCCGGCGTCGGTGTTGAGGTGCAGTTTCATATTTCTGGAACCTTAGCAGATTCCCGCCGGTCGGGCGCCGCCGCGGCCTCCTGTGCGCGCCGCGGCGCCGGGTTTCGTTTGCCGGGGCGGGGCGCCTCCGGTAAAATCGCCCGCTTTGCAAGGCGTTGTTTTGCCTTGATTTACCTACCAGGAACTCACCGTGACGGCTGACAACAGGCCACGCTTACGCACCATCCACAAATCGACCAAGCTCGACCGGGTCTGCTACGACATACGCGGACCGGTGATGGCGCGCGCGCGGCAGATGGAAGAGGAAGGGCAACGCATCATCAAGCTGAACATCGGCAACCCGGCGCCGTTCGGCTTCGAGGCGCCGGAGGAAATCGTGCAGGACGTGATCCTGAACCTGCCGAACGCGTCGGGCTACAGCGATTCCAAGGGCCTGTTCGCGGCGCGCAAGGCGATCATGCATGAGACCCAGCGCAAGGGCATCGCGGGGGTGCAGATCGACGACATCTTCATCGGCAACGGCGTCTCCGAGCTGATCGTGATGTCGATGCAGGCGCTGCTGAACAACGGCGACGAGGTGCTGGTGCCGGCGCCGGACTATCCGCTGTGGACCGCGGCGGTGAGCCTGGGCGGCGGCAAGCCGTGCCATTACCTGTGCGACGAGGGCGCCGGCTGGCTACCGGACCTGGACGACATTCGCGCCAAGATCACGCCGAACACGCGCGCCATTGTCGTCATCAACCCGAACAACCCGACCGGGGCGCTGTACCCCACCGAGCTGCTGCGGGAGATCATCGAGATCGCGCGCCAGCACCAGCTGATCATCTATGCCGACGAGATCTACGACAAGGTGCTGTACGACGGCGTGGTGCACACCTCGATCGCCTCGCTGGCCGACGACGTGCTGATCGTCACCTTCAACGGCCTGTCGAAAAACTACCGTGCCTGCGGCTACCGTGCGGGCTGGCTGATCGTGTCGGGCGACAAGCGCCACGCCAAGGATTATCTGGAAGGCCTGAACATGCTGGCGTCGATGCGCCTGTGTTCCAATGTTCCGGGACAGTACGGCATCCAGACGGCGCTGGGCGGCTACCAGAGCATCAACGACCTGGTCGCGCCGAGCGGCCGGCTGACGCGCCAGCGTGATCTGGCGCACGAACTGCTGACGCTGCTTCCCGGCGTCAGCTGCGTCAAGCCGAAGGCGGCGATGTATCTGTTTCCGAAGCTGGACCCCAAGCTCTATCACATTCACGACGACCAGAAGTTCATCCTCAACCTGCTGGAAGAGGAGCGCGTGCTGGTGGTGCAGGGCAGCGGCTTCAACTGGCACCACCCCGACCATATCCGGGTGGTGTTCCTGCCGCACGAAGAAGAGTTGACCGAGGCGATTTCGCGCATGGGCCGGTTCCTCGACCGCCAGCGCGCGCATCGCTGATTTTTATTTGAACGAGACCAATCCATGAAACCCATCAACGTCGGCCTGCTGGGCCTGGGGACAGTCGGCGGCGGCACCCTGACCGTGCTGCGCCGCAACGCCACGGAAATTACCCGTCGTGCCGGGCGCGAAATCCGCGTGATTCGCGCCGCAGTGCGCAATCTCGACAAGGCCAAATTGTTGGCGGGCGATCTGCCGTTGTCGACCAACCCGTTCGACGTCGTCGACGATCCCGAAATCGACATCGTGGTGGAACTGATCGGCGGCCTGGAGCCTGCGCGTGAACTGGTGATGCAGGCGATCGCCAACGGCAAGCACGTGGTCACCGCCAACAAGCATCTGGTCGCCAAGCATGGCAATGAAATCTTCGCTGCGGCGCAGGCCAAGGGTGTGATGGTCGCATTCGAGGCAGCAGTGGCAGGCGGCATTCCGATCATCAAGGCGCTGCGTGAAGGCCTCACCGCCAACCGCATCGAGTGGCTGGCCGGCATCATCAACGGCACCAGCAACTTCATCCTGACCGAGATGCGCGACAAGGGCGCCGCCTTCGAGGACGTGCTGAAGCAGGCGCAGGAACTGGGTTATGCCGAAGCCGACCCGACCTTCGACATCGAGGGCATCGACGCCGCGCACAAGCTCACCATTCTGTCGGCGATTGCCTTCGGCATCCCGATGCAGTTCGACCGCGCCTACACCGAGGGCATCTCGAAGCTCACGCGCGAAGATGTGCAATACGCCGAGGAACTGGGTTATCGAATCAAATTGCTGGGCATCGCGCGCCGCGCTGAAAACGGCATCGAGCTGCGCGTGCATCCGACGCTGATTCCCGAGCGCCGGCTGATCGCGAATGTGGACGGCGCGATGAATGCCGTGCTGGTGAAGGGCGACGCCGTCGGCCCGACGCTGTATTACGGCGCCGGCGCCGGGGCCGAGCCGACCGCGTCCGCGGTGGTCGCCGACCTCGTCGACGTCACGCGGCTACACACGGCCGACCCCCACCACCGCGTGCCGCACCTGGCCTTCCAGCCCGACCAGCTGTCGGACACCCCGATCCTGCCGATGGACGAAGTGCGCACCGCCTATTACCTGCGTCTGCGCGCGTTCGACCGCCCTGGCGTGCTGGCTGACATCACCCGCATCCTGGCCGACAGTCACATCTCCATCGATGCGATGGTGCAGAAGGAGCCGGCCGAGGGCGAGGAGCAGGTGAACATCATCCTGTTGACCCACATCACCGTGGAAAAGAACGTCAATGCGGCCATTGCCAAGATCGAGGCGCTCGATGCGGTGGCCGGGCCGGTCATGCGCATTCGCCTCGAAGAACTGGCAGCCAGATGAACTACCTCAGCACGCGCGGCCTGGCGCCGCAACTCCGTTTCTCGGAAATCCTGCTCGGCGGGCTGGCCAGCGATGGCGGCCTCTATGTGCCTGAGGCCTATCCGCGCTTTACCGTGGCCGAACTGGCCGCGATGCGCGGCATGAATTACCGCGAGCTGGCGTTCGCGGTGCTGTCGCGCCTGATCGACGACATCCCGCACGACGACCTGCGTCGCCTGATCGACAAGACCTATGTCGCCGACGTCTACCGCTACACCACCGCGGGCGAGAACGCCGAGGACATCACCCCGCTGAAAACGCTGGAGCCCGGCCTGCACGTGCTGGCGCTGTCGAACGGCCCGACGCTGGCGTTCAAGGACATGGCGATGCAGCTGCTCGGCAACCTGTTCGAGTATGTGCTCGACAAGACCCAGGGCGAGCTCAACATCCTCGGCGCGACCTCCGGCGACACCGGCTCCGCCGCCGAATATGCGATGCGCGGCAAGCGCGGCGTGCGCGTCTTCATGCTGTCGCCCGAGCATGGCATGACGCGTTTCCAGCAGGCGCAGATGTACGCGCTGACGGACGCCAACATCCACAATCTGGTGATCCGCGGCGTGTTCGACCAGTGCCAGGACATGGTCAAGGCGGTGTCGAACGACCTCGACTTCAAGGCCAAACATCACATCGGCGCGGTCAACTCGATCAACTGGGCGCGCGTGGCGGCGCAAAGCGTGTACTACTTCAAGGCCTATTTCGCGGCGACGCACGACAACGACCAGCAGGTGTCGTTTTCGGTGCCGTCGGGTAACTTCGGCAACGTCTGCGCCGGACATATCGCGCGCCAGATGGGCCTGCCGATTGCCAAGCTGATCGTCGCCACCAACGAGAACGATGTACTCGACGAGTTCTTCCGTACCGGCGTCTACCGCCCGCGTCCGGAAACGAAACACACGTCGAGCCCGAGCATGGATATTTCGAAGGCGTCCAACTTCGAGCGCTTCGTGTTCGACCTCGCCGGGCGCGACGCCGCCCAGGTACGCAGCCTGTGGAGCGCGGTCGAATCCGGCGGCAGCTTCGATCTGAATACCCACGCCGATCCCAAAGGCGGCAGCCTGTTCGACCACGTCGCCGACTTTGGCGTGGTCTCGGGATCGAGCAACCACGCCAACCGCATCGACACCATCCGCACCGTGTACGAGGTGTACGGCACGATGATCGATCCGCATACCGCCGACGGCCTGAAGGTGGGCCTGGAGCACCGCGAACCGGGCGTGCCGCTGATCTGCATGGAAACCGCGCAGCCGGCCAAGTTCGAGGATGCGATCCACGAGGCGCTCGGCATCGAGCCCGTGCGCCCGGCCGAGCTCGCCGACCTCGAAGCGCAGCCGCAGAAAAAGCACGTGCTGGAGGCCGACGTCGCTGCGGTCAAGCGCTTCATCGTCGAACACGTCTGACCGGCCGGCCGGGTTAAGGCTTGCTTAAGCCTGCGCCGCGAGCATGGACTACGCGGCGAGCTGCCGTGGATTCCTGTATCGAGCAACCTGCACGTGCCGAGCCCCATCTCCCCTGCGGTTTCACCCGCGCCGCTTTCCCGGTCGCGCCTGGTCGCCCTGGCCGTCTGGCCGACGCTCGCCTTTGTCGTGCTGTTCGGGTTGATGCAGGAGGCCGGCTTCGATGCGTGGGTGGCAGCCCGCTTTTACGATCCCGTCTTCGGCGGCTTTCCGCTCAGGGACAACTTCTGGGCCAGCCAGGTCATGCACGAGGGCGCACGCGAGGTGCTCGTGGTCTTCGCCGTCGCCATCCTCGCCCTGTGGCTGCTGTCCTGGCCGATGCAGGCGCTGCGCAGCCGGCGCAAGTCCCTGGCTTATCTGCTGGTGGCCATCACGCTTTCCGTCGTGGCGGTGCACCAGGGCAAGCAGTGGACGAATGTGGATTGCCCCTGGGATGTCGCCGAGTTCGGCGGACAGCGGCCGCACCTCGGGCTGTTCGACGACAAGCCGGACACGCTGCCACGGGGGCACTGCTTTCCGGGCGGCCACAGCTCGGGCGGCTTTGCGTTGCTGGCACTCTATTTCACGGGCGGCGGGGGGCGGTCGCGTAGTTTGTTGCTCTTGCTCCCCGGTCTGCTGACCGGCAGCGTGTTTGCCGTCGACCAATGGATGCGCGGCGCGCATTTCCCCTCGCACGACCTGACTTCGGCCTACCTGTGCTGGATGATCGCGCTGGGGACGCATGCCTGGTTTTACCGGCGGGAACGTGCCGCCGCACGCCTGCCAATCAAGCCGGGCTATTCGCCAGCCGGAAGCTGACCACCGCGTTTAACGCTAGTCTGTTACCCATGGCTGCCGCTGCCGCTGCCGCATCCCAGCCCGCGCAACCGTCTATGGTTCAAGTGTCATCCCGGGTTCGAGGCCGAATCCTCCCCCTGTTGCGCGAACGGGTTGGAGCCACGATGGCGGCAGGCGATAATGACGGCGCTCGCAACCCATCCTAATCAAGAAGACCTCCAGGGACCCCGTATGAAACTCGTCACCTCGCTCACCAGCCCCTACGGCCGCAAGGTCCGTGTCGTGCTGGCGGAAAAGAAAATCCCGTTCCAGCTCCAGGTCGAAAATCCGTGGCTGCCCGACAGCCCCGTTGCCAGCATCAACCCTCTCGGCAAGGTGCCGGTGCTGGTGCTGGAGGATGGTGTTTCCGTATTCGATTCGCGCGTCATCGTCGAATACCTCGACCACGTCAGCCCGGTGGCGCACCTGATCCCCAGCGAACCGAAAGCCCGCATGATGGTGCGCGGCGTCGAGGCGCTGGCCGATGGCGTGACCGATGCCGCGGTGGCCGTGTTCCTGGAAAAGAAGCGCGCGCCCGAACAGCAGAGCGCCGACTGGCTGGTGCTGCAGGAAAGGACCCTGTTCCGCGGACTCGAAGCGCTGTCCGAAGCGCTCGGCGAAAAGCCCTGGTACCTCGGCAACAGCATGACCCTGGCCGATGTCGCCTGCGGCTGCACGCTCGGCTACCTGGGGCTGCGCTTTCCCGACATCGACTGGCGCGCCGCCCACCCCAACCTGGCGAAACTCTTCGACAAGCTGATGACGCGTGGGTCGTTCCAGGACACGGTCCCGGTCGTCTGAACAAAATCCCCCTCGCCCGCTCGCGGGAGAGGGGTAGGGGAGAGGGAAAGTCTTCCCCCCCCCGCAACGGAGGAACGCTATGGCTCATGAAATCGCAACTCTGGCAGGCGGCTGTTTCTGGTGCATCGAAACCGTGTTCAATCGCCTGCGCGGCGTCGAATCCGCGGTATCGGGCTACATGGGCGGCCACACCCTCAACCCGACCTACAACGACATCTGCAACGGCGACACCGGCCACGCCGAAGTGGTGCAGGTGACGTTCGATCCGGACGTGATTTCGTTTCGGGAATTGCTCGACGTCTTCTTCACCCTGCACGACCCGACCCAGCTCAACCGCCAGGGCAACGACGTTGGTACGCAATACCGCTCGGCGATTTTCTGGCACACGCCCGAGCAGAAATCCGAGGCGGAAGCGGTGATCGCCGAGCTGAATGCTTCAAAGCAGTTCGGCGCGTCCATCGTGACGGAAGTGAGCGAGGCGACGACCTTCTATCCTGCCGAGGATTACCACCAGCGCTACTTCGAGCAGAACCCGCACCAGCCCTACTGCCAGTTCGTGGTGGCGCCGAAGGTGGTGAAGGCGGAAGCGAAGTATTCCGCGCGCCTCAAGGACTGAAGACGCTTATTTTTCAGTCTTCACCCACGAATCCTTCAACGTCACCGTCCGGTTGAACACCGGCGCGCCGGGTTGCGAGTCAATGCGGTCGGCGACGAAGTAACCGTGGCGCTCGAACTGGAAGCTGTCTTCGGGCGCAGCGTCCTCCAGCGAAGGTTCGAGTTGTGCGCGGATTGTGCGCGCGGAATCCGGATTGAGGTCCTTCAGAAAATCGCCGCTTTCTCCACCGGGCTGCGCGGTGGTGAACAGGCGGTCGTACAGGCGCACCTCGGCTTCGTACGCGTGCGCGGCCGACACCCAGTGGATATTGCCCTTGACCTTGACCGAATCGGCGCCAGGCGTGCCGGACTTGGTGTCGGGCAGATACTCGCAGTGCACGGCGGTGATGGCGCCGTTGGCGTCCTTGTCGCAGCCGGTGCAGGTGACGACGTAGCCATAGCGCAGCCGCACCGAGTTGCCGGGCTGCATAATGCCCGCCGCGTCGAGACGCGGCGGGGACAAGCGGAAATAACCCTTGGACGGGGTTTCCATGAAGTCCTCGCGCTCGATCCACAATTCGCGTGAAAATGGCACGGCGCGTTTGCCGAGATCGGGCTGCTGCGGGTGGTTGGGGGCGAAGCAGTCTTCCGACTGGCCTTCGGGATAATTGTCGATGACGAGCTTGACCGGGTCGAGCACGGCGACGCGGCGCAGCGCGCTGTCGTTCAACACATCGCGCTGGCAGGCCTCGAACACGCTGTAGTCGATCCAGCCGTCGGACTTCGACACGCCGATTTGATCCGTGAAGCGTTTGAAGCCTTCCGCTGTGTAGCCGCGGCGGCGCGCGCCGACCAGGGTGGGCAGGCGCGGGTCGTCCCAGCCGCTGACGTGTTTTTCGTCGACCAGCTGGATCAGCTTGCGCTTGGAAAGCACGACGTAGGTCAGATTCAAACGGGCGAACTCGATCTGCTGCGGCAGCGGGCGGGTGAAGAAGCCGCCGTCGGCGAGCTTGTCTAGGAGCCAGTCATAGAACGGCCGCTGGTCCTCGAATTCCAGGGTGCAGATCGAGTGGGTGATGTGCTCGATCGCGTCCTCGATCGGGTGCGCGTAGGTGTACATCGGGTAGATGCACCAGGTGTCGCCGGTGTTGTGGTGATGTGCGCGCTTGATGCGATAAATCGCCGGGTCGCGCAGGTTGATGTTGGGCGAGGCCATGTCGATCTTGGCGCGCAGCACGTGGGCGCCGTCGGGGAATTCACCAGCGCGCATCTTGCGGAACAGGTCGAGGTTTTCTTCGACGCTGCGGCTGCGATGCGGGCTGTCTTTTCCTTTTTCAGTCAGCGTGCCGCGGTATTCGCGCATCTCGTCGGCGGTCAGCGAATCGACGTAGGCGTTGCCGGAGCTGATCAGGTACTCGGCGCAGGCGTACATGGTGTCGAAGTAGTTCGACGCGAAGTAGAGGTGCGCGCCCCAGTCGAAGCCCAGCCACTTCACCGATTCGGTGATGGCGTCGACGTATTCCTGGCTTTCCTTTTCCGGGTTGGTGTCGTCGAAGCGCAGGTGGCAGACGCCGCCGTAGTCCCGCGCCAGCCCGAAATTCAGGAAGATCGACTTGGCGTGGCCCAGATGCAGGTAGCCGTTGGGCTCGGGGGGAAAGCGCGTCTCGACGCGGCCGCCCCATTTCCCGGCGGCATTCTGCTCGTCGATGATGTTGCGGATGAAGTTGGCGGCGGGAGCGGGTGTGGTGTCGTGCGACATGATGGAATGGAATGCTGGAATGCGTGGATTGTAGCGGGTTCAGGTAATGATGCCGCCGCCGAGGCAGACTTCGCCGTCATACAGGACGACCGACTGGCCGGGCGTGACCGCCCATTGCGGGCTATCGAACGCGAGTTCCAGTGTGTCTCCCTCCACACGCGTGATGCGGCAGGGCGCGTCGGTCTGCCGGTAGCGGGTCTTGGCGGTATAGGACTTGGTCGGATCGGGGGCGACGCCGCTGATCCAGTTGAGCTGGCCGGCGGCCAGCGTCGAACGCTTGAGCAGCGGGTGGTCGTGACCCTGCACCACGACCAGCGTGTTGGCCGCCATGTCCTTGGCGGCGACGAACCAAGGCTCGTCGCCGCCGTCCTTTGTTCCGCCGATGCCTAGGCCTTGGCGCTGGCCGAGGGTGTAATACATCAGGCCCTGGTGCTGGCCGACCACGCGGCCTTCGGGCGTCTTCATCTCGCCGGGGTCACGTGGCAGGTAGCGCTCGAGGAATTCGCGGAAGTTGCGCTCGCCGATGAAACAGATGCCAGTACTGTCCTTCTTGGCGGCGTTGGGCAGGCCGATCTTCTGCGCCAGCGCGCGCACCTCGGGCTTCGGCAGATGCGCGAGCGGGAACAGGGCAGGGGAGAGCTGCGCCTGGCTCAGGCGATAGAGGAAATAGCTCTGGTCCTTGTTGGCGTCCGTCGCTTTCAACAGCGTGGCGCGGCCGGCGACGTCCGTGCCCTTGCCGACGTAATGCCCGGTGGCGATGTATTCGGCGCCGCGCGCGATGGCATCGTCGAGGAAGGCTTTGAACTTGATCTCGGCGTTGCACAGCACGTCGGGATTGGGGGTGCGCCCGGCCTGGTATTCGGCGAGGAAATAGCTGAACACGCGTTCCTTGTATTCGGCCGCGAAGTTGACCGCCTCGACCTCGATGCCGAGCACGTCGGCTACCGCCAGCACGTCGAGAAAATCCTGCCGCGCGGTGCACTGCTCGGTGTTGTCGTCGTCGTCCCAGTTCTTCATGAAGACGCCGAGCACGTCATAGCCCTGCTGCTTCAGCAAATAGGCGGCGACCGCCGAATCGACGCCGCCCGACATGCCGACGACGACCTTGGTGCTCATGCGTGGTTCACGAAGTCGAGCGGGAAGCGCCGCCCGGCCAGGTAATCCTGCAGGCAGCGCATCACCAGCGGGCTGCGGTGTGGAACGAGGCTGGCAGCGATTTCATCCGGCGTCAGCCATACGGCGCGCACGATGCCGGTATCCAGCGCGCGTTCGGCGTCGAAGCCGGTCACGCTGCAGACGTAGGCAAAGCGCAGGTAGGTGATGTCGCGCTGCGGGTAGTGCGTGGTGTAGCAGCCGAGCAGCGCGATCGGCTCGACGTGGTGCGCGGTTTCCTCCAGCGTTTCGCGGCGCACTGCCTCGATCAGCGTCTCGCCGCGCTCCCAGTGGCCGGCCGGCTGGTTGAGGCGCAGGCCTTCGGCGGTGTGTTCTTCCACCAGCAGGAATTTGCCGTCGCGTTCAACGATGGCGGCGACGACGACATGGGGCAGCCAGGTTTGCGTGTCAGACATGAAGTTCTTTCCATTCGCCGGGCTGCAACGTGTCCAAGGCCCATTCGCCGACGGCGGCGCGGATCAGCCGCAGCGTGGGGAAACCGATCTTCGCCGTCATCCGCCGCACCTGGCGGTTTTTGCCTTCGCTGATGGTGAGTTCGATCCAGGCGGTGGGGATCTGGGCGCGAAACCGAACCGGCGGAGTGCGCGGCCATAGGCCGGCGGGTTCGTCGATGAGTCGGGCCGTGGCCGGGCGGGTGACGAAATCGCCGAGGTCGACGCCGCGGCGCAGCGGCTCGAGGTCGGCGTCGGTCGGCGCCCCTTCGACCTGCGCCCAGTAGGTTTTGGGCAGCTTGTGCCTGGGATCGGCGATGCGGCTCTGGGTCGGGCCGTCATCGGTTAAAATCAGCAGGCCTTCGCTGTCGGCGTCCAGCCGCCCGGCCGCATACACGCCGGGCACACTGAGGTGGTCGCGCAGGCCCTGCCAGCGCCCCTCGGGGGTGAACTGGCTCAGCACGCCGTAGGGTTTGTTGAACAGGATCAATCGCGCCACGCTGGAGACGAACGTCGTAAAAGCTGTCATTTTAACGTTACCCGAGCACTCACCTTAATTTATCCCGCCATGACTTATCAGCACATCCAGATCCCCGCCAACGGCCAGAAAATCACCGTCAACGCCGACAATTCGCTGAACGTGCCCGACACGCCGATCATTCCCTTCATCGAGGGCGACGGCACTGGCGTCGACATCACGCCGGCGATGCGCCGCGTGGTCGATGCCGCGGTGGCCAAGGCCTATGGCGGTAAAAAAGCCATCGCCTGGATGGAAGTGTTCGCCGGCGAGAAGTCAGTCAAGGTCTACGGCGGCGACCAGTGGCTGCCGGATGAAACCGTGCAGGCGGTGAAGGACTACGTGATCTCGATCAAGGGCCCGCTCACCACGCCGACTTCGGGCGGCATGCGCTCGCTCAACGTCGCGTTGCGCCAGCTGCTCGACCTCTATGTGTGCCTGCGTCCGGTGCGCTACTTCACCGGCGTGCCCAGCCCGGTCAAGGCGCCGGAAAAGGTCGACATGGTGATCTTCCGCGAGAACACCGAGGACATCTACGCCGGCGTCGAGTGGGAAGCCAACTCTGACCAGGTGAAGAAAGTCATCGAATTCCTGCAAAAGGAAATGGGCGTGACCAAGATCCGCTTCCCCGAGTCGTCGGCGATCGGCATCAAGCCGGTGTCGATCGAAGGCTCGGAACGGCTGATCCGCAAGGCAATCCAGTACGCGATCGACAACAAGCGCCGCTCGGTGACCCTGGTTCACAAGGGCAACATCATGAAGTTCACCGAAGGCGGCTTCAAGAAGTGGGGCTACGAGCTCGCCGCGCGTGAGTTCGGCGCCAAATTGATCGGCGAAGGCCCGTGGATGGAATTGCCGAACGGTATCGTGATCAAGGACGTGATCGCCGACGCCTTCCTGCAGCAGATCCTGCTGCGCCCGGACGAGTACGACGTGATCGCCACGCTGAACCTGAACGGCGACTACATTTCCGACGCGCTGGCGGCCGAAGTCGGCGGCATCGGCATCGCGCCGGGCGCCAACCTCTCGGACACCGTCGCGATGTTCGAGGCCACCCACGGCACCGCGCCGAAGTATGCCGGCAAGGACTACGTCAATCCGGGTTCGCTGATCCTGTCGGCCGAAATGATGCTGCGCCACCTGGGCTGGATCGAGGCGGCCGACCTGATCGTCGCCAGCATGGAAAAAGCCATCGCGGCGAAATCCGTGACCTACGACTTCGCACGGCTGATGGACGGCGCGACCGAAGTGAAGTGCTCGGCGTTTGCCGAGGCGATGGTCGCCAAGATGTAAGCCGGCTTCCCGGCCAACAAAAACCCCCGCCGTAGCGGGGGCTGCATCAAAAAGAAACCCCGCCTAGGCGGGGTTTCCTGATTCAACTCAACAACTCAACCCTGCGGCTGAATGTTGGAAGCCTGCTTTCCCTTGGGGCCCTGGCTGACTTCGAACGTGACTTTTTGACCTTCTTTCAGGGTCTTGAAGCCGTTGGACTGGATGGCGGAGAAATGTGCGAACACATCCTCACCGCCGTCATCGGGGGTGATAAAGCCAAAACCCTTGGCGTCGCTGAACCACTTGACGGTACCTGTTGCCATTCAAACTCCCTCCTTGGCGAGACACGAACATAACCGCGGTGAGCGCAATTGCGTCTGCGGATGACATGACGGCGTGATTTTTTTGGCCGTCGGTCTGAATTCAAGCGCGCTACCCGGTAATGCCCCAGCGGTAATGCCAAACCTGTACGGTTCTTGAAACCAAACTGATTGCTTTTTACTCCCGCGTATCGGTTTTTACAAGAGGGAAAGCGTGAATAAACAAGGGACTGGCCCGCCTGTGGTTTCATTTCAACCCGGATTTCATCGAGGCCGATACGGTAGGATGCGGGCCATGCGCACCCGCTGGGACATCTTCTGCACCGTCATCGACAACTATGGCGACATCGGCATCGCCTGGCGGTTGGCGCGCGGGCTGGTGCGCGAACGCGGCCTCGACGTGCGGCTGTGGGTGGACGACCTGCAGGCTTTCCGGCACCTCTGGCCGGCAATCGATCCAGATGCCGACACGCAGGTTCGCGAGGGCGTGACGGTCTGTGCCTGGCGCACGCCGTTTGCCGCAACCGATCCGGCGCAGGTGGTGATCGACGCCTTCGGCTGCGCGCTGCCGGAGAGCTACCTGGATGCAATGGGCGCGCAGTCGCCGCCGCCGGTCTGGATCAATCTCGAATACCTGTCCGCCGAACCGTGGGTGGCCGAACACCACGGCCTGCCGTCACCGCATCCGCGGCTGCCGCTGACGCGGTATTTCTATTTTCCCGGCTACACGGCGGATACCGGCGGCCTGCTGGCCGAGACCGATCTGGCCACGCGGCGTGCCGCCTTCGTGCAGGACGGCCGCCCGGCATTCTGGCGCGCGCTGGGGGTGGAATCGCCGCAGGCGGATGAATTGCGGGTGTCGCTGTTCGCCTATGAGAATCCGGCCTTGCCCGACCTGCTCGACGCCTGGGCGGCCGACACGCGGCCCGTCACTTGTCTCGTTCCAGAAGGCCGGGTCATTCCGCAACTGGCGGCGTGGCTGTCGGTGGCCGGCCTGCAGGCGGGCGCCGTGCATCAGCGCGGCGCCTTGCGGCTGCACGTCCTGCCGTTTCTGGACCAGGACACCTACGACCAGCTGTTGTGGGCGTGCAACCTGAATTTTGTCCGCGGCGAGGATTCCTGCGTGCGTGCGCAGTGGGCGGCGCGCCCGCTGGTGTGGCAGGCGTATCCGCAGGCCGACGCGGCGCACTGGGACAAGACCCACGCGCTGCTGGCGCACTACACCGAAGGGCTGGATGCGGCGGTGGCGCTCGCGGTCAGTAAACTCTGGCGGCACTGGAACGGCATGCCGGCGGAGGAGCGCATCGCCGCCAGTTGGGCCGCCTGGAGGATGCACCAAGCCGCGATCGAACGCCATGCCGAAGCCTGGTGCGAGCGGCTGGACCGGGCGGGCCGACTTACTGCGAAGCTGGTTGATTTTGCTGAAAATAAGTTAAAATCCCGGGTTTTCTCAAACCCTTAGCGCTCTCGCAGCAGGACACACACTCATGAAAATCGCACAGGAACTCCGCGCCGGCAACGTCGTGATGATCGGCAAAGACCCGATGGTGGTGCAAAGGGCCGAATTCTCGAAGTCGGGCCGCAATTCCTCCGTCGTCAAGATGAAACTGAAGAACCTGCTGACCGGTTCGGGCACGGAAAGCGTCTACCGTGCCGACGACAAGTTTGAAACCGTCAACCTCGATCGCAAGGAATGCACCTACTCCTACTTTGCCGATCCGCTGTACGTGTTCATGGACAGCGAATACAACCAGTATGAAGTCGAAGGCGACAACCTCGGCGACGCGCTGAACTACCTCGACGACGGCATGCCGGTCGAAGTGGTGTTCTACGACGGCAAGGCGATCTCGGTCGAGATGCCGACCACGGTCGTGCGCGAAGTCGAATACACCGAACCCGCCGTGCGCGGCGACACCTCGGGCAAGGTCATGAAGCCGGCCCGCATCAAGCCCACCGGATATGAGTTGCCGGTGGCGGCTTTCGTCGAAATTGGCGACATGATCGAGATCGACACCCGTACCAACGAGTTCAAGCGCCGCGCCAACTGAGCGTGGTTGTTGCCGATTTATCGGCTTTACAACCACGGCCTGCCCCTTGCGGGTGGAGCGCTGTGCGTGATTCGGACAAAAGGCAGCCTCGGCTGCCTTTTTGTTTTTTGGCTCACCCTCGCGCAGCGTTAAAATAACCTCCTGCTTTTTCGTTGCGCCACCATGACCGACCCGCGTTTCATCCACCTCCGCCTGCACACCGAGTATTCCATCGCCGATGGCCTGGTGCGAGTGGGCGAGGCCGTCAAGCGCGCCAAGAGCATCGGCATGCCGGCGCTCGGGCTGTCCGACCTGTCCAACACTTTTGGCTGGGTGAAGTTCTACCGCGCGGCGCGCGGCGCCGGCATCAAGCCGGTGTTCGGCTGCGACGTCTGGGTGACCAACGCCACCGACCGCAATCGCCCCTCGCGGCTGTTGCTGCTGGTGCAGCACCGCGAAGGCTATCGCCGCCTGTGCGAACTGCTCACCCGCGCCTACCAGGACAACATCCACCGCGGCCGCGCCGAAATCGACCCTGCCTGGCTGCGTGACGGCACCGATGGCCTGCTGGCGCTGTCGGGCGGCGCCGCCGGCAACGTCGCGCAGGCGCTGCTCGACGACAAGCCGGATGCCGCGCGCGCGGCGGCCGAAGCCTGGGCGGCGCTGTTTCCCGGACGCTATTACCTGGAGCTGCAGCGCTACGGCCAGCCGCATGCCGAGCACCTGATCGACGGTCTGCTCGACATCGGCGCCGCGCTGAACCTGCCAGCGGTGGCCACCCACCCGATCCAGTTCGTGGCGCCGGATGATTTCAAGGCGCACGAGGCGCGCGTTTGTATCGCCGAAGGCATGATGCTGGGCGATCCGCGCCGGCCGCGGCCGTTCACCGCCGAGCAGTATTTCAAGTCGCCGGATGAAATGGCCGAGCTGTTTGCCGACCTGCCGCAGGCCTTGCAGAACAGCGTGGAAATCGCCAAGCGCTGCAACCTCACGCTGGAACTCGGCAAGAGCCAGCTGCCCGACTTTCCGACGCCGGAAGGCATGAGCCTCGACGACTACATGCGGCAGCGTTCCTTCGAGGGCCTCGCCGAACGCATGGCCCACCTCTATCCCGACGAGGCGGTGCGTGCGTCCAGGCTGCCGGAATACACCGAGCGGCTGGAGTTCGAACTCGGAACGATCATCCAGATGGGTTTCCCCGGCTACTTCCTGATCGTGGCCGACTTCATCAACTGGGCCAAGAACAACGGCGTGCCGGTGGGGCCGGGGCGCGGCTCCGGTGCCGGTTCACTGGTCGCCTACAGCCTGCGCATCACCGACCTCGATCCGCTCGCCTACGACCTGCTGTTCGAGCGCTTCCTCAACCCCGAGCGGGTATCGATGCCCGACTTCGACATCGACTTCTGCCAGGACGGGCGCGACCGGGTGATCCAGTACGTGAAGGAGAAGTACGGCTACGCGGCGGTATCGCAGATCGCTACCTTCGGCACCATGGCGGCCAAGGCGGTGCTGCGCGACGTCGGCCGTGTGCTCGACCTGCCGTATCTGTTCGTCGACAAATTCGTCAAGCTGGTGCCCAACGAGCTCGGCATTTCGCTGGCCGAGGCGCGCGAGAAGGAACCACAGATCGACGAGCGTGCGCGGAACGAGGAAGAACTTGCCGAGTTGCTGCCCTTGGCGGAAAAGCTCGAGGGCATCACCCGCAACGTCGGCATGCACGCAGGCGGCGTGCTGATCGCGCCGGGCAGGCTCACCGATTTCTGTCCGCTGTATCAGGCGGAAGGTTCGGATGCCGCGGTGTCGCAGTTCGACAAGGACGACGTCGAGGCGATCGGCCTGGTCAAGTTCGACTTCCTGGGACTACGTACGCTGACCATCCTGGCCGAGGCGGTGCGCTTCGTGCAGCGGCATCAAGACCGGAATAATTTCCAGCTCGAAGACCTGCCGCTCGACGATCCGGCGGTGTACAAGCTGTTCGCCGACGGCAACACCACCGCGGTGTTCCAGTCCGAATCGCGCTCGGCCAAGGATCTGGAAAAGAAACTCAAGGGCGACTGCTTCGAGGACATCATCGCGCTGATGGCCTTGAACCGCCCGGGCCCGCTCGGCTCCGGCATGGTGGACGACTTCATCGCGCGCAAGCAGGGCAGGCAGAAGCCGGAATACTTCCACCCCGACCTCGAGCCGGTGCTGAAATCGACCTACGGCATCATCGTCTACCAGGAGCAGGTGATGCTGGTGGCGCAGATCCTGGCGGGCTACAGCCTCGGTGCCGCCGACATGCTGCGGCGCGCCATGGGCAAAAAGAAGCCCGAGGAAATGGCCAAGCAGCGCGAGATTTTCCTCGCCGGCGCGGCCAAGCGCGGGGCCGACACCAAGGTCGCCGAACGCCTGTTCGACCTGATGGAGAAATTCGCCGAATATGGCTTCAACAAGTCGCACTCGGCCGCCTACGCGCTGGTGGCGTATCACACCGCCTGGCTCAAGGCCTACTACCCGGCCGAATTCATGGCGGCGACGATGTCGTCGGAAATGTCCGATACCGACAAGGTGCGCATCTTCTATGAGGACTGCCGCGCCAACGGGCTGACCATGTTGCCGCCCGACATCAATCTGTCGGGCTATCGCTTCGAGCCGGTCAGCAAGACCGAAATCCGCTATGGGCTGGGCGCGATCAAGGGCAGCGGCGAAGCGGCAATTGGCGCGATCGTCGCCGAACGTGAAGCCAACGGGCCGTATAAAGGCTTATTTGACCTGGTTCGGCGCGTAGACAAGCGCTACCTCAACCGCCGCACGCTGGAAGCGCTGGTGAAGGCGGGTGCGTTCGATGCCTTGAATGACCACCGCGCCAGCCTGATGGCCTCGGTCGGCGCGGCGCTGGAAACCGCCGACCGCGCGGCGCGGAGCGGCGGCCAGGTCGGCCTGTTCGGCGAAGCGCTCGACGGCGGCGGCGAAGACCTGATCGACGCGCCGGTGTGGCCCGAGCAGGAAAAGCTGCTGCAGGAAAAATCCGCGCTCGGTTATTTCTTCAGCGGCCACCCGTTCACCTCGTATCTGGCCGAGGTGTCGAGTTTCGCCAAGCGGCAGCTCGACAGCCTGGAGCCGTCGCGCGATCCGGTGATGCTGGCCGGCATTGTCGTGTCGCTGCGCACCCAGATGACGCGGCGCGGCAAGATGCTGATCCTGCTGCTGGACGACGCCACCGCGCAGGTCGAGGTGGTGATATTCAACGAACTCTACGAGCAGAGCCGCCATCTGCTAAAGGACGACGCTCTGCTGGTCATCGAGGGCAAGGTCAACCGCGACGACTACTCAGGCGGGATGCGGGTCACGGCGGAGCGGATCTACGACCTGGCGGGTGCGCGCACCCGCTTTGCCCAGGGCCTGCAACTGGCGTGCAACGGCCAATGCCATGGTCAGTCCCACAGCGGCCGCAAGCTGGCCGAGTTGCTCGCGCCCTACAAGGTGCAGGAGGGCGGTTGCCCGGTCTGGGTGGATTACCACACCCCCAGCGCCCGCTGCCGGGTGCGCCTGGGCGAGGACTGGCGGGTGCGGCTGGACGACCGGCTGATCGAATCGCTGGCCGGCTGGCTCAAACCCGAAGCGGTCAACGTCATTTACTGATTCGTTTGCGGATTCCCCGCCTTCCGGCTGGTACAAAACGACGCTTTTGCGAGTTTGATGCAATTAAGTGTTGACATGAAATCCATTATATTAGATTATTCTAATAACACTGAGGTCGCCGCAATGGCACTTGGTGTTGTCTCCTCCAATCCTCCTCCTTTGGTGGATACTCTGCCCGGCTCTTCACTGAGCTGGGCATTTTTTTGTCTGTACGACGTGGCCCGCCCGCAAGGCAAGCGGCGCCAGGCCTGACACTTCGCCGCACTTAATCGACCCGTTTGTCGAATCCGCTGAAAGACCCGAGCGACACGCCAGCCTCGACCTCGACCCGGTCGACCCGTGCCTGGGGCGGGCCCCGGTGCGCCCATTCGATGAGCGCGTCGACGGCGTCATCTTCCCCCTGGACCACCGCCTCGACGGTGCCGTCCGGCGTATTGCGCACCCAGCCTGTCACGTTCAGCCGCAGGGCCTCGCTGCGCATGGATTCGCGAAACCACACCCCCTGCACCCGGCCGTGAATGAGCAGGCGCTGCGTTTTCATTGCGCGATCACTTCACCTTCATGCCCGGCTGCGCGCCGCTGTCGGGCGACAGGATGAAGAGGCCGGGCGCGTCGCCGGAGGCGGCCAGCACCATGCCTTCGCTCATGCCGAACTTCATCTTGCGCGGCGCCAGGTTGGCGACCATCACCGTCATCCGCCCCACCAGCGCTTCAGGCGCATACGCCGACTTGATGCCGGCGAACACCTGGCGCATGCCGAGTTCGCCAAGGTCAAGCGTCAGCCGCAACAGCTTGTCGGCGCCCTCGACGTGCTCGGCATTGGCGATGCGCGCGATGCGCAAGTCGATCTTGGCGAAGTCGTCGATACTGATCGTGTCGGCAACAGGGGCGGCGGCCGGCTGCGCGGCATGCGCCTGTGCTTCGGCGTGGCGCACCGGTGCGGGTGCTGGGGTCGGTTCGAGGTTCTGTTTGTTGGCGTCTACCATGGCTTCAATTGCTTTCGGGTCGATTCGGGTCATCAGGTGGTTGTATGCGTTGATGCGGTGGCGGATGAACAGGCTCTGGGAATCTTCCCAGGCCAGCGGCGGAATATTGAGGAAGGCTTCGACCTCTTCCGCCAGTTTCGGCAGCACCGGTTTCAGGTACAGCGTCAGCAGGCGGAAGCAGTTCAGCGCAACCGTGCAGACTTCATGTAATCGATAGACCGCTTCGGGCTTCTTCGCCAGTTCCCACGGCTTTTCGTCGGCCACGTACTGGTTGGCGCGGTCGGCCAGCGCCATGATCTCGCGTAGCGCTTTGGCGTAGTCGCGCGCCTCGTAATGCGCGGCGATCGTGCTGGCTGCAGCCTGAAAGTCGCCAATCAGTTCGAGGTTCGCCACGCCGTCGGCGAGCTTGCCATCGAAATTCTTGTGGATGAATCCGGCGGTGCGGCTGGCGATGTTGATGAACTTGCCGACCAGGTCCGAATTCACCCGCGCGACGAAGTCGTCGAGGTTCAGATCGATGTCCTCCATCGAGCCGTTGAGTTTGGCCGCGTAGTAGTAGCGCAGCCACTCGGGATTCAACTTCTGCGCGAGGTAGCTGTCAGCGGTGATGAAGGTGCCGCGCGACTTCGACATCTTCTGCCCGTTGACGGTCAGGAAACCGTGCGCGTAGACCGCGGTCGGCAGGCGGTGGCCGGAGAATTTGAGCATCGCCGGCCAGAACAGGGCGTGAAAATACAGGATGTCCTTGCCGATGAAGTGCACCAGTTCGGTTTTGGATTCCGCGCCCCACCAGGCGTCGAAGTCGAGGCCGTTGTCCCTGGCGTATTTGGCGAAGCTCGCCATGTAGCCCACCGGCGCGTCCAGCCACACGTAGAAATACTTGCCCGGCGCATCGGGAATCTCAAAGCCGAAGTAGGGCGCATCACGGCTGATGTCCCAGTTGTTCAGACCCGAGGCGAACCATTCCTGCATCTTGTTGGCGGCCTCGTCCTGCAGCGCGCCCGACTTGGTCCATTCGCGCAGGAAAGCCTCGCAGTCGCCCAGCTTGAAGAAGTAGTGCTCGGAATCCTTGTGCACCGGCGTCGCGCCCGACACCGCCGACACCGGGTTCTTCAGCTCGGTCGGGCTGTAGGTCGCGCCGCACACCTCGCAGTTGTCGCCGTACTGATCCGCCGCGCCGCACTTCGGGCATTCGCCCTTGATGAAACGGTCCGGCAGGAACAGGTTCTTCACCGGGTCGTACAGCTGGGCGATCGTCTTGACCTCGATCAGGCCGGCGTCCCTCAGGCGCAGATAGATTTTCGAAGCCAGCTCGCGGTTCTCATCCGAATGCGTCGAGTAGTAATGGTCGAAGCCAATGTGAAAACCCGCGAAGTCGCGCGTGTGCTCGTCCCACACCCGGCCGATCAGCACTTCCGGTGTGATGCCTTCCTTTTCCGCGCGCAGCATGATCGCAGTGCCGTGGGTGTCGTCGGCGCACATGTAGCGGCAGTCGTGGCCGCGCATCTTCTGGAAGCGCACCCAGATGTCGGTCTGGATGTATTCGACCAGATGGCCGAGGTGGATGCTGCCGTTGGCGTAGGGCAGCGCGGAGGTGACGAGGATCTGGCGGGACATGGAAAGGCCGGAAGGCGCAAAACCGCCATTTTACCCGGGGGGCGCGAATGCCGGCTATAAACGCAAGCCCGGCTGCTTTAGGATTCGACTCCTCAGGCTTGGACGCGCGCTCGAGGATTTCTTTCGAGATCAGCGTGAAGACGCATCGCCGATTCTCGGAATGACCGTTTCTCGGCCGAAGCTGTTCTACGCCCAGCAAGGCAACTACATCCGCCTGAACTCCTGACTAGTCATTCGCGGATCGTGGCGCCAGTGTCCTTTGCTGCCGCGACTGCGTACTCGCGACCCGAATGAGCATGTCACGGCTGCTTGCCGTTTCGGAGCAGATAGCCGCCCGCCGGGCGGTATTAGCCTCCGATGGGAAATAGAAGCTGGAAACTGTCGTCGTATGTGAATGTGTTCAATACCCAACCGGAAGGCGATTTGTAATAGAAGAACAGCCAGCGGGTTACGGTTTTTTCGAACTTCTGAATGAAAATGAAGCGGACTAGTGAGTCACCAACCTTGTCTTCTCGAATAAATTCTTTACCAACTGAATTCCCGAAGCGCTGACTTATTGCGGGTAGCTGCATCGTTGCTTGGCCCAGCATTACGTCGAACTCCGCGGTAGGAATAACCAGGTACGGCTTTAGTAGCTTCAAACCGCCCTCAAGATCGTTACCGGCGATCATGGTCATTGCTTTGTCGGTTACTTCCTTTGCAGCAATGAGCGTCGGTAAGGTGTCTGCCTTTACGATCACTGGGAACAATGCGATAAGTACTAACAAATATTTCATTATTTTCTCCCCTCGAAAAAACGGTATCAGTCTAGCTTAGCCATGGCAGGCAGGTCATCGGCCAAAGCGGCCTTTCGAGCGTGTATCGTCTCGGTCAGCAATCCTCGACCTCTCTCGCTAGTATCCAAGCGGCGATCAAGTCCGAGGAACTGGATGCAGTGCCCGAGAGTGGGAGTGTTGTCCATTTCTCCTACGCTTGGGGCGGAGAAAGCGAAGATGTTGCGGACAGTTTGGAACGCAAGCTGGTTGCACGAGGACATTGCGTGCGGAGGGATAAGTCATCCATGCGCACTGGAGATTGGATATCCCGCTTCATAGCTGAAATTGGCCAAGCCAGTAACGTGGTGGTGATCTTTAGCGCGAAGTATCTTCGGTCACCGTATTGCATGCGTGAGTTGCTCTACCTGTCGTTCGGCCTGTGATGGTCGAATGACCGCTCTGGCCTGCGAATTCAACCGGTGGACGCAGCAAGTCCAAATCCCCTCCGCAGCGGCGTCATGGGCTAAAAACGTGATCCGGGCTGTTTCAGGAATTCGAGTTCCTCCGGCGTGGATGGCCGTCCCAGGATTTCATTGCGATGCGGAAAGCGGCCGAAGCGTGCCACCACGTCGAGATGCTTGCGCGCGTAGTCGAGGTAGTTGTCGAACAGTGCACGTTCCTCGGCGGCTGCTTCATGCGCCAGGTGCTCGTAGAGCGACACGGAGCGCTCCTGCATTTCAACCGACTCGGCATGCTCCAACGGCAGATAAAGAAATACGCGCTCGATCGGCGCCAGTTTTTTGTCCTCGCCGGATTGCAGTGCGGCGAGGCTCAGCGCCAGCGACTGCGGGTCGGTGGCAAAGGCTTGCGGCCGGTCGCGGTGGATGTGGTGCGGAAACTGGTCGAGCACGATCACCAGTGCCAGCCGTCCGTGCGGTGTGTTTGCCCAGTGATCGAGCCGTCCTGCGGTGGCGGCCGTCAGCGTATCGGCGAAGCGATCGATGACTGCCTGGTCGTTGGCGAGCGATTTGCCGAACCACAGCTTGCTTTGCCGGCCGGCGATCTCGGCCGCGCTGCCAGGTGCGCCGAACCAGAAGTCGAGGACGTTTTCGGGTTGGTCAGCCATGGCGGGCAGGGTGGCTCAGAAAATGTCGTCGGGCAGGTCGTTGTGGCTGCCGTCACAGAAGGGCTTGTCCTTGGTGTGCTTGCAGTTGCACAGCCACACGGTGGTCTTTTCCTTGATGACGAAGGGCAGCGGCTCCAGACCGGTGCCTTCGTGCGAGCCGTCGCAAAAGGGCTGCGTCATCGAGCGGCCGCAGGAACACCACCAGTATTCGCCGGGTTCGAGCTCAAGTTCGGCGGGATTGCGGTCGTACACAACGGGATCGGACATGAAAAAATCTCCTGCGAAAAGGCATGATTCTAGCCGCTTCGGCGAACAGAAGTCCGTACGCGGCGTGTGGCAATACGGTTGGGCACGCACAGAGCGGTGCATACCTGTTTCGGAAATGCCCGCGACAACACAGTGAGACCTGATGAACCGTATCGCCGATCTTGACTGGGTGGTGCCGCTGCTGGAGTTGCTGGCGGCGCTGTTCGTCCTGATTCTGGGCCTGGCCACACTGGCGGTCATCATCGTGTATCTGCTCGATGTGACGCAGACCAAGCAGGCCTTGCGCCGGAACTATCCGGTCATCGTGCATTTCCGC
Source organism: uncultured Thiobacillus sp. (assembly GCA_964623745.1). GTDB lineage: Bacteria > Pseudomonadota > Gammaproteobacteria > Burkholderiales > Thiobacillaceae > Thiobacillus. Next base: position 46,875 of record CAZUVC010000013.1, on the reverse strand, counting down.
TATGCGTTCGAGCATCTGGGCGGATTTTTTCGCCAGTATTTTTCCGCGATGGATCGCGAGGAAATGCCGTTCAACCGCGCGCAGCGCGCATGGGTGTATCGCGCGGCAAAGAATATCGACAACACGGTGGCCTTCGGTTCGACGCGCGACCTGCGTCCGCCCGGCTCCATCCTGTTCGTCAACACGCCTTTCCCCACGCTGAACGAGGATGCCGTGCCGCCGCACGCGGTGACGATCGGGCCGGATTGTCCGCATCCCTATGTCACGCATTCGATCTTCAATATTTCGGGCATGAGCTACGGTGCGATTTCCCGGCCCGCCGTGCTGGCGCTGTCCAAGGGCGCCCAGCGGGCGGGATGCTGGATGAACACGGGTGAGGGCGGCTTGTCGCCCTGGCATCTGGAGGGCGGCGCCGACATCGTGTTCCAGATCGGCACGGCTAAAAACGGCGTGCGCGACCTGGAAGGCCGGCTGGACGATGACCGGCTGCGTGCGATGGCCGCCCATCCGCAAGTCAGGATGTTCGAGCTCAAGCTGTCGCAGGGCGCCAAGCCGGGCAAGGGCGGCATCCTGCCCGGCGCCAAGGTCACGCCCGACATTGCGCGCATCCGCAACATCCGCGTGGGCGAGGATGCGATCAGCCCCAACCGTCATCCCGAGATTGCCAACAACGCGCAACTGCTCGACCGCATTGCGCATATTCGCGCGCTCACGGGCAAGCCGACGGGTATCAAGACGGCGCTGGGCGGGCCGGACTGGCTGGACCAGCTGTTTGCCGAAATCAATCAGCGCGGTGCGGCCTGCGCGCCTGACTTCATTTCGCTCGACGGTGCCGAGGGCGGTACCGGCGCCGCGCCGCAGGCGCTGATCGATGACATGGGCCTGCCATTGCGCGAAGCCCTGCCGATGCTGGTCGACACGCTGGTGAAACATGGCCTGCGCGAGCGGATCAAGGTAATCGCGGCAGGCAAGCTCATCACGCCCGCAGACGCAGCATGGGCGCTGTGCATGGGGGCGGATTTCGTCAATTCCGCGCGCGGCTTCATGTTCGCGCTGGGCTGTATTCAGGCCTTGCAGTGCAACCGCAATACCTGCCCCACCGGGATCACCACGCACGACCGGCGCCTGCAACGGGGGCTGGTGCCTGAGGACAAGGCCGAGCGCGTGGCCAATTACCATCGCAATCTGACCTACGAAGTGGGCGTCATTGCCCATGCCTGCGGCGTGCGCGAACCGCGTGCACTGAACCGCAGCCACTGCCGGGTCGTGGGGTCGTCTGGCCTGTCGGTACCGCTGGTGGTGCTGCATCCGGAACGGGTGCCGCACACGCCACAGGCTATTGATTAAAAAGTAAAAACAAGCCGGGTCGCGCACCCGGAACGTCTCGCCGCACCCACACAACACTCAGCGCGTTCCTACAGATCATTCGGCACACGATGGCATCGTCGGCTGCCAGCTCTCCAGACAATGGCATCGAGTCGCACGCCGCCAGGCAGGGTTTCGATACCGCTGCGGTTTTCTGAACTCACTGCATGTGTCTGGGGTCAGCCTCTACATGAATGGCCAATCGAGTGGTCGTTTACGGCGCATGCGGCTCACTGCCTACGCGCTTGCCACGTGCTTGCGTGGTCTATGTTTACTTCCATTCTCAAAGGAGAAATTGACATGAAAAAGACTCTACTCGCAGCAGCGCTCAGCGTGTTTGCCATGGGCGCGCACGCCGATGCCGGCTACATGCTGGGTGTCTCGTACAGTCTTGACGGCCAGGCTTCGATGAAGAACCTGGGCTTCAGTGCCAAGGTCCTGACCTCGGATCGGGAAGACAAATGGGTGGGCGCGGCGGGCGTTTCGCTGTTCCCGTGGGCGGACCGCAAGCTGGGGCTGGATGTCGGCGGGGGCTACACCTTCGACGATTCGACCGCCGTGGTCAGCTACGACTTCCTGCAGGCCAAACCGCTGGTCAGCTATGGCTGGACCGACACCGATCGCTAAGCGCGCCTGAGCGGCACCGGGAAGAACGTTTCCGGTAACGAATGAGGGTGCATGGGTGAGGAATGATGGTCGGGGCGAGAGGATTCGAACCTCCGACTCCTGCGTCCCGAACGCAGTACTCTACCAGGCTGAGCTACGCCCCGAGGCAGATGGCGGGCTCAGTGATGTGCTGAACCCCATTTGAAAAACTACCGGGATAACGACCGACGCGGCGCCGTCAGAAACTACGGTCAACCGCGAAAGCCGCTAATTGTAACAAAGCTGATTTGGAATTTGAATCCGGCAAAGAAGAAATTGCTGCATTGGCGGCCTGAATTTCCTTCCGCGCGACTTCGCGGGTGTACTGCAGGGCGCTTGTGTCCTTGATTGCGGCGAGCACGCTCTGGAATTCGGTGAGGCCGCCGTGCTCGATGGCCTGGCGGATGCTGGCGGCCTGCTCGGCGGTGCCGTGCTTCATCGCGTACAGCAGCGGCAGGGTGGGCTTGCCTTCGGCGAGGTCATCGCCAATGTTTTTGCCGGTCTTGAGAAAGTCGCCGGAATAGTCGAGCACGTCGTCGACCAGCTGGAACGCGGTGCCGAGGTGCATGCCGTAATGGGCGAGCGCCTCTTTTTCCGCTGCGCCGCCGCCGCCGATGACGGCGCCGAGCCGGCCTGCGGCCTCGAACAGCTTGGCGGTCTTGTAGCGGATGACGCGCAGATAGTTCTCTTCGTCGATGTCGGGGTCGTGGCAGTTGAGCAGTTGCAGCACTTCGCCTTCGGCAATGGTATTGGTGGCGTCCGACAGGATGCGCATGACTTCCATGTTGTCGATCGACACCATCATCTGGAAGGCGCGCGAGTAAAGAAAATCGCCGACCAGCACGCTGGCGGCGTTGCCGAACAGCGCGTTGGCGGTCTTGCGGCCGCGCCGCAATTCGGATTCGTCGACCACGTCATCGTGCAGCAGGGTCGCGGTATGGATGAATTCGACCACCGCGGCGAGTTCGTGGTGCGCGCGTCCCTGATAATCGAAGCAGCCGGCCGACAACAGCACCAGGGCCGGACGCAGCCGCTTGCCACCGCTGTTGATGATGTATTCGGAGACCTGGCGGATCAGGACGACGTCAGAATAGAGGCTTTGGCGGATGACATGATCGACGGCTTGCATGTCGTCGGCCAGATAGGATTGCAGGCGCTCCAGGGACACGGTGGGGGCTCGATTCGAGCTTGTTATTGGATAATCGTGCATGGTAGCAGCCCGGGCGGGGTTTTTCACGATCCCGTTTTTGGATGCGGCCCGTCAAATGGTTTGACTTAATGCGGCGGGGCCGCTAAAATCTCGCGCTTTCCTGGGTTCGTATGGTTGGAGACCCCCCATGTACGCAGTCATCAAAACCGGCGGCAAGCAATATCGCGTGAGCGCCGGCGACAAACTTAAAATTGAAAAACTCGAGGCCGATATCGGCAGCGAGATCACCTTTGATCAGGTGCTGATGGTGGGCGATGGCGCCGACATCAAGATGGGCGCGCCCATGCTGCGCGGCGCCACGGTCACGGCCACGGTGCTGAATCAGGCACGCGGCGACAAGATCAAGATTTTCAAGATGCGCCGCCGCAAGCACTATCGCAAGAGCCAAGGGCATCGCCAGTACTTCACCGAAGTGCAAATCGGCGGCATCACCGCATAAGGAGCACATACCATGGCACACAAGAAAGCAGGCGGCAGTTCGCGTAACGGTCGCGATTCGGAGTCGAAACGTCTGGGCGTCAAGCGCTACGGCGGCGAACTGGTTCTGGCAGGCAACATCATCGTGCGTCAGCGCGGCACCCAGTTCCACCCCGGCGACAATGTCGGCATCGGCAAGGACCACACTCTGTTCGCCAAGGCGCACGGCACGGTCAAGTTCGAGATCAAGGGCGCTGCCCGCCGCCGCGTGGTTCGTATCGAGCCGGTTGCGGTTTGAACTGATTTGAGCTGAGTCCGACTCGCTCGCCAAAAAGCCCTGTCCGCCGGATGGGGCTTTTTTGTTTGTGCGAAATTTAACCAGGTCCACCCCCTATGAAATTCATTGACGAAGCCAAAATCGAGGTCATCGCCGGCAAGGGCGGGGACGGCAGCGCTTCGTTCCGCCGCGAGAAAAACATTCCCCATGGCGGCCCGGATGGCGGAGACGGCGGCCGCGGCGGCAGTGTCATCGCGGTGGCCGATCGCAACATCAATACCCTGATCGAGTTCCGCTTTGCCCGCGTCTTCAAGGCGCAAAAAGGCGAAAACGGTCGCGGCGCGCAGTGCTACGGCAAGGGCGGCGAGGACCTCATCGTGCGCGTGCCGGTGGGGACGGTCTTCACCGACACCACCAGTGGCGATGTGGTGGCCGACCTGACGGCGGACGGACAAACCGTATGCCTCGCCAAGGGCGGCAAGGGTGGCCTGGGCAACCTGCATTTCAAGTCCAGCACCAACCGTGCGCCGCGCCAGCACACGCTGGGCGAGCCGGGCGAGGAATGGGAACTGGCGCTGGAGCTGAAAGTGCTGGCCGACGTCGGCCTGCTGGGCATGCCCAACGCGGGCAAGTCGACCTTCATCCGTGCGGTGTCGGCGGCGCGCCCCAAGGTGGCCGACTATCCGTTCACCACGCTGGCGCCGAACCTCGGCGTGGTGCGGGTCGACAGCGAGCGCAGCTTCGTGATTGCCGACATTCCGGGGCTGATCGAGGGCGCGGCCGAAGGCGCCGGGCTGGGCCATCAGTTTCTGCGCCATCTGCAGCGCACGCGGGTGCTGCTGCATCTGGTCGACATTTCGCCGCGCTGGGAAGACAGCGGCGATCCGGTGCACGATGCGCGCGCCATTGTCGAGGAGTTGCGCAAGTACGACCAGCAGCTTTACGACAAGCCGCGCTGGCTGGTGCTGAACAAGCTCGACATGGTGGATGAGGCCGAGCGCGAAGCGGTGGTGGCGAAATTCGTGGCGGACTATGAATGGACCGGGCCGGTGTTCGCGATTTCGGCACTCGACGGCACCGGCTGCACGGCGCTGACCTACGCGATCATGGATTATCTGGGCACGCAGTCGGCCGTGATTCTGGAAGGCGATGAGCCTGCGTCGGGTTTGCCTGCCGACCCCACTGCCGGCGCTTAAGCCGCCTCGGATTCGGCGGGGGGGGCGTCGCCGCTGACCCGCTTCCAGTCGTTTTCCACCAGGGCCACCTGGTATTTGGCCCAGCGCGCGAAGTCATTCAGGCTGCAATGGCCCTTCTTGCGGCGGCAGGTGCCGGCCACCCCCTTGAAATACGCTTCCAGTTCGCCGTTCTCGGCATCGGTGGTGATTTCCGCCAGCTGACGCACGCCCCAGGTCCGGCCGTAGGCGCCGTTGCTGTAAAAAAATCCGGTCTTGAGTTCGTCCTGGGTCATGTCGTGATGCGTCGGTAAATATCGGTGACTTTCACCGGCAATTGTCGCACGTCATCCAGAATGATGTAACGCGCCGCGCCGTACATGTGCGGCAGGTAGTCGCGCGCGTCGCGGTCGAGCGTGACGCAGAAGGGATGAATGCCGGTGCGCGCCGCTTCCTGCAAGGCCATGCGCGTGTCCTCGACGCCATACTGGCCGCGGTAGACATCAAAATAATCGTCCGGCCGGCCGTCCGACAGCGTCACCAGCACGCGGGTTTTGGCCTCGACCTGATTCAGCAGTTTGGTCATGTGGCGCAGCGCAAAGCCCATGCGGGTGTATTCCTGCGGGCGGATGCCGGAGATGCGCGCCTTCACTTCGTCGTCGTAACGCTCGTCGAAGGTCTTGATGCGGAACAGCTCGCAGCGCTTGCGCGTGGTGCCGGAAAAGCCGTAGATCGCGTAGCGGTCGCCCAGCAGTTCCAGCGCCTCGCACAAGAGGATTAGCGCCTCACGCTCGGCCTCGTTGATCCAGCCCTTGGTCGAGCCGCTCATGTCCACTAAAAAAGCCACCGCGATGTTGCGCTCGGCGCGGTGCATGCGTACAAACAGTCGGTCGCTCATTTCGCGGCCGTCTTTCGCGTCGGCCAGCGCCTCGATCAGCGCGTCGAGGTCGATTTCGTCGCCCTGGGTCTGGCGCTTGTCGAGGCGGTTCTCGTCGCGCAGCGCCTCGAATTTCCGACGCAGCTGCTTGATCACGCCGGCATACTTGTCGAGCGTGTCACGATAGAAGCTGTCGTGAACCGGTGCGACGGTTTTCTCCCGCATCACGCACCAGTTCTTGCGGTAGTGCTGGCGGCCGTGATCCCACTCGGGAAACAGCTCCGCGCCTTTCTCGTGATAAGTGCCGTGCCACACCGCGTCGGGGTCCTCGGGCTGGTCGAACACGCGGTTCGCGTCGTATTCGCCGTCGCCCGCCGGGACCAGATAGTCCGGGGGAATCTCGCCGAAATCGAGGTAAACCGACGTCAGCAGCTGCTTGACGCCCTCGGGCGGGGCGATCGGCGCATCGTCGAGCGTGATGTCGAAATCGAGCAGGCCGTTTTCGTCGCGCGGTGTCACCTCCAGCTCGGGCGGGGTTTCCGCTGCGGCCTTTGGTTCGGGTTGCGGGGCTTGATGTTCTTCCAGCAATTCGGCCAGCTTGATGCGCAGCCGCGCCTTTTCCTTGTCCAGCCGCGCGGCGCGGGCGGCGGCAATCGCGTCCGGACGTAGGCAGCCCTGGTCGCTCCACTGCGGGCAGTCGGCTTCGTCGTAGGCAGCGTCGAGCAGCGCCAGGCTATCCTCGGGCATCGCCTGCTCGGCGGTCAGCGCGGCCTCGAAACGCTCCCAGGTCTGAGGCAATGCGGCGTCGAGCTGCGCACGCAGGCGCTTCATTTCACGCGACAGGCCGGGCAGCTCGCGCGCGATGCGCGCGGAGAGCCGCAAGGTTTCCAGCGCATGCAGGCGGGTCAGCGCGCGTTCGGGGTCGGCATAGCCGCCGGCAATGGCGGCATGGTCGAGGCGCAAGGTGCCGAAACGCGTCTGCGCCCACAACAGCGCGACCGTGATCTTGGCGAGCTGGAAGTTGTCGTCCAGGTTCGGCAGCGCGGCGATCAGCGGCGGCAACACAATGCGCTCGCCATCGGTCCAGGCGGCGTCACCTTCCTCGAGCTTCAGGCGGCGTCCGGATAGCCCGCAGACGAAGTTGCCGAGCACCGGCGCGATGTCCTCGAACAACGCGCCCGCCGCGTCGTTTGCGTGCTGTGCGTCGTCGAAGCTGTCGACCTCTTCCATCACCCGGAGCGCAGTCTGCAGCCCGGTGCGATCGAAGATGTCGCAGGTGTGCACCGCCCATGCTTCCAGCAGGCGGCGTTCCATGCGCGGCAACAGCGCCGGCGCGCGGCGGCCGAACTGCCAGGCCAGCGTGATGTGGGTGGAGGCGATGCGGCGGATCCAGCCGAGGATGAAATCCTGCTCGTCGCGCGCCAGCGGTGCCAGCTCGGCGGCGAGCTGCTCGACCTTGAAGAAGGTGAATTCGGTATCCAGCCAGACGTGGAGGCTGGCTTCCATCTCGGCGGCCGTAAGTTGCAGCTGGGCCATCAGAAGATGGAGGAGGACAGCTCCTGGATCGCTTTCAGCATGTCGGCATCATCGGTGACCGCCTGCGCGACCGCGGACTTGCAGGCGGTGACCGGGCTGACGCCGTCGGCGATCAGCTTGCCGGCATGCACCAGCAGCCGGGTGGACGCACCTTCTTCCAGCCCGCTGCCCTTGAGGTTGCGGGTCATCTGGGCAAAGCGCACCAGACTGTCGGCGATGGCGTCGGACACGCCCGATTCGGTCGCAACGATGCGGCGTTCCAGCGCGGCCGACGGATAGTCGAACTCCAGCGCGACGAAGCGTTGCCGCGTCGACTGCTTCAGGTCCTTCAGTACGCTCTGGTAGCCGGGGTTGTAGGAAATCGCGAGGCAGAATTCGGGCGGCGCCTCGACCATCTGGCCGAGCTTTTCCATCGGCAGCGCGCGGCGGTCGTCGGCCAGCGGGTGGATCACCACCATGGTGTCCTTGCGCGCCTCGACGATTTCATCGAGATAGCAGATGCCGCCGCAGCGCACCGCACGAGTAAGCGGGCCGTCGACCCAGACGGTTTCGCCGCCCTTGACCAGATAACGCCCGACCAGGTCGGACGCGGTGAGGTCGTCGTGGCACGACACGGTGATCAACGGGCGCTTGAGCCGCCACGCCATGTGTTCCATGAAGCGCGTCTTGCCACAGCCGGTGGGGCCTTTCAGCAGTACCGGGATGCGCTGGCGGTAGGCGGATTCGAACAGCTGGATTTCCTCGCCGACCGCTTCGTAATACGGCTCTTTTTCGATCAGGTGATGGGCGGGGTCGAGGGTGCGTGCGTTCATGGGTGTGATGAGGGGTTCAGAAGCAGCCGGATTGCTGCTTTTTTAGTTCGAGCGACTTGATTTCCTGATTCCACTCGTCCATCTGCTTTTGCGTGGCGCCCTTGCCGCGCGCCTGGTCCATCTTGTCGAACACGCGGCCCAGTTGTTCGGTCAGGGTGTCGCATTGGCGCACCGAGGAACGCACAGCGGGCGGACTGATGCCGGCGGGGCGGCGCGGCGTGGCGGGCGGCGCCACGGGTGCTGGCGTCAGTGCCGGCAGGGGCACAGGTGCGGGTTGGGCTATCGGCGCAGGCGCCGGCGCGGAAGCCGGCGCAGGCAAGGCGGCCGGGGCTGGCGTGAGCGTGGGTGGCGGTGCGGCGGTCTGTGCTGGAACGGGCGCAGGCGCAGGAATCGGCGGAGGAACGACAACCGGGACCGGCGGCGGCGGATCGATTTCGATGCGGCGGACTGCCGCCGCGTTGCGGCAGGGCAGGTTGGAATAGGTGACGCGGCCTTCCGCATCGGTGCACTTGTTGAGCGTGGCCTGCGCCGATGCGCCTGTGGAAAACAGGATCGGCAGGACCAGCAGGGCAAATGCAGGGAATCGCATGAGATCAGTGTTCGCCGGAGTACTTGTCGTCTTCGATGGCCATTTTTTTCTGGAATTCGGCTTCCTGGTCCTTCTCGGCCAGCGCGCGGCGACGGGCCAGGCGCTTCTCGTAGGCATCCGGCCGCTCATCGACGAATTTTTCACCAAACAGGGTGTGGCGCAGGAAATTCAGGCCGAAGTCGAGCAGGGCCTCGTCGTCGGCGATCAACAGCGCCATGACGTCGACCGGGATGTCGTAGGTGTCGTTGAAGCTCGGGCTCATCACAAACGCGCGGAAGCGGTCGACGTCGTAGCTCGCCATGAAGAACAGCTGGTTGGAAATGGGGGTGGGCTTGCCGATGGCGGGGCCGGCCGACTTGCGCTTGACCACCAGCTGGCGCCAGGCATGCGCCTTCTCGTCGTATTCGGCGACGCCCTGTTCGGCGCGGTATTGCTCGATGGTCTGCGTCTTGTCCTCGAAATGGCCGAGGCAATGCGGCTCTCTCACCATGGCATAGGCGCTACGGTCGACGTATTCGTCCGAGCGGCGCATGGTCAGCAGGGCGACCGGATAGTAGCGGCAGGCGGTCGGGCGGTCTTCATAGACGCCGCAACCTTCCGGCGTCATGAACTGGCAGGCGGTACCGCCTTCGACCGGCTTCAGCTTGACGCCGGGCATGCCGTCCTTGTCCATCTCGAACGGCACCGAATACTGGTTGAGAAATTCGCCGGACGACATGTCGAGGCGTTTCTTCAGGCGCAGGATGTCGTAGGGGGTAAGTGGAATGTCGATGTTGCTACAGCAGGCATTCCAGCACTTGACGTCGCGATGGCAGCGGAATTGCAGCGTCGCATCTTCCGTCAGCATGATGGGTTTGACCGGGCTACCCGCAAACGGGGAGTCTTCGATCATGTCTTTGAATTCAGCTTCGTTCATGGTTCAACCTCGTGGGGCGTGGCCCCTCACTTCAAAAAATCGATAACACACAGTCGGGAGTGCGTAGGGCATACGACTCTGCATGCGCTTTAGCGTATAGCAGATCGGAGTCCTTTAGGGTACGCGCTTTCGGCTGGATGCTGAACAACCCTGTATGCCTTGCTGTTATTGAATCCGGAAAAAAACCGGGCGCCTGATGGCGCCCGGTTTTAAAGGGCGCCGTAAAAACAGCGGCGCCCGGCGTTTACTGCTTCACTGATGACTTAGTGGGCAGCGGGCTTGAACAGCTTGGACTTGTCGACCAGATCCACGTGGGCGCGCTTGAAGCAGTTCCACTGTTTGGAGTTCTTGTCGTACACCGAGTTCACGAAACAGTGCCAGTTTTCCTCATCGACAAAGTTCTTGTCCATGCGGTAGTAGAAGCCGGGGTAACGGCTTTCCTGGCGGAACTGGATGTGCTTCATGTGGGCTTCGGCAGTCAGGATGCGGTGGTAGTTTTCCCACGCGCGCAGCAGTTCGTGCAGGTCCTTCGCACGCATCTTCTCCGCGTCTTCCTTCAGCATGTTCAGCTTTTCTTCAGCGACGCCCAGCATGTTGGCGTTGGTCGTGTAGTAGGTCGCGACACCGGCCACATACTCGTCCATGATCTTCTGCAGACGGAACTGCAGCATCTTGGGCGTGATGTAGTTGGGGTTGACGTCGATCGCCGTGGTGTAGTCCTTGTGCTCGAGGAAGGTACGCACCGGCTTGTAGATGTCTTCCACCAGCTGCTCGACGGAGGTGTCGAGTTCGGGTTTCCAGTCCTTGTTGTCGATGCAGTACTTGACCATGGACTTGGCGCACATGCGACCTTCGGCATGCGAGCCGGAGGAGAACTTGTGGCCGGATGCGCCCACGCCGTCGCCGGCGGTGAACAGACCCTTGACCGTGGTCATCGAGCGATAGCCCCAGCTCCAGCCCTTGGGCAGGTGAGCCGGAATCTTGTCTGCGTCAGCATGATCTTCCGAGGTCGGTGCGCCGAGATCGGTCGGACCCGACACCCAGATGCCGCAGCAACCGGAGTGCGAACCCAGCAGGTAGGGCTCGGTCGGCATCAGTTCGGAGTTCTTCTTCTCCGGCTCGATGTTCTCGCCCACCCAGATGCCGCACTGGCCGACGCACATGTCGAGGAAGTCTTCCCAGGCTTCGGCTTCAAGGTGCTTCACTTCGCGCGGGGTCAGGGTCTCGCGCAGTTTGGCGAGGGCGGTCACGGTGTCCATGTAGATGGGGCCGCGGCCTTCCTTCATTTCCTTCAGCATCAGGTGGTTACGCAGGCACGATGCGGGAACGGCTGCCTGCCCGTAGGGGGGGTAGTCGTTCAGCAGTTCCTTGTTTTTCACCATGTAGACTTCGCCGTAGGCGTTCACAGCTTGCGCCTTGAACAGCAGGAACCAGGCGCCGACCGGGCCGTAGCCGTCCTTGAAGCGGGCGGGCACGAAGCGGTTTTCCATCATCGTCAGCTCGGCGCCGGCTTCGGCAGCCATCGCGTAGGTCGAGCCTGCGTTCCACACCGGGTACCAGGCACGGCCGGTACCTTCACCGACGGAACGCGGACGGAAGATGTTCACGCAACCACCGGCGGCCAGCAGAATCGCCTTGGCCTTGTAGACGACAACCTTGTGGTCACGGGTCGAGAAGCCGACTGCACCGGCGATGCGGCTCGGGTCGTTCTTGTCGTTGACCAGCTTGACGATGAAGATGCGCTCTTCGATGCGGTCCATGCCGAGCGCCTTCTTGGTGGCTTCGGCAACGATCCACTTGTAGGATTCGCCGTTGATCATGATCTGCCACTTGCCGGAACGCACGGGCTTGCCGCCGTCCTTCAGTGCGGGCAGACCCTGGGCGCCGTCATGACGCTCGCCGTTTTCGTCGGTCTTCCAGATCGGCAGGCCCCATTCTTCGAACAGGTGCACCGAGTCATCCACGTTGCGGCCGAGGTCGTAGGCCAGGTCGTCGCGGGTGATGCCCATCAGGTCGTTGGAGACCATGCGGGCGTAGTCGGCGGGATCCTGCTCGGAGCCGATGTAGGTGTTGATCGCGGACAGACCCTGCGCCACGGCGCCGGAACGGTCCATTGCAGCCTTGTCGACGAGCTTGATTTTCAGATCGATGCCCATCTCGGCCTTGGCCGCATCGGCCCAGCGCATGATTTCGTAGCCGGCGCCGCAGCATGCCATGCCACCACCGATCAGGAGGACGTCGACATCCTCCTGGACAACTTCGGGATTACCAAATTCTCCAGCCATTTCACACCTCTTTCAATTAAATCTGGATTACTTACGGATCAGTTCGGCCGGGTTGCCGGCGCGGTAGCCACCCATCATGTCGCGCGTGAACGAACCCGTGGATTCGATTTCGGCCATCTTGGGCATGGGCTTGTTGCCATAGGGGTCGATCGAGCCTTCGGGCGTGGTGCGGATCGGGAACTTGAAGCGCTTCAGCGTGCCGTTGCGGAACTTGATCGTCCACATGATGGAGTCGGAACCACGCAGCGGCTGCACCATGCCACCCAGCGGCACGACGTCGGCGTAGTGACGGACTTCGATGGCTTGCTGCGGGCAGATCTTCACGCAGGAATAGCACTCCCAGCACTGCTCGGGCTCCTGGTTGAAGGCGCGCATGGCATGGCCGGTTTCCGAACCGTCCTTGTCCAGTTTCATCAGATCGTGCGGGCAGATGTACATGCAGGCGGTCTTGTCCTGACCCTTGCAGCCGTCGCACTTGTCGGTACGAACATAGGTTGGCATTAATGTCTCCTAAAAGTTAGCTAACAATCCGCGTACGTCGCGGTCCGTCTAGAACTGAACCCGTCCTTGGCCGGGGCGTATCGCGAATCCGCTTCCGGTAGGCTCGTGTCCTAAAACCCTTGCCCTGTTGAGTTTGCTGCGATCAGGGCGGTGCCTCCGGCCTCGCAGCCGGAGGGAAAATCATGCAGCCGAGTGGCCTTTCAGTTCGACCTTGACGTTCTGTTCTGCGGAGAGGCCTGCGTAGTACTTCTGCAGCACCTTGGCGACTTCCGGACGGCTTAATTCGACCGGCAGGTCCTGGCCTTCGGAGAGCATCGAGCGCACCTTGGTGCCGGACAGCAGGATGCGGTCATCCTTGGTGTGCGGGCAGGTTCGCTGGCTGGCCATGCCGCCGCACTTGTTGCACCAGAAGGTCCAGTCGATGTTCATGTTGACGGTTTCGAGCGAGCCCTTGGGGATCTCGTCGAAGATCTTCTGCGCGTCGAACGGGCCGTAGTAGTCGCCGACGCCGGCGTGGTCGCGGCCGACGATCAGGTGCGAGCAGCCGTAGTTCTGGCGGAACAGCGCATGCAGCAGCGCTTCGCGCGGGCCGGCATAGCGCATGTCGAGCGGGTAGCCGGCCTGGATTACGGTGTTGGGGGCGAAGTAGTTGTCGACCAGCACGCTGATCGCTTCGGAACGCACTTCGGCAGGGATATCGCCCGGCTTCAGCGCGCCCAGAAGGGAGTGGACCAGCACGCCATCCATGGTCTCGATCGCGATCTTGGCCAGATACTCATGGCTGCGGTGCATCGGGTTGCGGGTCTGGAAGGCGGCGATTCTGGACCAGCCCATCTGCTCGAACTTGGCGCGGGTCTCGGCCGGGGTCATGAACTGGTCGCCGTATTCTTCCTTGAAGCCGCCAGTGGACAGGACTTTCACGGGACCGGCGAGGTTGTACTTGCCCTGTGCCATGACCATCTTGACACCGGGGTGCTCGAGGTCGGTGGTCTTGTAGACCATCATGCACTCGTGCGCCTTGTCGATGGCGTACTTGTCTGTGACCTTGATGGTGCCCATGATCTCGCCGGTTTCACCGTCGGTGAGGGCGATATCGTCGCCTTCCTTGATGGTTTCATCATCGGTGGACAGCGTGATCGGAATGGGCCAGAACAGGCCATTGGCCATCTTGTAGCCGTCGCACACGCCCTGCCAGTCGGTCTTGGTCATGAAGCCATCGAGCGGGGTGAAGCCGCCGATGCCCAGCATGATGAAGTCGCCGGTTTCGCGCGAGCTCATCTTGAGCTTGGGCAGCGAGGCGGCGCGGGTTTTTTCGGCGGCGAGTGCATCGCCCGTCAGCAGCAGGGGTTTGAGTTCGCCGCCACCGTGCGGGCGTACCAGTTTGGACATGCCGTCTCCTCAGACTAGATGTGGGTATTAGTGTCCGAGGAGGATAGCACCCGGCCCGGTGCCTGAATAATCCTTTATTTTTATTTGAGGATAAGCGGGTTTGATATTGCGGCCTGCAAATGAAAAAGCCCGGCATAACCGGGCTTTTTTCGTTCTACAACAATCACTTAGGCGTCAAAAAATGCCGGCATGTCGCTTTGCTCGGTCTTGATCACGTCGACCCAGGCGGGTTTGGTGTCAGCGCCGGCGGCAGCCAGCTTTTTGGTCTCTTCGTAAAGCATCTTCCAGCGGTTGTACAGGCAGTCGCTGACCTTGCGCATGCCCGAGTCGAAGTAGGAATTGTGCAGGTCGCCGATGGTGCGGGTGAAGGATTCCATCTGCTCCAAGAGATTGTGCGGATAGCCCTGGCGATTGGGATCGGCATATTTGACCATTTCACGCTTGACCGCGCGTACGAAGACTTTCTGGCCTTCGGTGAGATCGGCTTCGGTACGGGGCGCCCCCCCAAAGTTCATGACTTCCTGGATAAAGCTGTTGAGACGTTCGCCGAAGTCGAAGTTGGCATAGTCGACGTTTTGCATAAATCCTCCAAATGTTTCCTGTTACCGGTATTCGCGTGCTGCGTTTCAGACTGGTGTGAGTCCGGTTCCTATCCTACGCCGCGCGATGCGGCTGTCCAGCCGTCCCTTTGGTGCTGTGACGAGATTATTTCCTAAGCCCTTGAATCCAGCGGGAATAAATTTTGTCGGCCAGCTGGTGCAGGTGCGCGGTGCGGGCTGCGAGGTCCGCCTGGATGGCCTCGGGCGACTGCACGCCGGGGCTGTTGCTGGCGGCGATTTCGGCGGCGCCGGAGCCGCACCAGCTGGCGACGAGTTCCGGCGTCATTTCGACGTGGCACTGCATGCCGATGTGACGGTCGTTCAGCACATAGGCCTGGTTGGCACACAGTGCGCTGTCGAGGATGCGGGTGGCGCCCGGCGGCAGGCTGAAGGTTTCGCCATGCCAGTGGAACGCCAGCATGGGGTCCGCGGCGTCGCCAAGCCAGGGGCGCGCAGCATCGGCGTCGGTGATGCGCACATCGGCCCAGCCGATTTCCTTGGCCGGATTGGCGCCGACCGTGCCGCCGAGCGCTTTCGACATCAGCTGCCCGCCCAGGCAGTGGCCGATCACCGGAATGTCCGATGCGACGGCCTCGCGGATCAGCGCCAGTAGCGGCGGAATCCAGGGCAGGTCGTCGTTCACGCTCATCGGGCCGCCCATCAAGCAGAGGCCGGAAACGCCGATAAGGTTTTCAGGCACCGCGTCGCCGGCGTCGATCCGCACCAGTCTCCAGGGAACGCCGTGGCGATCGAGGAATGTGGTGAAATACCCCGGACCCTCGGTGGGGGAATGGCGAAATATCAGGACAGGATGCATGAACGTACTCAAACGAAATCTGGCTGTGTCCATCATAACCGCCGGGATGTTTTCCGGCACGGCAGCGTGGGCCACCAGCGTGTCGGTGGTGGGGCTGTTCAAGGACAAGGCCATCGTCAGCATCGACGGCGGCAAGCCGCGCACGCTGAGTGTCGGTCAGACGATGGGCGGCGTGAAACTGCTCGCCGCGGATTCTGACAGCGCGAGTTTTGATGTCGACGGCAAGCGCCGCACGCTGGGCATGGGGCAGTCGTTTGCCGGCGGGACAAAGGACGGGCGGCAGAGCGTGTCGCTCACCGCCGACGTGCGGGGCCATTTCACCGCAGCGGGTTCGCTCAACGGCTATCCGGTGAGCTTCATGGTGGACACCGGCGCCACCAGCATCGCCATCAGCGCCGACGAAGCCCGGCGAATGGGGCTCGACTACCGGGCTGGGCAGGCCGTCGCGGTTGGGACGGCAGCCGGCGTCATGCCGGCCTGGCGCGTCATGTTCAATACGGTCAAGGTCGGCAGCATCACCGTCAACCAGGTGGATGGTCTCGTGGTGGAATCCGGGCTGAGCATGCCGCTTCTTGGAATGAGCTTTCTCAACAGGATGGAAATGCGGCGCGACGGGCAGACGATGACGCTGATCCAACGCTACTGAGCAATACGGATTGCTGCAAGTGAAAAGCAACAAGGCCTGCGATTGCAGGCCTTGTTTTTTTGGGTGACGCAGCGTCAGGCGGCTGGGCTGAGCTTGTTGCGCTCGATCAGCGCATAGGCCGAGTGGTTGTGGATGGACTCGAAGTTTTCCGCTTCCACCACGTAGGCGTCGATCAGCGGCTCGGCGTTCATCGCGGCGGCGACGTCGCGCACGATGTCCTCGACGAATTTCGGGTTGTCGTAGGCGCGTTCGGTGACGTATTTCTCGTCCGGCCGCTTCAACAGACCGAAGAGTTCGCACGACGCCTGGTCTTCCACCTTGCGCACCAGATCCTCGATCCACAGGAAGCCGTTGGTCTTCGCGGTGACGGTGACGTGCGAGCGCTGGTTGTGCGCGCCGTAGTCGGAGATTTTCTTCGAACAGGGGCACAGACTGGTCACCGGCACCTGCACCCGGGTGGTCTGGGTGTAGCGCCCGTTTTCGATGGCGCCGATGAAGGTGACTTCATAGTCGAGCAGACTCTGCACGCCGGAAATGGGTGCCGACTTGTTGATGAAGTAGGGGAAGCTCATTTCGATGTAGCCCGACTCGGCTTCCAGGCGTTCCACCATCTGGCGCAGCATGCCCTCGAAGTTTTCGACCGAAATCTCGCGCTCGCGCGTGTTGAGGATTTCGATGAAACGCGACATGTGCGTGCCCTTGAAATTGTGCGGCAGGTACACGTACATGTTGAAGGTGGCGATGGTGTGCTGGACGCCCGCGCTCTTGTCGGCCACCCGAACCGGATGGCGAATGCTCTTGATGCCGACCTTGTTGATGGCGATTTGCCGGGTGTCCGCCGAGCTTTGCACGTCGGGCATGCAAACGGCGGTATCGCAAATCTGGTTCATGGCAGGCTCCTTGTGGTCTTTTTACAGTTTAGACTGAGTCTACACTGCGAGAATAGTTGAGTAAACTACTCGGGTAATGGGGTTATCCGCTGTCGCACCGCGCGTTCGATGCCGGCTGCATTCAGGCCGCAGTCCGCCAGCATCCTGACCGCGTCGCCATGTTCGATGAAGCGATCGGGCAGGCCCAGATGAAAGACCGGCACGTCGATACCGAGTTCGGCCAGCATTTCGGCCACGCCCGCGCCGGCGCCGCCGGCCACCGCGTTTTCCTCCAGCGTGACCAGCAGACGATGGCTGTGCGCCAGTTCGCGCAGCAAGTCGATGTCCAGCGGCTTGACGAAGCGCATGTCGGCGACGCTGGCGTCGAGCGCGTCGGCCGCGGCCAGCGCCGGCGCGACCAGGCTGCCGAAGGCGACCAGGGCCACGTCATGGCCGCGCCGGCGCATCACGCCCTTGCCGATTTCAAGGGGTTCGAGTCCGGGTTCGATCGTGGCGCCGACGCCGCTGCCGCGCGGGTAGCGCACGGCCGACGGTCCGTCGTGCAGGAAGGCCGTGGTCAGCAGGCGGCGGCACTCGTTTTCGTCCGACGGCGCGGCGATCAGCATGTTGGGGATGCAGCGCAGGAAGGTGAGGTCGAAGCTGCCGGCGTGGGTGGGTCCGTCGGCGCCGACCAGGCCGGCGCGGTCGATCGCCAGCATCACCGGCAGGTTCTGCAACGCCACGTCGTGGACCAGCTGGTCGTAGGCACGCTGCAGGAAGGTCGAGTAGATCGCTACCACCGGCTTGACCCCCTCGCAGGCGAGGCCGGCGGCAAACGTCAACGCGTGCTGCTCGGCGATGCCGACGTCGAAATAGCGTTTCGGGTAGTCCTGCGAGAAGCGCACCAGACCGGAGCCTTCGCGCATCGCCGGGGTGATGCCGACCAGCCGCGTATCGGCGGCCGCCATGTCGCACAGCCAGTCGCCGAACACCTGGGTGTAGGTCGGCTTGCCGCCGGTTTTTTCGGCGATGCCGTTTTCCGGGTCGAAGCGCGACACGCCGTGATACAGGCAGGGGTTGGCTTCGGCCGGTTCGTATCCCTTGCCTTTCCGGGTGACCACGTGCAGAAACTGCGGGCCGCTCAGGCGCTTGATGTTGGTCAGCGTTTCGATCAGCACGTCGAGGTCGTGGCCATCGATCGGGCCGATGTAATTGAAGCCGAATTCCTCGAACAGCGTGCCGGGCGTGACCATGCCCTTCATGTGTTCCTCGGCGCGCTTGGCCAGCTCGCGGATCGGCGGCGCGACCGACAGCACTTTCTCGCCGGCGCGGCGCGCGGCGGCGTAGAACTTGCCCGACATCAGCCGCGCCAGATAATTGTTGAGGGCGCCGACGTTGGGCGAGATCGACATGTCGTTGTCATTCAGCACCACCAAGAGCGGCAGGTCGGTGGCGCCGGCGTTGTTCAACGCCTCGAACGCCATGCCGGCGGTCATCGCGCCATCGCCGATCACCGCCACCGCGCGCTGGCTGGACCCCAGTTGATGGAAGGCTTCGGCCATGCCGAGCGCCGCCGAGATCGACGTGCTCGAGTGGCCGGCGCCGAAGGCGTCATACTCGCTTTCCAGACGGCGCGGAAAGCCGGCGATGCCGCCTGCCTGGCGCAGGCCGGCCATCGATTCGCGGCGACCGGTGAGGATCTTGTGCGGATAGGTCTGGTGGCCGACATCCCACACGATGCGATCCGAAGGCGTGTCGAACACGTAGTGCAGGGCAAGCGTCAGCTCCACCGTGCCGAGGTTGGAGGCGAGGTGGCCGCCGGTGTGGGCAACCGAGCTGACCAGGAATTCGCGCAGTTCGGCCGCGAGCTTGGGCAGATCGTCCGGCGCCAAGGCGCGCAGGTCAGCCGGCGTATTGAGGATGTCGAGCAGCGGTGTGGTCATCAGAAGGTTCGCTCGACCACGAAGTCGGCCAGCTGGCGCAGCCGCGCGGCGGGCGCGCCAAGATCGGCCAGTGCGGCGTGGGCGTCGGCGCGCAGTTCCTGCGCCAGTTCGCGCGCGCGCGCCGCGCCGAGCAGGCTGACATAGGTCGGCTTGTTGTTGGCGGCATCCTTGCCGGCGGTTTTGCCGAGCGTGGCGGTGGGCGCCTCGGCGTCGAGCACGTCGTCGACCACCTGGAAGGCCAGACCGATGCACTTGGCGTAATGGTCGAGTGCAGCGATGGCCGCCTCGGGCAAGCTGCCGCACTGTGCGCCGAGCAGCACCGAGGCGCGGATCAGCGCGCCGGTCTTGTGGATGTGCATGAATTCGAGTTCGGTCAGATCGAGCGGCTTGCCGACGCTGGCCAGATCGATCGCCTGGCCGCCGGCCATGCCGCGCGAGCCGGCCGCCTGCGCCAGCAGCTGCAACATGTTCAGCTGGGTCGCCGCATCGTTGGCCAGCGGCTGCGCCGCGAGGATGTCGAACGCCAGGCTCTGCAGCGCGTCGCCGACCAGCAGCGCAGTGGCTTCGTCGAACTCGACGTGTACCGTCGGCTTGCCGCGCCGCAAGGCGTCGTCGTCCATCGCCGGCATGTCGTCGTGCACCAGCGAGTAGGCATGGATCAGTTCCACCGCGGCGGCGGCGTGCTGCACGCGTTCGACGTCGGCACCCGCGACCTCGCCGGCGGCGAATGCCAGCAGCGGCCGCACCCGCTTGCCGCCACCCAGCACGGCATAGCGCATTGCCTCGTGCAGGCGCTGGGGCGCAATGCTGGCAGGCGGAAGCCACTCGGACAGCACGTTTTCCATGCGTGCCTGACAGCCTTGCATCCAGGCGGCAAACTCACTCATCGGCGCTGTCGGTCCGGAAGGGCTGCAGGCTGCCGTTTTCAAGAATCTGCACCTGCTGCTCGGCTGCGGTCAGTTGCTGGCGGCAATACTGCAGCAGCTCGGCGCCACGCTTGTAGGCTGTGAGCGAGGCTTCCAGCGGCAACTGGCCGGATTCCATTTCAGCCACAATGGCTTCCAGTTCGGTCAGGGCGGACTCGTAATCCTTGGGAGGGGTGGCGCGGGATTTGGCCATTCAATCGGACCCGGCGGGCAAAGACCGCTACTTTAACAAATTCAGCGCTGGGCCGCCTCCCCGGCTGAAACGGCTGTGCTAGAATTTTGGCCTTTCCTGGCACTTTTGCAGGGGCTGCAGCCGTATCAAACGGTGGTCATCGGGGCGCGAGCCCCGATGCGTTTTTAATGGTGGTCGTTTCGCGATCACGCCTGCCGCTTCCGGTGCAGACCGGAAGGGGGCTTGGTTTTGAGTAGGGTGCGCCATGAGCGATCTCGCCGAATCCAGCGCCTTGTCGCTAACTTCGCCTCAGTTGCCGGTTTCCTGGTATTTCGATCCCGCCATCCACGCGCTGGAACTCACGCATCTGTTCAAGCGTGGCCCCGGCTATGCGGGCCATCAGCTGATGGTGCCCGAGGCGGGCGATTATCACGCGCTGGAAAAATTCGACGGCGGCAAAATGCTGGTCAACAGCGGCTCGGGCATCGAACTGCTGTCCAACGTGTGCCGCCATCGCCAGGCGCTGATGCTGAGCGGTCGCGGCAAGCTGCCGTCCAACAACATCGTCTGCCCGATCCACCGCTGGACCTACGACAGCCACGGCCAGTTGATGGGCGCCCCCGAGTTTCCCGGCAACCCCTGCCTCAACCTCAATCGCAGCGGCCTGCAGAACTGGCAGGGCCTGCTGTTCGCCGGCGAGCGCGACGTCAAGGCTGATCTGGCCGGCATGCAGGCGGCGCGCGAACTCGATTTTTCCGGCTTCATGCTCGACCGCGTGCAGGTGACGCAATACGCCTGCAACTGGAAAACCTTCATTGAGGTGTATCTGGAGGACTATCACGTCGCGCCGTATCACCCCGGCCTCGGCCACTTCGTCACCTGCGACGACCTCACGTGGGAATACGGCGACTGGTGGTCGGTGCAGACGGTGGGGGTCAACCGGGGGCTGGCCAAGGCGGGGTCGCCGGTCTACCAGAAATGGCACGAGCAGGTGCTGGCCTATCAGCAGGGCAGGACGCCAGCGCACGGGTCGATCTGGCTGACCTACTACCCTGGACTGATGGTCGAGTGGTATCCGCATGTGCTGGTGGTGTCGTCGATCGTGCCGACCGGGGTCGAGTCGTGCAGCAACATCGTCGAGTTTTATTATCCCGAGGACATCGTGCTGTTCGAGCGCGCCTTCATCGAGGCCGAGCAGGCGGCGTATCACGAGACCGCGCTGGAAGACGAGGACATCTGCGAGCGCATGCACAAGGGGCGGCGTGCACTGTACCGGCAGGGCATTTCGGAAACCGGCCCGTACCAGTCGCCGCTGGAGGATGGCATGATGCATTTTCACGCCTTCCTGCGGCGCGAAATCGAGCCACATCTGAAATGAGCGTTTGCACATGTACGAACGGGCGGCAGATACCGCCCATTTTTCGCCCGCATGGTTGCAGACCGAGTGGATCCCGCGTGCCCAGCGACGCGGGCTCACTCAGCCATTGGCTAACTTCACGTACCATCGGCTGCTTCGTGGCGGGCACGCTGGTGCACACCAAAGAGGGTCTCAAGCCCATCGAGCAGCTCAAAGTCGGGGACTGGGTGCTGTCTCGCCCGGAAAACCCCGAGCAGGGCACCGAAACCGGCTACAAGCGGGTGACTAAGACGTTCCGGTTTGAGGACAAGGAGGTGGTGCGGTTCTGGTGGGCACCCAACGCAGAAGCCGAATGGGCACAAACTGAGTCTGTGTATGTCACCCCGAATCACCCGGTCTGGCTTAATCCAAATGGTTGGGTTGCCATGGGTAGATTAACGCTACCCGAGAAGCGTCGCCCTGGCTTCATCATGCGTGGCGATGGAGATTGGCTAACGCATGAATTGATTTTGGCTGACGGCACAACCGGATCAATGCTTGATGTATTTGATTTGTATCGAACTGACAAGCCGACAATTGCATTCAAGGAGGAGGACGATTGGGATCTTGGTACTTTGTATGACTTCTCGGGTATTTCACCGACAGTCGGAGACTCCGTTCCCTACGACTACGAAAAATGGGGCGACCCAGTCAATGAAACCCGTGAGCGTTACACCACCACCGTGTACAACTTTGAGGTTGAAGACTGGCACACCTACTTTGTTGGCAAAACCGGGGTGTGGGTGCACAACACCAATTGCCTGGATGCCGATTTAGCTGTGGCACCCGGCAAGGGCGATGTAGGCGCACTGATCAAAGGCGCCTTGCAGTTTGGAAACGAGAGCCAGTACAAGAACTTGACCAAGGCCGAACTCCACGCTTTCTTGCGCAACAACCCCACCAACAAAGAAGGGTTTGCCATCATCCGCATGGACGGCCCGGCGCATCAGCTTAATCTGAGGTTTCCATGAACTGTTTCTATATCCCCAACGGGCGGCGCATACCGCCCGTTTTTTTCGCCAGCCCCACAATGAGCCGCCTCCAATGAGCTGTTTTCAATGAAGCGTTATCCATGAAGTCGAGCTGGATGCTGGTGGCGGCCGCGCTGTTCGCGCTGATGAGCGTGCTGGTGAAGCATGCGTCCGCCACCTTTTCGCCGGCCGAGCTGGTGTTCTATCGCTCCGTGTTCGGTCTCGTCGCGATCTGGGGCGTGATCGCGCTCGGCCAGCGCCGGCTGCTGGCGCCGCTCGCCACCGTTCACCTCCAGGCCCACTTTTGGCGCGGCCTGGCCGGCTTTACCGCCCTGGTGTTGTTTTTCTATGCGCTGTCTCGACTGCCACTCGCCACCGCGGTCACCCTCAACTACACCGCGCCGCTGTTCCTCGCTGCGCTGTCCGCCTGGTGGCTGCGCGAGCGCCACGGGCGGGGTCTGGTCGGCGCCGTGCTGCTGGGCTTCGTCGGCATCGTGCTGCTACTGCGGCCGCAGGTGCAGGACCAGGCCTGGTTGCCGGCGCTGGCCGGTCTGGTGTCGGGCATGCTGGCGGCAGTGGCCTACGTCAACGTCAAGCAGCTGGGCAAACTGGGCGAGCCCGAATGGCGCGTGGTGTTTTATTTCACGCTGATCTCGACCGTAGGTGGCGGCGCCTGGATGGCGCTGGCCGGTTTCCATCTGCCGCGGGCTACAGACTGGCCGTGGCTGATCGGCATCGGCATCACCGCGACGCTGGCGCAGCTTGCATTGACCCGCGCCTACCATCGCGGCCGCACGCTCACGGTGGGCTCGCTGGCCTACACCACGGTGGGATTTTCTGCGCTCTATGGCGTGCTGCTGTTTGGCGAGCGCCTGCCACTTCTGGCCTGGATCGGCATGGCCGTGGTGGCGGCGGCCGGCATCTGGGCAGTGCGTGCATCGACGCCGCTGCGTCCCGATTCGCTATAGTATGAATACATACTTGAGGAGCGCACCATGATCAGCCTGAACGTCAACGACAACCAGATCGCCGTCACCGTGATGGGCCAGTTCACGCTGGATGATTACCGCGAATTCGAGCAGGCGGTGTGCTATGGCATCCAGTTCCAGGGCACGGTCAACCTGTTGTTTGACCTGCGCGACATGTTGTCCTACAGCGTCGACGTTGCGTGGGAGGAACTGAAATTCTCGCGCGAGCACAAGAACGATTTCGGTCGCATCGCGATCCTCACCGGCGACCAGTGGGTGGCGTGGAGCATGTGGGTGAACCGCCTGTTCATGTCGGCGGACATCCGCCTGTTCGATGACCTTGAGCTGGCGCAGGGATGGGTGGCCGGAGGTGAATTGCCGGCTACGGCGAGTTGACTCATGTCCTGCCCATCTTGCTGACAGGCCTGCTGGCCGGTCTGCTGGCGTCGCCGGCGTGGGCGGACAACACGTGGCGCGTGGTGAGTGACAGGCCCAACGAAGTGGTGTCGATCGATCTGGCGAGTCTGCAGCGCAATGCGGGCCGCGTCGATTTTCGCGAGCAACGCCGGATGCGCGATGTGCAGCTTCATCCAGGAAGCCAGCGTCCGGTGCGCGCGATCCTGTCCCGACGGGCGTTCGATTGCGAGCGTAGGCGCATGGCCACGCTGTCGCGCGCGGTGTTTACCGACGACGATGCATTGATCGAGCATCAGGCCGTGCGCCCGCAGCAGGCGACATGGCAAGCCCTGCCGCGGGACGAACCGGCGTTCAGGCTGGTGTGCGGACGCTCATGAGGCGGCGCGCGGCGGACGGAAAATTTCCCGATTGGCGTAATACGCGGCATGCGCGTTGGCGGGGTCCCAGCCCGGCACACCCTGCACCGGTAGCGGCGGCAACTGGCGCGGCGCATCGATCGCCGCCAGCGCGCGGATAGCGTCCCGCTCGGCAAGGTCGGGCTCGAGCGTTCCGGAGACACATGTCAGACACTTGCCTGTCATCGACGGATAGGGCGCCAGCGCTTTTTCCAGCAGTGCATGGCCGACCACCACGCAGTGCATCGCGGTCTCGACGTCATGCCGTCGATCCCGGAACAGGGCCTGCCATGCGTGCTCGGCCAGCAGGCGGATCAGCGCAGGGTCGCGACTGATCACCCACACCCCCGATTCGTCCAGCACCGTCAGTGCATCGCGCCGGCGGCCCCGCCGGCTGTCGGTTTCCAGCCGCAGCGCTTCGCCGTGGGCTGCGTTCAGTTCCGACTTGAAGCGTGGAAATCGCAGCCACACCAACGCGTTCAGAACGTCGTGCCAGGTGTCGGCGCGCGTCGGCACCTGGCCGGTATGCAGGATGTGCGTTTCGTAATCGCGCGCCGAGAGCCGGCCGTCGGGGACGAAAAAGCGCAGCGGCAAACCGCGCGCCTGCGTCGTGCCCAGCGCGACTGCCTGCGCGTTGAGCGCGGCCAGCGTGCCCGGACCGGGCACAGGCAGGCTGCGCGCCAGGCCCAGCGCATCGATCAGCGTGCGGTAGGGTGCGAAGGCGGGGTGGTCGAAATTCAATGCAGCGATTCGGACAAGGCCTGGCGATATTGCCGCGTCAGCGGATGCGCGCTGCCGAGCAGGTCGAACAGTGCCAGCAGGCTGATGCGGCCGATGTCGTCGCGAAAGCCGCGGTCGGTGCGGGCGATGGCAAGCAGTTCTTCCATCGCGTCGGCAACATCATCCGCGGCCAGCAGCACCGAGGCGCGCTGGTAGCGTGCGTCGAGGTCGCCCGGCTGGGCCGCGATGCGGGCATCCAGTTCCTCACGCGGCGGCGCCAGGCGTGCAGTTTCGGCCAGCTTGAGGTGCGCATGCAGCGGCGCGATCAGGGCGTCTGCACGCGCCTCGGGCGGCAGGCTGTCGAGCAGCTTCAGCGCCTGCTCACCTTCGCCTTCGGCCCACAAAAGCTTGGCGAGATCGCGCGGGATCGCGAGGTTATCGGGCTCGGCCATTGCCGCGTTGGCGAGCAGCATCCGCGCCTGTTCGACCTTGCCCGACTGCCAGGCCGCCACGCCCAGCGCATGCGCGCGGTTGGCATCGCCGGCGATGAAGCGGTCGAGAATTTCCCGAAAGCTGCTGTCGGGGTCGGCGCCATGGATGGTGTGGGCGACTTCGCCACGCCAGAAGAACTTCACCGTCGGCACCGAGTTCACGCTGAAGCGACGCGCCAGTTCCGGCAGTTCGTCGGCGTTGAGCATCACCAGCAGGAACTTGCCGCCGTATTCGGCGGCGAGCTTGACCAGGCGCGGCATCAGGATGAAGCAGGGGCCGGCCTTGGGGGTCCAGAAATGCACCAGCACCGGACCCTTGTGCGAATTTTCCAGCACCAGGCGGTTGAAGTTCTCGGCGGTCGCGTCAAAGACGTAGGGCGACAGACTCATCCGACCTCCTATATAAATCTACTGCGCGGCCATGATCCGGGCGTGTCCGGTGCTCGGAATCCTCATGTACTTTTATGTACATTCCGGTTCCTGTGCTCCGGGCACGCCCGGCTGATGCCCGCTCGCTACGATTTCTACAGGAGGTCATCGGTCGAATGCTCCGGTTTGTGCGAAGCGGTCGCAGGCGCCGACCAGTTCGCGTGCAATGCCCGGCTCGAATGCCGAATGGCCGGCATCCGCGACGATCACGTAGCGCGCCTCGGGCCAGGCGCGCGCCAACTCATCAGCCGATACGATCGGACAGACGGCGTCATAGCGGCCTTGCACGATCACGGCCGGAATGGCACGGATGCGGTCGATGTTGTCGAGCAGGCTATTGTCCGGGAGGAAGATATTGTTCATGAAGTAATGCGCCTCGATCCGCGACAGCGACAGCGCGGTCTTGTCGCTGCCAAAGGCGGCGACCAGTTCGGGGCTTGGCAGCAGGGTCGAACACGATGCCTCGAAGGTGGCCCACTGATAGGCGGCGGGCTGGTGGACCGCCGGGTCGGGATCGAGCAGGCGGCGGTGATAGGCGGTGAGCAGGTCGCCGCGCTCGTTTTCCGGGATGAATTCCGCCAGTTGCCGCTGCGCCTCGGGGAAGAAGGCACGGATGCCGTCGAGGAACCAGTCGATCTCGCTTTTGCGGCACAGGAAAATGCCACGCAGCACCAAGCCCAGGCAGCGTTCCGGATGCGATTCCGCGTAGGCAAGGGTGAGTGTCGAGCCCCACGAGCCGCCGAATACCAGCCAGCGTTCGATGCCGAGGTGTCGACGCAGCGCTTCCATATCGGCGATCAGATGCGGCGTGGTGTTGTCGGCGAGCTCACCGTGCGGCGTCGAGCGGCCGCAGCCGCGCTGGTCGAACAGCACAATCCGGTAGCGCGCCGGATCGAAGAAACGCCGCTGGCTGGGTGAAGTGCCGGAGCCGGGGCCGCCGTGCACGAACAGCACCGGGATGCCGTCGGGGGTGCCGGACGTCTCCCAGTAGATGCGGTGGATGTCCCCGGTGTCCAGCATGCCGTTGGTGTAGGGCGTGATCGGGGGATAGAGCGGCGGGGTGTCGGGCATGGAATGGATATCGGGTCGAATCCCGAATCATATCGCCAGACGCCGCGGTCGCGAATCAAGGAGCCGCAAAGGCTGACATGCCGACGAGTATCGACAGGCGGGGGCAGGGACCGTATGCTTCCGGTGCGCCTTGACTGCGTCGCGGTGCATCGAACTGCCCGCCGTACAGGTTCGCGGGAGGATTAGCTGTTCAACCATACAGATAAGAGGAGCCGTTCCATGAGTCATGCCATTAAAGTCGCGCTGCTGGGCCTGGGCGAAGTCGGGGAAAAATTTGCGGAGCATTTCCTGGAGAAGATCCAGGAAGATCACGTCAACGTGGAGATCGTTGCCGTGGCACACCGCGATCTGGAATCACCGGTGGCACTGGGATTCATTCACAGCAAGGTGCCGGTTTTCAAGGACGCGATGGAAGTGGTGAGCCTGGGCTCCAAGGTCGACATCATTTTCGACCTGACGGGCGATCCCGACCTGCGCAAAAAGCTGCGCACCGCCTTGCTGGAAAGCCACAATCAGCACACCGTAATCGCCCCCGAAGTGGTGGCGCACCTGCTATGGAGTTTCTTTGGTGAAGGCGAATTACCGCATAGCGGCAGCACCGGCTATTGATGCCGGCCCCACCGGACGTGCGCGGCCTTGCCGGACGCGCGCGCCGAATTCGCGCCTGACGCAACGCGCATGAGCGCCCCGTTCAAGTTTGCGCACGCCGGGCATGCCGACTGGACGCAGGGCGCCCAGGCCTGCATGCAGCAGTTGGGGGCAATTCCATCGACGGCCTCACTGGGCTTCCTCTATGTGTCGGACGCCTTGATCGGCGAACTCGACGCGATCCTGGCATTTTTCAAGAGCGCGACCGGCGTGCCGAACTGGGTCGGCAGCGTGGGTGTGGGCGTCTGTGCGACCGGCGTGGAATACCTGGACGTGCCGGCCATGGCGGTCATGCTGGCCGAATTCGACCCCGCCGATTTCAGCATGCTGCCGGTGCTGCGCACGCCGCAGGATATCGAGGCGTTGCCGTCGGACGCCTACTTCGCCGTGGTGCATGGCGATCCCGCAAACAATCGCATGCAGGACCTGATCGAAGGCTTGAGCGCACATGTGACGAGCGGCTTCGTCGTCGGCGGGCTGTCGAGTTCCCACGGCGAGACAGCCCAGATCAGCGGCGGCGTGGTGAATGGCGGCCTCTCCGGCGTGCTGCTAAGCGAACGGGTGAAACTGGCGACGCGGCTGACGCAGGGCGTCTCGCCGCTGGGGCCGCGCCACCATATCACCACCGCCAACAAGAACATCATCGGCAGCCTCGATCATCGCCCGGCGCTGGATGTGATGAAAGAGGAAATCGGCGAGGTGCTGGCGCGCGACCTGCGGCGCGCGGCGGGCTATATTTTCGTCGGCCTGCCGGTGCGCGGGTCGGATACCGGCGACTATCTGGTGCGCAACATTCTCGGCGTCGATCCGCAGAACAATCTGGTGGCGATCGGCGAACATGTCGAGCCGGGCGACGAGCTGCTGTTCTGCCGCCGAGACCAGCAAACCGCCGAAGACGATCTGCTTCGAATGCTGGCCACGATCAAGGCGCAATTGAACGCGCCGATCCGTGGCGGCGTGTATTATTCCTGCCTGGGACGCGGTCAGCATATGTTCGGTGTGCCGCACCGGGAATTGGGCCTGATCCGCGACGCCCTGGGCGATTTTCCGCTGGTGGGATTTTTCGCCAATGGCGAGATTTCCTACAACCGTTTATATGGCTACACCGGGGTGCTGACCCTGTTTGGCTGACCAGAGTGAGGATAGACACATGACGCTGCACGCCATGAAAGAAGACGAAGTTCGCCTGCTGCGCGAGGAAATCGAACTGCTGATGAACGAACGCCGCCAGTTGCTGCAGGTGACGGGTGCCGCAGCCGTGTTCGTCGCCAACCTCGACACCGACAGCCTGCCCGACGAGGTCGACACCATCGACGCCGCCGAGATGCTGGCCGAACAGCTCAACGGCCTGTCGGAAGAAACCCTCAAGGACGCACTGGAATCGGTGCGTGCCCAGGTCGATCCCGCGCAATAAGCCGGTTTCCACACTTGACCCGTCTGTCGCTGCCTGAATTCGCCGACGTCAGACGTTTTGCGCTGATTGTTGTCCTGGTCGCGCTGGGCTATGCGCTGGCCGGCTGGCTGAGTCTCAAGTTCGCGGCCTACGTGGCCGACGTGGTAGCCGCCGTCTGGCTGGCGGCGGGGATCGGCGCCATGGCGACCATGCGCTACGGCGTGGCGGGGGTGGTGGGGGTGCTGCTCGGCGCATTTGCCATCCATAGTGCGGCGCTGCCCACGGAAGACGCGTTTCGTCTGGCGCTCGGAGCGACGGCCGGCGCCTGGATCATGGGCTACCTGCCGCGCTACCTGCAGCCTTTCAGCCCCAATCTTGATTTTGTCCCGAGCGTGGCCAAGTTTGCGCTGGTGGCGGCGCCGCTGGGCTGTGCGGTGACTGCGCTCAACGGCGTGTTCACCCTGCATTTCTTTGGCGACCTGCCTACAGGCATGCTGCTGCGCGGGCTGTGGGTGTGGTGGCTGGGCGATCTCTTGGGCGTGTATCTGGTCGCCCCCCTGCTGCTGACGGCCTCGCGCTGGGACCTGTTCCCGACCAATACGGGCGCGCGACTCGAAGGCCTGGTGCTGGTGCTCGGCATGTTGGCGCTGACGCTGGCGATGATGCAGTACATCCAGCCCTTGCGGCCTTCCGAAATCATTCTGTTCGTGATGATGCCGGCCGTACTGTGGGCGGCGCTGCGGTTCTCGGTGGTCGGGGCGAGCCTGGCCATTTTCCTGGCGGCGGGCATTGCGATGGGCGTCGCCGTGGTGGCCTACGGCGGCATCACCGGCGCCACCACGCCGGGCGATGTGTTCGCGCTGCAGATCAGCATGCTGACCATGGCGCTGGGCGGCCTGTTCGTGGCGGCTGCGCTGGCCGAGCGCCGCTATTCCGAAATGCGGCTCGACATGCTGGCCAACCACGACCCGCTGACCGGCCTGCCCAATCGTTCCTATTTCCATGATTTCCTCGGCCATGCGCTGGCGCATGCGCAGCGCGACCGCTCCCAGGTGTCTCTGCTGTTCATCGACCTCGATCGCTTCAAGCACATCAACGATTCGCAGGGTCACGAAGTCGGCGATCAGGTGCTGCGCATCGTCGCCAACCGGCTGGACGAACAGTTGCGGGCCGACGATTTCGTTGCCCGTCTGGGCGGCGACGAATTCGGCGTCATCCTGACCCATCCGCCGGCATCGCGCGCCGCCAGCCGGGTCGCGCGCAAACTGACGCAGGCGCTGGCGGCGTCGTTCAAGCTGGGACCGCGCCGCTACGCCATTGGCGCCAGCATCGGCATCAGCGTCTATCCGGACGACGCGCTGGATGCCAACACCCTCTTGCGTCAGGCCGACCTTGCCATGTACCAGGCCAAGCACCGCCGCAGCGGTTTCGAATATTTCAGCGACGAATTGAATACCGTCGCACAGCAGCAGCTGTCGCTCGAAAGCGGGCTGCGGCAGGCGCTGGAGCGTGACGAACTGGCGCTGGTCTACCAGCCCAAGGTGGACCTGGCCGATGGCCGGGTGGTCGGGGTGGAGGCGCTGATCCGCTGGCTGCCGCGCTCGGGCAGCATGATCGGCCCCGAGCAGTTCATTCCGGTGGCCGAGGAAACCGGGCTCATCGTCCCGGTCGGACGCTGGGTGGTGCGCGCGGCCTGTACGCAATGGGTCAGCTGGCGCGACGCCGGCCTCAACCCGCCGCCGGTGGCGGTCAACCTGTCGACGCGGCAGCTGTCCGATGCACGCCTGATTGATGACATCGATGCCATCCTCGCGGAAACCGGCATGGATCCGGCGTACCTGCAGCTGGAAGTGACCGAGAGCGCCGCGATGGACAATCCGGCGCGCACCTTCGGCATTCTCGATGCGCTGCGTCAGCGCGGACTGCATATCTATATCGACGACTTCGGCACCGGCTATTCCAACCTGGGACAGCTCAAGCGGATGCCGATCGACGCGCTAAAAATCGACAAGAGTTTCGTCAACGACGTGCTGGTTGTCAGCGACGATGCGGAAATCGTCAACGCCATCATCCGGCTGGCGCACGCGCTGAATCTGCGGGTGGTGGCGGAAGGCGTCGAGCAGGAAGAGCAGGTCAGCTTCCTGCGCCAGAACGGCTGCGACGAGATTCAGGGCTACGTCGTCAGCAAGCCGCTGCCGCCGGTCAAGGCCGGCGAACTGTTCGCGACGCGCTACACCTTCTGACGCGTCAGTTGTCGCGCCGCTTCGACGTTCCGCCCAGAATCGGCAGCACCCCCTCGCATTCGGTGATTTCGTCGGGCAGGGTGTAGAACCACATCTGCCACATCGAGATCACCCATTGCGCGGTGAATGAAATCCCCATCACCACGCCGCTGGCGATGATGAACCAGGCAAAGCCCGGAATCCACTTGGTGAGATACCAGGAGAAGATGTCGGTAAGTATCGTCAGGAAAGGCAGCACGATGATCACGCATTTGAGCCACAGCGGGCGCATGTAGGCGTGGGTGAAAATGCTGCTGACGATGAAGAAGATGAAGGTGATGCCGAACAGGTGGATGTGCGATACGCGCACCAGCGTCGGGATGGTGGCGCCGGTATCCCGTGCCACCAGTTTCGACACCTCATCGAAGCTGGTCAGCAGCGGGACGTGCGGGTTGCTGCCGTCGTGGCAGGCAATACAGCGCTCCTGCACGATGGGCTTGATCTGGCTTTCATAGGCTTCGGCATTGGCGCCTGTGTCCACCCATTTGAAAATGGCGGCCCGTTCCGTCTCTGGCAGCATGCCCGCCATCGGACCCTTGAGCGCGGTGACCAGTCGCGTGTCGGTCTCGCTGCCGTGATAGGCGATGCGGATGTCCTGGGCGGAAATGTTCTTCGGATTGCCGTCCAGTCCTGCATGGCTGTAGAACACCTGCAACATCGCGAACAGATAGCCCGTTCCCAGCACCAGCAGGGTCATGGTGTAGACCATGCGCGTGGACATGGGAAGGGCGCTGAAATGCAGGAACTGGCGGTTGGTCATGGTCGGCTCCGGGTCGGGCGTTTAGTTTTTGGCGCCCTGATCGATCCAGGCGGCGATGGTGGCCACATCCGCCTCCGGCAATGAAGCCTGGCCGTGTGGCATGCGGATCGACGGGTCGGCCTGGCCCGACACCAGGCGGTAGAGCGTGCTGCTCACGCTGGAGCCGGGAACGATCACCGGGCCAAAACGCGTGCCCTTGAGCAGGGCTTCATGGCTGTCCATGCGCAGACCGGATTTCTCGTAGCCCGCGCCGCCGGGCACATGGCACGCCACGCAGTTGGCTTCGAAAATCGGCTTGATGTCAGCCTGATAGGTCAGCGGCTTGTCGCTGCAGCCGGTCAGTTGCGTGAGTGCGGCCAGCGCGGCCAGTGTCATCCATGCGGTACGTGTCGTCATTCGTAGGCTCCCATTTCGTATTTAATCAAATGCTAATACATGCGTGAAGGTAATTCAAGACCTAAAGGTATTATTAGTTTATTTATCGGGCCGGCGTGCCGGACGATACCTGGACACGGTCCGAAGTTGATTTTATAGACTGCCAGCCCCTTTGTGTCAGCTTGTACCCCGCTTGAGTCGCGCAAAAAATGGGGCGAACCCGGGTTCGCCCCATTGCATCTCATCCCATTGCAGGAGGACGGGAAGACGTCAGCCCAGTAGCTGGCCCAGCACGAAGGGCAGGATGCCACCCTTGTTGTAGTACTCGACCTCGATCGGCGTGTCGATGCGCAGTTTCAACGTGACGCGTTCCACCTTGCCGTCGGCGCGATGGATCACCAGCGTCACGTCCTGTTGCGGCGTGATCCCGTTCTCGGTGCCTTCGAGGTCGAAGGTCTCGCTGCCGTCGAGCTTCAGCGTGGCCGCGTCGACGCCGTCCTTGAACTGGCAGGGCAGCACGCCCATGCCGGCCAGGTTGGCGCGGTGGATGCGCTCGAAGCTCTTGGCGACGACCGCCTTGACGCCGAGCAGCGTGGTGCCCTTGGCGGCCCAGTCGCGCGACGAGCCGGTGCCGTATTCCTCACCGGCGAAGATCATCAGCGGCGTGCCGTCACGCTGGTATTCCATGGCCGCGTCGTAGATCGACTTTTCCGCGTCGTCCTTCAGCGTGATGCCGCCCTCGCTGCCTGGGATCATCAGGTTCTTGATGCGCACGTTGGCGAAGGTGCCGCGCATCATCACCTCGTGGTTGCCGCGGCGCGCACCGTAGCTGTTGAAGTCGGCTTTCTGCACGTCGTGCTCGGTGAGATACAGGCCGGCCGGCGAAGTCGGCTTGATGCCGCCGGCGGGGCTGATGTGGTCGGTGGTGACCGAATCGCCGAAGATCGCCAGCGCGTGCGCGCCCCGGATCGCCGGCGTGGTGACGGTGCCACCCGCAAAAAACGGCGGCTCCTGGATATAAGTCGATTTGCCATCCCATTCATACACCGCGCCGGTGGGCGCGCTCACGCCATCCCACAGCGGGTTGTCGGCGCCGACGTCGTCGTAACTCTTGTAGACGCCGGCGTCGGTGGAGTGGTGCAACAGCGCCGCGATTTCCTCGTTGCTCGGCCAGATGTCCTTCAGGTATACCGGGCCGTTCTTGCCGGCGCCGATCGGTTCCTTCTCGACATTGAACGGCACGCGGCCGGCCAGCGCGAACGCCACCACCAGCGGCGGCGACATCAGGAAGTTGGCCTTGACGTTCTGGTGCACGCGCGCCTCGAAGTTGCGGTTGCCCGACAACACCGAGCAGGCGACCAGGTCGTTGTCGAGGATGCTCTTCTCGATCGCTTCCGGCAGTGGGCCGGAGTTGCCGATGCAGGTCGTGCAACCGTAGCCGACCACGCCGAAGCCAAGCTTCTCGAGATAGGGTAGCAGTCCCGCTTGCTTCAGGTATTCGGTCACCACGCGCGATCCGGGTCCCATGCTGGTCTTCACGTGCGACGGCGTATAGAGGCCCAGCTCGACCGCTTTTTTTGCCAGCAGGCCGGCGGCAAGCATCACGCCCGGATTGGAGGTATTGGTGCACGAGGTGATGGCGGCGATGACGACATGGCCGTGGCGCAGCTCGTGGCCGCCTTCGACGTTGAAGGTGCGGCGCAGGTCTTCCGCGGGCTTGTCGTAACCGCCTTCGGCCTTGGGTTTCTGCATCAGCGTGTCGAAAGTGGATTCGATTTCGGACAGCGCAATACGGTCCTGCGGCCGCTTGGGGCCGGCCACCGAAGGCTCGACGGTCGAGAGGTCGAGGCTGAGTGTTTCCGAGTAGTCGATCTCGCCCGCCTTGGGAATGCCGAAGAGATTCTGCGCCTTGTAGTAGGCGCGGATCAGGTCGACCTGCATCGCCGGCCGTCCGGTCGCTGAAAAATACTGGCAGGTCGCTTCGTCGACCGGGAAGAAGCCCATGGTCGCGCCGTATTCGGGTGCCATGTTGGCGATCGTCGCGCGGTCGGTGACGGGCAGCGCGGCCGCGCCTTCGCCGAAGAACTCGACGAACTTGCCCACCACTTTTGCCTTGCGCAACATTTCGGTGATGGTCAGCACCACGTCGGTGGCGGTGACGCCGGGCTTCACGCTGCCGGTGAGGTTGACGCCGACGACGTCGGGTGTGAGGAAATACACCGGCTGGCCCAGCATCGCGGCTTCCGCCTCGATGCCGCCGACGCCCCAGGCGACGACGCCCAGCCCGTTGATCATGGTGGTGTGCGAGTCCGTGCCGACCAGCGTGTCCGGATAGGCCATGCCGTCCTTTTCCATCACGCCGCGCGCCAGGTATTCCATGTTCACCTGGTGCACGATGCCGACGCCGGGCGGCACCACCTTGAAGGTCTCGAACGCCTGCATGCCCCACTTGAGGAATTGATAGCGCTCCTGGTTGCGCTCGAATTCGATCTTCATGTTGAGGTCGAGCGCGTCCGGGGTGCCGAACTTGTCGACCTGGATCGAGTGGTCGACCACCATGTCGACCGGCACCAGCGGTTCGATCTTCAGCGGGTCCTTGCCGGCACGCGCGGCGGCGGAACGCATCGCGGCGAGGTCGGCCAGCAGCGGCACGCCGGTGAAGTCCTGCAGGATCACGCGCGCCACGGTGAAGGGGATTTCTTCGGTGCGTTCCGCGTTCGGCTTCCAGCCGGCCAGCTGCTTGACGTGCTCGGGCGTCACCTTCACACCGTCGCAGTTCCGCAGCACCGATTCCAGCACGATGCGGATCGACACCGGCAAACGTGCCACCGACACGCCCAGCGCGGTCTCGAGTTTTTTCAGCGAGGCGAAGTGCGTCTTGCCCGCGGCGGTGGAAAGGGAATCAAGGGTGTTGAAAGCGTCGGTCATGATGGTGTGGCCTGAAAAGCGTGAAACACGGGAGGTCGATTCTAGCGGAAGCCGTTCAGCCTTCCCGCCTCATCTGCGGGAAGAGGATCACATCGCGGATCGAGGGCGAGTCGGTCAGCAGCATCACCAGACGGTCGATGCCGATGCCGCAGCCGCCGGTGGGCGGCAGGCCGTGCTCCAGCGCACGGATGAAGTCGCCGTCGTAGTGCATCGCTTCCTCGTCGCCGGCCTCCTTCTGCCGCACCTGCTCCATGAAGCGCTCGGCCTGGTCCTCGGCGTCGTTGAGCTCGGAAAATCCGTTCGCCATTTCGCGCCCGGTGATGAAGAGCTCAAAGCGCTCGGTGATGTCGGGCTGGGCATCGGAACGGCGCGCCAGCGGCGAGACCTCGGCCGGGTAATCGATGATGAAAGTGGGCTGGATCAAGAGCGCCTCGGTGGTTTCCTCGAAGAAGCTCAATTGCAGGCCGCCGATGCCGTCCTGCACGCGGTACTTGGCTTTCATCTCAACGAACTGGCCGATCAGCCAGTCGCGGTCGTTGAGCTGTTCGACACTGTAGTGCGGATGGTAATGACGGATCGCGTCGACGATGGTCAGCCGGGCAAACGGCTTGCCGAGGTCGATTTCGTGGCCCTGATACATGACCGTGGTGGAGCCGGTGGCGGCGACCGCGGCGGCGCGGATCAGCGACTCGGTGAGGTCCATCAGGTAGCGGTATTCGCGGTAGGCCTCGTAGAACTCCATCATCGTGAACTCGGGGTTGTGCCGGGTGCTCAAGCCCTCGTTGCGGAAGTTGCGGTTGATCTCGAACACCTTCTCGAAGCCGCCTACCACCAGCCGCTTGAGGTACAGCTCGGGCGCGATGCGCAGGAACAACTCCATGTCGAGCGCGTTGTGATGGGTGGCGAAGGGTTTCGCCGCCGCGCCGCCGGGGATGGGGTGCATCATCGGCGTTTCGACTTCGAGAAAGTCGCGCTCGACCATGAAGGCGCGGATGGACTGGATGATTTTCGAGCGGCGGCGGAAGGTCTCGCGTGCATCGTCGTTGGTGATCAGGTCGAGATAGCGCTGGCGGTATTTCTGCTCCTGGTCGGCCAGCCCATGAAATTTTTCCGGCAGCGGGCGTAACGCTTTCGACAGCAGGCGGATCGACTTGGCCTGGATGGTCAGCTCGCCCTTGTTGGTCTTGAACAGCGTGCCGGTGACGCCGATGAAATCGCCCAGATCCCAGTGCTTGAACGCGTCGTGCGACTCGGTGCCGGTGAGGTCATTCGATACATAGATCTGGATGCGACCGCTCATGTCCTGCAGGGTGGCGAAGCTGGCCTTGCCCATCACGCGCTTCAGCATCATGCGGCCGGCGAGCTGCACTGGGACGACTTCGGCTTCCAGTGTTTCCTTGGATTTGTCGCCATGCGCGGCAGCCAGCTTGTCGGCGTAGTCGCTCCGCTCAAAGTCGTTGGGGAAGGCGACGCCCGCCTCGCGGATCGCGGCGAGCTTGGCGCGGCGTTCGGCGATGATCTGGTTCTCGTCGAGGGCGGGGGTGTTTGTTTCGGTATTCATTGTCAGAACCAGAAAAAGGGGTGGGTGCAGAGGCCGGGGCGATCGGCAAACATTCAGTCAGGGCGCGGTAGACCCTCGCAGATACACGAACACTAGGCGTCTTTATGGCAAAACCATGGTTTTGAATCAAAGAACCGCGCAAAACGTGACAAAATTATATCCGATGTGACCCCCCGATATTCCGGCCACCCGGGCCAGAATCACTCCGTCCACCCACTGTTTCCCATGCCAGATACCCCCTTAAGCCTGCTCAACCGCGTTTTCGGCTACCCCGCGTTCCGGGGCGAGCAGGCGGCCATCGTCGATACCTTGGTGGCGGGCGACGACGCGCTGGTGTTGATGCCGACCGGCGGTGGCAAGTCGCTGTGTTTCCAGATTCCCGCGCTGCTACGCGAGGGCTGCGCGGTCGTGGTGTCGCCGCTGATCGCGCTGATGCAGGACCAGGTCGCTGCGCTGAAAGAACTGGGCATCGCTGCCGAGTTTCTGAATTCGAGCCTGGATAACACCACGGCGATGCAAGTCGAACGCGACTTCGTGGCGGGCAATTTGAAGCTGCTGTATGTCGCCCCGGAACGTCTGCTGACGCCGCGCTTCCAGTCCCTGCTCGACCAGGCCCGCATCGCGCTATTTGCAATTGATGAAGCGCACTGCGTCTCGCAATGGGGGCACGATTTCCGTCCGGAATACCTCGGTCTTTCGACCCTGCACGAACGTTTTCCGGACGTGCCGCGCATCGCGCTCACCGCCACCGCTGACACCGCGACGCGCGCCGAAATCCTCACCCGGCTCGATCTCGGCGCCGCGCGCGTCTTCGTCGCCAGCTTCGACCGCCCCAACATCCGTTACCGCATCAGTGAAAAAACCGAGCCGCGCCGCCAGTTGCTCGATTTCCTGGCCGAGCACAAAGGCGAGGCCGGCATCGTCTACTGCAGCACGCGCAAGAAGGTCGAGGAAACCGCCGATGCGTTAAAGCAGGCCGGCCTTACCGCGCTGGCGTATCACGGCGGCATGGACAACGATACGCGCCGCCGCCATCAGGAACAGTTTCTGCGCGAGGACGGCGTCGTCATGGTCGCCACACTCGCCTTCGGCATGGGCATCGACAAGCCCGACGTGCGCTTCGTCGCTCACCTCGATCTGCCGCGCTCGGTCGAAGGCTACTATCAGGAAACCGGCCGCGCCGGGCGCGACGGCGAGCCGGCCGAGGCATGGATGGCGTGGGGCCTGCAGGACGTCGTCACGCAGCGCCGCTTCATCGACGAGGGCGAGGCCGAAGACGCGCATAAGCGTATCGGCCACGCCAAGCTCGACGCGCTGGTCGGCCTGTGCGAAGCAGCCAGCTGTCGTCGCGTCGCGTTGCTGAGTTATTTCGGTGAAGCCAGCCAGGCCTGCGGCAACTGCGACGTCTGCCTGAATCCACCCACGCTGTGGGACGGCACCGAAGCCGCGCAAAAGCTGCTGTCCACCGTCTACCGTACCGGCCAGCGCTTCGGCGCCGGCCACGTGCTCGACGTGCTGCTCGGCAAGACCACCGAGAAGATCGACCGCTTCGGCCACAACCAGTTGAGCGTGTTCGGCATCGGCGCGAGCCAAACCGACAAGGTCTGGCGCGCCGTGCTGCGGCAACTGGTGGTGCGCGGTTTGCTGGAAGTCGACCACACCGCCTACGGCGCGTTGAAGCTCACCGCAGCCGCAAAGCCGGTGCTGAAAGGCGAGGAGATCGTGATGCTGCGTGCGATCGAAGTGCGTCCTGCACGCAGCAAGAAAACGCGGCTGGCCGTCGACCACAGCGACGAAGATCCCTTGTTCCTATCGCTGCGCGCCTGGCGCCGCGAAACCGCGAACGAGAAGGGTGTCCCCGCCTACGTCATCCTGCACGACGCCACCCTGCGCGAAATCGCCGCGCGCCGCCCTGCCACCCTGGCGGAACTGGGCGAGATCTCTGGATTGGGAACGAAGAAGCTGGAGGCCTACGGCGAGGCCGTGCTGGCGGTAGTGGCGGAGGGCTAAGCCGCCCTCCGGACATTACACACCCTGTTTCAGACTGGCCTCGATGAACACGTCGAGGTCGCCGTCCAGCACTTTCTGCGTGGCGGAGACTTCGACGTTGGTGCGCAGGTCCTTG
Organism: uncultured Thiobacillus sp.; assembly: GCA_964623745.1. Lineage (GTDB taxonomy): Bacteria > Pseudomonadota > Gammaproteobacteria > Burkholderiales > Thiobacillaceae > Thiobacillus. Next base: position 7,982 of record CAZUVC010000013.1, on the reverse strand, counting down.
ATGCGCGAGTTGTCCAGCACGTAGGAGCGGATCTGGTGGCCCCAGCCGACGTCGGACTTGCCGGCTTCGAGCTTGTCCTGCTCGGCCTGGCGCTTGCGCAGTTCGGCTTCATAGAGCTTGGACTTCAACATCGACATCGCTTCGGCGCGGTTCTTGTGCTGCGAACGGTCGTTCTGGCACTGCACCACGATGTTGGTGGGCAGGTGGGTGATGCGCACTGCCGAGTCGGTCTTGTTGATGTGCTGGCCGCCGGCGCCGGATGCGCGGTAGGTGTCGACGCGCAGGTCGGCCGGATTGATTTCCACTTCGATCGAGTCGTCGACTTCCGGGTAGACGAACACGCTGGCGAAGCTGGTGTGGCGGCCGCCGGACGAATCGAACGGCGACTTGCGTACCAGACGGTGGACGCCGGTTTCGGTGCGCAGCGTGCCGTAGGCGTAGTCGCCCTCGATCTTGATCGAGGCGGACTTGATGCCGGCGACGTCGCCTTCGGATTCTTCCAGCAGCTCGGCCTTGAAGCCTTTGCGTTCGGCGTACTTCAGGTATTGCCGCAGCAGCATCGAGGCCCAGTCGCAGGCTTCGGTGCCGCCGGCGCCGGCCTGGATGTCGATGAAGCAGTTGTTGGGATCGGCCGGGTTGTTGAACATGCGGCGGAATTCCAGCGTCGAGACACTTTTTTCAATGCCGGCGATGTCGGCCTGCACGGCGGCGAGCGTGTCGTCGTCGTTTTCCTCGCGCGCCATTTCGAACAACTCGCCGGCGTCCTTCAGTCCCGAGGCGACCTGGTCGAGCACCAGCACCACGTCTTCCAGCGACTTGCGTTCACGGCCGAGTTCCTGCGCTTTCTCGGCGTCGTTCCAGAAATTGGGGTCTTCGGCTAGGCGGGCAACTTCTTCGAGGCGATCTTTCTTGTGATCGTAGTCAAAGAAACCCCCTGAGTTGGGTGGCACGCTCACCGAGGTCGGCGAGTTTGGATTCGATCTGATTGAGGCTTTCGGCTTCCATGGCGGGCTCGTGACTAGGCGGAAAAGCCGCGGATTATAGCCCAGGTCACCACCAGACCCAGACCCACTGCGCCCATGCCGGCGATGGCATGGCGCGCCATCTGCCAGCCGCCGATGCTCAGGGCGAGCACCGATTTGAAGGCCAGATTGGCCAGCGTGGCCAGCGTGATGACATTGACCACCCCTGTCACCGACAGCGTGTCCAGGTTGTGCAGGCGCAGGCTCGACAGCGTGATCGCGTCGACATCGGTCAGCCCCGACACCAGCGCCACCGCATACAGCCCGCGGTTGCCGAGCCAGTCGGACAGCCAGGCCGCGGCCAGCAGCACCACGCCATACATCACGCCAAAACCCAGCGCCGTGCGCAGCTCGGTCGGGTTGCCCATCGCCAGCGCGGGCAGCTCGCCCTGCGGTCGCAGCCGGCGCACGCCATAGGCTGCGCCGAGGCCGCCGGCGACCAGCCCGCCGGCCAGCACCGGCAGCAGTTGCGCCAGCACCCCGGGCGCCAGCACGGCCGCCAGCACCCCCAGCCGCACCAGCACCACCAGATTGGCCAGCACGATGACGATCACCGCGACCGGGATCATCGCGCTGCTGGCGCGCGCATGGCGGCTGAACGAAAGCGTGGTGGCGGTCGACGACACCAGCCCGCCGAGCAGGCCCAGCATCACCGCGCCGCGCTGCTGCCCCACCAGCCGCAGCGCGGCGTAGCCCGCCAGCCCCACGCCGGCGATCAGCACCACCATCCACCAGATCTGATGCGGGTTGAGCGCGCCGTAGGGGCCGTAGTCGCGGTTCGGCAGTAGCGGCAGGATGATCAGCGCCAGCACCGCAAACTGCAGCACCGACAACAGGTCGTGGCGGCTCATGCGCTGGCTCCAGCCGCGCAACTCCGGCTTGAAATACAGCAGCATCGTTGCCGCAATCCCCAGCATCACCGCCAGCTGAATTTCGTCGTGCCACACCAGCACGCCGAGGCCGTAGCACAGCATCAGCGCCGCCACCGTCGTCGTCCCCGGGTCGCCATCCGGCTGCGGCGGCGCGCGCAGGTAGGCCGCGATCATCATCGCGCCGACCAGCAGCAGCCCAACCGCAACCAGCCACAGCGCGTCCAGCTCGGTCGCCAGATGCGCCGCCAGTACGCCGAACAGCGCAGTCAGCGCGAAGGTGCGCAGCCCCGCCTTGGCCGCCGGATTGCGTTCGCGCTCCAGCCCCATCAGGAGGCCGATCGCCAGCGCCACCACGTAGCGCGGCAGCGCGGCGAGTTCGGCGGGGAGCCAGGTGATGATCTCGTCCATGGATTATGGGTGAAGGGATAGGTTTGATTTCGAGTTCGGATTTCGGACGCGGGTTCGATTCCTGAAATCTAGGGCAGCACCATCCACGTTAGGCCGGCTTCCCGTTCCACCACAACACCTTCTCTGGTCAGCCGGTATGTCAGGGAACAGCAGGGATGAGGCGAAGAGAGCACATTTCTGTTCAAGATCCCATAGTTTTCACCATCGCACCGAGCCGATGAGGTCACGAATCCAGGGTGGCTTTCGCGGTGCAGTCTGGCGCCAATCTGCTGCGTAAAGTGATAGCTGGTGGGATGCACCAGGTCAGGATATTCCGCTGCTCGCGTCTTCAGGTTCAAAAGCGCCGCATCGCAGCGCACCCAATACACCTTGCGTTCACTCGTTATGCTGTCGCGTGCGCCTTTGCACACAAGGTCGTCAAAGCCTGCTTCGGCAAGAAAGCGATAACGCCAGTGGTGCACGGTTTCGTGAACGGTTGTTTCCACCAAATCCGATCCATACCATATGCCAAAGCTGCCATCGCAAAAGCGGCTGGCCGCCCAGTTCCGAAAAGGAAAATCAATAGCATTGAGCCAGATGGCCTCCTCGAAGGGCCGGTCGATAATGGTGACCTGGGACTCGTAGGTGTGCGGCTTGGTGGCAAGCTCGTGCTGTTGGGCTATTTCCCATTCGGCCGGGTCGTCCGAGAGATCGTCGAACAGATTTTGGGAATCGCGGATGGACTTGATGTTGCGCGCCAGGTCCTGATGGACGTCTGCAAGCGGCAGTCCTGCGAAGAACGCGTCCATTAATTACCGCGAACCCGATCCAGGTAAGCCCGGACTACAAGCATCCCGGCAAACCCCCACTCCTTTATTACATCCACAGGAGTCAGACCATCGAAGGCTTTGTTGCGCTGGGTCATCCAGGCGTAGGCCAGGTCTCGGTCCTGTGGAAAAACCAAGCGGAGATTCTTGTGAATGGCCAATACGTGGCCAGCACGCTCCAACAAGTCCCGGTTCGCTGCCAGGGGCTCGCCACGACGGTAGCGGCCCAATGCCGCTCGGTTGTTGGTTGCCAAACCAAGCATGGCGAGTTGCTCCTCCGTTCCAAGCTTCCAATGCTCGAAGGCGCGCGTCACCATCTTGGCCAGGGCGCCACGGTTTTGGTCGCCTTGATTGAAGGCTACGGCTGCTTGGTTCATGGTGTCACCCATTTGATACGTTTTAGTTGTTACCAACATAGTATCAAATGCAACAGAAAGTCAAGGATAGATGTGGGCCGGCGGATTCCTGGAACTTGGCTTCCAGGTGCGACGAAGGCCAATACTGTGTGCGTAGGCGCCGTGGGTCAGCGACTTAGCGCAAACATCACCGATAAAGTCTGGACGTGAAAATGGCCACAACCCTTGTTTTTAATAAGGATTATGGCCATCTTTGGACCACCAGGGATCAAAATCTGGTGGGCCGGCGTCAATCGAAATGGCCCTGCAACCCTTATAGATACTGGTTGATTAAAATCAACAACAAGAGTTACCGTCAATGTTACCGTCAGTTTTTTATGTTACAAGGGTTCGATTCCAACAGCCTTTTAGCGGGTGTCCAGGCAATTAGGGCAAGATATGAAAATAAACAAATGAGGCCATAAACTGGCCATCATTCGAAGGTCAGCGAATAGTGTTGTCCTGATCTTCATCTCTTTTCTTCACGGTTTTGTACGCTTCGTGCAAGGGCTTGCGGTTACGAAATTATCACTCGTTTAATGCGAACGGATCTTTTTTCTCCTGCGAGTAAGCTCTAACCCTTTCGTTCCGGTGGTCAGCCTGAGTGTCGGGCGCCGCATTGCGAGAACTCTGTATAACGGCCGACGCCTCCCCGCTAAAGCATGAGCCAACCTTTCGATCCAGAAGCCCCAGCTAGAACCACCAACTCTTTGCAGGTCGGAATGGTTCGGCGAGTCCACGATGGCATGGTGCTCGAGGTTGCATCGTGGCTCCCCACTCAAACAGAAGGGGAAATTCATACCTTGCGACCGAAATTGAGGCAAGGTCTTCAGACATCGACGTTTGTTTGTTTCTGCTGTGGTCACAATGTGCTTTTGCGGAAGCATACGTCCGGCGGCCATTACTTCGCCCATAAAGAGAAGGCCGCATCAGAAAAGGCTGAATGCCTGTACCAACAAGAGCGTGGGCTGTCATTGGCCGACCTTGACCGGCTCCGTTATCACGGCCAAAGAGAAGGTGCCCGTCACGTTCGGACTAAGGAAATGATTAAGCGAATTCTGTGCGCTGATCCGAGGTTTGCAAAACCTGTTATTGAGAAGGTTTGGACAAGTTATACGGATGGCTGGAGAAAACCGGATGTCGCTTCTATCTGGGGCGGTCTGCCTATTGTTTTTGAAGCGCAAGTATCAAATACTTATCCGCAGGTCGTCGCTGAGCGTACCGATTTTTACCGCGAACAAGGTGCTCTCCTAATCTGGATCTTCGATCAATTACCGAATTCAGACTGGCGCACCTTGCATGCCGACACTTTCTGCTCCAACAGTCAGCATCTTTTTTTGGTCGACCAGGAATGCGTCACCATTTCCGAAGCAACAGGCCAAGCGCATTTCCGCATTTATTTACAGCGGCCAGAAGTCGAGCCTTTTTCACGGTCTGACGATCAGCGTATCGTCTTGCGAATCATTCAAGAGGAGCGCTGCGCCCTTGTATCTTTTGGTACGCTATCCCTCAATGCCGATCTACAGACGGCGGCCCTATTCGATGCTGCAGAGGAGATGCGGCGCGCTAAGCACAAAGTTTTGTGTGCGGAGGCCCAAGCAGATGGAAACTACGAAGCGCTAAGAAATGCCATTGGCGAACTGATTCAGAGCAATTCTCCGATCGACAGAAAAAACGTCGCTGGCTGGGCTGCTCTCGTTTGTGCGATTGAAAGCCAGCGGCTTGGGTACCCAGTCGGAACAAAGCTAGCAAATATCGCCGGTGTTCTTAACCTAGTCCATGATAAGCATTCAGCTTTCTTCCCACATCTCGTTCGAACATTAGAGCGATTGAATCTCGATCCACCTGAACAACGGCAGGGCGCATGGAGACAATGGGTGGAGGATTTTTTCAAGGGGCGTTACAAAGGCGGGCCGATACCAAACTCGCATAAGGGTTCAGGGCGATTGTTAGCCTGGCTTTATCCATGAGCACTTTTTGTGGATCTGAGCTTATCACCAGACATATAGAGAATAGAGAAGTGTGCGAGTGGCCCTTTTCCCAGGCTTAGGTGAATGTACTTAAAGAAATAATCTGCGAAGGTTTTTCAGTTTCTAAGTGATTGTTTTTTGCGAAATTTATATGAGCTAAAGCAAATTCGTCGCACCCGCAGATAAGCGATTCGCAAAGCTGAACGAAAGCTAGGGGTTGTGGAACAAAATTGGATGGAATACGGAAATCCTGAATCCCACCTAGTTGAAGATGAGAGGCCGCATGCGACTGTGCGCGATAGTCATAATCGAACCGAATATGTGATGTGTTTGTAGGAATCACCCCATTTTTTTCTAGAAGCTCCACCGTGTTGTACAAGTGTTCATACATTAGATCGTCATCTCGCTCTAATGCCGCCTCTGCTCCGACTATGAGATCGTCTAACGAATCAGGAATGCTGATAGGCCGGGGGTAATATGCAAGTTTTGCGGATTTCAGTTTTTCCTGGCTATCAAAACGATAATAAAATTGAAAAAAAGACCCGTCCGATAAAAGTATTGAGTACTGATGGCGGTCAAGTAAGTATTGATACTCAAGCGGATAATAGATATCACGTTGAATTCCGCTTAATCGTCCATGCCAGGAAATTGTCTTGTCGTTTTGTAGTACTTGAACGTTCCCCGTTTGGGTAACCTTAGACAAGTGGTCTTGGGCATGTCGGATACCTTGCTGGGCATGAGAAAAACGCATGACTAGTAGGCAATCAGTCTTTAAGGCGGTCGGCCATTAACTGGCGAAGCTCAGGATTTTTTTCGACAAGCTCAAGCAATTCCTGAATTTTATTGAGTTCCTTGTCTGACTTGCTCAAAAATGACTTGCTGCTCTGAACCACCGTTGGATCAGGACAAATAAAACAAAACTTTGGGAAGTCATTCTTAATTTTCTCAATTTCGTCGCGTAGCTTATGAATCCCGGTTCCATATCCAGTGATATAACACCAGCCACGGGAGCGGGTTACGCCGACGAAGAACGCATTTCTCATTCGAAGGGTGAAGTCGCCTGAAACTTGTTGGGCATTAATCACAAATACGATATTTGCCTCATTGCCTTTAGCCCTAAAGGGGGTTGTGATTGTGACAAATCCACGGGGCTTGAAAACGTCTGCGCTTTCAACATACCCGGGGATTACCGATTTAATCCCAGCGGCATTTAAGCGCCGCTGTATCTCAAGCATCGCGTCTTTGTTGTTGCCGGATTTTAGATTAACAATAATTATTTCTTCGGCGGCGACGTTCTCATTAGAAATGAGCCGGTGAATATTTTCCGCGAGAAACTGTAGTTGGTCAGTATTGCTATCAAACGCTTCGCACTGAACCAGGTTCAAGGGTCGTTTGTTATTTTCCCTCATTAAACCTTCTAAGAGGTTCCGGCTGTTTTCATCCGGTCTTTCAATTTCCACTTCGTCGTTTGCCGAGATCACGAGACTGTCTGGCTTGTTAACCTGATACCCAATAGCCTGCCATTCACGCGGGTAATAAAACATCTCGTTAGGTCGCGAGGTGTATAAACCAAGCGCGACTCCATGTGCTGTCATTAGTACAGGTCGTGGTGTGCGATAGCAATTCGGTAACACAAAATCTTTCGGGATATCTCCTGGGTACTTTCCCTGCAAAACCGAATCAGGAAGATTTGGCTCACCCGCGTCATTTTTTCCGAATAGCTCTGAGGGACCTTTAATCTCTATGTCGCGCAGCGACTGAAATTCGTCATATGCCCAAATTATTCTTTTTGCTGCACCTTCACCCTTGGCCAATTTATACACGACCTGAAAAACTTCATTCGGGAAGTCCTGCGCCTCATCAATTAAGATCAGGTCATATTCAGGCTCGATGGAATCACCAATACGGGAAATCAAATCTTTGTAGATGAAGGCTAGTGAATCACCCCGGCCCCGAACTTGCCCCAGTGTTAGTGGCATCAGTCCATACTTCGCGCACAAGCTCGAATATAGCCCGGGCTTTTGTCGCCCGCCCCAAGCGTGGAATACGTTTAACTTATTATCAAAGTCCGGGGCTCGTTTCGCCTCAAGGGTATAGTATTTAGATATTAGATTTTGAACGTGCTGATACAGGCTTTGAGTATTAAAGAGGTAGAGAATCTTGAAGTCTTCAAACCTCTTATGAGTGATCGCGGCTTTCAAAGAAAGCACAATGGTTTTCCCCGTGCCTGCTAGACCACGAATTCTCTGTGGCCCAGGTGGCAATTGCATCGAGGCTAATCTCTGCGAATCGTCTTGCTTAAAGGTTGTCTTTAACGATTGCTGGATGTAGTCATTAACGGTCTTGAGCTTTAGTTCAACTCCCGGAGTTGCCTTTGTTTCATAGATAAACGTACCTTCAAGCAATGAAATAATCCGACCGAGTTCTTCGTGACTGCAGTTATAAGCCGGAAGGTGAACTGACCCGGTTATTTCGGACGCCTCAATCAAGCACATCCCTCATCTGCTCG